>NC_021313.1:2604208-3255260 GCF_000403645.1 Salinarchaeum sp. Harcht-Bsk1
CGACTACGTTGAACTCCATCATGTCGTTCATCCCCGCGGACTCGAAGATCTACACCGCGGAGGACACCGCAGAGGTCCTGCCGCCCCACGACACCTGGCAACAGCTCCTGACTCGCGAGGGCGGCGACGGCAACTCGGACGTCGACATGTTCGACCTCGTCGCCGCCGCACTGCGCTCTCGCCCCGACTACATCATCGTCGGCGAGGTTCGTGGCGAGGAGGGGCGGATGGCGTTCCAGGCCGCCCAGACCGGCCACCCGGTCATGCTGACCTTCCACGCGAGCGACATCGTCTCCATGATCCAGCGGTTCACCGGCGATCCGATCAACGTCCCCGAGACGTTCATGGACAACGCCGACGTGGCGCTGTTCCAGAACCGGGTCAAGCAGGGCGACGACGTGCTGCGCCGGGTCACCTCTGTCCAGGAGATCGAGGGGTACTCCAAGGAGATGGACGGCGTCGTCACCCGGCAGTCCTTCTACTGGGATCCCGCGTCCGACGAGATCGTCTTCCAGGGAATGAACAACTCCTTCGTCCTCGAAGAGCAGATCGCGACGCTGCTCGGGTACGAGGATACCCGCGAAATCTACGACGAACTCCAGTTCCGGGCGGATCTCATCCGCCGGATGATCGAGGAGAACGTGCTCGGCTACCACGAGGTCAACGAGGCCATCGCCGACTTCCAGCGCGACGGCATCGAGGGCCTCCCGTTCGACATGGCCAGAACGACGTGATCGCGATGCTGGGACAGACCGCCGAACCGTGCGTCCGCCGTGGTGGGGAGGTGACCTGCTGAACGATGTCCACGAGTGGCAGCAACCCCGGCGCGACGAAGGGCAACCTCCTGCTCGGGGCGCAGGCGATCCTCGACTCCTACGAGGAGATGGACATGCCGATGGAGCGGTACCTGCTGCTCGTCATCGCGCCCGCGGCGTCCTTCTTCGTCTTCACGCTCGTCGCGACCCTCCAGGTGCCCCTGCCGCTCGTCCTCCGGTTGCCGATTCCCGGGCTCGGCTTCCTCGGCGTCGTCGCCGCTGTCATCTACCCGAAACTCGCACAGAACCGGGCCAAAGCGGCGATCGGCGACCGGCTCCACCTGTTCGTCACGCACATGACGATCCTCTCGACGACGAACATCGACCGCGTCGTCGTGTTTCGCAAACTCGCGAACGAACAGGAGTACGGCCCACTCGCCGACGAGATGCGGCGGATCGTCGAACTCGTCGATACCTGGAACCAGAGCCTCGACGACGCGTGTCGGATGCGCGCCCGACAGGTACCCAACGACGCGCTCGCCGACTTCCTCGAACGGTTGGCCTACACGCTCAACGCCGGGCAGGAACTTGGCGACTTCCTGCTGGCCGAGCAGGACATGATCATCCGGAACTACGTCACGCACTACCGGTCCAGCCTGGACAACCTGGAGGTGCTGAAGGACCTCTACCTCTCGATGATCCTGTCGATGACGTTCGCACTCGTGTTCGCGGTCGTCCTCCCGATCCTCACCGGCTCGAACCCGACGGTGATGGTCGCCGCGGTGATCATGATGTTCTTCATCGTCCAGCTGGGGTTCCTCTACGCCGTCCGGGTGATGACGCCCAACGACCCAGTCTGGTACCAGGACGACGAGAAGCGACTCCCCTACGACCTCCGGGTCGTCGCGAGCCTCGCGATTGCGATCGTCCTGATGTTGCTGATCGTGGTCCTCGCGATCCTCTCGGCGCTGGGCGTTCCCCCGCTGCCGCCGTCGATCCACGCGTCGATCCCGCTGCCGTTCTACGTCGCGATCCCGATCACGCCGCTGCTCGTTCCGGGGATCGTCATCCGTCGAGAGGAACAGCGCATCCGGAGCCGGGACGAGGAGTTCGCGAGCTTCATCCGAGCGCTCGGCGCCAGCGAGAGCGTCAAGCAGTCCACGACCTCGAACGTCCTCTCGACGCTGCGAACGCGTGAGTTCGGGCCGCTCACCGACACCATCGACAACCTGTACAAGCGGCTGAACATCCGGATCGACACGCTCTGGGCGTGGGACTACTTCGCCGCAGAGTCCCACTCCTTCCTCATCCAGAAGTTCAGCGAGATGTACGTCGTCGGCCGCGAGATGGGCGGTGACCCGAAGGTGCTCGGTGAACTCATCTCCAAGAACCTCTCGGAGGTCCTCCAGCTCCGCGAGCAGCGCGCCCAGTCGACGGTCACGTTCGTCGGTCTCCTCTACGGTATCACCGCGGCCGCGGCCTTCGCCTTCTTCATCGGGCTCGAGGTCGTCAACGTGCTCACGGCGATGTCCGCGGGCCTCCAGACGCCGGACAACATGGCCGTCGGGAACATCATCTACCCGGACATCTACAATATCCCGCTGATCGAGTTCCTGCTGATCATGCTGGTCCTGATAAACGCGATGATCTCCTCGCTGATGATCCGCGCTGCAGACGGCGGGAACAGCGCGAACGCCTACATGCACTTCGTGTTCCTCACCTGGATCGGCGCGACCGTCGGCTGGTTCACCCGCACGATGATCGGCGTCTTCCTCCAGGTCGGGTAACACTGAATCGGTCCCGATCCTCCTGGCGAGTCGCCCTCGGACGCCGTCGAGACGAGAGGGTTTTGCGGTTCGCCGGTCAATCGGCGGGCATGGATCGCGACGCGGCCGTCGATCGGGTCGAACGCCTCGTCGACGCCGTCGCCACGGAACGCATGCCCGTCCCCGTCAGAGAGGTCTGGGTGTACGGCGACCTCGCTCTGGGCGTGGACCCCGTCGATCGTCTGGACGTCTACCTGACCAAGGACGTGCTGCTCGAGGACGACAGCGACCTCGATGAGGATGGTGCGCCGAACCCAGAAGCGATCGAAGCCGAGCACGGCGTGGAGGGGATCGGCTCGACCGTCCGCACTGACTGGGCTGCGGAGCACCCCGAGCACCTCCGGGCGAACCCCAACGGCTACGCCGCTCCCGAGCGCTGCCTCGCGGCGCACCTCCTCGGCGACGACGAGCCGATCCACCTCGAGGTCTGTAACACCGGCTTCGAAGACAACGTCACCCAGCGCCTCCGCGGCGCGGTCGCTCGTGACGCCTACGAGCAACTGCTCGACCCTCGTGGCGTCTGCCTGTGGGTCGACGGCGTCCGGAGCGACACCGCCTTCGAGAAGCTCCGCGAATCGGCGCTCCCCTTCCCGCCACTCTCTGAAGCGCTCGGACAACTCGGCCTGGAAGACGACGAGGCAGAACGCGCCGCGAAAGCGGTCCACTCCTGGCGCGAAGCCCAGGACGGCGTCACCGTTCGTGGCGACGTGGTCTAGTCGCCGTCCTCTCGCTCACGACGTTCCTGCACGCGCGACATCGTCTCCTTGAACACCGCCTCGATCTCCTCGTCGCTGAGTTCGGCGTCGTCCTCGTTGGAATCGTCGTCGGCCTCCGTCTCCAGGTCGAGTGAAGAGCCGTCAGTTGCCGAGTCGGCGCTCTGCCCACCGTCTCTCGACTGCCGATCGTCATCGATCCGTTCCTTCACGTCGCCCAGCAGGCCGTCGAGGGGCTTCGAATCGTCATCGCCATCCGACGCGTTCCCGTCGTCGGTGGCTCCCGATTGCTGCTTCTCGGCAGATAAGGGAGTCCTCGACGCCGCCTCATCTGTCGGCGGTTCCGCCGGCTTTGCTTCGGGGTTGGTGAACGGGTCGTCGTCGGTCGGAATCGTATCGTCGGTCGACGCCGCATCACCGGTCGTCTCCTCCGCGTCGGCCGTCGAGGCTTCGTCAGTACCGCTCTCTCGTGGTTGGCTTGGATCGTTGCTCGCGCCGCCCGCCCGTGACTCGTCAGCGTCCCGGGAGGCGACCGTCTCCGCCCCTTCGACGCTCACCGGGGCGGCCGATTTGGCAGGTCCCTGCGTCGACGTGCCCGATGCCCCCGTCGACGTCGGCGGTTCGGATTCCGACTCCTCGGCCACCACGTCGGCCGTGTCAGATCGCGCCGGACCGCTGGCCGATGCGTCGCTCTCGCCGTCCCGGTCGGTCTGCCCATCTCGATCGTTCCCGTCGTCGCTTGTCGGGGCAGAATCGTCGGGTTCGCGTTCGTGAGCCTCCTCGCGTTCCGTCTCGCCGATCTCCTCGCTGGCCTGGCCGTCGTCGGCCTCACCGTCGTCCGTGGCGGTGCTCGCGGTTCGCGAGGGGCCGCCGCTCATCGGGAGTACGGGTTCGTCGTGGTCCCCGTCGCGGAACCGGAGCCCGAGTTCCCAGGCACAGGTCGCGATCATGCTGTCGGGCTCGGTCCGGAGGACGGAGGCGCCAGCCTCGGCGGCGGCGCCGACCGTCGGGTCTTCCGGGAGGACCCCGAGCACGGGCTGGTCGGTCGACTCCAGTGCCTCGACTGCGTCGTCTACTTCCTTGGGTGGCACGCGGTTGGCCAGCACGCCTCGGACCGGCACGTCGAACGCCCCCGCGAGGGCGACGGTCTCCGGAACGGCACCCGCGACGTCGGGATCGGTGACGATCGTCACAGCGTCTGCGTGGCCGAGCCAGGCGCTCTGGGCGGGCGAGAGGGTGGCGCCACAGTCGACGAGGACGACGTCGAATCGATCGCGGAGCTGGTCGTAGAGGGTCGCCACCGCGTTCGGGCGGATCGCGCCCCAGTTCGTGTCGGGGTCGGCCGGGAACGCGGCGATGTCGTGGGGTCCCGCGGCCTGCACGTCGCCGACGGCAGTTCCCCGACGCAACGCGTCTGTCAGGTCACCGGCGCCGTCGAGGTCGATCGCGTCGGTGAGCCGCGATCCCTCCTCGGTCGCGTCGACGAGTGCGACGCGCTGGCGTTGCTCGCCGAGTGCGCTGCCCAGTGCTGTCACGGCCGTCGTCGTCCCGGCCCCCGCGATCGTCCCGACGACGGCGACGACGGAGCTCATTGGACGTGGCTACCAACTCCCACGGCATAACGATTGCGTCGATCCCAGGTACGTACCGTGAATTCGGACGATAAAGACGCGCTCGCTGCCGTTTGCTATCATTCCATCTTCGCACGTGGAACCACCGTCGAATCCTCCGATCGAACCGCTCGTACGTTCCGGAATGGAAGTGCGCCGAACGATCGTCTATCTGACAGCATCCGGGTGGCGGTCACCTGTCGGCCCCTGGAGGCACGGTGCCGACGGTCACGTAGAACGGGACGACCTCTCGCCGGCGATACCGGTCGTCACGGACCTGCTCGATTGCCGCTCGACCCACCGCCCGCCAGCGCTCGCGGAGGTCGTCGTACGCAGCCTCGGAGAGTCCGCCAGCGAGCAGCGTCTCGCGGTCCCCTGCCAGGCCGGCACCGCTGGCGGTCCGTCGCACGGCTTCGAGGTCCGCCTCGGCGTACGGCGGTTCGATCGTCCGGACGTGGTCGTAGCGCGTCGTCCGGACGTCGGCCAGTCCGGCGTCCTCGAACGCGGCTCGCGTCCCCGCGCCGCCGAGGGCCACGTCCGTCGGGACACCACGACGATAGGCGGCCCTCGCCTCCGCCGTGAGCGTGGCTTCCTGCTCGACAGAGGACTCGACGGTCACGTCCGAATTGTCGGGTTCGATCGCGGCGACCGCGTCGCTCGCGACCCGAGCGAACTCCTCGACGGCAGCGGCGGGGTCTGGAAGATTGATCAGGAGCGCCTGACAGACGACCAGGTCCATGGCGTCGTCGGCGAACGGCAATTGAAGCGCGTCCCCGGCGACGACCGGCGAGTACTCGCGTGCGACCGTGAGGAGCGCTGGATCGGCGTCGACGCCGTAGACCTCGCCGGTGGTCTCCTCGGCGAGCACGCGCGTGAGTTCGCCCGTGCCACAGCCGACGTCGAGCACCCGATCGCGCTCGGCGAGCGAGAGGTCCGCGAGCGTGGCTCGCGAGTCGGCCCACATCCCACGTCGGGTGTTCGTGAGGTACTCCGCGGAGAACTCGCGCACGGGGAACGCCTCGCGGCGCGCCGGCAAAAACGTCTCGTCCGTCGACGGCGATTCCGCGACGTCGGCGCTCCCGTGCGGTCACCGAGCGCGGAGCAGCGCCCATCGGCGCCCGTCCGGGGTCTCCTGGCACTCGGCACCCAGCGCCTCGTAGAACGGTTCGACGTCGGCGTCGAAGTCGGCGACGAGCGGCGACCACCGCTCCCGCGCCGCGTCGAGCAACGCGGTGCCGATCCCGGATCGTCGACGTTTGCGCCGCACGGCGATCGCACGCAGGTGTGCCGCGTCGGGCCAGTCCGCAGGCGGGTCTAGATTCGTCGGGCCCTCCGGCGCGACCACGAGGGTCCCGACGACCGCGTCCGAGGTTCCCTCCAGGGTCGCGACGAGGACGGTCCCGTCTTCGAGGCGAGTCCGCAGCCCATCGACCTCGAGGAGCGCCCCGTCGAGCACGCGGCTGACCGCGACGTGGTCCGCCGTGGTCGCTACGCGGACGACCGGGGATCGGGCTCCGCCGACGCTCATACCGATCGATCGGTCGTCGCGCGAAAAAGCCGTCCGATCGGGTTTCCCCGTCCGGGCAGCTTCCGCGCACTTGACGCCAGAAATGTCCGCAATTGCTTGTCCGCTATCCGCCTTTGACGAGTTGGAGCACGGTTACGGCGTCCGCGTCGACTGGCGCATCGGCGGGTACCGGCTGCCCGTCGACCAGGGCGGTCGCCTCGTGCTTGGAGCGGTCGACGGCCTCGAGCAGGTCGTCGTACGTCGCGTCGGCCGGGAGCGTGACCTCGCGGGCGTCCTCGCCAGCGACCTCGACGACCACGTTCATGCCCGGAGAGAGCCCTGCCGGGACCAAGAACCTCCCGCCTCGAACTCGATCGAGTACTCGATATCTCACGGTGGGATCGAGCACCCCCACCTCGCAGGGGTCGGATTGATTCTCCCCGCTGCTGGGCTGGTCGCCAGCATCCGGCGATCACTCGATCCAGACGGTCTTGCGGTTGGTGAACTCCTGGATGCCCGCCTCGGAGAGTTCGCGGCCGTAGCCGGACACGCCGACCCCGCCGAAGGGAACGCGCGGGTCGGATTTCACGAGCTGGTTGACGTAGGTACAGCCAGCGTCGATCCGCTCCGCGATCCGCTCGCCCCGCTCGCGGTCCTCGGTCCAGACGCTCGCGCCGAGGCCGAACTCGGTGTCGTTGGCTTTCTCGATGGCCGCACCGTCGCTCTCGACGCGATAGACCGCGGCGACGGGCCCGAACACCTCTTCGGAATCGGCCGGGCAGCCTTCGGGGACGTCGGTCAGGACCGTCGGTGGGTAGTACGCACCTTCCCGATCGAGCGGTTCGCCGCCGGTGACGACGGTCGCCCCGGCGTCGACGCTGGCCTGGACCTGCTCGTGGAGCGTCTCGAGTTGCCCCTCGCTCGACTGTGGGCCGACGTCGGTCGCCTCGTCCATCGGATCGCCAACCGCGTATGACTCGATTTCGGCGACGAACCGATCGAGAAACTCGTCGTAGACGGCGTCGTGGACGACGAACCGCTTGGCGGCGATGCAGGACTGGCCGCCGTTGAGGTTGCGCGCCCAGGCCCCGGTTTCGGCGGCGTCGTCGAGGGCTGCGTCGTCGAGGACGACGAAAGGATCGCTCCCGCCGAGTTCGAGCACCGTCTTCTTGCACTCGGCGCCCGCCGTTTCGGCGACTGCGCGCCCGGCCGGCCCGCTCCCCGTCAGGGTAGCTGCTTTCACGCGATCGTCTTCGAGCACGTCCTCGACGAGGTCCGAGGAGACCAACAGCGACTGGAAGACGCCGTCGGGATAGCCCGCCTCGGCGAAGACTTCCTGGATGGCCATCGCGCACCCGGGGACGTTCGAGGCGTGCTTGAGGAGTCCGACGTCGCCGGCTGTCAGGTACGGCGCCGCGAATCGAAACACCTGCCAGAACGGGAAGTTCCAGGGCATCACCGCCAGCACCGGCCCGAGGGGCTCGTAGCTCGTCTTCACCGTCGTACCGGGCGGGCTCGGGTGGTGCTCGTCCGCGAGGTACTCGCCAGCGTGCTCGGCGTAGTGGTCGCAGACCCACGCACACTTCTGGACCTCAGAACGGGCCTGCGAGATCGGCTTGCCCATCTCCCTCGTCATCAACTCCGCGTAGCGGTCCTCGTTCTCGCGGAGCACCTCGCCCGCGTTCGCGAGCAACTGCTCGCGTTCGCGGAGGGGTTGCCCGCGCCAGTCTTCGAACGCGTCGTCCGCACGCTGGAGGGCTGTTTCGACCTCCTCGCGGGAGTGCTCGTCGTACGTGTCGATGCGATCGCCGGTCGCCGGGTTGACGACCTCCATACCCGATCGACGGCTCGCAAGCGTTTGAATCTCGGGTTGGATTCGAGTCCGGCCGTTCGCGACCGGTCTGGGAGGAATCGATGCGGCGGCGCCGCTCGATCCGTGGTCTCGGCAGCCCAGACGGCCGTCGACCCCGACGCAGTCACGCGCTCGTCTGACGCGGATTTAATAGCCACACTCCCATCCGACCAGACCGGGCGCGCACTACTGCCCACTCCCCATCCTCACCAGCGCGCGCCCGCACCGCTCTCTCCCGTTCGCTCCCGTTCGACCGCTCCCGACGGCGGCTCCCCGCCGTCGAACTCGATTTCGACGCTGTACGCTGGACAGCGAATCCGCTATTGGTGGCGTGTGATCGGACGACGGGATCGGCTGGATCGGTTCGGCTGGAAGGATGCGACTAGGACGGTTCGGCTACTATGGATCGGATGCGCGGCGGGGATAGCTGTTGGAACCGGTCAGGCCGCTCCGAGGAGTGCCTCGCGCACGCCCGGGACGCTCTCGGTCTCGACGATGACGGCGACGCGGTCGCCGGAGTCGATCTGCGTTCCGGGGAGGGGAATCGTCAACGAATCGTGGGAGCGCCCGTGGGCGTAGATCCGGGCCGACGGCGGGAGATCCACCTCGCTGACTCGCTTGCCGACCGCGGGCGCGTCGCGACCGATCTCGAAGACGCTGAGCTGGAGGTTCTCGGTGAGATCCGCGATGACGTTGAACGTTCCGCCGAGCAGTGCCGTCTTCGCACCCGCAGCGCCGAGTCGTTCGGGATAGATGACCTCGTCGACGTCGTCCGCGTACTTCTCGTAGATCTCCTCGCGGTAGTCCTCGTCGATGCGGAGGACGGTCCGGCAGCCGTGGTGCTTGCCGATCATGCAGGCCGCGAAGTTGCTGTTGAGATCGCCCGTGAGTCCGCCGAGCGCGTCGACGGTCTCGAGGTCGATCCCCTCGAAGGCGTCCTCGGTCGTCCCGTCGCCCTCGTGGACCTCGAACCCTTCCGTCTGCGCGCGCTTGACCTTCTCCTGGTCGTTCTCGACGAGGAGTACCTCGTGGCCCTCCGAGCGCAGAATGCGTGCGGTGCGGGCACCGACGCGTCCGTAACCGACGATGACGAACTTCATAGCAGACTCGTTGGTCACGGGCGGCTTAAATACCGTCGATGCCGCAACTACTGAATCGTTGACGATCCAGTGTAGACGCGGTCCGTTTCCCCCGACGGTCCCCACGATCGTCCAGTCCCGTACGCGACCGGCACCACTAAAGTGCCGGCGCTCCCGACGAGATAGGTATGCGAGCAGAGGACGACATCCGTCGCCGACTCGAGGACCTCGAGGCCCGGTACGACGACAACGACCCGCCATCCTCCCCGACCGCCGACGAGCTCGAGGTCGAACTCCTCCGGGCGATCGCCGAACTGGAGTGGGTGCTCGACGAGCGCTCGGAGCCCCAGGAACTCCCGCCGGACGTCTGAGCGCCCCGGATCGTCGGCACCATCAGGGCCCTGTTTCGCTCTGGACCGACCAGCCCCCGGCGAGTCCACAGGCCTCCCGCTCCCGGAAGCGAACCGCCGTCTCGTCGTCGATCGCCTCGCCACCCTCGACGGCCTCGACGCGTAGCGGCACGTCCAGGCTGTCACCACAGCACCCGACGCCGACGAACTCTGACCACTCGTCACCGACGGCAGCCGTGTCGTAGACGCGTCGGAGGTACGCCCGGAACGGCGTTCCTTCGACGATGCTACGGCCCCACTTGCTGAGGTCCGCCGGGTAGGACACCGTGATCGCTCGGGCCGTTCCGTCGCGCTCGGTCATACCCGTTCCTACGTACGCGAGAGGTTTAGCGGCCAGGGTCGACGGCGGCGAATGGAGTCGATCTCTGTGAGTCAGGCCGAACCGGCGTGTCGCGATCGGGGTCGATCGACTCGTTGCGCGTTCGAGTCCGTCGCCCTCATCAATCGCGGTCGCACCCGTGCGCCCGCTGTGCGCGCTCACCTGTCGGTAGCCACGTCCTTCGTCGCGGCGGCATCGCCCGATCGCGTCGTCGCCGTGCAGTACCGGCACCCGAAGCGGTATAACAAGGCTTATTCGGGAACCGATTGGAGGCACTGGCATGCGTAGTTTCGACGTACCGGAACCGGATTTCGACCGGTACACCAACCGCCAGCTCGCGGCTGTACCGCTGGCGCTCCTCGCGCTCGCCCTCGTCGTCGTCGGTGCGAACGTCATGCTCATCGGTGCCCCCGCACCGCTTGGCATCGAGTTCACTGGTGGGACCGAACTCGTCATCGACACGACGGGGAGTGCCGACGACGTCCGGACTGCCTTCGACACCCAGCCGGAGGACATCCAGACTGTTCAGGGCCAGTCGAATCGGTATATCGTCACCTTCGGCCCGGACGCGGGGGAGAACGGGCCGTCGGTGCAGGATCAGGCGAACGACAGACTGGAGCCGCCGTCCGGGAACGACGCCGTCGTCCAGGGTGTGAGCTCCGTCGACGCAACGTTCGCCGAGAACACGCAACGACTTGCCCTCATCGGGATCATCGCGGCGTTCGTCGGCATGAGCGTCATCGCTTTCGCGCTGTTCCGGGTCTTCGTGCCGAGCGTCGCCATCGTCATCTCGGCGTTCTCCGACATCATGATCCCCCTCGCGCTGATGGGGATCGTCGGCTACGAACTGAGCCTCGGCACCGTCGCCGCACTCCTGATGTTGATCGGGTACTCCGTCGACTCCGACATCCTGCTCAACAACCACGTGCTCAGACGCGGCACCGGCGGGGACTTCTACGACGACGTGCACCGCTCGATGAAAACTGGTGTCACGATGACCGTCACGTCGATGGCCGCGATGGCGACGATGGCGATCGTCGCGTACCTCTTCGGCATTGATTTGCTGACCGCGATCGGTACGATCCTCTTCGTTGGATTGGCCGCCGACATCATGAACACGTACATGCTCAACGTCACGCTGCTCCGCTGGTACAAGTTCGAGGGGGTCAAGCGATGAGCGTCCTCGGCGCAGCCCGCGAGAACTGGCGGGTTCTGCTGCTCGTCGTCCTCCTGCTGGCCTCGGCGTTCTTCCTCTTCTTTCCGGGGGCGCCGATCGCCGGCGCTGCCGCAGAGGGCGATGGCGGTGGTAACGCGACTGCTGGCATCTCGAACATCCAGTTCGGGATCGACCTCGCGGGCGGGGCGCGGATCTCCGCGCCGCCGAACGGGTATCTCGTCACCGGCGTCGATGTGACTGCGGAGAACCGCATCGTGGTAAAGGAGTCGGTGGCGGACGCGACGAACGCCTCGACCGAGGACGTCGTCACGTCGGTCGACTACGGCAACAACGAGGGCTTCCCGGACGACGCCGTCGAGGTAAGGGCAGACGTCTCTCGTCAGGCGGTGATCGACGGCCTCCGGAACGCGGGCCTCGAGGTCTCCGACGGCGACGTACGCCACGGCGTCTCGGAGTACACCCTGGACCTGATGGTCGACGTGCTCGGCAGTCGCCTAAGCGAATCCGTATTCACAGGCGGCGAAGTTAGAGGAGCCCAGACGCGGAATCAGCCACGCGATCGCATTATAATTAGGGCACCGGGCCAATCGATCGAGGACCTGGAGCAGCTCGTCGCCCCCCAGGGGAAGGTCGAAATCGTCGCCCACTACCCCAATCCCAACGGCAGCGGCGCCCAGCGCGAGACGCTGCTGACCCAGGAGGACTTCGACGCCGGCACCGTCGACAGCAGCGGTGAGAATCCCTTCGTTCCGGTCACCGTCACCCAGTCCGCTGCCGACGACATGACCGCGTTCATGCAAGACAGCGGCTTCGCCGCCAACAGCCAGGGGACGGTGCGCTGTCCGACCGAGGACATTCCGGATAGCAGCTACTGTATCCTCACCGTCGTCGACAACGAGACGGTGTACTCCTCGCCGCTCGGTGGGGACCTGGCACGCGGCTTCCAGACCGGCGACTTTCGCCAGAGTCGATCCTTCGTCGTCTACGCGCCCGACGTTGCCACTGCCCAGGACCTGCTCATCAACATGCGCTCCGGTGCGCTCCCGACCACCCTCGACTTCGACGACTCCACCCAGGTGCTCATCAGCCCGGCGCTGGCGGAGGACTTCCGACAGAACTCGCTGCTCACTGGCGTGATCGCGGTGATCGCCGTCGTGCTCACGGTGTTCGCGAGGTACGGCGATCCTCGCGTCGCGGTACCGATGGCGGCGACGGCACTCTCCGAGGTCGTCATCCTGCTCGGGTTCGCCGCGGCGATCGGCTGGCCGCTCCAACTGTCACACGTCGCCGGATTCATCGCCGTGATCGGGACGGGTGTGGACGACCTCATCATCATCGCCGACGAGGTACAAGCGGAAGACGACGTCAGCTCCACGCGGGTGTTCCAGAGCCGCTTCCGCAAGGCGTTCTGGGTCATCGGCGCGGCGGCAGCGACGACGATCGTGGCGATGAGTCCGCTGGCGATCCTCGACCTCGGGCAGCTCCGCGGCTTCGCGATCATCACGATCCTCGGCGTCCTGCTCGGCGTCGCCGTCAGCCGACCGGCCTACGGGAGCATCCTTCGGTCGCTGACCACTGACGGTCGCTGACTACCGGCACTTCCTGACGCCCAACGGCTGCTGACGCCAACGGCCGATGACGCCCGAGGGTTGCTGACGCCGGATAGCCGCGAGCCTCCGCTGCTTCCGCCGATTTTCGGTCCGATCCAGTACCCCCCATGGCCATCGCGACTGCCAGCATCGCCAGTTTCAATACCTCCTCGCGGCGACTGTCGGCCGATGGATCTGCGGCGGACCGTGGCGGCACCGTTCCGGCAACGGGGCGTGGAGGAACTTGGGGAGAGCGAGTTCGTCGCGGCGATCGCGATGGACCGTCGCTGGTACTCGCCGGCACAGGCGAAGCGCCTGCTCGACGTCGCCGATGGAGAGGGGCTGATCGATCGGAGCGACGACGCCGTCGCGCCGACCTTCGACGTCGGCGAGACGAGTATTCCCGAGGAGTTCTCGCCCGGGGAGGACCTGCTGCGCGATCGCTCGGCCTTCGAGCGCGTCCTCGACGTCCTGACCGACGCCGGGCACGAGAAGCGCGAGGCAGTGGCGGGGATCAACCAGCTCCAGTCCGACCTCGGCGTGACCATCGAGGCCGCCGCGGTGGTCTACGCGCGCCGACAAGGCGAGCCGGTGACCGACGTCGCCGAGCGGGCACGGTCCGAGTTGGCGGCCGACGAGTGAACGGTCGATCGATCCACGCTGTACGATCGGGCGACCCGAAGTGTTCGGTCGATCGTGCCCGACCGCGTCGCCCAAGTGTGGCGACCGCGGAATGCGGGTATGGTGCAGGAGCGGCTCACCGACGGCTATCGCATCGGCGAGCTGCTGGCTTCGGAGATCGACGGCCGCCGGAGCGGCTTGCTGGCGCCGCTCGCGGTCGCGAACGCCGACCGGACGGTGGAGGGTACGCCCGACGGCGAGCGCGCCTACGACGTTCGATTGCTCGAGGGCGACAGGGATCCTCGACGAGAGCCGACGCCAGGCGACGCCGGCGAACTGTTCGCCCGGGTGTTCGTCCACGAGACGGGGGCGACGCTGGTACTCGACGCCACGAGGCCCGATGCACGGGACGCGGCAGTCGCAGCCGACCTCGAGGTCGATCCGGAGTGGCGAACCGGCGGCCTCGCCGTTCGGCTGGCGTACGGTGCGCAGGTCAAGCGTGCAGTCGACGTCCTCGAAGCGGCCGTGGCCGAGCGAGTCACCTCCGGAGACGCGGCCGATGCCGATACAAACGAGTAAAGACCGGCCCGCCACACGTGCAGGTATGAACTGCTTCGATCGCCTGGCCGATCGCGTGGCCGCGGCGGACAGCCTCCTCTGCGTCGGCCTCGATCCCGACCTCGACCGGCTGCCGCCCGCCGTACAGGACCACGACCTGCCGCGCTGGGCGTTCAACCGGCGGATCATCGACGCGACGGCCGAGCACGCGGCCGCGTTCAAGCCAAACGCCGCCTTCTACGAGGATCCCGACGGGTGGCGAGCACTCGAGGAGACGCTGGCCTACGCCGAGGGAAAGGGCGTGCCGGTCGTCCTCGACGCGAAGCGAGCCGACATCGGGAACACCGCTCGCCAGTACGCGAAGCTGTTGGATTCCGCGGACGCGATCACGGCCAACCCCTATATGGGCGAGGACTCCCTCCAGCCGTTCCTCTCCCATCGCGAGGCGGCGACGTTCGTCCTCTGCCGGACCTCGAACCCCGGTGGCGAGGACCTCCAGTCACTGGAACTCGAGGACGGCGACCAGGTCTACGAGCGCGTCGCGGACCTCGCAGCGGAGTGGGACGACGGCAACGTCGGTCTCGTCGTCGGTGCGACGGCCCCCGAGGAACTCGAGGAAGTGCGCGACCGCGTCCCCGAACTCCCGTTCCTCGTCCCTGGCGTTGGCGCCCAGGGAGGTGACGCCGAGGCCGCCGTCGAGTACGGCACCGCCTCGGCAGGCCCCTACGAGGGCGTCGGTCTCGTCAACTCCACGCGGGGGATCATCTTCGCGTATGAAGACGCGAACGTCCCGGCGGATCGCTTCGAGGAAGCCGCCGCCAGCGCCGCCCGGTCTCTGAAGCGTCGACTCAATCGGCACCGGTAACCCGCTACGCGCTGCCGTCGAGCAGGTGGCAGCCGCTCTCTCCCTCTCCTGCTCTCTCTCTCTCGATTTCTCTAGCTCTCGTCGTCTCTGGTCCTCGCTAACTCTCGCTGCCTCGCTCTCAGAACTGGAACGTATCTCCACCCTCGCCGGGCGTGGGATCGCCACCCTGCACCTCGGCGGCGCATCGCGTACAGAATCCGAGCCGTTCTGCGAGGTGTTCGCGGCAGACAACGGCGCCACAGCGCTCGCACCTGTCCACTGCCGGTGCCTGTTCGCAGATCTCACAGAGGCCGGAGACGCTCATGGCCCCAAACTACGACCTGTGGTGGTTTGAATCCCAGGCCGGCACTCGCGGCGGACCGCCGTCGCTCCGCCCTCATTCCCCGGCGAGGGGCTTACGGCGATCGACGCCCAATAATCCCCCGTGCACTCGGTGGTCCTCGGCTGGCTGGCCGGCCTCTTCGCCGTCATGGCGGCGATGCTCGCCCTGACGGCGGCCGTCGTCGGCTGGCCGATCCTGCTGCTCGCGATTCCGCTGGCCGCGGTCGCGTACCTGTTCTGGTACCACGCGACCGGACGGCTGACCGAGCGGTTGCGCCAGCGGGCACGGCGGCAGGGTGGGCGCCGCCGGTCGGCTGGCACCCGACGAGACCGCCGTCGCCGTCGGGCTGCTGCGACGGGCTTCGGGCCCCAGAACGACCCGGACGGCAGCGGTGGTACCTACTGGCGCGAGGAGCGCCGGCGAGCGCGCGAGCGAACGGCTGCTGAGCGCGGACGGGACAGGGCGGAACCCTGGGCGCCCGGCCCCGGCCATCGTGGTAGTGAGGCGTCGGGACGGCGGCCAGGCGCGCAGCCGTCGAACGCCGGCATGTCGCCCGATCGAGCCCGCGGCGTGCTCGGTGTGCGGTCGGACGCGGACGCCGAAACGATCCGGGACGCCTACCGCGAGAAGGTCAAAGAGACGCATCCGGACCGTGGCGGCTCGACGGACGCGTTCAAGCGCGTCAACGAGGCCTACGAGACGCTAGACCGGGCGGCCTGACGGTATCGACGTCCTACCAGAGGGATCTAGAGCGCTCCCGAGTCGCTGGTACGCCTCGATATGCTCCAATCGTGCCATGCACACGCATACCGACCGGGAGAGTTTTGTCGCCCGATTCCCAACGCTGGATCACATGAGCCCGCCGCGGGCCGCGCTCGAGCAGGCGCTCGATCGCGGCGAACGCGAAGGGGGCAGCGTGGAGTTCAAGGAGCGCCTCTCGAAGGACACCCACCTCTCGGAGGGGCGCAGGGAGAGCCTGGCGGCACAACTCCGCCACCGGGTGCTCTCCGGCGACGGCGAGGCGACCTACGTCCTCGGCGTCACTGATGACGGCGGCATCGCCGGCGTCGCCCCCGACGTCTTCTCCGAGACGATGGACGTCCTCAGCCTGCTCGCCGAGGAGGCCGAGTGCCACATCGACGAGGTCCAGACCTGGGGCGTCCCCGTCGAAGAGACTAGCCCCGAACTCGACGGATCGATGGACGCTGCGGAGGTGCCGGATCCCCGCCGCGGTCACGTCAGCTCCGGGGACGTCGACGCGGATCGCGGCCTCGTGGGGCTCGCAACGGTCCGCGAGGGCGCGATTCTCGAGACGGACGACGAGCACATCGTCGTCGGCACCGCCGGCCACGTCGACCACGGCAAGTCCACGCTCGTCGGCACGCTGCTGACCGGGCAGGCCGACGACGGCGAGGGCGGCACTCGCTCCTACCTCGACGTCCAGCCCCACGAGGTCGAGCGCGGCCTCTCCGCGGACCTCTCCTACGGCGTCTACGGCTTCGACGACGACGGCCCGGTGCGGATGGACAACCCCGATCGAAAGACGGACCGGGCGCGGATCGTCGAGGAGGCCGACCGGCTCGTCTCCTTCGTCGACACCGTCGGCCACGAGCCCTGGCTGCGGACGACGATCCGCGGCCTCGTCGGCCAGAAGCTCGACTACGGGCTGTTGACGGTTGCGGCCGACGACGGCCCGACCCGGACGACCCGCGAGCACCTCGGCGTCCTGCTCGCGACGGACCTCCCGACGATGGTCGCGATCACGAAGACCGACCTCGTCTCCGAGGAGCGCCTCGAGGAGGCCGAACGGGAGATCGAGCGCCTCCTGCGCGACGCCGACCGCACGCCGCTGCTCGTACGGCGACACGGCGTCGAGGCCGCGATCGAGGAGATCGACGAGACCGTCGTCCCGATCGTCGGCACGAGCGCGGTGACGATGGAGGGCATCACCGTCCTCGACGAACTGTTCGAGCACCTCCCGAAGACCGGCGGCGGTGCGGCCGCCGACCCCTTCCGGATGTACGTGGACCGGACCTACTCGGTCACGGGCGTCGGTGCGGTCGCGTCGGGAACGATCACCTCCGGCACCGTCGAGTCCGGCGACGAACTCTTGCTGGGGCCGATGCCCGACGGTTCCTTCCGTGAAGTCGAGGTCCGTTCGATCGAGATGCACTACCACCGCGTCGACAGGGCCCGGGCGGGCCGGATCGTCGGCATCGCGCTCAAGGGCGTCGAGGAGCGGGAGATCGACCGCGGGATGGCGCTCCTGCCTCGCGACGCCGAGCCGACGCCGACCCGCGAGTTCGAAGCCGAGGTGATGGTGCTCAACCACCCGACGCGCATCGACGCCGGCTACGAGCCCGTGGTCCACCTCGAGACCCTGAGCGAGGCGGCGGCGATCTACCCGGAGGACGGCCCGCTCCTGCCCGGTGACACCGGTCGCGCCCGCCTCCGCTTCAAGTTCCAGCCGTACCTCGTCCAGGAAGGCCAGCGCTTCGTCTTCCGCGAGGGAAGTAGCAAGGGCGTGGGGACGGTCCTGGATGCGGCACCAGAGGAGTGACGCGAACGCTCCTGACCGGCGCGACCGGGACCCTCGGCTCGGAGCTACTGCCGCGACTCCGCGAGGCCGGCCACGACGTGATCGCTGCGAGTCGGTCACCCCCGACCGATTCCGGTGGGGACGATCCGATTGGCCGCGGTAGCGATTCCGAACTCGAGTGGGTCGAACTCGACCTGGGCACGGGCGAGGGGATCGAGGGGGCAGTGGCAGCCGCGGACGTGATCGTCCACGCGGCGAGCAACGCGACGGGCGATTCCGAGGCGGTCGACGCTCGGGGAACCGGGCGGCTGGTCGCTGCAGCCGAGGCGGCGGACGTCTCCCACCTCGTCTACCCCTCGATCGTGGGCGTCGACGAGATGACCTCCTTCAGCTACTACGAACACAAACTCGCCGCCGAGCAGGCGATCCGTGAGGGCGACGTCCCCTGGACGATCGTCCGTGCGACGCAGTTTCACGAGTTCGTCGACGAACTGCTCGGCATGGTCGCACGGCTCCCGATCTGGCCGTGGGTCACGCGATTTCGGGTCCAGCCCATCGCCGCTGCCGAGGTCGCGGTCGCGATTTCCGAGCACGCCGACGAGGATCCGGTCGGCTACGCCGCGGAACTTGGCGGTTCTGAGGTCCGAACCGGCCGCGAACTCGCAGAGGCGTACCGCTCGGCCCGCGGGTACAGGCGGCCGATCGTCCGCCTGCCGCTCCCGGGAAAGACAGCCGCTGCGTTCCGGGCCGGCGCTGCGACGACCCCCGACCGCGCGGTGGGGAAGCAGCCCTGGGAAGCGTGGCTCGCCGAGCGGTACGACTGAGCCCGATTCGGCCGGTCACAGCACGGGCAGATTCCGGAAGCCGCGGGCGTTTTTTGGTGCTCCGGTGCCAGCATCGCGTATGTCCAGCGAGTCCTCGGTATTTGCCGGTCTCCGACGCCCCGAGTACACCGGTTCGAACCGATGCCTCCCATGTACAGTGGTCAACCTCGTGCTGGCGGGTGCAGCGAGCCTGCTCGCCGCGGTGATTGCGCCCCCGCTGGCGGCGGCGGTGTTCGCGGTGTCAGTGCTCGTGATTTACTTCCGTGGCTACCTCGTCCCAGGGACGCCAGAGTTGACGAAGCGGTACCTGCCCGATTCAGTGCTCGCTCGGTTCGATCACGCCGAGAGTCACCCCGCCGAGAGCGGAGGAACTGGGGTGCGTGGGGACGAAACGGGGACTGGTGCCGGCGCCGACGACGCCTCCGACGGCGACGAACCGGAGTTTGAGGCCATACAGAAGCTCGAGGAACAGAGGGCCAACGAGGTAGATCCGGAGACGTTCCTGCAGGACAACGGCGTCATCGAGCCAGGGCCGTCCGATGACCCCGTCTTGACCGATGCGTTCACCGAACGAGTCGCTCGTCACCTCGAAGGGCTCGCCGTCGACGACCTCGACGACGGGCTCGCGACGTTGTTCGAGGTCGAACCAGCCGAGCTCGAACACGTCGATCGAGACTATCCGGCGATCAAAATCGACGCCCGCATCCGGCAGTGGCCGTCCGAGGCGGCGTTGCTCGCGGACGTTGCCGCTCACGAAGCACTTCTCGCGAGCGACGCCGACTGGCTCGACGTTCCGCTGGAACAGCGACTGAACCTCCTCGAATCGCTCCGGTCCTTCCGCCAAGCGTGCCCGGCGTGTGGCGGTTCGGTCGTGGGTAACGAGTCGGTCGTCCAGTCGTGTTGCCGATCGTTCGATGTCGTGACCATGGCGTGTGAGGATTGCGAGGCGCGGATCCTGGAGCTCCCGGCCCACGCCGCGGACGGGATCGATACGCCCGGCGGCACGCTCCGCTAGCGGCCCGGTCGGTGCATGAGGTAGTAGGTGTCACTGCAACGGACGCCCGCGAACGTCACAGCAAAGACGCCCCATCAGTCTTCGTCTATCCGGATAGTCGTCGTTGCCTCGAGGCCGACGTCTGCTGGATTTGCGACGTTCACCGCGACGCTGATGGCGTGCTCGCCGGCAGCCGCCGGCTCCCACTCCCTCCTGGCGATACGGAACGAACCGGACCAGTGTCGCGTGAACTCCTTTGCCTCGCCTCGATCGAAGTGGTAGCCGCGACGTTCGTCCGGGACGGTCGTTCGCTGGACGTGGGAGGCTTCGGGGTGGCCGTCGACGGCCCACGTCCACGGAAGGGGCGATTCGATCGGCAGTGTGATCGGGATCGGTAACTCGTTGCGCATCCGGATGGTGAACGGGACGCGCTGTCCCTGCTCGAAGGTGCGATCGGGGGTCGAGACGTCGACCGAAACAGCCCGATAACGCAGCCAGTAGGGGACGAAGAGCTTGCTCAAGAAGCCGCTCGGTACCGACCGCATCGCCTGTGGCCTGGCCTCCCGGTTGCGCTCACGCGGAGCGTGCGTCTCCGCGTCGTCCCGATGGAGCGCGCTCGAGTCGTAGATCCGTCGCATCTGTCTCTGCGTTGGCGTGTGAGTCGCTAAAGCGTTCCGAGTGAAGTGTACTCGTCCGCGGCCTAATCGTCCGCCGTCGCGTCGCCCGGACTCTGGCCCTCCCAGACCGGCCGCGTTCCCTCGTGGGTGTCGTCGTAACGGAGACACGCGATCTGGTGGGTGCCGCCGACGTGGATCTGCTCGGGAGTGGTCGTCTCGCAGGGTGAGGGGAGTTCCTCGTCGATGTGCTCGCTCGCGCCCCGAACGTCGCCCTCGTGGAGCGCACCGATCGTGTCCGAGAGGACGGATTCCGCGCGGCTGTCGGCGAGCGTCGCCGGCAGTTCGAACTCGTCGCGAACGAGCGTGTCGAGTTCGGCGCGCGACGCGGTCTCCGGATCGACGTGTCCCTCGGCCGTGATCTCGGAGGAGGTATCGACGGCGGACGTCTCCTCGGCGCCCTCGATTGCCGTGACCGATTCGAGGCCTTCGGCTTCCCGGAGCCGGACCTTGAAGTCCATCAGCGACCGCCAGTCCGCCTGTTCCAGGTCCACGCTCTCGGGCTGGATCACCCGCGGACACCGGGAGTGGAACCGGCAGCCGCTGGGTGGGTTGATCGGCGACGGCACGGTCCCGGGCAGGAGGATGCGATCGCCCTCCCAGCCAGGGTCGGGCTCGGGAATCGCCGAGAGAAGCGCTTCGGCGTAGGGGTGGTACGGTGGTTCGAAGATCTCCTCGGTCGTTCCGACCTCCGCGAACTCGCCGAGGTACATCACCGCGATGCGGTCGGAGATGTGCTCGACGACGCTGAGGTCGTGGGCGATGAAGACGTAGGAGAGCCCGAACTCCTCCTGGAGGTCCTCGAGCAGGTTCAGGATCTGCGCCTGTACGCTGACGTCCAGAGCGCTCACCGGCTCGTCACAGACGATGATCTCCGGGTCGACCGCCAGCGCTCGCGCGATCCCGATGCGCTGGCGCTGCCCACCGGAGAACTCGTGTGGATACCGGTTGACGTGGCTCGGGTTGAGCCCGACGGTGTCCAGGAGCACCTTGATCCGGTCGTTGCGCTCCTGGCCGCTCGCGATGTCGTGGATGTCCAGCGGCTCACCGATGATGTCTCCGACGGTGAGTCGTGGGTTCAGACTCGAGAACGGATCCTGGAAAATGTACTGCAGGTCCGTCCGGAGGCTCCGGAGCTTCCGGCTCGACAGATCCATCAGGTCGATCTCCTCTCGCTCGGTCGATCGCGTGCCGTCGCCAGCCGTCGCGTCGTCGACGCGCTGGCGGTAGGTCACGGATCCGTCGGTTGGTTCGAGCAAGCGGAGCAGCGTCCGTCCGAGCGTCGTCTTCCCACAGCCACTCTCGCCGACGACGCCGAGCGTTTCGCCCTCGTAGAGTTCGAGGTCGACGCCGTCGACGGCCTTGACCATCTGCGACCGACCGAGGAGGTCGTCGATGAATCCCTCGCTCGTGTCGAAGTGCTTGGTGAGATTCTCCGCGCGGAGGATCGGCTCCTCGTTCGCTCTAGACATCGCTATCACCTCCCTGTGCGTCGACCGCGGCCTGGTTCTCCAGGTCGACGTCGGCGTCCTCGACCTTCACCTCGTAGTCGAGACCGCCCTCGAGGTCGCCGGTGTACTCGAGACACGCCGCGCCACGGTCGGCCATCTCGTCGACCTCCTCGCCAGTCGAGGGGTCGACGAGTGCTGGTTCCTTCCTGGTACAGGCCTCTTCTGCGAACGGACAGCGCGGGTGGAAGCTACACCCGGGCGGCAACTCGACGAGGTCCGGCATCGTGCCGGGAATCGTCTGGAGCCGCTCGCTCTGGTCGCCGACCCGCGGGATCGAACTCATCAGTCCGACCGTGTAGGGGTGTTTGGGATCGTAGTAGAGCTCTTCGACGGACGCCTTCTCGACGGGCTTGCCGCCGTACATCACCATCACGCGATCGCAGATCTCTGCGATGACGCCCAGGTCGTGCGTGATGAACTGGACGGCGGTGTCGAACTCCGCAGCAAGATCCTGAATCTGTTCGAGGATCTGTGCCTCGATGGTTACGTCTAGCGCAGTCGTCGGCTCGTCGGCGATCAAGAGGTCGGGGTCACAGGACAGCGCCATCGCGATGACTGCGCGCTGTTGCATTCCGCCGGAGAACTCGTGTGGGTAGTCCGAGTATCGCGCCTCTGCGTCGGGGATCCCGACCTCGTCGAGGAGCTGGATCGCTCGCTCCTTCGCCTCTGACTCGGAGTAATCGAGGTGGTGACGGATCGGCTCCGCGACCTGCTCGCCGACGGGGTAGACCGGATTGAGCGCCGTCTGGGCGTCCTGGAAGATCATCGCGATCTCGCGACCGCGGATCGACCGGACCGCCGGTTCGGGCGCACGCATCAACTCCACGTAGCTGTCGCTGCCGTCGTGGACGATGAAGTCGTGCTCGTCGATGAGTCCGAGGTCGACGGCGTGGCCCCGCTCCAGAACGTCGTGGAAGTCGTACTCGCTCGCCGGGACATCCGTCGGCGACATTCCCTCGTGGGCGTCGTTCCCCGTCAGGTCAGCGCCGTCTGCCCCGGTCTGGGCGAGATCCCGCACGACCTCCGACAGGTCGTACTCTGTGCGGAGTTCGTCGACGTCGATGACGCGCTCGGGATACTCGCCTTCGAGCCGTTCGGTCGTGTCGGGATTGTCGAAGCGGATCGAGCCACCGACGATGCGGCCTGGATCGTCGATAAGCTGCATCAGCGAGAGGGAGCTGACGGACTTGCCCGCTCCGCTCTCTCCGACGACGCCGAACGTTTCGCCGCGTTCGACGTGGTAGGAGAGTTCGTCGACGGCGGTGACGACGCCCTCCTCGGTGTAGAACTCGACCGTCAGGTCGGAGATCTCGAGCAGTGCCATCTATCCACCACCTCCCTGGCCGACGGTGCTGACTTCCTGGGCATCGAGTGCGTCGTTGATCCCGTCGCCGATCATGTTCATCGCCATGACGAACAGGAAGATTGCGCCGCCGGGATAGACCGTGGCCCACCACGGAATAGAGCCGCCGGGGCCCTGGATCAGCGTCTGGCGAGTCGAGTCGAGCATCGTTCCCCACTCTGGCGTTCCGGGTGGGAAGCCCAGTCCGAGGAACCCGAGCGCGGCGACGCCGATCACGACGGTTCCGATCGACAGCGACGCCTGGACGATCAGGGGTGCGATCGCGTTCGGAACGATGTGCCTGAAGATGACGGAGGCGTCGCGTGCACCGAGCGCCTTGGCTGCGGTGACGTACTCCTCCTGTTTGACCTTGAGAATCTCTCCCCGGATGAGACGGGCGTAACTGGCCCACCCGAACGCCGAGAAGGCCAGGACGAGTTCCCAGTATCCCTTCCCGAGCATCGTCACGATGACGAGTGCGAGTACGAGTCCGGGGAACGCGAAGATCGTGTCGACGAACCGCATGAGGAGTTCGTCTACCCATCCTCCGTAGTACCCGGCAATCGCGCCGTAGATCAGCCCGATCGTGCCAGTGATCGCGACGACGATGAAGCCAATGGAGATGCTGTATCGTGCACCAACCATCACGCGCGAGAGCATGTCGCGCCCGTTCTGGTCGGTTCCCATCGGATACTCGAAGTTGGGCTGCTGGTAGATGCTCACGTCGGGATTGGTCAGGTAGAGGATCTTGTCCGGCCGGTGTGGCGCCAGGTGGAACGGCTGGACCGTCACGCCGAACACCTTCACCGGCATCGAGAAGAACGCAATCGCTGCCATGAGAGCGACGATCAGCAGTCCGAGCATCGCGGAGCGATTCCGACGGAATCGTCGCCACGCGCGCCACCATCGACTCTTCGTTTCAGAGCTGGATTCGTCGGTCCAGTCCGACAGTGCTTCCCGTTCAGTCACGCGCTCCGGATCGAACCCGGAAATCGTGATGCGTCCACGTTCCATATCTCTAGTCGTATCTGATCCGCGGGTCGAGGATGGCGTACACGATGTCTGCGATGAGGTTCATGACGATGATCACGAACCCAACGAAGAGGGTGATCGCCATGATGAGATTGACCTCACGGTCCAACGCAGCCTCTACGAGTTCTCTCCCGAGGCCCGGCCAGTTGAATACCTGTTCGACGACGACGGACCCCGCGAGGATGTTGGCCGTCAGGAACGCCGCTACGGTCGCGACGGAGATCAGCGAGTTTCGAAGGACGTGCTTCAGAATCACTGTCCGCTCCGGGAGCCCCTTGGCTCGTGCGGCCGTGACGTACTCCTTGTTCAACTCCTCGGACATCGAGGACCGCATGATGCGCATCAGTACGGCTGACGACGCCGTTCCGATCGTGAGCCCGGGCAGGACGAGGTACCAGAGCATTTTCGGGTGGTAGAGTGGCTCCCGAGGTGCAAGCACAGGCCACCAGCCCAGCCACAGGGCGCCGATCAGGATCAGCATGAGCCCGAGCCAGAAGTTCGGAATGGAGATCCCGAAGAGTGCGACGAACCGGCTGACGTCGTCAGCGAGCTCGTCCTTCTTCACCGCAGCGTAGATCCCCGTCGGGATCGCGATGATCAGACCGAAGGCCCAGCCGAAGAGGCCGAGGGCAGCGGTCGGTGGGATCCGTTCGACGACCAGGTCCGACACGTCGCGGTTGGTCTGGTAGACTCGTCCGAAGTCGCCCTGGAGCGCGTTAATCATCCAGTCGAAGTACCGCTCGTAGACCGGATCGTTGAGGCCGTAGCGCTCGCGAAGTGCGGCCTCTTGGGCCGGACTTATGTTCGGATTCAGGCTCGTCATCAGGTCGACCGGATCACCGGGGGTCAGGTAGACGAGGGCGAACGTAATGACGGAGACTCCCCAGAGTATCGGGATGGTCAGTAGCAGTCGCTTCAGTACGAACCGACGTAGCCCACTCATGTGGCGTATGAGAGCTGCATTGTGGCGATGAAAACGATCGGTAGCTATGGGGGTGTCGCTTTCAGCTCACCGGTCGATGTACGTGATCTGTTCGTCTGCTGGCGTGTACAGAGCGTAGGGAACGACGCTCTGCGTGCTCGGGTAGGTGTTGAAGCCGTAGATGCCCTCGGTCGGGTGGACGCCGACGGTCGCACCGTGGGTTCCGTAGGAGTTGGCGTTGAGTTCCAGGACACGCTCCCAGACTTCCTCGTACCGCTCCTGTCGGACCTCCTCGTCCTGGACGGCCTCCATTCCGTACCGAGCCTCCTGGAGCAGGCTGTTGAGGTCGTCGTCGTCGATGTTCTGGAAGTTACAGCACTGGAGGTAGTTGTCGGGATGGTGGACGGCCTTCGCGTAGCCGTGCGGACTGAAGCCACCGGAGAGGCCGACGACGGCAATGTTCCCCTCTTCCGCGTAGGACGGCTGGTAGAACGCGCCGATCATCGTGATGAGGTCGGCGTACGTGTCCAGGCTCGCGTTGAAGTGATCCGACTGGTTCAGCGCCTCGACGACGACCTCACACATCGCAACGCGGTTGTCGTCGTTCGCGTTCGTGTTGATCGTGACCTCGATGGGCGTCTCCCAGCCGTTCTCCTCGACGGCTTCCTCGACGAGACTGGCCGCTTCCTCCTGATCGTACTCGTTGTAGCTCTTGAGGTCCTCCACCATCCCGTCGTAGTCGGTCGTCCCCATGCCGGCTGCGAGCGGGGGCATCGGCACCCACGCAGGGAGCTCCCAGCCGTTGAAGATGTTGTCCGAGATCTGCTGTCGGGGGATCAGGTGGTTGATCGCCCGGCGGACGCGCGCGTCCGTGAAGGGTTCGACGGTGACGGGGAACTGGAAGAAGTTGAAGCCGGCGCCCTTGGTGTACGCCGTCCGGTAGTTCTCGGAGTTGTCGAACTCGGTGAGGTTCGACGTGTTGAGTCCGAACGTCAGGTCGACCTCGCCGTTTCGTAGTGCGGCGGTCCGTGACGCGGGATCGGGCACGATGCTGATGTCGACTTCGTCGACGACAGGACCGTTGGGGAAGTCGTCGGGCCCCTCGAACCAGTCCTTCTTGTCCGTGTCGAACCAGTAGTTCTCGTTCTTCGTCGCGCGGAAGTACTGGTCGGGCTCGAACTCCTCGAACACGAACGGACCAGTCCCCATCGGCTCGTTGCCCTGGCGTGGGTCGTGTGCCTGCGGTGGAAGGTCCGTGACCTCGGTTGGCCAGATCGAAATGATGATCGTGTTGCGGAGGAACCCGGCGTCCGGCTCCTGGGTGTAGAAGTCGACGGCGTAGTCACCGTCGGCCTGCACGTCCAGCAGCGCGTCGTAGACCTGCCCGGAGAGGGCCGAACCCTGGGTGCGCTCGTAGGAGGCGACGACGTTGTCGGCCGTCATCTCTTCGCCGTTGTGGAACTCGACGCCCTCCTCCAGTTCGAAGCGGTATCGCATCCCGTACGTACCGTCCGCGACGGCGTCGGGCGCCTCGTTGACGGTCAGGAACATGTCCGTCCCGTCGCCCGTGTTGTCGGGATGCTCGACGACGATCTGCCCGTCTAGCTGCGGGGCACCCTCGTCGCCGTACTCTGCCTCGACCATGTAGGGTTCGTAGTCGGCCGCCCTGACGTCGTTCACTTCCTCCTGAGAGTACGAGGAGGCGAGCCAGGGATACATCGTGCCGTCTGCACCCGTAGTGATGAGGCCCTCGTAAAGCACTCCCTGCATGTTGGTCGCGTAGGCGGAGCTGCTGTACGGTTCGTCGAACGTGTCGACGCCGCCGGGAATGGCAGTGCTAAACGTTCCGCCCTCGACGATGTCTTCGGGGTCGACGGTAACGCGGTCACGGACGGGATTCACGCCGTCGCCGCCACCGCCACCGCCGCCATCACCGCTTCCGAAACAGCCTGCGATACTCGTTACGCCCAGGGCGCCGAGCCCCTGGAGAATCCGTCGTCGGTTAGTTAAGTCCTGCACGCGGTTGGCTTTCTGCGCCATACCCGAGTGTTGGTCAAACAGTGCATAAATGCAATGGTTATTCATTGCTTTATCATTGGTGAAATATACCCGGGCGGGGTGTATAAGCAGAGGCTTTCTAGCGTACAAACAGAACGGACGTTGTGCGACGTTGTGCTTTGATGCATACTACTGGGAGGATCTCCGAGCTCGTTGGATCCCCCAATTTCGGGGAATAGAGGCCTACAGACGGCTATAGTATGGAATAGCGGAATCGGTATTAACGACCGTTTATTGCCTCCTGTTCACAGGGAACACAGGCGTGGTTCGTTCGGAAAGGGTATATGCGATGTTTCGGCCCGAGCCAGGTGCGCGCGAGCCAGTTCGTTTCGAGAGTGCCGATCAACGCTCGCGTCATTTCTTCGGAATCACCTCGCCCGCGCTGGGCGAGCCACCTGGTTTTACTGTGGCAGGCCATCTGTCGAGAGACATGGACGCTCGCGGGTCGGTCTGGACAATCTACCGCGAGTCGTTGCCAGTGCTGCTTGCTAGCCTCGCCGGCGGTATCTTCGCCGGCTTCGTGCTCGGGACGCCAGCGATGGTCGAGGGGTTCGAGTCCTACCCCGGCCTGCTGCTCGCGTTGCCGGCCTTCCTCGCCACGCGCGGAAACGTCTACGGGGCGCTCGGAGCACGAATCGCGAGCGGGCTCCACCAGGGGATCGTCGAACCCAGGCTACTGTGGCAGCGGCGCCTCGTGAACGCGGTCGCAGCCGCCGTGATCAACGGGCTCACGATGTCGGCGTTCATCGCTCTCGCGTCGTGGACGATACTCTCCGTGCAGCCTGGCCGATCGCCGGCACCGCTGTTCGAACTCGTCGGCGTGCTCGTGCTCGCCGCCCTCGCCACCGCGACCGTGCTGATCGTGGGGCTCCTCGCGCTGGTCTTCGCAGGCTACCGGCGCGGGGTGGACCCCGACAACCTCATCGGGCCGATCGTGACGACCCTTGGTGATGTCTTCGGCGTCGTCTTTCTCCTCGTTTCGATGACCGCCGTCGGGGTGGTGACCTGATGGGGGTGTGCCCGTGAGCGACCCGTCGCCGAATCGCGTCGACACCTGGTCGGTCGGACACATCGTCCGGACGATGGCCCCACTCCTCCTCGTCCTCTCCGTGCTGGAACTCGGATCGGGACTGGTCCTCGAGTCGCTCCAATCGACGTACCTCGGCAATCCGACGCTGCTCGTGCTCGTCCCGGTGATGATCGGGATGGGCGGGAACCTCGGCGCGATCATGGCAGCACGGCTCTCCACGCAGCTCCACCTCGGTACGATCTCGTTCGACCCCCGCGAGCCACAGCTCCGTGCGGGAATCCTCGCCATCATGGGGCTCGCCGCGACGGTGTTCACCGTCCTCGCGATCGTCGCCTACGGGCTCGGACACCTCCTCGGGTCGCCGATGGCGCTGTCGGATCTGTTGACGATCTCGCTCGTCTCCGGTCTCTCGCTGGCGGCGATCGCGGTCAGCCTCGGTATCGCCGCCACGTACGTTTCCTATCGACGTGGGTACGACCCGGACGACGTGACGGTGCCTGTGGTGACCAACGTCTGTGACATCCTGGGCGTCCTGATCCTCTCTGTGGTTGCGATCGTGGTACTCTAGGCCGGCACGTGACGGGGAAGAAGGAATTGCCTGCCCCGACGTTCACTCGGCCCTTGCGAGCGTCTTGAACGAGTCGGCCGCCGTCCGCGTCCCTTTCGCGATCAACACGTCGCCGGCCTGGAGGACCTCGTGGGACTGGCCGACGAGCACCCAGCCGACTTCCGGTCGCCGGATCGCGATAACCGTCGTGCTCGGACCGACCGCGGGCACGCCTTCCCTGAGTTCCTCGCCAGCCAGCGCACTCCCCGCCTCGACCTCGATGCGGGTGAGCACCTCGTCGCTCTCGCGGACGGCCAGTTCCACGACCGGATGGACGTCGATGTCGCGAAGGACGCCCTCGCTGATCTCGAGTGCGGCGTCGCTGATCGTCTCCGTGGCGAACCCGAGTCGGATGAGCCCTCGCAGGGTAACTGGATCCTCGGCCTCGGCGGCAGCGCCCAGCGTCCACGCCTCGAAGCGTGACTGGAGGGCGTCCACCTCGACCTCGAGGTTTCGCACCTCCTCGGCGAGCGCAGCGTCGTCGAACAGCACCGAGCCGTAGGCCAGGTCGACGGCGAGTTCGGAGAGGTTCTTCATGTGGACGATCGAGTCGACCGCCCGATCGAGGTCGTCGATCGCGGGTTCGGGTTCGGCGTGGGACTCGTAGCCCTCGTCGGCGATCGTCTCGTAGACGTCGTCGATGGCGTGGTCCGGGCCCCTGATCAAGGCGACGTCGTCGGCAGCCAGTCCGGTGTTCGGCCCCGGGTTCAGGAACCAGTCCTCGCCGCGGCGGATCCCGATCACGCGGACGCCGGTCTCGCTCTCGAGGTCGATCTCGCCGAGCGTGCGACTTGCGTAGGGCGAGTCGGACGTGACCGTCGCGCGCTCGAGGGGTTCGAAGGCCTCCGGAAGCGCTGCGCGCATCGCGTCCGGGAGTCCCATGTCTCCGAGAACGATCTTCGCGACGTCGCCCGCCGCGTCGCTGATCTTCTCCGCGCCACCGACCACGCCGAGCACGGGCGCCAGGACCTCGGTCTCGCTGGGGTTTCGCGCCGCCATCATGATGCTCATCCGCGCGCGGATCTCGAGCACGTCCATCTGCTCTTCGAGTCGCAACACCTCCTCGGCGATGGCGTCGCTGTTGTGGAGCACCGCGGAGTACGCGAGGTCGATCAGTAGCTCCGAGGTGTCCTTCATCTCCACGAGGACGTCCTTGACGCTCACGGGCTCGTACTCGACGGGCTCGGAGCGGGGATCGTCCCCATCGAGGGTCATACTCGGAGGAACTCGGGCCGCTGGCAAAAGGATTGCTACGGGTACTGCTCGCACGTTCTCCTGGTCGTCTCAGAGGTCCGCACGTCGAAATCGAGCCGTCCCGACGGCGAGTGGGATCACGATCCAGGCGAGGAGCACGAGGAGGCCGACCCAGTGCTGGAGGAGGGCGGCGTCGGACTCCGGCAGCGTCGTGATGGCCGCGTATTCGGGAACGAGGCCGCGGGCTGCCAGGGTGAATGCGTTCGCCGGGTTCAGGATCCCGACGAACTGGATCCAGGTCGGCAGCCCGTTCTCCGGCACCTCTCCACCGACCGTCGCGTACTGCAGGCCGACGAGCACGACGTTTCAGAACGCGAGAAAGATCGCGTAGAGGACGATGGCGCCGAACAGCGCCCGGCTACGGGAGCGGGCGAACGCAGAGAAGCCGACGGCGATCGAGACGTAGGTCGTGCCGTAGCAGATCGTGAGGAGCGTGTACGCCAGAAAGGCCGCTGCGTCGAAGGTTGCGTAGAAGCCGAGTGCGATCAGTCCGACGACGCCGTAACCGACGAGGATCGCCGTCGAGACGACGGCCGTCCGACCGAGGACGGTCCCGAGCACGACGCTGCCCCGACCGACGGGCAAGCCGAGCACGAGTTTGATACTGCCCCGCTCGACGGCGCCGACGATCGCACCGTAGCCGAGCGCGATCCCGATCGCAGGTACGAGCAGCACCGTGGGCTGGCGCATCCTGTTGAGCATCGCGAGCGTACTGGTCGGGACGTGGCTGTCCCGAAACATGATCGGCACCCACTGGATCGCAGCCAGGCCGCCGGCGAAGCAGACGAACAGGACCGAGAGTACGAGCAGGGCGTAGGACCTGATCGAGCGTTCGAACTCCGTGACGACGATGCCGGCGACGCGTCTCGTGGCGGTCCGCATCGGTGGAGGGCCTCCACCGAGGCGCTACGCCCAACCGAAGTTTCAACCTCCCGATGCGCTCAGTCGATAGCCGTCGTCGACGGCCGTTGCGATCTCCAGTGCCGTCGCCCACGCGAGCAACCGTTCGGTGTGATCGTTCCACTCCTCGTGCCACGTGTCGCTCCGCCGGCGTTCCCACTCGGGGACGGTCGATTCGATCGCCTCGAAGACCTCCCCGGCGGTCTGGGGCTCCTCCTGGGCTTCGAGGGCGTCGATCGTTGCCCCCACTCCGACGACGTTGGCCCGAAATCGAGTCGCGAGCGCGTCGGTGTCGACGTCGTCACGCACGCGGCTGTATCCCGCGTCGCTTCGCTCGGCGAGGCCGAGCGCGCGCAGAAAGCCGATCCACTCCGTCGCGACGTCGCGCTCCTCGATCCACGCCACCCGATCGACCAGTCGCCCACAGCAGTCGTCCTGGCTCCGGGGGACCAGCGGGAGCGCGTCGCGGACGGTCCGCAGCGCCTCCGCTGCGGGCACGTTCTCGGGCGGTGCGGGGGGAACGGTCTTGAAGCGCATCGGTGGCTCTGCTCGAATCGGGGCGGTGGTCCTCGAGGTTACAGTTCGAAACTCTCGACGAGCAGGTCCTCGTCCCGTTCGCCGAGGGCGTACGTCGGCCCGCCGACGACGTCGACGGTGACCTGCGCGGGCGCGAACACGTCCGCTGGGAGGTCGTAGAAGTCCCAGTCCGCGGCTTCGAAGATCTCGTAGAACGGCTGGCCGTACTCCTCGCCGGCGGTGGAGGGGAGTTCTTCGAAGCGATCGAAGTCCTCCTCGACGACGAGGTGGACCTGCCCGCCGTAGGCGAGCGCGTCGTTCGTCCGTGCGAGTGCGGTCTCCTCGTCGCCGGCGATCGGGGCGACAGGTGCGGCGCCGCTGACGGAGACGAGTTTCGTCGGATCGTATCCCAGTTCGGCGAGTCGGAAGGCCGCCAGCTCCGGAGCGCGGGCCGCGACGGTCACGCTCCCCACGAGGCTGGCCGTCGGGTACGTCGGGAGGAAGACCGCGCCAGGCTCGACGTCCGCGAGATCAGCGACGTGCTCGGCGACGGCCTCCGTGGGGAGTTCGTCGCTCTCGAGGGCGAGCACGGCGAACTCGAAGACGTCGGTGTACCCCAGGCGGTCGAAGATCGTCTCCTCGGCAACGAGCGCGCGTGCGGGACCGCTGCCCAGGGCCTCGTAGTCGTCGACGGATACCTCCCAGCCCGTCTTCTGGGCCCCCAGCAGCGCGAGTCCGGGCTGGTCGCTCGTCAGTTCGACGTGGGGGATCGGCGCGCCACCGACCTCGTCGACGTGGGACTGGACCGTCGCGAGCCCGGCCGATTGAATCTCCGCGAGCAGCAGGCCTGCCTCGATGCCGCCCGAGAACTCGACGCCGAAGTCCAGCACCGTCGCCTCGTTGTCGAGTTCGTGGGCGCCGATGTCCAGCTCCCCTGCGAACTCGAGTGCCTCGTCGACGAGTTCGAGGGCCGTCCGATTGAGACTCTCCATACTCGTGGCTGGGCCGGTGATCGAATAAAGGGTTGCGTGTGTGTGTGTACGAGCCGTCGCCGCGGCAGCCGACGATATCGGCCCCTCGCCGCGGCAGCCGACGATCTCTGTCCCGCGACGGTACGACAGTTCCCGTTCAGAACTGCGGCGCGACCTCGTCGATGAACCGGACCGTCGTCTCGCGCTCGTTCTTGGGCACCTGGATCTGGAAGCTGTCGATGCCAAGATCCTGGTAGGTCTCGACGCCTTCCGCGACCTCTTCGGGCGTGCCGACGAGTCCGCGGAACTCGTCGCGGTCGGCCGGGCCGGCCTTCGACGCTTCGAGGTGGTCCTCGTAGGCCTCGTGGGCCTCCTCGGTCGTGTCCCGGATCATCGTCGTGATCGTCGCGGTCTTGGTGATCTCGTCGTAATCCCGGCCGGCGTTTTCACAGTGCTCTTTGAGGACGCCGAGCTTGTGTTCGTAGGTCTCGGGGTCGGAACCGGGGATGTTCCACATGTCGGCGTACTCGGCGGTCACGCGCAGGGTGAGCTGTTCGCCGCCACCGCCGACGAGGATCGGTACGTCGTCGGGCTTGGGCTCCAGGATCAGGTCGTCGAGGTCGTGGTACTGGCCCTCGTAGTTGACCGGCGAGTCCTCGTCCCAGGCGGTCTGGCAGAGCTTGATGACGTCGCGAAGCTCGCGGATGCGCTTTGCCGGGTCCTCGAAGGGGACGCCGATCGCGTCGTACTCGTCCTCGTACCAGCCCGCACCGATGCCGAGGATCGCGCGACCTTCCGAGAGCTGGTCGAGCGAAGCGACGACCTTCGCGAGGTACGCCGGGTTGCGGTAGTGGATGCAGGTGACGAGCGCGCTGAGGTCGATGTCGTCGGTGGCGGTCGCGAGCGCGGAGAGCCCCGAGTAACACTCCACGAAGTCCTCGTCGAGGTGGCCGCTCCACTGGAGCTGCCAGAAGTGGTCCATCAGCGAGAACCAGGTAAAGCCGGCGTCTTCGACGAGTTGCGCGCGGTCGACGAGCGAGTCGACGAGCGATCGGCTCTCGGGATCGTCTGCGTACTCGAAGGACGCGTTGTGGTAGCCAAAGTCCATGCGCGGGGATCCAACGTCCAGTGACGTGAGTGTTAGTGCCGCGGTGATCCACGATGGGGTCTGCCAGGCAGCCCCGACCGATCGGATCCTACTCGCTGCCGGAACGAGCTTCCCGGCCGAGGTGCGCTTCGACGCGCTCGACCTTGTCCGCGGCGGAGCTCGTGGCCGTGCGCTTGTCGTCGATCTTCAGGAACGTGCTCACCCGGTCGGCGTCGACCGCGCGGTGGGCTGCCTCGACCGCGTCCATCAGTTCGCCGACGTCGTCGGTCTCGACGACGGTTCCCATCGGCGTGGTCTCGTACTCGACGTCGAAGGCTTCCAGCGCGTCGACGGCGTCGGCCACGTCGGCGGCCATGCTCCCTTCCCTCACCGGTGCGACCGAGAGGAATGCCACGACTGTCATGGCCGAATCGTCGTCGGCGACGGCCTTGTAGCCATCCCTCGAATGCGGTCGCACGCCCAGCCCAGTACCGGGTCCGCGGGAGTAACGGAGTCCTTCGACGGCGGCGTTTCGTTCGGGGCATCTAAACCTTTAACACCACTCCGAAAGACGTTAGATTTGGAGGCTACGTTTCCATGCCCGAACGATCCAACCCCGAACTGCCGCCACTGCCGTATGACTACGACGCGCTCGAACCACACATCTCCGAGCAGGTCGTCACCTGGCATCACGACACCCACCACCAGGGCTACGTGAACGGCCTCGACAGCGCCGAGGAGACCCTCACCGAGAACCGCTCGGAGGGTGACTTCGGTAGCTCCGCGGCCGCGATCCGCAACGTCACCCACAACGGCTGTGGCCACTACCTCCACACGCTGTTCTGGGAGAACATGGACCCCAACGGCGGCGGCGAACCCGACGGCGACCTCCGCGAGCGCATCGAGGAGGACTTCGGCTCTTACGAGGCCTGGAAGGGCGAGTTCGAGGCCGCGGCTTCCGCCGCCGGCGGCTGGGCCCTCCTCGTATACGATCCCGTCGCCAAGCAGCTGCGCAACCTCGTCGTCGACAAGCACGACCAGGGCGCGCTCTGGGGCTCCCACCCCGTCCTCGCCCTGGACGTCTGGGAGCACTCCTACTACCACGACTACGGTCCGGCCCGCGGCGACTTCGTCGACAACTTCTTCGAGGTCGTCGACTGGGACAACGTCGCGAGCCAGTACGACGACGCCGTCTCGCTGTTCGAGTAACGACCTCCCCGCCGGCTCGTGCGGTTCGATCCCACGACTTCTTTCCATTTCGACCCTCTTGGAGCCCGTCGTCTCAACCGAAGTGAGAATCGACAACAAGGTCGGATCGGATCCGCACGCCTCCGAGGTCGGTCCGGATCGGTCGGTTTACCGGGCACCTCGCCCTAGCCGTCGCCATGCCCGAACCGAAGTCGGCCTTCGACGGACTGTACCCCTGTGACTTCTACGAGCCCGCGGAGCTCCTCGAACCGGACCAGTGCTATACCGTCTACGAGATCGCACGACTGCTCCAGGACCTCGATCCGGACGCGGGGCTGGAGCCCGAGACCGAGGACGTCCTGCTGGACTGGGCGATTCCCTGGATCATGACGAACGCGGAGGACCTCGTCGTCGCGGATCCCCGGAGCGACGACGAGCCGGGGTACTACGGCCTCCGCCGGCCCGAGGATCTTCCAGAATCGAACTGAAACGTCTCCTTCGGCAGGACAGGCCTGCAGCAGGATTGAGCGGCGTTCAGCGCGCCCGCGCCGACCGGGCTGCAAGTTCGACGTGCTGGAATGCGTCCTCCGTGACGCTCGGGCCGTGACCGGTGTGGAGTTCGCGGAGATCCTCGTCGATGACGTCGAGGACGGACTCGATCGACTCCAGCAGCGTCCGACGATCGGCGCCGGGGAGGTCCGTCCGGCCGTAGCCGCCGTTCTGGAAGACGAGGTCGCCCGCGAAGAGCACGCCCGTCGCGTCTGCGTAGAAACAGCAGTGGTCCTCGGCGTGACCGGGCGTGTGGAGCACCTCGTACTCGTGGTCGCCGAGCTGGAGGACGTCGCCGTCTGCGAGCGGTTCGTCGACGGCGTCGTGGTTCGTATCGTATCCGTAGATAGGGACGTCGTACGCGTTCCGCAGGTCGGCAGCGTTGCCAATGTGGTCGGGATGCGTGTGGGTGAGCACCACCGCGTCGAGGTCGCCGCCGTGGGCATCGATCACCGACACAACGTCGAACCCGGCGCCCGTGTCGACGAGGACGCGCCGCTCCCCCTCCACGAGAAACGCGTTGCTCGTGAACGCCTGGACCTCGGCGGCGACGTTGCTGATCACGATCCTCGTTCGTCCCTGTGGGGTTTGTGTCTGCCGGTCTCCGTACCGATCCGGACGCCCGATCGACGGCCAGCGACGGGATTCGGTCGCTGAGCGCTCCTGGATCCCTGGTCGAATCGCCAGCCCCGGTCGGGGATCGTCGCTGGAGATATCGTCGTCGTCGCAAAGCCTATCAGCACCCCACATGACACTCTAGTCAGCATGGACCGGCCCGAGTGGATCCTGGTACTCGCGATCCTCTCGGTCGGACTGGTCGGCGCCACGGTGCCCGCTGCCGCCGGGATCGTCGACGCGGATTCCGGCGTCGGTGGCGCTGTCGAATCGATCGGTTCGACGCACACTGCGATCTCCCAGGAAGAGCAGGCTGTGGGCACCAGCACGCTCCTCGCCCCGCTGCGTTGGCTGCCACAACAGCGCGACCAGTTCCTCGCGACCGCCCAGCAGCAGTTCGAGCGATCGACGTTCCGGGTCCGGGTGCGAAGCGACGGCGACGCTCGCTGGGTGTTCCGCTACGAACGGCCGATCGAGACCGACGACGAGCGCTCCGCGTTCGAACGGTACGCCGATCGGTTTCGGACGGAAGAGACCGACCTCTATCGGGAGTTCCAGAACCGGTCCGCCTCCCTGACGGCTCACGCGAGCGAGTTGACCGGTCGGCCGATGACTGCGAGGAACGTCTCCCGCGACGCCGGGATCGCCCAGACGCCGACGCAGGAGGAGGGGTACGTCGAGTTGGCCTTCGAGTGGACGAACTTCGGTCGCGTGAGCGGCGAGGAGGTCGTCGTCGGCGACGTGTTCGAAGGCGGTCTCTATCTCGGCGAGACCCAATCGCTGATTTTCGTCGCTGGCGAGGGCGTCGAGTTCACCTCGGTCCATCCCGACGGTTCGCCATCGAACGCCACGCTTGCCGACAGTCGCTCGGTTACGTGGACCGGCGAGCACCAGTTCGCCGATCGGCATCCACGCGCCGTCTTCCAGATTCCCCAGCCCGTTGCCAGCGGGAGCGGCGACGACGGCGCCAGCATGCTGTGGCTCCTCGGCGGCGGCGTGATCGGGCTCTTGCTCGTCACGCTGCTCGCGATCACCCGGTACGGCGGCATCCCGCGACGCGAGGAATCGACCGCGTCGGCTGCAGCCGAGGCTCCGGCGACGCCCACCGAGGCCGACACCGTCGAGGAGGGCGCGGAGGACGCTGCCCCTTCGGCGACTGCCGATCCCGCAGCCGTCCCCGAGGAACCGATCTCCGACGACCGCCGGGTGCAGCAGCTCCTGGAGGACGGTGGCGGTCGGATGAAACAGACGGCGATCGTCGAGGAGACCGACTGGTCGAAGTCGAAGGTCAGCATGCTCCTCTCCGAGATGGAGGAGGATGGCCGCATCAAGAAGATCCAGGTCGGCCGCGAGAACATCATCGCGCTCGCCGGCCACGAACCGGAAGCAGCGAGTTCGCCGTTCGACGACGCCGAGTAGGCGTCGTACGTCACGCCGTGCCGCGGGCGGGTGGAAACGCAACTGTTAAACTGCACTCTCGGTTACCCGGAAGTGCACGCTCCGATGGTGTAGTCCGGCCAATCATATTGCCCTCTCACGGCAATGACCAGGGTTCGAATCCCTGTCGGAGCATCCTGCGACGAACGTACGTGAGGAGCGGATGCTCCAGAAGGGATTCGAAGCTCGCGAGTCGCAGCGACCGAGCGTCGCGAGGTCGACCGTCTCACCTCGGGTTCGAATCCCTGTCGGAGCACTCTCGTCCTTTCACTTTCGTGCGGTTTCGGTCGTCGTGGTCGACCATGATCGCGAAATCTTCGCAGCGAACTGACGAATCGATCACGACGCAGACTGGCGATTCTGGTGAAATATGGGCAAGCACTTTAGCACTCTGCTACCATTATGAACCATGACAGTAAATACACCCCAGCCGAGATCAAGTGAAGGCGCAGTTACGGCGCATCCGCCGGAAACGTCATTCCTCTAATCGGAGTTCCAACAATGAACATGGAAGCGGGTCAGCTAGTAACACTCAGGATCTCAAGGAAATAGCAGATGAGCTAGATGAGTCTGAGTCTACGCATCATCAGCGGGAGAAAGTCAGAACGGAGCTTGGCCGGGATGAGGATGACGGCGAAGCCGATTCACGCAACGAACTCTTCGTCGCCCACCACGTCCACGCAGTCAGCGACGACGGCGCCGCGTTCGTGCAAGCAAATCAGGATCGCCTTGCCGACATCATCGCCGAGAACGAGATGACTCTCCGCACGTTCTGGAACAGACTCAACCACCCCAATCGAGATATCCAGAAGTACACTGGCCCCGACGACGTGAAAGACGTACTACAGAACAAGCACGGCTCGGATTACTGGAAGCGTCTCTACTTCGGCTGGGAAGTCGACACCGACCAGAACGCTAATACGATCGTCGAAGACACTGTCGAGAAGCTGACCGACTTAGATCGGCTGTTCCACGACCCGGCAGACGGATTAGACGAGATGCCGGTCTAACTCACTCACGGGAGCGTTTCTCCTTGTCACATTTCGGCTGATCGACCGAAGCGGTGTCGACGTGATCTCCGTGCTATCCTCCTTTGTGTCTACGCCGAAGATGTGTACTATAGTATTTCACTCGCGATAGGACGCCGGGAGTTCGTCGTTCGAGGGTTCGCCGTTGTCTTCGTACATCCAGATCACATTGTGGACGTCCAACATCGAAACGGATTGATCTCCACCGAGCTCTTCGACGGCACTCTGGATTTCATCGCGGAACGTTCGCAGCGCGTTCACTACCGACCGGTACTGACGCGGACGAAAACCGGACTCGTAGTCATCTAACGTAGTCTTCGCTTCAACGAACTCGGCTGTCTTCGATGGTGGGAGTCCGATTTGCTCATCGGGTTCACAGACCATCATGAGCGACGTCGCCATCCGTTCGATCGACCCGGGGCTACGCCCCTCTTCTTCCTTGATGTGGATCGTATGTTCGCGGAAGAGTCGAAGCCGTGTGACGTCTGGTTTCGAACTGTCGAAGAACTCTGAGAGAACGGCGCTGGCCTCTTCTGGATTCGAAGTAAAGTATTCCTCTACATCGTTCCAGACGTACTGCCCCCACTGCCCGCCCATGAGGTACTCGATCACCGATGCATTGAGATTCGTCGCTTCTCGGTCGGTCAAAGCCTTGAATAACGGCTCAATCTCCTCTGCTTCGAGATCATCGAGCGTAAACTCGTCACGAATCGTTTCCTCGACGTAGTCACAGTATTCGCGTTTCCAGTTTTCCCAGTACCCGCCGAAGAACCCGGACACGTCGGGCTCGTCGTACGCATCGTTAACCTTCCCATGGGCGTACGCATACGCCAACGGCCCGATGTCGACCAGTTCAACTGGGTCAGGCCGCCCTCTGTCCATTGCAGAGCCACCGTACAGTCCCCGGTAAAACTCGCTGTACGGGCCCTTCAGCTGTGCTGAGAGATCACCACTATCTAACGTCGCAAAAGCATGGAAGAGCTGTTCCATCTCCGCTCGGACGGATGCTTCATGCTCTGTTCCCTTCGTCGCGTGCCCAACAACGTCGAAATACGTCTCTCGAAACGCCTCCAACACGTCCATCCGTTCGGCGAAATCACCACTGCACTCCACTCCGAACCACCGTAGCGCTTCACAGGCTTCTCGTGTCAGAATCCCTGGTTCATCTGTATTACTACGGGAGTAGAGTTCCCAGAGCGCCCATTTCCACGTCAGCGTGTCCTCCCAGGCAGCATCGTACTCAGAGGCAGCCGCGAGCGTTTCCAAGAATGACGCGAAGTCCTGATAGTCTTCAAACCCCGCCAGCAGGATTGCCTGGCCTGGATTGTCCGCTGAATCGACCGCGTCGGCACTCCAGAACTCCTCAAGTGTTTCCTCACACGGGTTTTCGAGAAATGCTTCCAGGCGATTCTGGAATACCTGCTGCCGGTTGGGGGTGAACGAGTAGCCTGGCCCCGCTGGTTCTTCCGCAATCATCTCTCCCCACGCACGGAGCATCCCCTCTCCGCGAGGCCGAAGCACGGCAGTCGACATGACTTGCCCATCAAACCCGTCTATCAAAAACTCTCTTGCCGATGTCTTCCAAGATTAACTGTTTGGATACCACCTTCACCACTCAGCATCATCACGCTCGTACACTTGGCCCTCGACGCCCATCTGCGCCTTTCAACACTGGTTTATTCAATTGGGGAAACGCGTAGCCCTCTCCCAGGATATCTTAGCCCTATTGATCCGTGGCCAGGGGTTTCAATGCCTGGAGTGCCATGGTTAGAGGGTAAACCCTAGTCAGTCTCGGTCACATCGGCGAGCGGCGTTTCTTGGATTTCTCCTCGCTTCCGGAAGTTCGTGATGTCGACTTTCACCTCTCGCTTCGTCTCTGAGTGTTCCTCCGTTTCGGGGCGGAGTAATTCAAACGGGTTACGAATAGCACGTACATATGGGTCGGAGCGGATGTCCTTCCGCAGGTTTCCAACGATGTATAGGTAGAATCGGTCGCTCACGTCTTTGGTTCGGGCAGTTTTCCACTCGTTCCACGAGATCCCTGGTGTTCGCGTATCGTGCCCGGAGGACTTCAACTCGATTAACCGATCAGCCTTCCCCGTATCTGGATTCACTGTGAGGATGTCGAATCCCGGGTAGGGAAGCGGGAGTCCGACCTCTTCGACCAGCTTCTTGATCACGGGTGCCGCATTAGAGTCACTCCTACGAGCATCTTGTATCGCCTGCTCTGTATGGACCTTGAACACGTACTCCTCGGGCGATGTGTCACGGCTCTCGAAGTCGAATTCTTCCCGGAGCCGCGCCCGTTCATACTCCATCGTGATCTGCATCCCTAATTTGTCGACTACAGTGCGATATTTCATGTCCGGGTTGCTACCGCCCCCTTGAGATTCCCTGGTGTCTGAATAGTCGTCCTCATCTCCGTTCTCCTCGGCAGGTTCAACAATGATTGTCTCTCGATCACCGGCAATCGCCAATTCCCCTGGTTCGTAGATCGGGCGTTCCTGCCGCTGAGGCGTCCGGTCTTTGATCGGTTCTCTTGCCGGGTCTGGGGAATTGTCTGGCTTGTACTCCACGTCCTCATCGGTGTAGTCGCTCGGATTCACTATCGGTGCCTCGAGGGGCTCCGCTGTGTCCTCACGGAGTGCTTGTCGCTTGCTTTCGATCTCATCGATCGATGACGGTGCTCCGGCCAGACGCAGATAATCTCGACGGTCACTGTCATCCGTGGCGGTGAGCATCGTCACGACGCCTTCGAATTGCGTGACATTCAACGCTCCACAGAGTGCCCGCGCTAAATATCGATACTGTTCGTCGTCGTTTTCTGCAGCCCTGACGATCGGTATCGCGGGTTCCGATCGAGCACGATCACGACGGTCAAGATAGTACGGGGGATTCGAAGTCACGGGCGCCACGTTCTCGCCTGGGAACTCGTAATCCACCTCGATCGAGTCGACGATCTCCAAATCGGTGCAGAATGCTCTCAAGCCGTTTAGGTCACGTGTGATCAATTCCTGGGACTGGCGCTCAGCTTCGAGTCGGCAGAGGATGTACGGTGCAGCTCGTTTCAGTTCCTGGATGAGCTGTTCCCGCACCGCGGGGCGTTCATCGAGGAACCGTGGTGTCGAATCCGCAGCTCTCTCCAGATCACGCATCCCGAAGTGCACCCCGAATCCGACGGCTTCTGTCTCCTGAAGCACAAATACCGGCAGGCTGGGGATCGGGATCTGCTCAAGAACGTCCGGGGCGCTAACGAAGTACGCATCTTGCGCTCGAATGATCTCGAACTCCCCATCGGGATACCGGCACAGGACGCCGACATCCTCCAGCCCTGTCTGACTCGTTTGCCAGTCTTCGTCCTTGATGTCTCGCTGTTGATCAGGAAGGGCTGGCAGCAGTTCACTTGTGTAGCGGTACGCCGATTTGATCTGGCGAAGCGAGTCCCCAACCGCAGCGGTGGCTGTCAGATTCCCATCGGCATCGGTGAACGTGTTCGCAATCGTCCCGACGATCGTCCGCGCATCGCGCGGCCGGAATGTAGACTGAGATAATTCCCGACGAACGCCGACTGCGTCGAAGAACCCTGCTGCATCCCGCGTTTGCTCTGCCACGTTACTCGGAATCACAGGCAACAGCGAATTACCGCTCAGCTGAAACCGGGAGTGGACGCTCTCGGTCGGTAACCACGCTTCATCAGGCCGTCGGACACCGTGCTCCGTCGGGCACCAGCGAGCGTTCTTCAGTTGCCACAGCCACAAGTTGAGTCCAACGCGACGCTTTTCGCTCTCCGCAGGGCAATTCTGGTTCCGTCGTCCAAATGATTGTACGTCGTGTGTGGCGAGCACTGGATTCCGGTATTTCTGGAAGCTCTCTCGCCACCACGCACCAATGTGCTTGAGAAGTTGCTCGCCGACGCTAGAGGATACCGATTCTCCTTCCACCGTGTTCTCAACATTTCCTGCCGCCTCAAGGAACTGACTCAAGAATTCGATGCTTTGCATCTGGTAGATCGAGTCGTACTCCCCGCGCTGCCCACCAGCCTGATCCAAGCACTCCGTGAGATGGTGCTGGTATTCCGTCCACAGGTCCTCATCTAACGCGTCCAATTCCGAGCGGGCGTCCGGTCGTTCAATACCAATCGTCGATCGCAGGCGACGTCGAGTCTGCGGATCGAAAAACGGCTTCAACCGGAGATGCGGAGATACCCCCAACCACTGGAAGAAATTCCGCCACTCGTCAAACTCAGACTCCTCCCCAATATCAGGTTCATCCACCACGTCTGCAGGGTGTTCGATCCCCGGGAATGTGTCGGGAGGCGCCAGGTAGTGAGCATCTTCGATGCCGGCCGCGTCGAATAACGGTTCGACCTGCGTGGCCGCGCTCGCATCCGGCTGCCAATCCGATCCGAAGTACACGCGACAGGCAGGCTCCCAGTCCCCGTCTCTCGTCGGCACCGGGAGGAGACAAAGCCGATGCAGTGTCTGGGTTCGCTCGATATGCGGTAATGGAGCAGCCGCATCTACTGATTCGCCGGCAAGCCGCCACACGAGTTCCAGAATACTGCGCTTCCGAAGCGGCGTGTCATCAGCATCGAGTTGCTGCGGACTCGGCAGGACAGGGAACAATGCTGCTCGAGCAACCTCTTCGAATTCGAACTCATTGACACCCCATATCGACTCTAACGCGGGTTTCAACTCCGTAACGAGATTACTTTGAGTCCGTGAATCAACGTTTGCCTTCGGACGGTACAATGGTGGACTCAGGAATTCAATTCCCGGGAGATCAACATCCGGAATATCGTTCTGCGGCGGGAAGAACAACTCGCGAACCCCGCCGCTGTCACGCGCAACATGCCTGACGATGCCCGCCTCAGTTGGTCGACCAACCGGGAACACCGACGCACCCTGGCACGCAGCTTTGAACTCGCTCAACACGTCATCCTGATCGCTAATTGTCTCGAACACCCAGATCAACACTTGCAGGATTGGGTCGACAGCCAATTCATCAACAGGCTCCGGATACTTGTTCAGCGGAGAACGCGAGTCCGACACAGCCCCTAACACGAGAGGGATATCCCGAGCCGAAAGAGTATCTGCACCGAGTGAATCCAAAACCCGTGCGTGGCTTGGGGTCAACAATTTCGTCTGGAGAAAATACCCCTGGCTATCGACTTCACTGACTTCCAATCGGGTCGCACCGTGGATCCGCGCAACGTACCCGGCGATATCCGGCCGGGTCTCGGCGTAATAGGGAATGACTGCCTCCCGGATCGAACGTAACGAAGCGTCTCCATCTGCATCCGAAAACGCCGGCAGAAATGCCACATCGGCGAACGCAGTTTTCACGGCGTTGATAAACCGCCCTTCCAGTGAGTCGTCATCATTCCGAGATTCTTCAGTAAGGTGAGTGAAATCGAGCCACCCCAGGATTTCCCCGGCACTGGTGGCGGTTTCCTTCGCGTACCCCACGACATCTGTCGCCAGTAAATCGGCGATTTGCTCAACGAGGAATCCGTTATAGTTCTCTGCGCCGGCAGTCACGTCGACACTGGTTCTGGAAATCTTCGTGTAGAATGCCCCATTGGCAAGCACCGGTATCGGGCATCGCTCTTCAGTTGGGAGGAATACGTGGAGAAACGGTCGTTCACGCAACCGCTTTAGATGGATGCCATCGGATTCACGAGTAACACGAAGTGCGACACCAATCCGCGTGTGATCGACTTCCCCCCAAGTATTCGCATCGATGCCACCCGTATTGTTGCCGATCGGGATTCGCAGCCGCGAAAACAACGCGAATGTCGTACTGGCCGACTCCTGAGTTTCGGCTTCATGTTCGACGGTCACGAACTCCAGATCGCTTTGCACGCTCTCGGTTCGCTTCACATCTCGTTGGATTCGCCATTCTTCAGTCGATCCGTCGAGACTGAGTTCTAGCTCCTCGAGGTTCTGGAGAAACACCGCGGTGTGTTCATCGAGTTCTGAAATAGCAGTGATCGTATCCTCCCGGATACTGGAACTCTTCAACTCGAATCGAAATACAGTGTTGTACTCCTGCTCCAGTAATTCCTGGACACGAGGCGGCGTCTCGTCTGGCGGGAATGGAAGCCGCATCAGCGGAATGCCGTCGATATCAGGTTCCGACCACTCATCATGTTCCTCAACCGCGTCGAGAATCGCGTCTCGGGCATCACCGCGATCGAACTCAAACGAAACGCCAGTCGAGAACACCTGCGGTCGGTTCGTCAGATCGAGAACGGAGCTGAATCCGCGACCCTTGTGACCGATAGGAGCTTCCTGTTCGGCGTCGCTACTCGCCTCTTTCGTCGTATAACTCATCGTGCAGAGGGCCTTCACATCGTCTTCATCGATCTGACGCCCAGTATTCGCGACGAGTAACGTCTCCCCGTCCAACTCGAACCTGACCTTCCTCGTTCCTTCACTGTCCGACATCGCATCGTCGGCGTTCTGGATCAGTTCAAACGCGAACCGTCTATGATAGTCCGCCTGAATCTGCCCTTCGTCGCTGTAATGAGCGTTGATATCCTCGGGCGTACTCTGGTAAGAACGAAGACGTCTTTCACGAAACCCGGAGAGAAATTCAGATTCTTCACTGACCCCTGATGACATGATCCCCTCAATTCAGCGGCAGAACAAAAAAGCTGAGGCACACCCACGGAACCATTCTAACCACAGCCGGTGAGACACGCAGTCTACGCCACGTCACTCCCGGCGCCGCTTACCCCTTGAACGAATCCCCCTCTGCCTTTCTCGCCACCATCCTCATCGGGCGGCCATACCTCCTCCCGCTCCCAAGCTGTTTGACACCATCCTGACCGCTCTCCACCGCCGGTTCACCGACGGTACCCAGTCCCTGTTGCTCCTCACCGTCGCCAACCCCCGTCGACGGTCCGTCCGACCCAGCAGGTGACTCGCCCGCTGCACCGATCGCATCGCCCTGCTCTAACGCCTCCAACGGGAACGCGTACGCTTGCGCTCGCCGCTGCTTGTACCACGACGTCCGCTCCGCGATATCCATCACCTCGATCACCGTCGACCTGTGGAACGATGCACCGGGGACATGGATGACAGACAATCAGTTTCACTACGAGGAGACGACGGCCGTTCCAGTGGAGGACAGCGAAATCGACCTCGAGAAGGCTCGGCGGGGGACGAGACTCCTGCTCGAGGCAATCGGGGAGGAACCCAACGAGGCCCCGCTAACCGAGACGTTTGAACGGCGGGGTCCCGAAATACTTGCGACACTGACCGAGGGAACGCGCGAAACCGCCAAACCCGACCTTCGAACCTTCGAGGCCGATGCCGACGAACTCGTCGTCAAGACGGAGATCCCCATCTACAGTCTCTGCGAGCATCATCTGCTCCCGTTCTTCGGCGTCGCGCATATTGACTACCGTCCCGGTGAGGAGATCGTCGGACTCTCGAAACTTCCCGCTACGTGCGCTGGCATTCACGCCGGAAAGTACGATTTCGATCGACGCCGTGGCGCTCGGTCACATTCACAAGGAAGCTGCGGCGACGTTCAGGCAGTGCACGGCGTTTTGTAACGGGGCGACGGAGCGGTTGACTGCTGACCTCGAGCCGAGCGTGGACACGATTACTATCGAAGACGGCGAACTGTCGCGCACCCCGCACCGACTTTGATATTCACGCGGTCACGGTGGTAGTTACAGTTCCGTGCTCGCCCAGTCGAGCAGTTCGTCGACGTCTATCCGTGTTACCGTCCGGTGAGGGACGTCGCCGGTGTCGGTGAAGATGAGGGCGATGGTGACGTGCTCGGCGTCTGGATCGTTCTGGAAGAGTGCGCCGGCGTAGGCGAGGAGCTGTGGTAGATAGTGCTCGGTGTAGCTCGCGATGGATTCGCCGTCGAGGTCGCTTGTTTTGTAGTCGGCGACGAGGTAACCTGTGTCAGTGACGGAGAGGTGATCGATGTCGCCAACGACTTTGGCGGCGTCCAGGTCCAGCGTGACGGTGAGTTCGGCGTGACGAGAGCGGATCTCGTGCATAGCTTCGAGCTCGTCGAGTGCGGTGAGTCCGGCGTCAGCGTGACGCTCGATGAGGCTGATGTCGGTTTCGGTGAGTGCGTCGGGATCGTCGACGCTGCGGCGAATGATGGTTGGCCAGTCCTCGCGTGGCGGGGTGAGTTCGCAGAGTTTGTGGACGATCGTGCCGAGCGTGGCACTGTTGATGGCGGGGTCGGCGTCGATGTGCTCGGGTCCGGTTCCGTCCCCGCCATCTTCCTGGAGGAGATCTGGGCGGGATTGGGTGTCTGCGAGTTGGTCGCGAAATTGGGAGGCTGAGAGGCGTTGTTTCGCGGGTTGCCGGGCGGGTTCGGGGAGTTCGATGTCGGTTGGGACGGCGTCGTCTCCGCCTGGTGGGGTCCAGTCGCCGGGTTCTGGTGGGCGGCGGATCGTGTACTGCCCTTCGTCGAGGTCGGCGGTGATTGCGTCGTGCTGGGAGAGTTGCGGGACGAGGTCCGGGATGTCGAGCATCGTGGGTTGGACCCAATCTTGCCAGGAACTGGCGTCGGCCCAGTCGCCGGCGTCGGATAATCCAGATTCCGTATCGTCGTCGATGCTGTGCGTGCCGGTGAGGACGAGGTGGTCGCGGGCGCGTGTGGCGGCGACGTAGAGGAGGCGGCGTTGCTCGGCGCGTTCGCGGTCGCGGTAGTGTTCGCGGACGTGCGTGTACATCGCGGAGTTCGTATCGTCGAACACGGTGTCGATGCTCGGTGCTTTCAATCCGAGGAGGGGCTCGTCGTTGATGCGTTCGAAGTGAGCTTTGGTGATGCGTGATTGGTGGTTGAATCCGCGGGTGATCTCGGGAACGATCACGATCGGGAATTCGAGGCCTTTCGCGGAATGAATGGTGCGGAGCTGGACGCCGTCGATGTCGCCGGGGATGGTTGCTTCGCTCGGGTCGTCGGTGCCGTCGCGGGCGCGTTGGATTCGGTTGAGGAGCGCGGTGACGGATCGGGCGTTGCCTTCCTCCCAGTTGCGGAGTTGTTGGCGGAATTTTTCGACGTTGGCGACGGCTTGCTGCGGGCGGTCGTCGGCACCGATGCTGACGAGATACGCGGTGTCGTCGATGACGCGGGAGATGAGGGCGCTCCACTGTCCGACGGCCGGGTCCGGGCCGGTGCCGGCGTCGGTGCGCCACTCGCGGATCTGCTCGCGGGCGGCTTGCAGTTCGGGCGTCGCGGTTTCGAGAGCGTTCCACAGTGCCGTGTCGGCGGTGTATGCGTTGGCGAGTTCGTTGTCGGTGAAGCCGAACAGCGGGGAGCGCAGGACGCCGTACAGCGGGATGTCGGCGTGCGGGTCTTCGAGCACGCGGAGCAGGTTGATGAGTGGGCGGACTTCCGGCGTGTCGTAGAAGCCGCTGCCGGCGAGGTTCGTGTACGGGATGTTCTCGGCGTCGAGTGCGCGTTCGAACGCGTCGAGGCGGCGGGATGATCGGAACAGGAGTGCGACGTGCTCGGGTTGCGCGGTGACGTATTCCTCAGCGTCCGGGCCGTACACCTCGGTGTCGCCGGCGAAGAGGTTCGTGAGGTGCGCGGTGACGGCCGTGGCTTCGCGTTCGGCGCGGGAGAGGTACTCGTCGTCCGTGAACCACGTGTCCTCGAGGCCGAGCGCGGCGTCTGCGTCTTCGTCGTCGGGGACGACCAGGTACTCGACGGTGCCGTCGACGTCGGGGCCGTCCGGGCGTTCGGCGGTGAGGCGTTGCGGCTCGGCTTCGTACGGTTCGTGGGTGCTGTCGTCTTCCCGACCGGCGGGTTGGAGGAGTTCCTCGAACAGGTCGTTGATCGTGTCGAGGGTGGGTGCGACGGTGCGGAAGTTCCCGGTGAGTTCGAGGTCTCCGTCGACGCCGGCCGGGTTGTCGTCGATGAGCGTGGTGCGGGCGTCGCGGAACTGCGTGACGTCGGCATCGCGGAACCGGTAGATGCTCTGTTTTTCGTCGCCGACGAGGAACACGTTCTGCCCGTCGAATCGGTCAGGGTCGTCGCCGCTTAACAGTTTGATGAGCTGCCATTGCCGCGGGTCGGTGTCCTGGACTTCGTCGACCATGATGTACTCGAACTCCTCACGGAGTGTGCGGCGCGCGTCGTCGTTGGTTTCGAGGAAGTCGATGGCGCCGGTGATGAGGTCGGAGTAGTCCAGTGCGGTGCGGCGTCGTTTCCGGCGTTCGTACTCGGCGCGGGTGACCTGGAAGACGCGGGCGAGTGCGATGGCTTGCCTGGCAGCGTTCCGTTCGACGGCGGGGTCGTGATCGAGATTCCGATCTTCGGGTTCGACGAGCGCGGTGAGTTTGTCGAGCGCGTCTTGAAGCGCGTCTTGCTCGGTTTCGTGGCCGTTCCCGTGCCAGTTCCCTTTGGTGCCTGCGTAGTAGTGGGATCTCGAGTACAGGGTGCCGGCGTTGCTCGTGACGCCGTTGGCGAGGGTGAGGAAGAATCGTTGCCGGTCGGCTGCGGTTCCGTCGTCGGTGTGCGCGCGAGTCTCGGTGAGGATGCCGGCGAGGTCCTCGAGGAGTTCCCTCCCGTTGTCGTCGGCCGGGACGTCGAGATCCTCCGCAGCGATGCGGCGTATCTCTTCGATGGCGGTTTGCGCGTCTTGGTTGTCCATGAGCTGGTCGGCCTCGGTGACCGGGATGGAGACGTCGATGAACTCCGCGCAGTACGCTTGATATGCTTCGGCGGTGCTGTCGGCCCACCGGTCGGCCCACTCGGTGCTGTCCGGGCGTTCGCTGAACAGGCTGGTGAGCGCCGAGTGCAGTGTCGATCGGGAGTACAGTTGGGTGAGCGTGGCGAGCTCGTCGTGCGTGTCCCACGGCCATTCCGCAGTGTGGGTTTGCTCGTTCTGGTCGCGTGGGGCGAGGCGTCCGGCCGGCGCTGGCGGGCCGTTTTCGACGCCGTACTGGTCGAGCACGGCCGTGACGGTCTCGCTCAGCAGGTCGTCTGCGTCGCCTTCGTCGAGCGTTTCGAATTCGGGGTGGACGTCGGCTTCGACGGCGAACTCGCGGAGGATGCGGCTGCAGAACGCGTGGATCGTGTGGATGTACGCGTCTTCGAGATCGTCTTTCGCGGTCCGCCACCGGTCGTACTCGTCGCCGGTGGCGTCGGCGAGTTCCTCGTCGATCACGTCCCGGATCTCGTCGCGGAGTTCGCTGGTCGCGTCGGTCGTGAACGTGAGCGTCGGGACGTTTTGCGGCCCGATGTCCGGGTTGGATGCCAGGATCTCCCGGTACCTTTCTTTGAGCGTCGTTGTTTTGCCGGTGCCGGCGCCGGCCGTGATTGCGATGTTCCGGTCGAGTTTCAGCGCGTCTTGCTGCTCGTCGGTGAGTGACACGTCCGCTTCGTCCGCTGAAGCGTCTTCACGCATCGGTGTCACCCCCAGGAAGTTCGTCCAGCACGTCCCCTGCGCCGGCGCCCGCGGGAACGTACGCGTGGTGCCCGGTGTCGGTGACGTGATCGACCACGTCGTATCGGCGGTGGTGTCGAACGTCGCAAATGTCGCTGAACTCGCAGTAGGAGCACTGTGCAGTGCGTTCACCGACGACAGCCGGGTGGAACGCGCCATTCTCGATCGCTCCTGTGACCGCGTCGAGTCGGTCCGGGATCACGTCGGTGATGAACGCGTCGTAGTCGATGTCGTCGAACCGGTCGGCGAGGCTGCGCCGCGGTTTGACCTGCGGGTTGTCGTTGATGACGTAGTACCGTGCGGCGACGTCGGACGGGGTGAGGTCGGTGTCGACGAGTTCCGGGGCGGCGAGTGAGTAGATTGGGAGTTGGAAGTCGATCCCGTCGCGCGCCTGGTTTTCTCGTCGTCGTGCCCCGTTGACGCTGGATGCTTTGTAGTCGAAGACGGTGAGTCCGTCGGGCGTGGTGTCGACGCGGTCGACGATCCCGCCGACTGGAACGGTGCGGCCGTCCGGGAGTTGCACGCCGTCGTCGTCGCCGAGTTCTGCTTCGAAGTAGCTGGGTCGGTGCCCGTCTTCGGCGAAGTCGAGTTCCGTGTCGAGGAACTGCGCGAACGTGCCGGAAGGGTCGTCGGTGCTGTCGTTGCCCGGCGGGGAGTAGTACTCGTTTTCGGTCGGGGAGGCCAGGCCGCTGAACAGTGCGTGCAGGGTTTTCTCGCCGAACACGTCGTGCAGCGAGACGTCTTCATCGTCGACGGCGTCTCGTGCCGCGGCGAGGAGGCCTTGCTCGAGATCATGCTGGTCGTGGTCGGTCAGGTCGACGGGGTCGCCGGGTTCGGTTTGGAGGTCGCGGTAGAATGTTTCGACGGTTTCGTGGACGACCGAGCCGAGCGTCAACGGGTCGATGCCTGGTTCGATGTCGTCCTCCTCGTCGAGACCCCACCCGGTGCTGAGGAGGTATTTGAACCCGCACTTGGCGTACTTCGTGAGGCGACTGTAACTGTACGGCGCGCGCGTCAGCTTCCCGTCCAGCGATTCTATCGATCCCGTTGTGAGTTGCCCGTCGTGGGCGGTGAGTTCCTGGACGCCGCGGTGCGCGCCGCATTCCGCGCCGCGCGTCGCAGTTGCAACGAACGCGTCGGTGACGTGCCCGTTCTCTCGAGCTGCTGCGAGGGCTGGTTCTAGCGCTGCCGGAGGTGCGCCGGCCATGTCGCGTTGCAGGTCTTCTCTCGATGCGCGTGGCTCGTCGTGAAGGGTTCCAGTCGGTTCCAAGCCGGTGACGCGGGCGAGTTCGTCGACGAACGGTGAGACGAGTAACGGATCGTCGTCGATCGTCGTTTCTGGTGTCGTGATGTGGACGCGCTGTGCGTTCCCGATGAGCGTCCCGAACCGGTACCGGTCCACGTCTCGTTGCGCATGGCGTTCGAACACGCCGAGTTGCTCGCCCAGAGTTTGGAAGAACCGTGGGCGCGTTTCGCTACCGGAGAGGTGCTGTGCCGTCGCACCGAGCACATACAGTTCCTCGAAATCCGCGCCCGGCGCGTCCTGGAGTCCGATGATTTCGACGTTCCCGGCAGTCACCTGGGTTGGCGACGGAACGCGGACACCTTCGAGTGCTGTCCCGACTTCGCCGAGCGGGTCATCGGGATCGAATTCCTCGCAAACGGTCTGGACGGACTCCAGGATTGCGTCGACGCGACGCACGGCTCTGGCCTCGTACCCGGCGTTGAAATCAGCATTCTCATCGAGCGTCTCCACCGTACTTTCGAGCCCGATATGCCCGAGCAACTCGCGGACTGCCGGGACAACAGCATCGGCCTCCGCCTCCCGAACAGCGGCGACGCGGTCGAGGAAGGCATCGATGCCGGAAGCGGACGCGTCGAGTTCGTCGACATACGCGTCGATCGCGGTCGTGTACAGGCGGCGCTGGACGTCCGCGAGTTCGACCGCGTCCGTCCCTGGGATGTCGACGAGCGGGTTGGTTGCCAGTTCTGCGATGCGGTCGCTGCGCGGGTACTCACAGCACTCGATGGCGTCCAGGACGGCGCGGCCGGCGTACGTTCGTTCGAGCAGGATGCTGACCTTGTACGCGTGATCGATGCCGTACGCGTCGAACACGTCCGCGATCCCATCCCGGTAGGAGAGCAACCCGGGAGCGAGTACGAGCAAGTCGTCTGGCTGCCGATCGGTGGTTGCGAGTTCCTCGCGGATGCGCCGGGCGACGTGACGGATTTCTCGATCCGGTGTCGGCGCTTCGTGCCAGGACAGCTCCGCGGGCGGGGCGTCAGGCGTCTCGACTGGCTGGTACAGGCGTGTCGTGACGTCTCGAAGCGGGAGCGGATCGGCTGCTTCGACGCGTTCCTCCTCGAACCCCATGCCGCGTAGCGCAGCGATCGTGTCAGCTACGGCCGTGCTGATACCGGCCGTCGGTGCTTCCGGCGTGACGGTCGGCATGAGGACGCGGACGGGGAAGTCCTCCGCAAGCCGCTCGATGACAGCGAGCTCGGTCGCTGACGGGTCCTCGAGATTAGAGATGACGATCGCATCGAGATGCGGCAGCACAGTCCTCAAAGACTGGTCGGTCTCTGCGACGGCGGCGAGTTTCTCGTTTTGTGTCTTCGACTCTGGGTGCGCGATGCGTCCGCGAAGCTCCAGATACCCTTCGAACACCTCGGTGAGAACCGTTTGCTGGTGCTGGGTACAGGTACTCGAATCGAGTCGATCTTCGAGGGTTGCGATGTCTCGGACGCCGTCGGCTTCGAGCTCCCGCAACAGCTCAGAAATCGACGGCGTGTGCTGGCCGGCGTCGCGAAGCACGTCGTTCTCGTCGAGTCGGTGGAGCGCTTGCTCGATCGTGCGGCGTCGTTCGAGCGTTTCGATTCCGGGATACGGGCCGTACAGTCGCTCGTGAATCGTGAGCGCGAAATCGGCGATTCCGGTGACGGTCAGGCGAAGTGCATCGTGCTCCTCGCGCCACGCGGTAGCGATCGCGTCGCGCTGGTGGGCGTTGGATTCGAGAAATACTGCGCTCTCTGGTGATTCTGCAGTGTTCGTATCGAGCCAGTTGAAGGCGTGATCTCGAAGGGCAGTGTAGGACGGACTATAGCAGATGCATCCCCCAACCATTGGATGGACAGTGAGTCGCTGGCGACCTACTTGGGGATTGTGGCGAGGGTTCCTCCGCCCGCTCCGACACCTCGACATTCGGCCGTGTTATTTCAGGGGCTGAAAGACCGCACTGAACTACGTTCACTCCAGTTGGCGAACGTCGTCCTGGACTTTGTCCATCTTGCACTCGACGCAGAGGTCCTCGGCGAAACAGGAGACGTTGTCGTAGGGACAGTCGTAGTCTTCGACGTCGACGCCCTGGCGGAGTTTCTCCTGTTTCCAGATCGACTCCCACGTGTCGATGTCCATGGCTGTCGAGGAAAATACCGTGTCACCGTCTTTGTCTACGATCTTGGTCACTGCGTCCGTGAATCGGTGTTCTTTCGCGATGTCGATCGCCTCGACGTAAGACGAACACCGTTCGACTCGTTTCCCGGTGTCGTCGTCGAGGATCCGGACCGTGACGCTTCCATCGTAGCTCTCGGTCGGCCCTTCCCGATCGTTCATTTATATTACAAACGGGTGATGGTCCCAATAACGTTCTGCCCAAACTGCGGCGTCTCCAAGTCGATCGGTCACGCCGAACCAGGCTTCGAACGAGGTTTCTCTGTTGCCAACCGCCACCATGGTTAATGTCGGTTGGCGTGAACGCGTACCGTATGACTCGAACGTGGGTGACTACCGCGAGTACGAACGTGGAGGCGGTGGTCAATAGCCTGACAGCGGCCTGTGACAACGGGTTCGTGCCCGACGAGATCCACGCACTTTCTCTCCCCGCGATCGAGGCGGAAGTCGAGGAGGCACTGACGTTCGCGGAGCGGACTGTCGAAGCCTACGGTGGCGATTCTCCGTCCGTGTTCAGAACGGAAATCGACGACGAGATAGCGTTCGGCGAGATTCAGGAACACGTCCAATCAGTCGTGAAGGCAGCCGGGGACGATGATGCGGTCGCTGTCGACATCACACCAGGCCGGAAATTCATGTCGGCGATCGCGTTCGCGGCCGGGATGCGGTACGGTGCCGATCACGTGTACTACCTGTACATCTCTTCGACGGAGAATTACTTCGGGCGACTGTACCCGGAGATTCCGCGCACCGCGACGCAACTCTACGATCTCACGGAGGGATACTGATGGAACTCGAACGCGGACCACTCACGATCCTCCTGAACGCATTGTTCGATGCCGGAGAAGACGAGATCGCAGTTCGCCATCCGGCAGACGAAGTCGGGGAGCTACTGCGTATCGAACTCGGCGATCCAGGGAGTTCGACGGTCCACTTTCCAGCTGATCACGACGATTACGCCAACGCGAGACACGCTGTAGAACGGGAGTACGGGTCCGGCGTCTCTGACGAACTCCCGGATCCCCGGTCGTACTGTAACGGGCTCATGGCCGGTGGGTTGGTCGACCCTGCGAACAGCGACGACATCGAGGCGTTCCTCGACCGGTACGGCAGCCCCGATCTGACGGCGGGGCACAAGCCGGTCGTCGCCGGGTTCGACACGAACCTTCTCCCGTGGCGGATCGCTGACGTGCTCGAACTGTACCCTGGGCCGGAGGCGACGGTTAACGGGTTCGCGCTCGCCACGGGTGTCCGCGACGAGCTCGATTGGGATCACAAGCGATCTGACACTGGCCGGATCGAATCGGCCTTCGGCAGCGAGTTCAGTGCGCTCTGGAACCAACCCGCCGGCTCTCGACGGGAGGGCCGCCTCGGTGAGAACTACTACCGGCTGCTCCGCGATCACCGCTACGCGGACGAAGTCACGACGGATCGAGGCGATGAGGATATCGTCCAGGGGTACGACGCCTACCAGGACGACAACCGGAAAGAGGTCCTGCTATTCAGTAACGACCGTGACTTCATCGAGCGAGCACGGTCACACAGGGTGCTGGCCCAACGCGTGGAGGTCCCGCGATCGCTCCCCGAGATGGCGGAGGCGTCGTGGGACGACATCTGTAATGCCCTCTACGTCCTCACGGTCCTCTTCGGAGTGCTGGAGCTCCCGAAAGTGACGCTGTACGGCGTGTGGCAAGGCAAGGGCGGGCAGGCGTGGCAGCGCGAGCAACTGCGGGTGGATTGCCGGAGTCCGAAGGTCGAGGCGCCGGTGGAACGGGACCTCGAAATCCTGTCGAGCGCGGAGTGAGGTCGCGCGCCGCAGCGACAGGGATCAGCACGTTCGCGAAGCGGTGTGAGCGGTTGCCCGATCTCTCGATCGATCGCATCGCTTTCAGACGATGCCCATCCTGCTGGCATCGAGGAGGATCTGCTGTCGGTGCTCCTGGACGAACTCCTCGCCTCGCTCATCGCGGACCGCTTCAAGGAGCTCCGCTTCGTCCATTCGTTCCTCGGCCACGTCGAGATCGCCGGGTACTATCTGGATCATCTTCGGTCGTGTTTTCTCTCGGTCGGACTCTCACCCGTCACTTCCCGAGGAACAATCGGTCGCCCGATTCGGCTGGTAATCCCTCGACGGCGATCTCGTGGTGAACTCGGTCGACGTCGTAGTGCACTCGATGCAGTTCAGCGTCGTTTTCCTCGGTGTCCAGGACGGCGTACGCGGCGTTCGAGTTGCCGTCGCGAGGCTGCCCGACGCTCCCGGGGTTCACGACGAGGCGACCGTCGACGTGGGCCTTCCCCTGGACGTGCGTGTGGCCGAGGACGACGCCGTCGTAGTCCTCGAGGTACGGTCGCAGCTCGGCGAAGTCCTCAGGGTAGACGTAGTTGCCGCGGTGCTCGGGATGGGAGTGAACGAGCAGGTAGTCGCCGTTCCCGAACGTCGTGGAGGCTGGCAGTTCGCGCAACCACTCGAGTTGTGCTTCCGAAAGCGTATCGAGGGCGTACTGCAGGCCCGCGTGGGCCATCTGGTTCGCTGCGTACCGAACGGGTGTCTCGACCATCCTGTCGTGATTCCCTTGGACGGTGACGGCAGCGACGTCCCTGATTCGCTCGACGCAGTCAGCAGGCCACGGGTTGTATCCGACCACGTCGCCGGCGCAGACGATCGAGTCCACGTCCGGCATGTCGTCGAGGACAGCCTCGAGGGCCGGCAGGTTCGCGTGCACGTCGGAGAGCAATCCGATTCTCATTGTACTGGGGGAAATCTGTGATTCGGGTGTCTGTTGCTGATCAGGGACCGACGCGGTTCCAGCGTTCGTCCCAATGCTTTCGCCGTTCGTCTATGGGTTTGGTGGCTGCCATCAGCAGTCCTCGATCTCCGAGAGTGCCCACATCGCCCTGGTACGGACGTCGGCTTCCTCGTCGTTGCCTGCAACGCGTTGCAGGGACGATGCTGCCGTGTCCGCCTGCACGTGTCCCAGTGCCCAGCAGGCGTTCTCCCGGACTGTTGGATCATCGTCGTCGAGCAACTCGACGAACTCGCCGACCAATTGCTCGACCGACGCCGGGTAGTCCTCCGCGATCCGTGCCACCACGCAGCTGGCGTTGATCCGTGCGTACCGTTCGTCGACGATGAGCAGCGGTACCAGCTGGTCGACGTACGGGCGAACGGCGTCGGTGTGGATGAGTGCGATATCGCCGAGGAGTGCGACGCCGTTGTTTCGGAGTCGCTGTGCGTCCTCGTCAAGGAGCGTCGCAATCTCGTCGACGTGGTCGACCCCAACTGATGGCGACTCGTGTACCACGCGTCCGAGTGCAGCCGTCGCGTTCAACCGGATTTCATCCGAGAGCTCCCTGTTCGTCGCCGCCGTGAGTAGCGACGGTGCGAACGGCTCGACTGCTTTCGGTGACTCGCCGGCAATCAGTCGCAACCCCCACACGGCGTACCGTCGACTGCGACCGCCTCTTTCGAAGATCGCCGCGAGCTCCTCGGCAGCGGGTTCGATGTCGGCCGGGTATTCCTCGCCGATCGCGACGATACACCGCGTCGCTTCGTAGCGAGCGCCCGGATCCTCCGCGTCGAGGTACGACCCCACTGCTTCGAAGGCGGGAGCGATCTCTTCGGGCAGCTCCTCACCGATCGGTCGGAGCACGGCCAGCGCGGCAGCCGTGGCGGTCGTATCGTCGTCGCCGAGGATCTCACGAATGACTGGGACGGCGGGAGCGCAGTCCTTGGGGCGCTCCGAGGCGATCCCCTCGAGCGCTTCGAGTATCCGTTTCCGTCCGCGGCTACCTGGCGCTGCTTGCTCGAGGAGGGCCAGGAGGTCGACAACGTCGATCTCGTGGGGATCGCTCGTCGATAATCGGCGGAATCCCCGCGCTTCCTCGGCGATCGTCTCGGCATCGGCCACGTACTGCTGGGCAGGCGGATCGGCGAGAGCCACGGTGTGGATCTCGTCGATGCGGACGGTGAACGAGTCGCGACGGCCGTCGACCGGGGAGCACTCGACAGCCGGGGCCGCGGCCGGTCGATCCAGCGTCGAGTCGATCGGATCGATATCGGCTACCAGCGCCGGCTTCGGCGTGGTCGTCTCGTACTCGATTTCGAACGCAGGGGTGTTCGGATGTCGCTCGAGGAAGGTGGTCAGTTCCGAGGGACTCCGGACGAAGATCCGACTGCCGTAGGCGAGCTCTGCTTCCTTCATGGGTTCACCCTCACCGGAAGATCGGACTGGCAGTTCCCGGCGTTCACTGCGCGGACGAAGTCCCAGGGGTAGTAGTGGGTCCACCCCTCGACGTAGCTCAGGTCGAGATCGTCGACGACCACGAGCTTCTCGGCCGCTGGGTGGAGGTCGGCGATCAGCGAGAGGCGTTCCTTCCGCGTCGGCAGTTTCTCGGGATGGCCGTTGCCCGTTGGCTCACCGAGCCAGCGCTCGGAGTCGTCGGGGTGCCTGTGGACGACGTCGACGACGCCGGGGATACCTGCTTCCTCCTCGAGCATCCGGTTCCCGATCGCGTAGACCGAGTGGTCCGGATCGTCGGCGAGCAGCCGGACCCACTCGAGGGGAACCGAATCCTTGCTGGGGTGTGCGTTGACGTCGACCGTCCAGTCGCGGTCGAACGCGAAGACCGTCATCCTTCGGTCACCTCGCCGTTGATTCTGACGGGGTGCGTAGCGAGCGTCTCGAGGAGATCGATCTCGCGCTGGAGGTCCTCGTCGCCCACGGCGACCATCTCCTGCTCGAGGTACTCCCGAAGCTGCTGGAATCGGTCTGCGTGCTCGCCCGGGACGACGAGTGGCACCGACATCTCCTCGTGGCGTCCGAGAAACTTCTCCAGCTGCCAGTCGTCGACACCTGCTTCGGGCGGTTCACCTTCGTGAACGTCTCGAGCCCACGAGCGGAGCGCGCTGGCGTACCGGGTTAGCGCGACGGCCTTGCGGACGCCATCGTGACCGAAGGACACCGAGTCCGAGGGAAGCTCGACGCTCCGACGCTCCGTGTGGGTCCCGCCGTCGCGTTCGCTCCAGGTAGCGACGAGCTCGACGTCGGCATCGGGATCCATCTGGTCCAGCCGGACGAGGACGATCCCACCTCGAGCCTCGCCGTCGGTCTTCGCGGAGGGGAACAGCGTCCCGACGTCGATCAGCTGTCCGGTCGTCGCCTCCGCGGAAGGCGAGCGGTGGACGGCCGCGACTTCACAGCCGTCGCCGTCGAGCTCGAGCGAGAGGTCGTACACGAGCGGCGTGACCATGTAATCGAACTCCTCGCCCAGACGGCGCTCGAACTCGGCCGCGGAGTGGACGAAGTAGTGGTTCGCGCCGCGGATGCCCGAGAGCGTCTTTACGAGGTCGGCGTTCTCGTCGAGCCCCATCCCGACGAACGTCGTGTGGATTCCCTCGACGGCAGCGTCGGCGAATCGCCGCTGGAGTGTCTTCTCGTCGGTGGTGCCGGTGTTGGGCATCATGTCCGTCATGAAGACGACGCGTTGCTCGACGTTGGGGCCGTTCCGGGAACCGAACATGCTCCGCGCGGCTTCGAATCCGTCGGCGAGATTCGTGCCACCGCCGGCCGATACGTTCCGGATGTGGCGGCGGATCGCCGGCATGTCGGTCGAATCTACGTCTCGCAGCGGCTTGGCGACGTGTGCCTGCTGGTTGAACAGGACGATGCCCAGCCTGTCGGAGGGCCGAAGCTGGGTGGTCAGCGCACAGAGCGATTGCGTGGCGGCATCGAGCTTCGTGACGTCGTCGGCCTGCGTCTCTCGTTGCCGGCCCTGCTGGTCGTAGTAGTACTCGTCGAAGGGGCTGTTCATCGAGCCGGAGACGTCGAGGACGGCGATCAGGTCCAGGCGGGGGCGTTCGAACTCGTCGACGGAGAGCGTCGAGTCCAGTCCGACGGAGAGGAACGTCTCGGTTTCGCCGGTGATGGGGTGGTCGCTCCTCGCGGCGGCGTATCGCGGCGCGAACAGGGCGTCGGTGCTCGATCGTTCACCTGTCTCGAAGTGGTAGTCGTAGAACAGTCCCTCGTCCGTGATCGCTCCGGGTTTGGGCGTGTAGCCGTTGGCGATGTTCTCCCGGAAGTTGGTGACGTCTTTCGCGCCACCGGTGGCGAGTCCGACGGTCTCCGGTGCGGCGTGACTGTGATTCGCTTCACAGTGGTTGCTGTCTCCGAACTGGCCGTCGTCCGGGTGGCTCTCGAGACCTGGCGCCTGCCGGACGTCCGCCCTCGTGAGCTGTCGGTGGCAGCCCCTGCAGACGTACACTGGCGGGTCGAGCCGCTCCTCGGTGTGCATCGGCTGCCAGTCGTCGATGCGATCTTCGTTCGCCCGGACCCGACGGACGATCGCGTTCGCGTCGACGACGCCGAAGGCCTCCTCGAGCCCGAGCTCGCTCGCAGCACGTGTGACCGCCGGTCCGACTGCGTCGAAAGGGCGTCCCGGACGGAGCACCGCCCCGCAGTCCGGACAGTCCTGCTCGGATTCCGGCAGCGCCGGGAGGGGGTCTGCGCCCAGCAGCCCGGCGATCCGGTGTGTCGCCCCTGTCTTCAGATCCAGCAGCGGCTCGCTGTCCTCCGCGACGAGCACCGAGAACTGCGTCGCCGTACGGTCCGTGACGAGCAGCCGATTGACCGTCCCGTGCTCGGTTTCGATCGACCGCCTGCTGACGAGTTCGACCTCGATATCGTGTCGCTCTCCGCTCTCGATGTCGGCGTGTGTGGTGTCCATGAGTTCCTCCGTAATCGCACCGCCCGTCCTGCTCCCGGGTCCTCTCCGACAGTGGGACCCCGACCGAGTCTAATTAACTACATTATAGTGCGGCTTTTGAGTCTTGTACGGCCACTACTTTGGCGCAAGTGGGGAAAAAGGCTCCGTAATAGTGCATCATGCAGGTGGTAATAAGAAAGACAAATACATTGAAGTGTTCTTTATCGGGCGCTCTCCCGAAAATCGGCCGCTACGTACGGCATCTACCGTGAGAAACGCCGTTCGCGTGTCGCTATTCGTGACGAAACAATCATTGGGGAGGCGCCCGTTGATCCGTCAGTACTCCGATGGCGGTCGACCCAGCCGACTCGCTCGTGCGGGCGCTCGACGAACACAACCCGTGGTGGGAGCGAGGTGCGGACGCGTTCTCGCTCCCAGCACGCCAGCGCAGTGACTTCTACCACCTCGCTCGCCCGGACGACGAGGGTAGTCAGTTCGAGGACCAGCCGATTCTCGGACTCACCGGACGGCGTGGAGCAGGGAAGACGACGCTGCTCAAGCAGTTCGTCCAGCACCGAATCCAGCAAGGCGACGCCCCCGAGCAGTTCTGCTATCTGCCCTTCGACGCCGACCCGCTCTTCCAGCTCCAGTCCGACGAGCAGCTCCGCCGGGCGGTCCGCTATTACGAGAACCGGGTCCTCTCCGCTGTCGACGAGGAGCGACCCCACTTCCTCTTGCTCGACGACGTGCACCTGATCGAACACCCGAACAAGACGACGATCGAGGGCTGGGGAACGCCGGTCGCCAAACTGATCGAAGACGCACCGAGACGACACGTCGCGGTCACGGCGAGTGCGGGTGTCCAGGTAGACCGAGAACTCGACCGCGTGGGGATCGACGAGAGCGAGTACGGCGTCCAGCCGATCCTGCCCGAGAAGTTCCGGGACTACGTCTTCTCGCTGTATCCTGATCTCGAAGAGGGCGACACGCGCGTGAGCCCGACGTCGCTCCGCGAGGGCGAGCACAGCCTGCCCGAAGTGCTGCGTACCGGCGACGTCGAGCCGTTCGTCGCGGAGCTCCGGCGCAAGTACGAGCAAGTCGAGGGCGAGGAGCGCCGGATCCAGTCCCAGCTCGTCGATTACCTCGCGATGGGCGGCATCGTCAGCTACGCCCAGGACGGCGTCGTGGAATCGGCGAGCGATCTCGAATCGGCCGACTACGCGATGCTCCGGGAGAACGTCCGCGACGCGCTCTACCAGGAGGTCCCAGGCTTCGAGTCGATCCAGACGATCGGCGATCTGGAGCGCCTCTGTGCGCTCGCCGCTCGGAACCGCGGCGGTGAGTCGCTGAAGTACCAGGATCTGGTGGACCTGTTCGACGTCGATCGGCGGACGATCGTCGACAGCTACCTGCCGGCGCTGGAGACGTTGTATCTGTTGACGGGCGTGAACGAGTACGACAACGCACGGCCGCGCTCCGTGCGATTGTTCCTCCGTGATCCGGGTCTCGTGGTCGCGCTCACTGGCGGGTCGGCGGGGTCGGTCCTTGCGGATTTCGACCTCGAGACGGATCTCGCCCGGGTGACGGCGTTCGACCACACGATGCGCTTCGCCTACGGGATCGAGGCGATCCAGGGCCGCGACGAGGCGCCGTCGGTGCAGTACTGGGAGGGACGCGAGGGTGAGGTCGACTTCGTCTTCGAGGTCGACGGGACGCCGGTGCCGGTGGGGCTGGCGTATCGGTCGGGTGACCGGGAGGTGACACGCTCGGCGATTGGGGAATTCCGCAGCGAGTACGAGGCCCCGATCGGAATCCTGCTCACGGGTGACACTGCTGGGCGAGCGTCGATCGAGGACGTGCAGCAAGGGATCGTCACGCTTCCCTACTGGTTCTACCTGCTTCTGTGCTGAGCAAAGGTGAATCCCTCGGAGTGTGAGGGCAGTTCCGCAGAACGTACCGGTATCTGCCCACCGGCCTTTTTTGCCTCTCACCACACCGACTCCCCGTCTTGAGAGCGGTGTCCCGACCAGCGTCCACTCGAACGCATAAGGGCCGAGCGCCCGAGGAGTGCGTATGGCGCTACCGTTGCTCGATGCGAACGGGTGGTCGCTCGACGACGTTCCCGACCAGTCCGGCCGCACCGTGGTGGTCACCGGCGCGAACAGTGGGCTCGGCTACCACGCCACGAGAGCGTTCGCCAGGAAGGGCGCCGACGTCGTGATGGCGTGTCGCAGTCTCGAGCGCGGCGAACGCGCCCGGGACGACCTCGCCGACGCGGTCCCCGCGGACCGCCTCGCGGTCGAACGGCTCGATCTCGCCGACCTCGAGTCCGTCCAGTCCTTCGTCGAGCGGTTCGAAGCGGACCACACCGAGCTGCACGTGCTGTGCAACAACGCCGGGATCATGGCGATCCCGCGCCGTGAGACGGCCGACGGGTTCGAGTACCAGTTCGGCGTGAACCACCTCGGCCACTTCGCACTGACCGGCGGGCTCCTCGACCGGCTCCGCGCGACTGAAGGGGAGACCCGGGTCGTTACCCAGAGCAGCGGCTTGCACGCCAACGGCGAGATTCAGTTCGACGACCTGCAGTTCGAGGACGAGTACGGCGAGTGGACGGCGTATGCCCAGAGCAAGCTCGCGAACGTGCTCTTCGCGTACGAACTCGACCGGCGGCTCGACGCGGCCGGGTCGGACGTCGCCAGTCTCGCCTGCCACCCGGGGTACGCCGACACCAACCTCCAGCGACGCGGTCCGGAGCTCCGCGGCTCCCGACTCCGACTCTGGGGGATGCAGGCGGCGAACGCGCTCTTCGCACAGTCCGCCCGGCGAGGTGCGCTCCCGATGCTCTACGCCGCGACGAGCCCGGAGCTGACCGGCGGCGAGTACGTCGGCCCGGGCGGCATCGCCAACCTGCGAGGCGCCCCCGAAGTGCAGGCGTCGAGCGACCGGTCCTACGACGAAGCCCTGGCGCGTCGGCTGTGGCCGGTTTCCGAGGAGCTGACCGGCGTCGAGTACGAGTTCGGGGACGCCGTCACGGCGGAGTGAGGTCCTGCGAGGCGTCGGTCGACGATCGTCGGGCGCCGGTCGGCGTCCGCCCGCCGACCGGGGGAGCGTTTTTGTCCCCGCCTGCGCAGCGTTCTGACATGCATTGTGGTCCCACGCACCACGGTGATCGGTGCTAATGGTGCGAACGACGGATGCAATCGCGGCGATATTCGAGCAGGCAGGTATCGAGACGGTGTTCGGGTTCCCCTGCGAGCAGATGGATCCCTACTACGCGAGTCTTGCCGCATCGGACTTGCGACATATCTTGGCGCGGAGCGAGGCGAGCGCCGCCCTCATGGCCGACGGGTACGCCCGTGCTGCCCGGACGGTCGGCGTCGTCGACGGCGTTAGCGGCCCTGGCGCGGCGTACATGGGCGTCGGGCTCTGCGAGGCCAGCGGTGCCTCCTCTCCCGTGCTCGCGCTCACCGGTGGCAACGACCGCACGACGCGGGGCAACGGCGTCATACAGGACGGCGACAACGAGGCGATCCTCGAACCGTTCGTCGGCACGACGGCGGACGCCGAAACGCCGGAGCGGGCCGTCGAGCACGTCGAACAGGCCCTGCGAGCGGCGACGACCGGCGTTCCCGAACCGGCCCACGTCAACCTCCCCGAGGACGTGATGGCCGAGGAGACGGATCGAAACCCCCGTGGCGACGTGGCGGCCGACTATCCACGGACCCGGCCAGAACCCGACGACGAGGCGGTGGCCGACGTGGTCGAACTGCTCGCCGACGCCGAGCGGCCGGTCGTCGTCGCCGGGGAGGGCGTCCTGCGTGCCGGTGCGAGCGACGCGCTGGCCGACTTCGCCGAGACGGCGAACGTCTCGGTCGTCACGTCGATGAACGGCAAGGGTGCGGTCGCCGAAACCGCGCCGTACGCGCTCGGCGTCGTCGGACGCTGGGGCTTCTGCCAGGTAGCCAACGACGCCGTCGAGGATGCAGATCTCGTTCTCGGCCTCGGGACCCGCTTCGGCGAACTCACGTCGGTCGGGTGGACGCTCGTGCCCGAGGACGTGCCGGTGGTGCACGTCGATCTCGACCCCGAGTGGCTCGGCCGGAACTACGAGCCGATGGTCGGAATCCGTGCCGATCTCCGGGCGACGCTAACCGCGCTGACAGCTGCCGCCGAGGGAGCGGCGACCAGTGCGACGGACGAGGATGCCGATCGTACCGACCGGATCGACGACCTCGCCGAGGATCGCCGGGCGTGGCGAGAGGAGCACGCAGACGATCTGACGAGCGACGCCACGCCGATCAAACCCCAGCGCGTCGTGGGCGAACTGAACGAACGCTTGCCTGCGGACGCGGTGCTGGTGAGCGCGACGAGTTTCCCGGGTTTCTTCTCGGGCGCATTCTACGAAACCGAGCGGCCGGGGCTGGGCTACCTGCAGGCGAGAGGGAGCGACGGAATCAACGTCTGCCTTCCGCAGGCGCTGGGCGTCCAGGCCGCGCTGCCGGACCGACCGGTCGTCGCGCTCTCCGGCGACGGCGGCATCGGGTACCACATCTCGGATCTCGAAACTGCGGCCCGGGAGGAGCTCCCGATCACCGTCGTCGTGACGAACAACGAGTCGCTTGGCTCCTCGAAGATGAGCCAGCTCGGGACGTACAACGTCGACCAGTCGACGGACTTCCACGCCGGCGTCGACTACGCGCAGGTCGCCCGCGGTTTCGGCTGTGCTGGCGAGCGGATCACCGATCCAGACCGGGTCGGGCCGGCCATCGAGGAGTCGCTCGATGCGGACGTGCCGACGCTGCTCGACGTGCAGGTCGATCCCTACGCCGCGCCGCCGGTGCTGGTGGAGTAGCCGCACCTCCTGATCACGGCGCGATGGAGGAGCAGCCGGCCGGACGGATCGCCTCAGAAGATCGGGTCGTACACCGCCGCGCCGGTCTCGGCGTAGCGTTCTTCCAGCGCCTCGCGGAGGAACTCGCGGCCGAGCATCGACTCGACGTCGAACGGCCCGATCTCGCCCCCGGAGCCCCGCCTCAGCACCTCGTCGATCGTGTCCTCGTCGCCGACGCCGTCCTCGACGAGCCGGTGAGCCTCGTTGACGAGCGCTCCAACGACGGGCGTCACGTCGTGTGGCTCGTCGACCTCGGGGAGCCGGCACGCGTCGCCGTCCCACTCGAAGAACCCTCGCCCCGATTTCTTCCCACAGTCGCCCGCCTGGACCATCGCCTCCATCCGCTCGCGGATCGCCGGCGGCGGCGCGTACCGATCGCCGTACGCCTCGCCGAGGTTGTCGACGGTCGCGAGGTGCACGTCGACGCCGATGAGGTCGACGAACTCGATCGGGCCGCGGTCGAACCCGATCGCCGCCGCACCGCGGTCGATCGCCGCGGCCTCTGCCTCGAGCAGTTCCCAGGTGCCGGCGCACTTGATGCTCGCCGAGAGCCGGGACAGGCAGTTCGCGCGGTACTCCGCGTCGAGCAGGATCGGGGTCCGGCCGATGGCCTCGGCGACGTCCGTAGCCGTCGAGAGCGCGTGGTCCGTCGCGTCGTCGCCCGAGATTTCCACGATATCGCGTTCCAGCGCCGGGTTGGCGAAGTGAAAGAGCACGACGCGTTCGGGCGCCGCGGCGTCCGCCGCTATCTCGCCGGGCGTGAGCGAGGAGGTATTGGTTCCAATCACGGCGTCGTCACCGAGGACCGTTTCGAGGTCGGCCAGCAGGTCTCGCTTCAGTTCGAGTCGTTCGGGGACGGCTTCCACGACGAACTCGCAGTCGCCGAGTGCGGCGAGGTCGGTGTCGTACTCGATGTGGCCGAGGAGGCCTGCTCCCGCGTCGACGCTATCGTCGGTGGCTTCGTCGTCACCGGTGTCTCGGGCTCCGCCGGTGGCTTCGTCGTCACCGGTGTCTCGGGCGCCATCGGGGTCGAATCCCGCGTCGGCGAGCGCGTCGACGAGTTCCGTCTCGTGGTAGTCACGGGCCAGTGCGAGTGCGTCGGGGTCGACGTCAACGAGGGTGACCGGGAACCCGCCGTTGGCGAGCAGCCCAGCGATGTCCCGGCCCATCAGGCCGGCGCCGACGACGCCAGTTGCGTTGGGTCGTGTCATGTGTCGAGTGTGGGTGCGTTCGTCGCTCGGTCGGTCGTTCGCGTCCAGAGGAGGTAGTAAGCCCCGCCGACGGCCTGGCTGGCGAGCCACGCGGCGAAGATCAGCGGCGACTGGCTGGCCAGCAGGACGAGCAAGAGGATGTTGAGCGGTACGGCGAGGACGGCCATTCCTGCGATCGCGCCGCCCGGGAGCGGGATGGTATCCGTGGTTCCGGGACGGGTTCGGATGGCGACGATCGCCGCGAGCATGACGGGCACGATGAGAAACGCACCGCCGAGCCCCAGGAGGGCGCCGAGGTCGCCGATCGGGAGTGGCGAGACGAGCGCCGCAGTCGAGAGGACGTAGACGACTGTCAGTGCCCAGTGCGGGGTGTCGTAGCGGTCGTTGGTTGCCGAGACGGCAGTGGGCATCAGTCCGTCCTCGGCCAGCACTTCGAGGTACTTCGGGGCGATCATGTACACGGCATTGACGCTCGTCGCGATCGCGAACAGCGCGCCGCCCACGACGAACAGTGTCAGGAACGGGCCCGAGAGGAAGGTCTCGGCCGGCACCGCGAGGGTCTCCCCCGCCATCGCGTCGGCGCCGACGCTCCCGACCGCGACGAGGCCGATGCTGACGTAGAGCAACAGGACGATCGGGACACTGACGGCGAAGGACTGCGGGATCGTCACCGTCGCGTCGCGGATCTCGCCGCCGATGTCGACGACGAAGTTCGCGCCCAGACAGACGAAGTAGAGGACGCCAGCGGCGGTGACCGCACCGATGGCGCCGTTCGGGAACGCCGGTGTGAGATTACCGGTGGTCACCGTCGGCGCACCGAAGGCGACGAACGTCCCCATCGCCGCCACCAGGCCGACGAACAGCGCGACCTGCAGCGTCGCCGCGGGCTTCAGGCCGACCAGATTCACGAGGAAGAATAGCGTCAGGACCGCAAATCCCACGACGACCGGACTGACTGGCATCACCGCGTCGAGGTACTGGCCGGCCGTCAGCGCGTACAGCGGCAGGCCGCCGGTGAGCATGCTGATGCCCAGCCCCCACGCCGAGAGGAAGGCCAGCGGGCGTGAGACGAGCGCGGCGGGGTAGCGGTAGTTGCCGCCCGTCGTCGGGAACGTCGCACCGAGCATCGCCGTCGGCACGAGACCGAGGATGGCGATCGCGAACGCGACCGCGAACGCGAGCACGACGCTCGGGCCGGCGATGCCGGCAGCGATCCCGGTCAGGCTGAACAGCGCACCACCGACGATTAACCCGACCTCGATCGTCACTGCCTGGAGCAGGCTGATACCGTCGTCGGTGGCTCCTCGTGACACGTGTTACTTCGTGCCAATCCGTAGCGGGGCAAAACGGTTTCCCCATCGACGGCGTCACCGGAGGCCCGACCCCGGTGGCACAGGCAGTCGAACGCCGCTGCTCGACGGTCGGTCTGTTCCAGGATGTACTGCGGGAGGCCACCACGGCGTCCCCGTAGCCGAAACCGCGACGATTCAGGTACCGCAATCACCGAGACGCGAGCCAGTCGTTCGTTCGCTGTACGTGCACCGATCGATCGGTCGCGCTCGTATCGGTCCCGTAACCTACTCCTCGTCCATCGCGTTTCTGAGGCCGTCGAGTGCGTTGCGTTCGCCGTCGCCACCGTCGGTCGCGGCGGCCTTCCCGCCGTCGAGGTCGTCGGGGTGCCCGTTCCGATCGTAGAAGCGCTTCGCGCCGTTGATCTCCGTCTCGTTCAGGTGGTTCTCGCAGTCCTCGTTCTTGCAAGAGGCCAGCAACTCGTCGGCCTTGACGGGCTTGAGGGTCGTGCCGCACTCGCTACACGTGCCGCTGTCGCTCAGGTCGAGTTTGTTCTCGTAGGCTTTCACGTAGAGTTCCCGTTGCTTCTCGGGCATGAAGTTCGGCCCGGTGTCCTCGACTTCCCGGCTGGACTCCGCGTCGCTTTCCGCTTCGGAATCGCCGCCACCGAGTCCGATCTTCTCGAATAGACTCATCGCCGGGCACCTCCCTCGCGCAGCAGTGGTTCGTCGTCGACCGTGCGAGGGCGGCCGCCACGTTCGATTGTGAGTGAATGGCACGCATCATAGTCTATCATGGTAGTTCAAGGTATATGGATCACTAAAAGTGTACTGGCAGTTTTGCCTGTTCTAAGGGCTTATTGACTTGGTCTTTCACTTGAGTGCGGGTGAATACTTCTGGAATATTCGGCATCTGCAGGTGGATTCTTCATATGTGGAATCGCTAATTACGGGACCCGCCGCACCGGCATGGCCGTAGCCTCGTCCCGGACGGCGAGATCGTCGCTGGCGTCGAGGCTCGTTGGGTACGTCGTGGCACTGCACGCCTGGATGGATATCGATCAGGATACTCGTCGTCCGTTCGTGCTGACCGGTCGCCAGTCCGACGAACGCGGTGCGATCGACAGACTCAGAGGATCCCGATCGCACTCACGCAGAGCAGGAAGGTGACCAGCGCCAGCACCGCCACCAGCGCCTCGTTCTCGCGAACCTTCCTGTGGAGCGGCATCTCGGCGTACGCGTCGGCGAACGTCTCGCGATTCGTCACGTCGTAGAAGTACCGCGTCGCGCCGGCGAAGCGGCCCGTGACAGCACAACCGGTACAGACCGGTTCGCCGACGAGTCGCTCCGTCTCCGTGTGATCGGGACAGGCGATCGCGCCGCAGTTCGCACAGTAGGTGAGGCTCCGGGCCTCCCGTTGGTCGACGCTCGCCCCGGGACCGGCGTCCTTTCGCCCCGCCTCGCAGTGCACGCAGCGTTCGAACTCGGCGTCTCGGACGAGCATCTTGCCGCCCGCGGCGTACAGCTCCAGTTCGTACTCGTACTCTCCGAGCGAGGTGGCGACGGCGACGTGGGGCAGGTAGACTGGGTCCAGCGTCTCGACGTCGACGTCGGCGTCGCCGGGCCTGCAGGTCCGCTCGTACTCGATCCCGTTGTCTCCAGTGTAGCTGACGGTGGTCTCGTGGCGGTCCGCGAGGTCCGCGACCAGCCACTCGCGGTAGCTCCGCTCGTCGTGCTCGAAGCGCTCGATGTCGGTACGGTCGAAGGTGCCGTCGAGTGCGTGGTCGTCGAGAGCGATTCGGGATGGTTCCGCTGTCTCCACGAACTCGGCGACCGAGTCACTGTGCCGCGCTGGCTCGACGGCGTGTCCGTCGAGGATCGATCGCTCGCACTCCTCGACTTCGTGAATCACGCCGACGTCGGTCTCGAAGTTCGCGTCGACGACCGTCTCGGCGACGAGCACTGGCTCGAACCGGACGGCGGTCAGCGTCGCGCCGACCGTCCACTCGTCGAGATTGTGTACGTCCGCGGCCGCTGCTTCCAGATAGCCCTCGAGCGTCTCGCGATCGGTCGGCGGTGCGATCGCCTCGTCGCAGACGATCTCGATCTTGCCGTTGTAGAGGTCGATTGGGATCTCCTCGCTCAGCTCGCGGAGGGCCGCGCCGTCGAGCAATTCGAAGTCGACGTCGTCGGGATCGACCGCCACGTGCTCCGCGTACTCCCGGGCGGGCGCCGTAAACCGGCCGGTGGTCGCGATCATCGCCCGGATCGGCCCGTCGTAGTCGTACGTGTGGACCGCGGAGTGGGTCTTCTGGACGACGGGGCGGCTGACGACGTCGGTGTGTTTGCACTCGACGACGACCGCGGTCGGTTCCTCGCCCGCAGCCACGTCGCGGTCGTCCACCATCGTCACGTCCCGGCCCTCGTCGGCGATCAATTCCGCCTGCTCGACGTCGCTGTAGCTCTGATGGCGAAAGACCTCGACCATGACCTCCTCGAACTCGAACCCAGAGAGCTCGTCGAGGAGGGTCATCTGGACGGCGATCCGGGATCCTCGGTCAAATGGATTCGGAACCGAGCGAGGGGCGGACGCCGTGATGGTCGGTCCGGGGCGGCCGTGACGTTTACCTCGGGACCGTGCAATCCAGTCCCAATGGCGAACGGCTGGCATCGGCGTGAGCTGCTTCGTGCGGGTTCGTTGACGGCGGCCGGCACGCTCGCCGGGTGCCTCGAGGACGGTGCCAGCGGATCGGACGCCGCCCCATCCGATCTCGACGACGTTACTGCCGACGACGGGCCACAGGAGTTCGTCTCGGTGTCGGACACTCAGTTCCACCTCGACGGCGCACCGTGGTACTTCAACGGCGCACAGTACAGCTCGTTTTACTTCACCGAGAACGAGTCCGTCGCCGCCGAGGTGCTGTCCGATGCGGACTCCGTCGGGGTCGACGTCGTGCGAACGCACTGTGGCTGTGCGGGGCGCGGTCCCGTCGCCGATCGCGTCGAGCCGTACGTCCTGCAACCGCGTCCCGGCGAGTTGAATGAGGCGGCGTTCGAGCTGCTCGATCGGGCGATCGCTCGCTCGAAGCAGTACGGCATGCGGTGGATCCTGTGGCTGGCGAACCACTGGCGGATCCAGGGGAACGGTATCGCCCAGTACGTCCAGTGGGCGACTGGCGACCCGATCCCGGAGGGTGGCTCGCTCGCCCCGGGTCGGCCGACCATGACGAGTGAGTTCGCCGAGTACCGCGACCGGTTCTACACAAACGCCGAGGCCAAGCGGCTCTACAAAGAGTACGTCGAGCAGGTCCTTACGCGGACGAACACCGTTACGGGCGTCGAGTACCGGAACGATCCGTCGATCCTGCTCTGGGAGCTGATCAACGAGGGGCAGGCGCTTCCGAAGAACCGTTCGGCCTGTCTCGAGTGGTACGAGGAACTGTCGTCGTTCGTCTCGGAACTAGCGCCCGACCAACTGGTCGGATCGGGTGGTCTCGGGACGTAAGCTTCGCCCCCGAGCTGGGCTTCGGAGGGCGATAGCGACTGGCTACCGGTCGGCGGCGGGATGGACTACCTCGAGACCAACGACGTCCCCGGCATCGACGCGTGTAGCTTCCACACGTACCTCGACGCGATCGGCGGACACCCGGACGCCGCGCCCGAGGAAACGGAGCGATGGATTCGCGGGCACGTCGCCGACGCCCACGACCGCCTCGGCAAGCCCGCCTACAACGGCGAGTGGGGCTACGGCGTCGCGTCCGGCACGGAGCGATCCGACGCGCTCACCGTCAGGAACGAGCACTACGAGCGGTACTTCGACTGGTTCGACCAGTACGATCTCGACGGGAGCGTCGCCTATCACCTCGATCCCGGCGACGCCGAGAACGCACGTACCTACGCGATCGCGTGCCCACAGGACGAGCGGACCTGCGAGTTGCTACGCGAGTACGGTGCCAACGTCGCCGAGAAGTCCGGGTCCGAGACGGCGGCGAGTGAGTCGTGACCGGTCCGTTTCGGACCACAACGAGCCCCACGGCCCGGAATTGGCGTCGTCGGCTGTTCGGACGGGCGACGGAACCCAGTCCCGTCGCCGATCCCCGCGGTCCGGCCCGGTGTGGATTCGGACGCGACGAACAGTCCCGGATGGTTTCGTTGCGTAGGGACGCGTCCGATCGCCTCGCGCGTCGGTCATCGCTGCCCGACCGCACGCGTCGATTCGGGCATCCAGCCGGTCGTATCGGGCTCGGTTCGGGTTACAGCCCGATCCCTAGCGAGTAGGCCCACTCGGTCCCGCTGATCGCGAGGAAGAGGACGGACGCGCCGAACAGCTCGGCGTTCTTCAGGAACTGAATCATCTCGTCCTGGGCCTGCTCGTCGTCGACGGCCCAGAAGTCGTGCATCAGCGGCGTCGTGACGAGGAAGAACACTGCGAGTGCGCCGGCTGCTATCGTCGGGAAGACGCCAAGGACGATCCCCAGGCCCCCGCCGAGCAAGATCAGTCCGGTACCGACGACTGCGACGCCGGGGAGCGGGACGCCCTTCATTCCGGCGTATCCCGCCATCTGGTCGGCGTTCAGGAAGTGGTTCATTCCCTGGAAGGCGAGTACGGCGCCGAACAGGAGCCGGGCGAGGAGCAGCAGGTCGCCCTCGAGTCCCGATTCGAAGACCATCAGGCGGTCACCTCGACCCTGGCGGCGTCCCGATTCTGTTCACTCTCGTCGGACGTCGGCGATGCGGTGGCGGTCCCGTGCAACAGTGGTTGCATTACACTACCAGGTTCGCGAGCGAACCTATATATGCGCTCGGCGACATAGTCGTCACCAGGTTCCATCGATGCCATCTGGTACGACTGGTGACGCCGCCGAATCCGCAGCCCGAACCGATACGACGACCGAGCAGGGGCCGTGTTCCCTCGTCGAACCCTTCGAGCAGATCGGCTCGAAGTGGCGACTGATCGTGCTGAACGACCTGCTGGAATCGGAGAAACGATTCAACGTACTGAAACGATCAACGGGCGCTAGCTCGCGCACCCTCTCGCGCGTGCTCGACGACCTCGAGGAGATGGATTTCGTCACGCGACGCCTCGAGGAGGACGCGCCCGTGGCGACCTACTACTCGCTGACCGATAAGGGCCAGTCGCTGGCGCCGATGTTCGCCACCATCGAGGACTGGGCGGCGGAGTGGCTGGACACGGACGAGTAACCTCGTCCTACCGCAGCCGTCGTCGTGGCAGTTCTGGACTGCTATCAGCACGTAACGAGCGTTCCGGAGCCGTCTCTCTGCCGCAGGTGGGCCCTTCGATCTCGCTCCTGTCGTACGAACTGGGCAGCAGCTTCAAGGGGACAACGTCCGTCACTTTCGTATGGAGTTTCTGGGTCTGGATGGCTCTTTCGTCGCCTTTCTCGCCTACGTCGTCGCCTTCGGTCTCGCTGGCGTGGTCTGCCTGGTAAGCATCCCGAAGGCCGCGTCGATTTCCGACGCCGACACGCGGCGGGGCCTGATCTCGCTGCTGGTGTTGTGTGGCGGCTGGGCGATGGTCCACGTCGGTTTTCTCGTCGCGCCGACGCGGGAGCTACAGACGGGCTTCTACGTGGCCGGACTCGCTGTCGGATTCGCTGCGACCGGCGCCTGGCTGTATTTCTGCTCGGCGTACACTGGCCGAACGCTCCACCGGAACCCCTACTTTCGCTGGATCGCGGTGGGAGTGTACGTCGGTGTGATCGCACTCAAATTCTCGAATCCGCTGCACGGCCTCTACTTCTCGACGACGATGGCCTCGATGCCGTTCACGCACCTCGCCATCCACCACGGGACGTTGCACTGGGTTGCGATGGGGCTGGCCTACGCGCTCGCCACGGTCGGCTACTTCATGCTCCTCGAGCGGTTCCTCGCCGTCGGCGAGGACACTCGGCCCCTGACGTTGCTCGTCGGACTCACTGGCCTGCCGCTTGCGGTCGACGTGCTCGGGCGCCTGTCGCCGCGCCTGCTAGACATGACCTACGAGCCACTCGGCGTCGCTGCCTTCGCGGTCGGGGTGCTCTACCTCTACTTCGAGGAGTTCCGCGCGGTCCAGATAGCGGGGAGTAGCGAGGATCCGGTGATCGTGCTGGACGTCGACGGCGTCGTCCGCGAGTACAATCGAGCGGCCGCCGATCTCTTTCCCGACCTCGCCAGCGGGATCGGCACCCCACTCCGCGAGGTCGTGCCATCCGTCCAGGAGGTGATCGCTGGCGAGAACGATATCCTGACGATCCGTCGCGAGGACGGGATCGCTCACTACCGGATCACCCGCACCCAGATGGGCACCGGGGACGCCCCCGCCGGGTCGATGCTCACGATCGAGGACGTGACCGCTGCCGAGGAGTCTCGCCGCGCGCTCGAACGCGAGAAGGAACGGCTGGATCGGTTCGCGAGCGTCGTCGCGCACGACCTCCGGAACCCGCTCAACGTCGCCGACGGGCGACTGGACCTCGCCGTCGAGTCGCTGGAGCACGACGGGTACTCGGGCGACGGGGGTCACCCCGAGACTGCCGAGCACCTCGACGCGATCGACGACGCGCTGGAGCGGATGGAGGCGCTCATCGACGACCTGCTGACGCTCGCTCGCCAGGGCCAGGACCTCGACGAGATCGAGTCCGTTTCAATCGGCTCGTTCGCCGAGGACTGCTGGGGAACCGTCGACGGCCCGGCGGCGACGCTCGTCAGCGCCGACGACCCGACGATCCGGGCCGATCCCGAACGGTTGCGCCAGCTCCTCGAGAACCTGTTCCGGAACGCGATCGAACATGGCGGTGAGGACGTCACGATCACGGTCGGATCGCTCGACGGCGACGCCGGGTTCTACGTGGAGGACGACGGCCCCGGTATCCCGGCGGCCGACCGCACCGACGTCTTCGAGGCTGGCATGACGACGAACCCGGATGGCACGGGCTTCGGGCTGGCGATCGTCGAGGAGATTGCGGACGCACACGGCTGGGACGTGTCGGCGACGGCGGCCGACGACGGCGGGGCTCGCTTCGAGATTCGCGTCTGACCCCGGCACGTATTCCGTACGCCCTGATCCACTGGAGTGACGCAGTTCTAGCGAACCAAGGACCCTTAGAATCTGGAAACTACCTTCCACGAAGCGTTATCAGCGATCGGGCGACAATCGGCACATGTCGTGCTGGTCCCTGCCCTCGCAGCTCTGGTCCTCGCAGTGAGCCTCACCTGTGTCGCGCGCCGACTCGACCACGAGCCAGGCCCGCCACGGTCGCACGTCCACGAAACCGACGACGGCGAACGCGGCCGCCCGTTCGAAGCGCTCGCCGAGGGCGCCGCGGCGGATCGCGGGCGGTGTCGCGACTGTGGCGAGGTGATCGAGTCACGAGTCTTCCGCCTCTGCCAGTCCTGTGCGTCCCGACCGATTCCCGGCGACTGAGCGGTCTCAGTTCGCCGGTTCCGTCGCCGCCTCCCAGCTGCCCGCGACGAGGAACCAGGCGGCGTGTGGCAGCCACTGCTCGGTCCAGCGCCAGTTGTTTGTCTGGTCGTCGGCGTAGGCCGGCGGCCGGAACGCGATATCGGTCTCGTCGTCGAAGCCCGCGGTGATCCCGTTGACGATGCCGCCGGCGGTGTTCGGGGCCCCGGGGACGAACGGGACGGGGTCGTTCCCGATGCCCTCCAGCATGCAGGTGTCGTAGGGGTTCCGCCCGAGGATCCAGGAAAGCTGGTCGCGGGCGAACGCGGGTAGCGATTCCGTCAGCTCCGGGCCGTCGAGGACCGCGAGGCTCGAGTGGGCGGCGGCGGCGAGCGACGCGAGTCGCGCGTTCTCTCCCTGCCACCAGTAGCCAGACTCGTTCTCGTGCGGGAAGAAGAAGCGCGCGGCGGGTTCGTCCTCGTCGACGGCCTGGGCGTACTGCCGGGCGTAGCCGAACGGGTTGACGACGTCGTCGGTGAGTTCGAGCTCCCACTCCCAGTAGCGGGTGATTGCGTCGGCTATCTCCTCGGCGAGGTCGTCATCGGCCGGGGCCTCGCCCGGCTGCTCGTCCACCACGACGTCGAGGTAGCGGACGAGCGCGACGATCGGGAGCCCCTCGTCGGACGCGTGGAAGAAGGGCCGATCGCCGTCGTCGGCGTGGAACCAGCCGTCGTCGGTCTGGCGATCGAGGAGCGATCGCGCTCGCTCGGCGGCAGCGGCTGCGAACCTGTCGGCAGCCTCGGCCTCGCCGCGTTCCGCCGCTGCCCCCGCGAGTTCCGTAGCGGCGAGCAGTGCGCAGTAGTCGTCGATGACGTTCTCGACGCCGTCGTCGAGGTAGGCCTCGTTGTTCGCTTCGAGATGGTCGAAGCCCGTGACTGCCGATTCGTAGTACGTCTCCGGGCCAAACTCGCCGGCGTGACCGAGCCGGCTGGCGCGGGCGAGCGCCGCGATCGCGACGCCGCCGCCCTGCCGGTAGCCCGCCTCGTAGTCCTCGGTCTTGGTTCCCTCCATTCCCTCGTAAGCGCAGACGTCCCGCTCCTCGGGATCGGAGGTCCAGGTGTCGAAAACGGTCATGTAGAAGTAGCCCGCTTCGTCCTGTGCGCGTACGAGGAAGTCCGCGCCGAAGCAGGCCTCCTCCAGCGCGTCGAAGCCGATCGCGTCCCGTTCGTCGACGTCGCCGCCGAGCCGGCCGGTGTTCGTCGCCGTCGAGAGGCGGTCGCGGGCGTCCAGAAGACTCCAGACGACGAGTGGAATCTGCTGGGGGTTCATGAAGTTCGCGTAGCTGAGGTGGGAGAGGTACTTGCTGACGTCGCCCGAGGCGTCGTACCAGCCACCGCTGACGTCGACGCGGTCCTCGCGGTCGCCGACGAACGTCGCCTCGCGGTCGTAGCGGTCGTAGATGCCGGTGCACCGCTCGACGCGGAAGTACCGGACGACGTCGGAGAGCGCGCGCTGGACGAACAGATCGTCGCCGACCTCGAACGGGCGGGATCGCGCGACGATGTCGTCGGTGCGTTCCGGGTGAGTCACGCTGACGACGTACTCGCCCTCGGCGTCGACTGCGGAGACGTCGGCCGTCCAGTACTCCCAGTCCTTCCAGTCGTGAACGTGCCCGGCGTACTCGGGCTCGGCGGTCGTGACGACCTCGCCAGTCTGGGCGTCTTCGACCCGAACCGCCCCGGGATCGTCGTCGGCGTTCCCTTGCAGGATCACGCGTTTCGCTTCGTCGGGGCCGTACCCGAGCTGGTCGACGAGAATGTCCATACGTCCGGCTTGCTCGGCGGAGTGGCATAGCTGTGACGGCACGCGTCCTGCGTTGCCGCGGTCGATCCGCGCGTGTGGAATGGCCGCCGTCCGCCAGGTGTGAGCGTCTCGGTGGTTACTTGAATCCCTCCATTCCGGCGGCCTCGACCAGCGCAGCCATCGCCGAGACGCCGGCGGACACCGAGAGGACGTCGGTGACGGCGTCGGTCTCCCCAGCCCACTCGTCGTAGCTCGCGTCGTCCGGGAACGCGTGGCCGTACGGACACACGAGGCCGTACATCGCTTCGGGAGTGATCTCCGGTGGCGCCTGCACGTCTGCAGCAATGCCGAACGAAAGGAGTGAACCCTCGGGCTCGACGGCGGTCACTCCGTCGCCGTCGAACTCGATCGTCACCGTCTCGTCGCTCGTCGGGGGCGTGCTCTCGACGGTCACGGGGTCGTCGGCGAGCAGCCCGACCACGATCGGGTCCTGCACGCAGACGTAGTGGGTCGTCTCGCCGTCGAGCGTCGCGGTGTGCGGCGACGCCTCGGTGTCACAGAGGTCGTCGGTCGAGATGGATCGATCTCGCTCCGCCTCGAAGGTCTCCGCGATCGCTCTCGCCCACCCACCGTAGCTCGTCGGCTGCCGGTCGAGGTCGAACGCGCGCTGGAACCGTTCGCCAAGGGCGTCAGGTAGTTCGACGGTCGAGGGGTCGATGCCAGTCGTCGCGTCTGCCGTGTCGATCGCCATTGCGTTCGTTCCGTGGCGTCCTCGCTCCCCAGCGGCTTCGCCCAACTGGCTGGGATGGTTCATACCGTGTCGAAATGCGGCGGGTGACTGGCGTCGGACACCCAGACGAGCAGCCCCGCCCCACTATTTAAAAACGTCCCCCGTATACTGGGCACCAATCCGAGGGACTCTCGTGTGGACCGTGACACCGTGAGCAACGTAACGCGATCGGAGAACGAGCACCGATCCGAAGACGAGCGTCGATCCGGGGACGAGCACCGATCCGCAGACGGGAACCAATCCGGGGACGGGGACCAATCCGACGACGAGCACCGATCCGCAGCCGAGCACCGACCGAATCACCAACGCTCGCCAGCGACCGCCGGCCGCCCACTCGACGACGAGCCAGACCTCAGCGAAGCCGTCGTCTCGATCCCGCTCGATCGGCTCGGGGAACTCGGGATGGAAACGCTCTACGAGCGTTGCACGTCGGCGGGGCTCCGTGACTTCTCGGAACTGGTCTGCTCGGGCGGTGGCTGCATCCTCCACGTCGTCACCGAGGAGCCGCTCCCCGCCGACGAACTCCAAGCACTCCCCTACGTCGCGTGGTGGGAACGGCTCCGAGAGCCGGCCGACGGGCCCGCGACCTCGATCGGCAAACTCCTCCCCGCCGCCGACGCGTCAGCGGTCGACTCGCCAGCCGAGCACGGGGTCGCACCGACCGAACACGCGATCGCGGACGGCCGTCTCGCGATCTCGCTCGTGGGCGATCGCGCCGATCTCGCGGATCGGGTCCGGGAGTACGAGCGCGCCGGCTCGACGCCGACGATCGAACGGCTCGGCGCCTACGACGGTGCCAGTGCGCCGCTCGACGCGCTGACGGAGCGCCAGGAGACTGTATTGCGAGCGGCGCACGAGCGCGGCTACTTCGAGGTTCCCCGGAAGACGACCACTGCCGAAATCGCCGACGCGCTCGATCTGGACGACTCGACCGTCGCCGAGCACCTCCAGCGCGCCCAGCGATCGATCGTCGACGACCTGCTCGCGGAGTAGGATTCTCTTCCTTTCCAGGCGGGGTCATCTGCGTGCAGGCTATCGTCTCCCGGACCGGATTGCGAGGGCCCGACGCCGCGATCGCACCGGGCGCCGACGGGGGACGGTATGGTGTGCGCTTCCCGAGCCACCAGCTTTAAGCGCGATTCCGACGGCCTTGAAGGCATGAAAGCCACGGCCATCGCCCACCCGATCCAGGGCATCGTCAAGTACCACGGGATGCGCGACGCCCAGCAGCGTCTCCCGTACCACGACTCGATCAGCGTCTGTACCGCGCCGAGCCACTCCAAGACGACGGTGGAGTTCTCGATGGACAACGAGGACAACACCTACCTCATCGACGGGGAGGAGGTCGAGGGCAGCGCACGCGATCGCCTCGATCGGATCGTCGAGGAGGTGCGCGAGCGATCCGACGCTCCGCACGCAGTCTACGGCGTCCGGATGGAGAGCGAGAACAGCTTCCCGACGAACGTCGGCCTCGGGTCGTCGTCCTCTGGCTTCGCCGCGATCGCCACGGCGCTCGCGGAGGCCGCCGAACTCGACGCCACGCTGGGTGAACTCTCCGCCATCGCCCGCCGCGGTTCGGCGTCTGCCGCCCGCTCCGTCACTGGCGGCTACTCCCACCTCCGCGCCGGCCTCAACGACCAGGACTGTCGCTCCCACCGGATCGATTCGGAAATCGCCGAGGATCACAAGATCGTCGTCGGCCTGGTTCCCTCCTACAAGGACACCGACGACGCCCACGAGGAGGCCGTCGAGAGCCACATGTTCCAGGCGCGGATGGCCCACATCCACGAGCAGATCGCCGAGTGCCGCGACGCGCTCCGGAAGGACGACTTCGATCGCGTCTTCGAACTCGCCGAGCACGACTCCCTCTCGCTGGCCGCGACGACGATGACCGGCCCCGAGGGTTGGGTCTACTGGTCGCCGAAGACCCTGCAGATCTTCGCCGCCGTCCGCGAACTCCGAGAGGAGGACGACATCCCCGTCTACTTCTCGACTGACACAGGCGCCTCCGTCTACGTCAACACCACGGAGGAACACGTCGACGAGGTCGAGGAAGCAGTCGCCGACTGCGGCGTCCAGACCGCCGTCTGGGAGGTCGGCGGCCCCGCGCGGATTCTGAAAGAGGAGGAGCAGGCACTTTTCTAAAACCGTTGGTCGAGGCGGGTTTCCTCACGCGCTCTCGCTCGCAGCGGAAACCCGCCTCGACCAAATCTCCAAAAAAAAAAAAAAGGCGCTCCTCGGCCGCTGCGCTCCCTCGTTGCGGGTGCATCGTTTTTGCAACCACATCCTCGAACTTCCCCAGCCTCCTCCCTCGCTGGCGCTCGGTCGTCCCTCCGCGCTAGCTGGCTCGGCCGCTCGCCCGCTCGGGGCTCGCGACATCGTCGATCGAAGATCGACGAGCCCTCGCTCGCTGCGCTCGCGAGGACAGCGTCGGAGCAAGCTCCGACGAGGATCGCCTCGCTGACGCTCTGCTCACCCACGCAAGCGCGCGTCGACGTGGTGGGCCCCTCGATTCGCACCGGGGAACGGCGAGAATCCTTTTTACTGCCAGATCGGTTCGTCCGTACATGGCGCTGGAGTTCTTCGGCAGCTACCACGCGTGGCTCGCGATGGCGATCGGAACCCACGCCCTCGTCGGGTACGTCCTCGGCGCCGCCACGTTCAGCCGCCCGACGGTCGGCGCACTCGGCGCGGTTCTCGCGGATGTCGACCTCCTCTTCCCCGGTCCAGACGGCGCACCGCTGGGGCACCGGGGGATGACCCACTCCGCGCTCGCGCTGGGGATCGCCGTCGCTATCGCGAGCTACTGGGGCCGTGACGTCGCGGGTTCGGTGGGGATCGGCTACGTCTCACAGCTCGCCATCGACGCGACGACGCCGAAAGGGATCCCGATCGTCTTCCCGCTCAGCACCGAGAACGTGGGCGTGGCCTGGAACCTCCACTCCAAGGACGCGACGATCCTGCTGCTCGGACTCTGTGCGGTTGCGCTCATTCTGGAGCGACACCTGCTGCGTTCCAGGACGGACGGGTGACTGGCGACGTCGCTCCTCAGGCGACGCTCGCGGGCTGACTCGTCGACGGCCACGACGGGAGAGCGGGGCAACTGGCGTCGGCGGAAAACGCGAGGACTGAGTCGGGGATCGGACTCCGCGGGCGAGTGCCTCAGATCTTCGCCTCGTCGATCTGGTCGACGATCGTCTGGAGGTCCGCCTTCGCCTCGACCTCGTCCTGGATCTGCTCGCGCTCGCGGACCTCCTCGGCGCTGGCGCCGTAGGCGCGGACGTACTCGGCGCGGGTGTGCTCCTCGAAGGCGTGCTTGATGGCGAGGTACCCGTCGGGAACGACGGTGCCACAGACCTTGCACTCGTGGCGCTCGTGCTCGTTGGTCTGGTGGACCACCACGTCCTCGACGGAGTCGAAGACCTCGGCACAGCCTTCGATGCCACAACCCCACGTCATTAAACTGGGATCGAACGCCCGTGCTCAAAACGTTTCCGCCCGATGGCAGGTGGATTCGTCCGGGCTCCTGTCGAGGGTCCGTTCACCGGGCTTCTGAGACTTCGTAGGTGACGTCGGCGTCCCGGAGCGCGTCGGTGACTCGTCCGACGGCGTCGGTCGTCGCCGCGACGAGCACGTCGAGTCCCCGTCCCGCCGCCTCGGCGGCGACCTCGCCGCCGGCGAAGGACACCGCGGGCTCTGCGTCGGCGTCACGGAGTGCGACGACCGCCTCGACGCCAGCGGCGACGACGAGTTCCGCCTCGTCGACTGCCGCCGCGACCGCTTCGTCGTCGACGACGCGGCTGCCACCGGAGCGGATCGGCGGGATCTGGAGGACGGTGACGCTCCCCGGCTCCAGATCGACGACACCCTCGAATCCGGTCACGCCCACGTCCTGGCCCGCCTCCGCGGCGGTCGTCGTGATCCCCGTGGCCTCGCCGGATTCCCCGGGCGAGGCGTGGAAGAGCCCGTCCCGCATCGAGAGCGTCACCGTCTCGCCCTCCTCGAGGTCGTCGGTCGCGATGGCGGCGTCCTCCTGGACGCTCCCGAGGACGTCTTCGGTGACGTGGTCGACGAATCGGCGGACCTCCGTCGCGTCTCGCAGGAGGAGGTCGACGCCCTCCTTCGTCACGCGGTAGCGCGAGCGGCCCTCCATCTCGACGAGACCGTCGTCGACCAGTTCGCGGATGTACTCGCTGACTGCCTGACTGGTGACGCCGACGGCCTCCGCGATCTCGCCCTGACTGACCGCCGGCTGGCGCTCGGCGATCTCGACGAGGATCCGAAAACGGGTCGCGGCCCGCTTGTTGTCCAGCACGTCGGCCATGTCCCTTCGTTCGGAACCCGTGGATAAAAACCGGCGGGATCGCCGAACCGTCCGGCGCGTTCTGGCCTGTCCTCCCGTGTCCTGGTGACCGATGGCGCCCCACGCACCCAGTCGAGGAGTCGTCTCCGCAACGCTTTCGCCCCGCCGTACGAACAGCAGACCGTGACTGTTGCCCGGGACGCGTTTCGACGTTCGACTCGCGCCCTGCTGGTCCTGGGGATACTCGCGGGAATCAACTCCGGTGGGGGACTCGCGCTCACCCAGCCCGAGCAACTCTCCCTCGCCACGGATGTCTACTTCCACGCCGCGACCGCGATGCTGGAGGGTGGCGACCTCTACGCGACGACGCCGCCCGGGCTCCCCGATTATCACTACATCTACCCGCCGATCGTCGTCGTGCTCTTCCTCCCACACGCGCTGCTCGGGAGCGAGGCAGCCGCCTACGCGTTCCAGACAGTCCTGAACCTGGTCGCTGGGCTCGGCATCGCCCTGGTGCTCTTGCGAGCGATCAGCCGGCGCGGGATCGCACTCCCCCGCACCGACCGACTGCTCGTGGGTGGGTTCGCCCTGCTCTCGGCGTGGTCGGCGTCCCAGCTCGTGATGGGGCAGGTGAACCTCTGGCTGGCGCTCGCGATCGCACTCGGTCTCGACTGGCTGGATCGCGAGCGGTTCGCCGTTCGCACGGGGTCAGCGGACGGACCGCCGGATCGCTCGACCTGGGCCGGCGTCGCGTTCGCCCTCGCCGCGCTCGTCAAGCTGTTTCCGGCAGTCCTGGGGCTCTGGCTGCTCAGGACGAGGCGATATCGCGCCCTCGTCGCTGCGATCGCGACGGGGCTCGGCGGACTGCTCCTCGGCGCGTTGGTCTTCGGGCCCGACCTGACGATCGAGTACCTGACGGAGGTCCTCGTGGGCCGCTTCGAGGGCGAGACGTTCGAAGGGTCGCCGGATCCCGATCGCAACCATACGACCGCCCGTCGAATGCTGGCCGCGACGTTCGGCGGGTCCTCGCCGATCGTGACGCCGCTCGCGATCGCACTCGTCCTGCCGCCGGTCGCGTACTGCTATCGTGACGTCTCGACGGAATCGCGTCGGCTGACGGCGATCCTCGCGACGCTGGTCGGCACCCTGTTGATTATGCCGCTCCAGCCGCTGTACTTCTCGTTTCTCTACTTCCCGGTCGTCGTGCTCGTCGTCACGCTCGATGCTGGCCGGCCTCGGAAGCTCCTCGTCGCTGGAACGATCTTCACCTTCGTCCTTGCCGGCCCCGAGAGCCTGGAGTTGCTGGCTACGATCTTGCCGGACTCCCTCGGCGCGTCCGTCGTCGACGCTGGAAACGCAATTTTCAGCGTGATTCTCCCGCCGACGGTCGGGATGTGGCTCTTGCTCGCCGCCTGCGTCGCGGTCCACGCGGGGGTCGACAACGACGCCGTCGAATGGCGGAGCAGCGATGGGGCGACCGCGGTCGAGTGAGCGCACTGGCCACCGCTGGGACTGTTCCCCCGGGACCGGCTCGGATCGGCTGACTGCGTCCACGCAGCCGGGATGTCCCTATCGCCAGTAACGCAACGTTATTCGCCTGAACCGTCGCTCCCTTCATGCGGTGGGAGATCGTAGCACACGCCGGGATACGAGCATGAGCGAATCCACCACCGACACTGAACGCGAACGAGCGAGCCCGATGTTCGACACGGGCGCAATGAAGTGGGTGAGCGGCATCGCCTCCCTGATCGGTCTGTGGATCGCTGCCTCGCCGTTCGTCTACGACACGACAACCATGGCGACGTGGAACAACGTCGCGATCGGGCTGGGGATCTTCCTCGTCGCCGGCTTCACGTACTACCAGCTCGCCGGCGGGATGTTTGCGGCCGTCGGGGCACTATCCCTCGTCGTCCTCCTGGGCCTCTGGACCATCGCCGCGCCGTACGTCATGGATTTCGAGAGCAACGCGCTCCTGCTGAGCAACGTCGCTGCAGGTGCAGCCGTCGCGCTCATCTCCGCGTACAACGCCTACGCGAACCGCGAGGCGCAGGCTGCCGGGATGACGACGCGGGTCTGAGTGCCCGCCTCGTCGATCATCGCCTCGCCTGGCCGCGACCGGGCTCCCTCTGGAGACTTCAGTTCGGTTCCGTCGTCAGGCATCGATCCGGCACAGACGCTGACGTTTCGCTACGAGTTCGCAACGGCAGACGATGTTCGGTCCTCAAAAGCGGACGGCAGGATCTGGCAGTGCTCCATCGGTGGCTGGACCGACGGCCCGCGTCTTTCAATCAGCGGACTGGGTGTGCACCCGCGTCTCGAGCACTTCGAGCCGAAGTTGAGCGAGGTGGTGGCGGGTAAAGACGACCGCCGAGGCGATCATCATTGCCGCGAAAGCGACGCCGACGAGCACTGAGAGGTTCGTGAAGAGTCCGTTGAGTAACTGGACGATGCCGAGCACGACGGGCACGACGGCGACCAGTCCAGTTCTGACCGGGGCGTGGCGGAGGGAGGCGGCCAGCGTAACGTCTTCTTTCGACCGCATTGGCCAAAGCTTACCGGGCGTATAAAAAGACCTTCCGGCCGATTTGTGGGACGTTCACAGCCACTCCCCCACTCGTTGGCCGTCACTGGTACCCAGCTTCTCGCTGGAGTTAGCCGTCGTCACTCGATGCCGTAACCGAGTAACCGGGTGCTTCCATTGGGCGTGATACGGTATCGCGTTTCTAGACCCGCGTTGCGACTGGCGCACGACTGCCGGATACAAGTCTCGCCACGGTCCCTCCCCAAGCACTCTCTCGAGCACTCTCACTCACACCGGGAAGGTCCCGTCGAGTTGCGTCTGGGCCAGCACGTGGCCCGCCATCGCCTCCCCGAGCGCCGTCGCGTCGGTCGCTACCGGGAGGTCCAGCGTCGCGTCGAGAGCAAACAGTTTGAACCGATAGCGATGGGCTCGATCGGGCGGACTCGGGCCGCTGTAGCCTATTTCGCCCGAATCGTTTCGGCCTTCCTCGGCGTCCTCCGGCGTCCAATCTTCGGGGATTGCCCGGCGTTCGGGAGCGACGTTCCAGACGATCCAGTGCAGCCAGACCTGTCCGGTCGGCTCGACGGCGTCGGGGTCGTCCACCACGAGCGCGAGCGACCCAGCGTCGTTCGGAACGTTCTCGATCTCGAGTGGCGGATTCACGTTCTCGCCATCCAGGCCGTACTTCGCGGGGATCTCCCCGCCGTCCTCGAACGCTGGACTGGTCAACGAGAGGTCGCCACGCTGCTGGAGTTCGCCGCGTGCGGGATTCCTGTCGTCCGTGCTGCCGTCGGTGTCCTCCGACGCGTCGTCGGCGCGCTGTCCGTTGCCGTCGTCGCTCCCGCCTCCGCCGTCACTCCCGTCTCCGCCGTCGTCACCGTCGACGCAGCCGGCGAGCACGAGTGCGGTCGACGCCAGCAGGGACCGCCGACTGGGCGCCCACTGTTGCGATCGAGGTGCCATGGCTGCTCGTGCGTACGGGCTCCAGGGCAATATGAGCGATTCTCCGGGAAGGGGCAGATTCCCAGCAGTGAAGTAGCGGCTCCACAGGCTGCCGAACCTCTCCTCTCGGTGCCTGAGGACGACGGTTTGCGATGAGAGCCGGATCGACGCCTCGACCGCCACCGGGTGTAAAGCGTCCCCGGAGTGAGGCAAGTGGTACGTACCTGGAAATCGTCTACTGCAAGTCGGTCTGCTTCGGGTAGCAATTTCGTGAGAGCACTCATATCACAGGCCGTTCCTACCGCGAATTGGGCGTGTCTCGTCCATGGGATCGAGGCGAAGTCGGCCAGTTCTGCTCTGGCACGCCCGGTTCGACCGACGCAGGTTCCCGTTCCTGCGTCTCCGTCACGACGGCCGGGGTCTCTGTCGCCCCACTCTCCGACCCCGGTCGTCTGTAGCCTCCGTCGGACCCGCTCTGCGCCCCGCGCCGGAACCGCCCAGTCCTCCAACCCTGGCAACCAGCGACACGGTCGAGCGGCAGACGTCTGGAGCGGCACTTTCGGGTCTCGCATCTCGTTCTACGCTCGACGGTCGGTGCGCTTCGAGCTACTGTACTCGCGTTCCGAGCCCCGGGCTCGTTGTTCGAGCCACAGCAGTCGGCTTCCGGCTTACAACAGACGCTGGACGTGGTCGGCGTACTGCTCGTCGACCTGCGATTGCAGAACCTGTCGATCCGTTTCGCCGTTCGCGTTGACGAGATACGCCCGTCCGGGAGCGTCGCCGTACACTCGCTGGAAGTCGTAGACGAAGCCGTAGACGTCGACGGAATCCGGCACGTCCTCGTTCTCCTGCAGGAACGCGACCTGCCGATCGACGTTGTACTCGACGAGCTGATCGACGAGCGACGCGTCGGCGTCGGGATCGACGCGGTCGTCGTCGAGGCCATCCTCCACGACGGGTGCGAGGAGGTCGACCCACTTCGCGACGCCAGCCGGGGTCGAATCGGCGTCCTCGTCCGTCGCGTCGCCGGCGCCCTGCACCGCTTCGAGCGCGGCAGTCACCGCACCGCAGCCGGTGTGGCCCACCACGACCGCGACCTCGGTGTCGGTGAACGCCATCGGGTAGCAGAAGCTCCCGTCGAGGACCAGTTCGCCGTCGACGCGATCCCAGACCTGGTTGCCGATCGTGCTCGGCGTGAACAGCCACCCTGGCTCCTCGACGTCCCACATCGCTTCCTGGGAGACTCGCGAGTCCGAGCAGCACATCGAGACGACGGCTGGCGACTGGCCGTCCTCTACGTCGTCGAAGTACCCGGCCTGGAGCGATTCGACGTGGCGATCGTTGCGGTCGAGCAGGTCGGCGAGCGTCGCATCTGGCATCGTCGGACCGGTCGTGCTCGACCGTTTTCGAGGTTGCGATCCGTCCTGCCCGGCGATCCGTCCCTGCGGGACGACTCGTCCACATCGTCGTAATTCGTCCCGTCCGTGCGCTGAGTGGTGCCTGCGAGTGCGCACCGTCGCGTCTGGTGGAATGGGAACCAAGGGGCGACGCTCGCGTCGACCGAACCAAACGAACGGACCGCGCGATCGGAAAAATACCTGCAGTAGGGAGACGGCGGTGGTCCCTATCGGTCGTTATCCTGTGGTATCGTTCCCGCCGTTCGTCGCATTGCCGTCGGTGGCGTTCCCGTCCGTCGCGTTCCCAGCGCCGTCCGTCGCGTTCCCACCGTCGCCAGTGACGTTTCCGTCGCCGTCGGTCACGTTGCCGTCGCCGTCGGTGACGTTGCCCTCACCATCGGTCACGTTACCGTCCCCGTCCGTGGCGTTGCCGTCGCCGTCGGTGACGTTGCCGTCACCTTCCCCGTCGTCGAGTTGGACGTCGTCCGGACCGTCGATCTTCTCGACGTGGACGACAGCAGCTGGGTCCTCCCAGCCGTAGACCTCCGGATCGAGGTCGCCCTCGCCCATGGTCCCCGGATGGGGATGGATCACGCCGTCCTCGGCGAGTTCCTCGTCGGTCTCTGTCGTCCCGCCTGTGGGCGTCTGCCCACCGATCAGCTCCCGGCCGGCTGGGACGAGGTCGTCCCACGTTTCCGTGTTCTCCTCGGTGCCAGCGTCGTAGGAGCCCGGGTAGAGCGTCTTCGACCCGTTGACCTCTGTCGGGAGTTCGACGGTGTCGAGGCCGACGAACCCGTCGTTCGTCGCGATCAGCATGCTGATGAACGTCATGTGGGTCGCATCCTGATCGGCGTCTACCTCCAACGTCACGTAGTAGGGGTGGCCGGTGTCGCCAGGATCGTCGCTTGGCACCAGCGGTGCCTCGCCCAGGCCGACCCCGGAGATATCGGTGTCCTCCTGGACGGCCACCGCGAGCGGTTCGAGGTTCCCGTTCTCGGCGAGTTCCTGGACGACCTCGTTCGCGGGCTCGCCGACGGAGAACAACTCGGTGCTCGGCGAGTGCGTCGCGACCGCTGGCGGCGTGAACGCCTGCCCGCCCGTCAGATTCGTGATTGTAAATCTGAACGTGCTGCCACCACCCCCAGGGGGTGCATCGTCACCCTGGTCGGTCTCGTTGCCGGTGGCCGTCTCGTTCCCGCCGTCGTCCTGTGCAAACACCGACCCGGCGCCCATCGCCGACGCGCCGATCGCCGCTCCGCCGATCGCCAGCGTCTGTCGGCGCGTGAACTTCCCACCATCTGTCGATTCCGCGTCGCGTGGTTCGTCGGTCGGGGAGTCGTTGTGTGGTGTCATCTGATCGTGCATCCCGGAGCACTCCGGCTCCGTGGAGGGCGTGGCGCAGTACACTCGCAGTGTGGATTGTTATATTTTCGATAGGTATAGTAAGCCGAGCGTCTGTCCCAGTTGCCCGACGATACCCTGTGACGGCGACGAATTCGAACGCCTGCGCCGGCGGGCAGATTCACCGCTCGTGTCACTGTACGATCGGTAAGCCGGGGTTTGTCGACCCGTCCATCGCTGCATCCGGTCACGGCCACTGCGGCGGTGTGCCTCGGACGGACCGGACTCGCCTCACTGCAGGTGCTGCGCGAACCAGGACGCGGAGACGTCGGCGACCTCCGCCAGTTCCTCGGGCGCCTCGAAGAGGTGCCCCGCTCCCTCGACCACGTGGAGTGACTTCTCGCAGTCGAGTCGTTCCAGCGCCTCGCGGTTCGCCCGCAGCACCATCGAGTCGGCACCGCCGACGACGAACAGCGTCGGGGCCCGGACCTCGCCGAGGACGTCGCTCGCGAGGTCGACGCGACCGCCGCGGGAGACCACCGCGTCCACGTCGTCGCCGAATCGCGCTGCCGCTCGGAGCGCCGCAGCCGCGCCCGTACTCGACCCGAAGAATCCGACGGTCGCGTCGGCCGCGTCCGGTCGGTTCCACAGCCACTCCGCGACCGCGACGAGCCGATCGGTCAGCAACGGAATGTCGAAGCGGTTCTCCCGCGAACGATCCTCCTGCTCCGTGAGGAGGTCGAACAGCAGGGTCCCGAGCCCGCGGTCGCGGATCACGTCCGCAACCTGGTTGTTCCGCGGACTGAACCGACTCGACCCACTGCCGTGCGCGAACACGACAACGCCGGTCCCGTCCGTAGGTAGCGCCAGCGCACCCTCGAGTTCGACGCCGTCGACCGGGATCGCGACGTCGGTACCAGCCGGCTCTCGTCTCGATCGTTCCATACCGGCTGCTACGCGCCCGATCGGTTTCACCAGTCGCTGCCTGTCGGTCTCACGCGCGGGCGGTCTGGGGCACGCGCTCGGGTAAGGCAGGCTTTCAGAGGAATACGAAGGCCGGCAGGTAGGCGAGCATGCAGAGGACCGCTGTCCGCCGAGTGATCCCCCGTCTCCAGTAGAGCAGGCCGAGCACCAGCCCCGAGACTCCCAGCATGTAGCCGGCCGACAGGTACACTGCGGCCGGATCGGTGACGGTGACGTCCGCGACCAGTGCGCCGATTCCGAGCGAGAAGACTGGGTCGGTAATGTTGCTCCCCAGGAGGGACCCGACCGAGATGCCGCCATCACCGCGCTTCGCGGCCACGCCAGCAACGGCGATCTCCGGCGTGGTCGTCCCCAGGCCGATCAGCAGCCCCAACAGGTAGGCCGGAACGCCGAGCGTCCGCGCGAGGTCGGCGGCGTTCGTCACCAGCAGGTACCCGCCAGCGACGACGAGGCCGAGGCCGGCGACGATCCACGGCACCGTCTTCGAGGGCGGTCGCTGTTCTCCGATGACCTCCTCGGTAATCTCCTTGCCGCCCTCGTTCGAGTAGAGGTCGTGAACGAAGATCGCGTACGCCAGCATCATCAGGAACCCTTCGGATCGGGTGATGCCGTCCTCGAGCGTGAGGATCATGATGATCATCGCGAGCACCATCGCGCCGCCGTAGAGCACCACGTTGCGCCGCTCCGCGACGATCGGCGAGATCATCGCGACGATGCCGATCGCGAGCGTGATCTGCGCCGTCTCGGAGCCGACGACGTTGCCGACGACGAGGTCGCCCGCACCGTAGTAGGCCCCGTACAGCGACGTCGTCATCTCCGGGATGGAGGTGCCGATCGAGATAACCGTCACGCCGACGAAGAATCCGGAGACGCCGTAGTACAACGCCAGCTCGCCGGCCTCTCGCACGGTGCGATCGGCGCCGAGCAACAGGAGTGCGAGCCCCGCGAGCATCCCAACGAGTTCGACGATCACGGGCGCTCGGCCCGTCGTCGAACGGCAACGTTCACGGCACTCGATCGCAGTCTTCCCAGTTCGCGCATCCTCGTCGTGGTGAACGGCGTCCACGCCCGTAATCTTCGGGGCAAGATGGATCGATTCCCGACGCTTGGCTGGCAGCGAAGCGACTGTATTCGTCCATCCCGTAGTCCCAGCTATGGCCACTGACTGGAAAGCCGAGCTTCGATCCGAGCGTGCCGCGAAGGACGAGTACTTCGGTTCGAACCCACACTCTCCCATCCCCGCGCCGGAACGCGAGGGCTTCGACGGACTATCCTACTATCCGCCGGAGGAGTCGCTACGCTACGAACTCGAACTCCACGAATACGACGACCCCGACGAGGTCGTGGTCGGCACGAGCACGGGCGGGGAGCAGCGCTACCTCGAGTGGGGCGAGTTCCGGTTCGCCGTCGACGGCGAGGACGTGACGCTCCAGGCCTACAAGAGCGATCCCGATCAGGACCGGCTCTGGGTCCCGTTTCGCGACGAGACGAGTGGCGAAGCGACGTACGGCGCAGGCCGGTACCTGGATCTGGAACCGGACGAGCACCTGCTCGAGAGCGGCCGCTGGGTCCTCGACTTCAACGAGGCGTACAACCCGACCTGCGCGTACTCCGACCACTACGAGTGTCCGCTGCCGCCCACCGAGAACTGGCTCGAGGTGCCGATCGAGGCCGGCGAGCAGTCCTACCACTGATCTCGCCACGGCGAGCAGCCTGGCTTCGCTCGCTGGCGACACACCCGCGTTTTCCGGATCCGGACGGGCGTCGCCGATCCTGAAGCGTCGTCGTTCGGCCCAACTTCCATTACCACCGCGACCGTACTGCTGGACGCATGTCCTCAGACCGCGTCGTGGAGCTCCTCCGCAAGGCGTACGGCGACGAGATGGAGACCGTAATGAACTACCAGACGAACGCGATCGTCCTCGACGGCGTGCGGGCCGAGGAGATCAAGGAGAGTCTGCAGGCCGACATTCAAGAAGAACTGGGCCACGCCCAGCAACTCGGCCAGCGGCTCAAGCAACTCGACGCCCGCCCGCCGAGTTCGGCCGATTTCGTCGCTCACCAGGAGACCCTCCAGCCGCCGGACGATTCGACGGACGTCCTCTCGGTCATCCGCGGCGTCCTCGACGCCGAGGAAGACGCCATCGACACGTACCGCGATCTGATCGACGCCGCCGAAGACGCCGACGACCCCGTCACCGAGGACCTCGCGGTGACGATCCTCGCAGACGAGGAAGCCCACCGCACCGAGTTCCGCGGCTTCGAGAAGGAGTACGCCGCCGAGGAGTAGCGTTCCACCGACGGCTCCGTACCCGCGCCGATCGCCACGGGCTCGCGCCCGAAGCCGCCCCGACCTTTATTTCCCGTTCCGTCGACCTCCGTGTATGCGCCGGGTCCAGTACGGCGACGGTGACGAGCGCCTCGTGTTCGTCCTCGGCTGGGGCAACCGCCCCGAACACGAGGGCGTCCAGTGGCTCTGTGAGCACCTGATCGACGCCGGCTACTCGCTGGACGTCTTCGAGATCCCGCGGACGATCAGCGACTTCGAGCGCCAGTACCTCGACCCGGTCGAGGCCCACCTCGCGGACCTCGAGACCTACCGCCTGCTCAGCCATAGCACGGGCGGACTGATCACGCGGTACATTCCTGCCGACGAGTCACTGCTTTCCCGCACCTACCTCAGCCCCTGGTGGGGATTTCACGAGGACCTCCAGAATCCGATCGTCCGCTGGCTGTCCCTGCTCCCCGTCCCGTGGCCGATCCTCCCCGCGAGTTCGGATCGCGAGGACCTCGGCGAGTACACCACCGACGAGCGAATGGCCGACCTCCCGTCCTTTGCCGCGCCGACGTTCCTCCGCGAGGCGCGCCGGGCCCAGCGAGCGATGCCGCCGTACGACGACCGCGACGCCGTGTTCTACACGCCTGACGATCCGATCGTCGACGCTCCGACGATCGAGCGGACGGTGCCAGAGGCGAACCGAATCGCCTACGACGGCGGTCACGAGCTGTTCAACTCCGAATCGCGGGAGGAGCACCTCGATGCGGTGCTGGCGGCGATCGATGGCGGCATTGCCGCCGTCGACGACGGCCACCGTTAGGATCCGAGGTCTTCGTGGAAGCCGTCCCGGGCCAGGTCCTCGATCGCGTCTTTGGTATCCGCGGCGGTCTCGTCGTCGATTCCGTCGATCTCGTCGACGCTGTGGGCCCCACCGTGGGCGCTCTGGAGCGCGTTCTCGTTCAGCTTCCCGTCGGGATCGACCACGGGAAGCTTGAGGTCGGTGAAGTTCTCGGGCGGGAACCCCGACGCCGAGAGCAGGAAGTGGTCGGCGATGTCGCCGAGGTCGTCGGTGTCGAAGTCGGATTCCTGCGGAGCGTCCCAGTCCTGGGTCGTCGTTCCGGAGTAGTCAGGCTCGTGGAGGGCGTAGTCCGCCATGGCGAGTCTGAGCGACGGCCGCGACGCTCCTAAATGTTCGTTGCGGCCGTATGTACTGGAATAAACGTTGCATCGACGACACCTGCACGGATCGAGGCGTGCGCCACTGGCAGACGACCGCTATCGAGTCAGCGATCCCGCAGTTGCGTCACGCCACCGGTGCAGCAATCCACCGCCGTTGGCGATTCCACGACTGCCGCTACTGCGTCGCGTCGTCTACGACTGCCGCTACTGCGTCGCGTCGTCTACGACTGCCACTACTGCGTCGCGGCTCACCAGTGGCTGTCGCCCTCGAGGTAGGCCGTTGCGAGCCACGGAAACGTAGTATGCGCGAAGTGATAGAAGATCACGACGACGATCGGTCCGAGGAAGAGCCCGTACCAGCCGAATGCCATCGACCCGAGGACGTACCCGAGAAGGATCAATCCCATGTGGATCGAGCTTCGTGCGGAGAGGTAGGTTCGGATGAAGACGTCGGGAATGGTGTCGATGACGATCGCCGAGACGCCGAGGAACACGAGCGGGTGCCAGAGAGGGGTGTCGGTCGTCGCTGCCTGGACGAATAAGACGGCTGCGTATGGCAGGTAGACGATCTTCATCCCGACGACCGGGATGATCGTCCCGATCCCGATCAGTGCGCCCAGCAACACCGGCGTCTCGACGATCGGGTCGCCAGGGACGAGGAGGTTCATCGCGTAGTAGAACACCGCCGCCTCGATCGAGGTGAGGACGACTAGCACGAAGTTGTTGAAGAAGACGATCTCGAGGTCCTCGTCGACGGCCTGCGTGAATGCGACGATGCGCTCGTCGTGGTCGACGCTCTCGTAGAACCAGTCCCTGACGTCGGATCCGTCTCGCAACAGGTAGAACAGGAAGGCGCTCAAGAGGAAGACCTTCGCAATCACGCCGAACACGAGCGACGCGACGTCGAAGATGCTGTCCCCCAGCGTTTGCAACCTTCCACTGGCCGACGTCCCGCTCCCACCAGACTGCGATATCGCTTCACCGAGGGCCCGGAACTCCCCGCGCCTCGCGAGGCGAAGGTAGGGCTGCAGGTACGGCTCGAGCGAACTGAATGCACCCCCCGAGACGAGGCCCGCGAGCTCCTCTGCGATGAGGAACAGCGCGTAGCCGACGACGAGTGCCATCGGGACCAGGACGACGAACAGGGCGAGTGCGACGGCGAGATTGGGACGGGCGACGCGCTCGTCGATGCGCCGGTGGATCGGCCGCGTCGCGTAGTAGAGAAAGACGGCAGCGACGAACGTGCCGATGAACCGGAACAGGGCGAGGACGATCAGGAACGCCACCACGACTCCGACTGCGATCCAGAGCAGCCTGTCGCCGTCGTTCGTGGCGAACGCGTCCATTGGTACTGTGGGGCGTCTCCGCGTGGGGTGCCGCGGTCGGTCTGAATCGAGCGGTATCCCGGTGGAATCGTCGTGGTGCGATGGAAGTGGTGAACGGTCGTCCGAACGGATTGACCGCTGATCGGTCGGTATACGTCCCTCGTCAGGCTACTCTGTTTGTCGCCGCTTACCCGGATTGCCGGGCCGAACACTCGAAGCCCGTGCCGACTCCTCGGAACGCGGTCGCCGGTAGGTCCGCCGGGCGACCTTGGCAGGTTCCCCGACCGTCGTGTACAGGGGCGATCGGGAAGGTACGACGAGGTCGCTCGCTCGACCCCGCTCCGTTGGATCGTCGCCGAGTGAGCGATGCTCGGGGGCGTCGAGGTGGTGCCTGTGGCAACTTTTTCCGCCTTCGTCCCGTACGTATCATATGGTCGACTTTCGGGCAATTCTCGCCGACAGGTCGGTCAACGCCGCAGTCGCGTGGCTCTCCACTGTCGTGCTGGTCCTCGCCTCGGCGACGTTGTTCGCAGCCAGGGAGTGGCTCTGGCTCGTCTTCGTCGGCCTCGTCCTCGGCGTCGTCCTCCTGTCGCCGTTGCTCGCGCGAGACGTCACGACGACGCTCCCGGGGGAGCTCGTGGCGCTGGTGACGATTCCGATCGTCGTCCGGGCCACCGGCACGTTCCTGCAGGCGACGCCCTTCGTCACGCTGGCCGGCCTCGCGTTACTGGTCGTCCTCTTGCTGGACGCCTTCACGTCACTCGAGATGGCCCCGCGGTTCGCGGTCCTCTTCGTCGTGATCACGACGATGGCCTTCGCCGGCATCTGGGCGATGGGCGAGTTCGCGGCGGACCTGTTTCTGGGGACGGAGTTCATCGGCGGCCAGCGCGCGTTGAATATCAGTCTGGTGACCGCGACGGTCGTCGGTGCGGTCGCGGGCGTGGTCTTCGGCGTTTACTTCCGGGAAACCGGTGGCGACTCGCCACTGTCACGGACCCCACTTGGGATTCCCTTCCGGCGCGTGCGATCGCAGGAGGATGGGGGAGGCGACGCCGACGGGTCAGACCTCGACGACGGGATCGATCCGACGGTCGGCGTCGTCCCCGAGGTGCCCGACCGGCAGACCGAGGACACCGCCGACCCGGCGACGTCAGACGAGTCCGATCCAAGCGACGTCGACGAGTCCGATCCCGACGCCGCCGAGGAGTCCGATCCAAGCGACGTCGTCGAGGAGGCCGATCCGTCCGATGGTGTGACGGAGGCACCGAAGTATCGGTGGGCGATCAGGGCGCTCCAACTCGTACTCGTCGCCATCGTCGGGTACTCGATCGTGACCGTCCAGGCGACGCTCTTCGTCAACAGCGCCGTCCCCCTGGCTCTTACGCTGCTACCGGTGGTGGCTCGCCGTCGGTACGGCTACCCGATGCACGCCGGTCTGGCACTCCTAATCTCGCTTGCGGCGACGCTTCACGCCGTCGGGGCACTCGGCCCATACCAGACGACCGATTGGTACGACACGGTTACGCACGCACTGTCGTCGACCCTCGTTGCGGGCGTTGGCTACGTCATTGCGCGCGGCATCGAACTCCACACCGACAAGGTATCGTTCTCGCCGCGGTTTCGGGGCGCGTTCATCGTTCTCTTCGTACTCGCAGTCGGCGTTCTGTGGGAGATTCTGGAGTTCGCGAGTGGCATCGGCGCAGGACTGTTTGGCGCCGAAGTCCTCGCCCAGTACGGCGTCAGTGACATCGTGAAGGATCTCACCTTCAACAGCGTCGGAGCAATCGCGGTGGCGCTGTGGGGCACCGGGCTGTTCCGGCGACCGGCACGAATGCTCTCGGGGAGCGTGGGGCAGCTGTTCCGGCGGGGATAGTACACAGCGCAGGGACGCCTGTTCCTCCCTGCTTCCTCTTCTTCCTCTTCCTCCTCCCTGCTTCTTCCTCCCTGCTTCCTCTTCCTCCCCTCCTCCGCCCGATTACCCCTCGAAGGCGTCGAGCCAGTCGCCGACGGCCGTCTGCAGGACGCCGGTCGTGCTACCGAGATGCAGCAGCTGGTAGCCGTCGGCGGCCTTCTCGTTGACGTCCTCCATCCCGAAGCCGAGCCCGCCGACTGGAACGCCGGCGGAAATCGCCCTACTGCGAATCGATTCGACGGCTTCCTGTACGTCCGGTTGCTCTCGCTCGCCTGGGTGTCCCAGCGAGACGGAGAGGTCGAACGGGCCGACGAAGACGAAACCCAGCTCTGGGACGTCGAGGATTTCCTCGAGGTTCTCGACGGCTTCCCGCGTCTCGATGGTCACGCCGACGAGCGTCTCGTCGTCCTCGGCGGCGACGTAGTCCTCGGCGAGTCCCCAGCGACTGGCCCGCGGTCCCGCCAGCCCACGATCGCCGGCCCCGTCCTGGTAGCGAAATCTGGCGGATCTCACCGCCTCGCGGACCTCGTCCGCAGTGTCGACGCGGGGGAGAAACAGGCTCCTGACGCCGAGGTCCAGTGCCTTCCGGACGAGCGTCGGATCGGTGTCGGGGAGCCGGACGAGGGGCTCGATACCAGTCCTCTCGGCCGCCCGGAGGAGGTTCGTTATCGTCGGCCCGTCCCACGGATCAGGGCCGCCGTGTTCGAGGTCGAGCCAGACGAAATCGAGACCGAGGTCGCCACACAGCTCGACGATCGTCGGACTGTACGTGTTGTCGAGGAGGCCGAGCGCCACGTCGTCGTTCGCCAGTGCGGCCGCGAGTTCGTTCGTCCGGTGGACCTTCGCCATGGGGGAGTTTACCACGCCACGTTCGATAAACGTGCGGCAGTGACGGGGTAGCTGGCCGCCAGCTGGAACCACCTGGTACGTTCGCCGGTGGATGGTCGCCGTCGGCCAGCCGGCATCGGACGGTCGCCGTCATCCAGCCGGCATCGGGTGGTCGGCGTCGAGCGGGACGGCCCGATTTGCGAGCCGTCGTCCACGCGAGTGGTTGACCATAATCATCTTTGGAACAGTAACCCAGGAATCTAGCATGGACGAGGGATTCGACTACGGCCAGTTCGACCGCGGCCGGCACATGAACTACTGGACGTACGACCGGACGCTCCAGCGCGAACTCCGGCGGGTCTACGACGCAGGCGAATACGAGTGGGCCGAGCCACGCCTCTCCGAGTTCGGCCACCTGATCGGGCACACGGTCGCCGACAACGCCGATTACATCGACGACCACGGTCCCGAGCTCGATACCTACGACCGGTTCGGCGAGGTCCAGAACTTCGTTCGGTACCCGGCCGAGCAGTTCGAGAACGAGCAGGCGGTCTACGAGGCCGGTATCGTCGCCGACGCGTTCGAGGCGCCGCCAGGCCGGGACGAGCCGATGCCGATCTCGCACTACCTCGGGATGCTCCAGCTGCTGTCCTACGCCGAGGGCGGCGGCTTCGGCTGCCCCGTCGCGATGACTGCTGGCGCCGCGCTCGTCCTCGAGAAGTTCGACGACGGCGAACTCGAGCCGTACTACGACGCGCTGGTCAGCAGGGACTACGACGACCTGATCGAGGGTGCGATGTTCCTCACCGAGGAGCAGGGCGGCAGCGACGTCGGCGCCATCGAGACGACCGCGAGCGACGACGAGGAGGTGGATTGCTGGCGGCTCGCCGGCGAGAAGTGGTTCTGCTCGAACATCGACGCCGAGGGGACGCTTGCACTCGCACGAACGGAGGACGCACCGGAGGGGACCGCCGGCCTCTCGATGTTCCTCGTCCCGCACGGCGATCCGGTCGGCGACCCGGCAGCCCATATCGACGCCGATCAGGACGCTGATGCTGGTGGCGGACCGGGTGGCACTTCCTGGCAGGGCGACGTGTTGACGAAGGGTGCCCGGAACGATTTCGACGGCGCACCACCGCCCGAGGCGCTCAACGACCAGCTGTACCGCCGACTCAAGGACAAACTCGGAACGATCGCGGTGCCCACCGGGGAGGTCGAGTTCGACGACACCGCGGCCTTCCTCGTCGGCGAGGAGGAGAACGGGTTCAAGCAGATGGCGGAGATGCTCAACCTCGAACGGCTCTCCAACGCCGCAGCCGCCTGCGGGGTCATGGGCCGATCGCTGCTGGAGAGCAAGATCCGGGCCGCCGATCGCGAGGCGTTCGGTCAGCCGATCGACGAGTACCCGCTCATGCGCGAGGATCTCGTGGACATGGCCGTGGACTACGAGGCGACGACGGCGTTCACGCATGAGGCTGGCCGACTGCTCTCCGAGCGCGAGCGCGCCGAACGCGCTGGCGAGGGTGACACGGACGATGCCCAGCACGCGTACCGCCTGCTCAGGCTCCTCACGCCGATCGCAAAGCTCCGCACCGCGAGGATGGCGATCGACACCGCCTCCTACGCGATGGAGATCCAGGGCGGCAACGGCTACGTGAACGACTTCGTCACCCACCGACTGCTCCGCGACGCCCAGGTGTTACCGATCTGGGAGGGCACCGAGAACGTCCTCTCGCTGGACGTCCTCCGGGCGCTCGACCGCGAAGACGCCCACGAGCCCTTGTTCGACGTGATGCAGCGACGGCTGAACGCCGTGTCCAGCGACGAACTCGCCGACGCCGCCGCGACCGTCGAGGCGGAGTACCACGACCTCGCCGAGGCGCTCGCGACGGTGGCGAGCGAGGACGAGGCGTACGCACAGCTCTCGGCGAAGCGACTCGCCCACTACGTGTTCGAGGTCTTCACCGCCGCGCTGTTGCTCGAAGAAGCCGACCGCGCGCTCGACGACGGCGACGGTCGGATGGCCCTCGTCGCGCGACGGTTCGTCGACCGGGAGCTTCGTGATCCTGACGCTCGGGGCATCACCAGCAGGGATCGGTTCCCGATCGAGCACTTCGAAGCGATCGTGCAGTACGAGTCGGTGGCACCGGAGCGGATCGACGCGACTGGCGCAGTCGGCGAGTCAGTCGACTGAGTACCGCTGTTCGAAGGGCTGGGACCACGGTTGTGGGGCGTTCCGGAAGGTCCTACGGCGTCGCTCAGGGAAGCGCGACCAGCGTGATCCCACCGATTGCGGTCACTGCGGCGACGAGGCGAATGCCGAGGTTCGCCTCCCGGAGCACCAGGCCGCCGAGCAGGACCGCGACGATGGATTGCACGCTGATGATCGGTGCGGCGACGCTGGCGGAGAGGGTCGCGAAGGATCGCCCGATGAAGTGCTCGGCGAGCGCCAGCACGCCGCCGAGGACGACGAACTGCGGCAACGCAGCGACGATCGCCGTTCGCTCGGCGCGAACCCAGCCGAGCGGTGCGAGCAACACCGCCGCGCCGGCAAGTTTGATGCCGATCCAGACGGTCGAAGCGACGCCGAGTTCCTGCAGCATGTAGCGCTGGGAGACGCTGAGCGCCGCGAGAACGAGTGCACTGCCCAGCGCTAGCTGGCCGGGCGTGTACGTGACGGCTCGCCGAAGCGGAAGGAGGAGGTCCCCGCCCTCGTAGTTCGCGACGTAGACGGCCCCGGTCGCGACGACGACGCCAGCGAGCTGGAGCGGCGTCAGGTGCTCGCCGAGCAGTGCGACCTCCAGTGGGACGACGAACACGGGCGCGACCCTCGTAATCGGCGAGACGTAGGAGACCTCGCCCAGTTCGATTCCCTTGAACATGAGGTACTGCGCCAGCGTGAGCAGCCCGATCGTTCCCACCACGACAGCAACGACCTCCGTCGACAGCGTCGCCGACCCACTGCCCGACAGCGCCGCAGCAGCGCTCACGGGTGCGTACCAGAGCGCCGCGAACGCGAACGCGACGGAGAGAAAGGTCACGGAGCGAAACTGCGAGAAGTACCGTTTGCTTCCGAAGAGAACGAGCCCCCAGGCCACTGCGGCGACGAGTGCGAACGCGATGCCAGATTCGGCGATCATCGATTGGGCCTGCTTGGCGAATCGGTCTGTAATACCTGTGTTTCGGCGGCGGTTTTGCCGATGACTGGTGGTCAGTGCGCCGCAGTGAACGCCGCGAAACGCGTCCCTTCCACCGCCATTTTTGCCACCGGCCTTGCTTCCGTCCCGATCGTCGCATCCTCGCACCTGCTCGGCAACTTCCCCGGCTAGACAGGAGTCTGCTTTATCAGTTTTCGAACCGTCTCTTTGGACGAGATGAGTCCACTCGTACCCCCGTCTCCACCTCGTCGAAGCACCGCTCCTGCAACGGGGGAGGAACGGTCGCCCACCCCCGGACGCCGCATCCGGACGCTCGTGGCTATTGTCGTCCTCGGGGCGATCTACTGGTTCGGAATCCGCCCCTGGATGATGAACTGGGGGTCGGACGCAGCGGAACGCGCCCGCCCCCTCCCAGGCGACGACGTGCTCCCCGATCCAGACGGGGAATCGACGATGGCAATCGGCATCGATGCGCCCCCGGAGGACGTCTGGCCCTGGCTGGTCCAGATCGGGCAGGAACGCGGTGGGTTCTACAGCTACACGTGGGCGGAGAACGCGCTCGGATTCGGCATCCAGAACGCCGACGAAATCGTCCCCGAGTACCAGGATATCGCGGTCGGTGACACGGTCCGACTGGCTCGAGAAGACCGGTACCCCGAGACGAAACTCGAGGTGGCGTCGATCGATCCCAATCGGTCGCTCGTGCTCCGGAGCCCCGACCAGCCGCCGTGGTGGGTCTGGGCATTCGTACTCGAGTCCGTCGAGGACCGGACGCGACTTCTCGTCAGGGCGCGAATCAGCCTGCCCGAGAACCGGTTGATTCGTCTCCTCAGTCAGGTCGTTCTCGATCCGGTTACGTTCGTGATGACCCGCGGCATGCTCCGGGGCGTGAAGTCACGCGTCGAGGGGCAGTGACCGACGTCACCGCGAACGGTGCAGCGACCGGCCCTTACCCCCGCTGGTCCCACTCGCCGAAGCCGTAGGACTCGATTTCGTTCAGACGGTGGCGCTCGGCGTCGGTGAAGGTGAGATCGGCGGCCGCGAGGTTCTGCTCGAGTTGGTCGAGCGTGCTGACGCCGAGGACAGGCACGGTCGGCTGGTCTCGGTCGAGCAGCCAGGCGAGTGCGACCGTGTTGCCATTCACTCCCTTCTCCTCGGCGATGTCCTCGAGCACGCGTAGCTTCTGGCGGTTCTCCGACCGGACGTAGCCGTCGGGAATCGGTCGGTCGTCGCGACCGTAACACCCCTGCAGCGTCGGGGAGTACGGCAGGAGCGTCAGGTCGTGCTGTGTGCAGTAGTCGACGAGTTCGTCCGTCGTCGGCAGCTGTCCGCCGAAAGCGGCGTCCCGGTCGGGGATCAGATACGAGAAGCGAGGCTGGACGCACTCGAACCGGGGAAGGCCCTGTTCGGCGGCGATGCGGTTCGCTCGCGCGACGCGCCAGGCCGGGACGTTGCTCGCGCCGAGATGCCGGACGTTGCCTTCGTCGACGGCCTCGCCGAAGGCTTCCATCACGTCGATCTGTGGCGTGTCGGGGTCGTCGACGTGGGCGTAGAGTAGATCGATCGTGTCGATGCCGAGGCGCTCCAGACTGCGGTCGACCTCCTGGTGAATGAGTTCGGGATCGAGGCTCGTCGGCACGTCCTGGTAGCCGAAGCCAAGCTTCGTCGCGATCGTCATTTCCTCCCGCACGCCCCGGTCGGCGAGCCACTCGCCGACGAGCGGTTCGCTCTCGGGCTCGTCGTAGCCGTCGACCCACGTCGCGTAGATGTTGGCAGTGTCGAGGAAGCGCCCGCCCGCCTCGTAGTAGCGGTCGAGCAACGCGAAAGAGGTCTCCCGATCGACCTTGCTGCCGAAGTACATCGGCCCGAGGCACAGTTCGCTGACCGACTCGCCGGTTGCTCCGAGCGGTGTGGTGTCCATAGCGAAGCGGAGAAAGCGGTCCGGGTAAAGCCCATCTTTCCCGGGTGATAGCGAGGGTTCCTGTCGATGCCAGTCGCGGTCAGATCCCCGCTCGCTCGTGGCCAGACCGACTCGACGCACCGATCTACACCGCTTCGAGCGTCCGGCACTGCATCGGCTGCAGCCTCCTTCGACGATCGTGGCTGCCGCAGAGCACCGCGACGAGGTCCGACGTTCAAGGCGGTCTTCGTCGGTTAGCGATCCGAACCGACCTCGATCACGCCTGTCAGGTCCGCGACGTCGATCCGAGCGATGACGAACTCGAGGCCCTCGGCAGGTCGGTCGTGAACGGAGAAGTACGGAATGTCGAGTTGCTTCGTGGCCTCGATAAGCTGGGCGTCGAACGTCGTCTCCGACTGCGTCTCGATCGGCCCCTCGGCCACGACGCTCTTCCACCCCTCCTCGGTATCGTCGTGCACCACGAACGCCACCGAATCGGCTGCCTCGACGAACTCCCGTTTCTGTCCCCCGTCCGCGTAGGCCAGTCGGAAGTAGACGTATGGACCGTCCTCGTCGTAGGCAAACGAGAGCGGGATTCCGTACCCGACGTCGTCTCGTCCCATTGCGAGGACGCCGGTGTGCTGGGTGTCGAGGAAGTCTGCGATTTCAAGGGCGTCCATGCGGTTGCTACTCATGCGTGTCCCTTCGGAACACACGACCTTATCTATGGCGTGGTCTCCCAGGTACTGCGGCGGCTGGCTACCGGAGTGCGGTCTTCCGGGGTTCGATCGACTCGTTCGCTGGCTCACTGCTTCGCCGATTGCCCGTTCAGAGATCGCCACCCGCCTGGATCTCAGTTTGCTCTGTCGCTTCACTGTTCCGCGAGTTCGATCACGTCACGGTCCCAGGGCGCATCGACGGTGGAGAGTTCTCTGGCCGCGAATTCCGGGCAGAGCGGCTCCTGAACAGGAAACGTCCGCGACGGGGAAGTCGACTGCAGATAGCGACGGCGGTGCCTCCTGTGCTCCCTTCACAGCGGTCCTCACCGTCCGACGTTTGACCTGGAGCCACTGGGACCCTTCCTGGGTGGAACTCCTCACTCGAGGCCGAAGGTCTCCGTCGTTTCGATGCGGGCTCCACCATTGACGTCCGATACCGTGATCGTCATCGTATACTCGCCGGCAGGGTCGTCCGTCGACGTGACGAATGCCCTCGCGTAGATCAGCAGATCGTCCTCCTGCACGCGCTCCCATTCCTCGACCGCGTCATCCACGTTCCAGGTTTCGCCGTCCGGAGCCTCGACGTCGAACTGGTACCGCAGCACTGCACGTCCACTGTCGTCGGTTGGCGCGTACCCGACCTGGGTGTACACCCACACGTCTTCGCCCCGAGCGTAGGTTCGACCCGGCTTCGGATCGTAGCCGTCGCCGGCGGGCTCGCCATCGGTGAACGCGACGGTTTCGAATTCGAACATGTGGATCGACACCGTGTTGGACGCTTCGACGACGTCGTCCCTTTCCCGTTCGGTGAGCGTCATTCGCACCGTATACTCGCCAGACGTCGGAAGGTCGGCTGCCGTCAGGTCGATCCCCTGGGTGACGAACCCCTCGTTTGGTAGCTCGCCGAGGGTTCCTGCCTGAAACCTCAACGGCTGTTCCGTCGAGAGGACGACCTCGCCGCTCGGGGAGACGAACTCCCAGGACGAATCCAGTTCGGGCCCTGACGCCACCGGCGTCACGTTGGATACTTCGACGTATATCCAGACGGTGTCACGCGCTCGGTACGTGGCGTCTGGCTGCGGGGTGTAGTCATCGAAATGGCGTGCGCGGCGCCTCGTGAATTCGAACGCCTGCACATCGAAGGGATGCCCCGCTGCACCCGCGTCGTCGCCGTCACTCCCGCTGTCACCGCCAGCACCGCCGTCTCCGGAGCCACCGTCGTCGCCCATGCACCCTGCCAGAGCCACTCCTCCCGCAATCGACGTCCCCTGAATCAGCAGTCGACGGCGAGTGAGCGTCACCATCGCGCGGCCCTCCAGAGTTCGAACGGCGCCGTACTGGGAAGACGGTCTCCGCCAATCACGTCCTCGACGGTCTCCCGGTCTCCCTGGCGTTCACGTACCGGCTCACAGGGGCGACCGGCCACTTCGGCCGTGGCGACGAGGCCAACGCCACGAGGCTGTCGGCCTCTACGTGTGATCATATTTAAGAGGAGGTAGCTGGTGCCTAAAGCTACGCAGACGGCTCCCTCTCGACGAGAATACGCGGAAATGTTTTGCCCGCACAATACCAAGGTCTGTAGTAGGATCCGACCCTTCGGTCGTGCTTCTTCGCAGGCGGCCATGCTACCTCGCGGGATCTGTAGGCGTTCTTTCAGTGACCGCCGAGGACGAGGTCGGATGCCAAAACGTCTGCACCTCGAGCGTTCGCCCGTCGGAATCGTCACCGAAGCAGACTACAGAGCCAGTTCAATAGCGGCCGACGCAGCGTCCCGTTGGGATATCCTCTCGACGAGCGACCAGATCCATCCGAGACTCCCCAGTCGGTCTCTCGAGTGGAACCAGTGTCGACGAGTGTGCCACCCACGTCAGTCCACTTTCGGAAGCGTTACAGTGAAAACTGCACCTTCCGGTTCGTTGTCTTCGACCCTGACATCACCACCGTACTGGTCGACGAGCGTCTGGACCAGATAGAGCCCGATGCCGGTACCGCTGCTTTCGAGACTCATCTCACCTCTCCCGAATATCCGCTCGCGTTGGGCTTCAGGAATCCCCGGTCCGTTATCGGCGATCGCCACGGACACGTCGTCTTCCCGTTCTTCGGCACCGATCTCGACCATCGGGGTGTCCTCGTCGTTGTGCTGAACGGCGTTGTTCAAGAGGTTCCGGAACACCGAGGAGAGCATCTCGTTCGCCCGAACAGCGACGTCCGGAACCGGTGCGTCGACGCTGATCTCTGCATCCGGGTGCGCCTCCCGACGGAGGGCGATTTCGTTCGCGAGTACTTGCTGTAATCGCGTCGGCTTGAGGTCGACCTCCTCCTCGCTCGTCAGCGTCTCGACGTAGTCACGGGCAATCTCTGTTAGCTCGACGATATGTTCGCCGCTCGTGAGGATCTTCTCCAGGTGCTCCGCTCCCGCGTCGTCGACGTGGGCTTCGAGTTGTTCGCCCCATCCGAGCATGATCGCCATGTCGTTGCGGATGTCGTGGCGAACGACCCGATTCAGCACCTGCAACTTCTCGTTGAGCCGTTCCAACCTGTCTTCGTACTGCTCTCGATCGGTTACGTCCCGGACCGACGCGAGATCGGCCGGCGCGCCCTCGTACTGGATGCGAGCGGCACTGACTTCGGCGACTCGCTCGCGTCCCTCCTTGGTCTCGAAAGTCAGGGTATACCGCGACGGCGGCGAGTCAGCATCCCCATCCAGTCGTCGCTCGTACCGCTCCTGGATGCGTCGTCGCTCCTCCGGCGCGATAATATCGGCAAACGTCATCCCCCGGAGTTCCGCTTCTTTGTAGCCCGTAATGGCCGCCAGCCGGGAGTTGACGAAGACGAACTCCGCGTTCTGGATGATCAAGACGCCGTCGTGGCTCTGTTCCACCAGCGTCGCGTATTTCTCGCGCTCCTCTTCGAGTTCCCGTTCGCGTCGCTTTCGGTCGGTGACATCGACGAACGACGACATGAGCGCGATCGATTCTCCCTCGTCGTTGGTCACGTAGCTCGCCGAGCTGTAGGCGTCGAAGGTGGTTCCGTCGTCGCGAACTGCTTTGAGCTCACCTTCCCAGCTCCCCGTCTCTTTGACCGCGTCGACGACGCTCGTAGCGGCATTGCACTCGTCCCAGAAGTCAGTGACCGATCGCCCGACGACGTCCGCTTTCTCCTCGTATCCCCACATCTCACAGAAGGCGGGATTGACCGATCGTAACTCGCCATCGAAGTTCGCGATCGCGATGCCGCTCAGTGCGGACCTGCACGCGTACTCGTAGATCTGGAGTTTCCGCTCGCGTTCCTTTTGTTCGGTGATATCCTGGAAGACCCCCCGAACGAGGTCCGTCTCCCCGTGTTCGTCCGTGCTCACTTCGCCCCGTGCACGAATGTCCCGGACAGTACCGTCGGGGCGGACGATACGCAATTCGAGGTCGTACTCCTCTCCGTCCTCGATTGCCCGGGTGACCGCACTGGCGATGTCGTCGCGGTCGTCGGGGTGATAGAAGTCGATTGCGTCCTCCAGGTTCGGTTCGTAGTCGTCAGGGACCCCGTGGATGTGACGGATTCCGTCGGACCAGGTGAGGTCGTCCGTCTCTGGATCTAACTCCCAGACGCCGACGTCGGCGATTTCCTGGACCCGACCGAACAGGAATTCTTTTCGTTCGAGTTCCTGCTCGTGCTCTTTGCGCTCTGTGATATCGCGGAACACCCAGAGGCGCCCGTAGTTGGTGCCGTCGTCGCCGATGACCGGCGCCGAATAGCGGTCGAAGACCCGGCCGTCCGTGAGCCGGACTTCGTCGCGACTCGTCTCCTCGGTGCCTTCGTAGAGTTTCTCGACATGATCTCGAAACGCCTCCGGCTCCGCAACCTTGTTCTCGACGGCCCAGTCCAGCAACGCTCCCTCCGATTCTGCGCCGACCAGTTCTTCAGGGATCTCCCACATTTCGGCGAACCGGTCGTTGTAGGAGACGACAGTCCGGTCCTCGTCGACGATGAGTAGCCCGTCGATCGTCGTCTCCATCTGTGCTTCCAGCAGCGAGGACTGGTACTCGAGTCGTTCCTGCGACTCCTTCCGGTCCGTGACGTCCGTGATGAATCCCTCGACAGCGACGGGTTCGCCGTCTTCGAACACGCCCTGGCCCTGCTCCCAGACCCACTTCTCCGCGCCGTCAGCAGTCCGGATGCGATATTCGACGCGGAACGGCTCTCTCGCCGCTACTGCGTCCTGGACGGATTCCCAGACTCGATCGCGGTCGTCGGGATGCACGACGTCTCGGCCGTAACTGACCTCGCCGTCGACGAGGTCCGACCGCTCGTACCCCGTGAGTTCCGCACAGCCGTCGCTGACGAAACGCATCGGCCAGCCCCGTTCGTTTCGACAGCGATAGGCCATTCCCGGGACGTTGCTGAGCAGCGTCCGGAAGCGTCGCTGACTTTCCTCGAGGCGGTGTTCCGCTCTGGCCTGGGTCACCGCGTTTTCGATACGGTTGGCCAGGACGGTGAACTGGTCGGAGCCGGACTTCTTCTGGAGGTAATCGGTGACGCCTGCCGAGATGGCCTCGCTTGCAACATCCTCGCTACCCTTTCCGGTAAATAAGATAAACGGCAGGCCGGGGTGCTCTTCGCGCACGGCTTCTAGAAATTCGAGCCCGTTCATGCCGGGCATCTCGTAGTCGCTGACGATGCAATCGACGTCCGCTTCAGCGAGTCGCTCGAGTCCTTCGGTAGCACTGGCTGCCACTTCGACGTCGAACCGGTCGTGATTCCGTTCGATGAACGTGGCAGCCATCTCGCCGAAGTCGACGTTGTCGTCGACGTGGAGAATAGAAATCGGCTCCTCGTCACCAGGTGGACTCGAGAAAGTAGTATTCCTGCCGAAGGAGGCGACCATACTCTAGTAACTATCAGGTATAGCCGTATAAGTCTGATAGCCAATTTCGGGTCGGCGGAAGGTTCTCGCTACGGCAGCGCGTTATGGGCTACAGACTGATGCCGTCTAGATCGACCTGGAGTCGACTTTCGACAGATATCTAGCACGGCAAGCGCACGGAGATAGCGACCGCTGTGTCCTGTTCGTATGCATCCTCCATGCGCCCCAGGGGGAACGCCGGATCACCTGACTCGTAGCCGGTCTCGAAGCCGGTTTCAACGCGTCGAATTCGTCGGCGGCGCCGGGTTGCGAAACGTCTGTACCTCGACCGTTCTCCCGTCGGGATCGTCCGCGAAGAACTGGTAGATCTCGAACTCGTCGTTCGCTTCGGGCGGGTCGTGTGCGATATCGGAGAGTTCGCGGTAGAGGTCGTCGACCGCCGCTTCGTCCTCGAGAACCACCGTGACGATCCCCTCGGTGTCCGTCGAGTCCGAGTCGCAGAATCCGACGAGGAGATTGTCGTACTGGAGGATGGTGCACCCGCCGTCCTGTTCGAGCCAGCGGTCGAACCCGAGTCTGTCTGTGTAGAACGCGGTCACCTCGGAGCGGCGCTCGGTCCGGAAGAACACGATTCCCGACATGGCCGCACCGACGACCGCGAGGCTCCTGAAGGTACTGCAATTCGGAGCAGGAGCGACTGCCTCCCGAATCCCTCGTCTCTGGGCGACCTCGTTCGCTCCGCTCAGTGCCGTGACCCTTCCTGGCGGGCAACCTTCCCGAGACGTCGCAGTGCAACCGCACACACGAGCAGGTACCACGGCGCCCACAGCGGCAGTTGGAGAAAGACTCGGCTGTGGCCGTCGCCCAGATCCTCGACGCCGTGGCCGTCGGCCGGCGGGGTCATGCCCCGAACGGACCAGGTCCACTCCATCCCGTCGACCGTCTCGATCCGAAAGGGAACCCAGAACAGACCGAACACCCGGACGTGGCCACTCGTCTGCGGGCTGACTCGCTCGTCCGGATACTCGACGTCGGTCACCGGTGGCCCCCACGCGTTCCAGTAGGCGACCTCCGAGAGGACCGTCCACGCAGCCGCAGCCGAGACGGGGACCTCACGCCCGAGTTCGATTCGTCGTCCCCGGTCCGTCCGAACGAGCCCGAGGTCGTAGTTCACAGCTCGCACATCGTTCGGTTGTCAGAAAAGATCCCGCATCGGCCGTGCGATCGCTTCTGTCGTTGTTCTGCTGATCCCAGACGCTCGTTGCGATCGCTGCCGAAGTTCGCAGCAGTAGTGCAACCTCCCAGATTCGAACCGACTCAAGACGTGATCGTTTCGATGCACGCGTCTCGTCAAACTCAGATCGTCTTACTCGAATGGGGGTATTTCCGCTTCGATGCTGTATCAACGTCCATGGTCCCCCCACCGACTCGACGACGGTTCCTGGCGACTGCTGGCGCCTTTGCCACGGCGGGACTCAACGGAGATGCTGTACAGGCACTGGTCGATTCCGCTGGTCCGAATACAGCATCGGACGTGGCGGCCCAGATGCCCGGGGCGGTTGGGCTCCAGACGACGGTCGCCGGACTGGACGCCCCGTTGGCCGTCGCGTTCGCACCCGATGCCGATCGACGGTACATCGCGGAGCGTGACGGCCGCATTCTACTCCACGGGCCGGACGGTCTGCAGGACGACCTCTTCCTCGATCTGCGGGATACGGTCCAAACCGAGGGCGAACAAGGGCTGCTCGGTGTGGCATTGCATCCGGACTTCTCAGAGAACCGGCGACTGTTCGTCCGCTATAGCGCCCCACTCCGTGACGGAATGCCGGAAGACTACAGCCACGCGTTCGTCCTCGCGGAGTTCGAGGCGACCGCCGACGGACGGCGAGCGCGGACCGACTCGGAACGAACGATCCTCGAAATCCCCGAGCCGCGGCCGCTCCACAACGGTGGCGATCTCGCCTTCGGTCCCAATGGCTACCTCCACGTTTCCGTCGGGGATAGCGGTCACTCCCAGAATGGCCAAACCGTGACCAAGAACCTCCTGGGGAGCATCTTGCGTATCGACGTAGACGATCGTGCGGAGGGACGGGCGTACGTCGTGCCAGACGACAACCCGCTCGTCGGACAACAGGGCCTCGACGAATACTACGCCTGGGGGTTCAGGAATCCGTGGCGAATGTCGTTCGATGGCAATGATCTCTACGTCGCCGACGTCGGGCAAAGCAGCTACGAGGAAGTGAACCTCGTCGAGAACGGTGGGAACTACGGCTGGAATATCAGAGAGGGGACGCACTGCTTCAAGGCAGACGAGTGTCCGGACGAGACACCCGATACCGTTCGAGACGGCGAGCGGTTACTCGATCCCATTATCGAGTATCCACACGAAGGCGGCCCAGTCAGCGGCGTCTCTGTCATCGGCGGTGCTGTCTACCGTGGCTCGATGATCCCAGCGTTGGACGGACGGTACGTCTTCGCTGATTTCATCCCAGAGGGACGGTTGTTCGTCGCTGAGTGCCCCAACGACGGGGACGAACTGTGGTCGACCGTCGCAGTCGAGGTCGATAACGAGGAACTCCTCACGCGAGCGCTTTCCTTTGGCCGCGACGAGGACGGAGCGGTGTACGTTCTCGGGACGGGAGCTGAGGGTGGCGGTCTCTTTCGGATTGTCCCTGCCAAGCGACTGAGTCGGTGACGAGGTTCAATCTGATCGCCCCGCTTCAAGCACTGAACCGATGTACGTTATGTGACCGCGGGTCCAGTATCTCGCTTGCAGTCGGCGTCCGCTACGGCAACTTTGCCGGGAAACTTTTTCGCTCAGCGAGGGTTTCGCGCAGAAGTATGCCGCCTCCCGGATTGTGAACCATTGGAAGACATTCCTGCTCGCCTCGCTACGCTCGGCTGCGCGGGCTGTGACTTCCAGGATTCAAATCCGTTCGTGTCGCATTTCTCCACCGACGGTCTCCTCGCTGTCGCTCGCCGCGTTGTCTGTGGAGAAATGCCGCCTCCCGGATTTGAACCTCCGGCGAGCAAAGCTCGCCGTGGTCCCACTCGCTCCGCTCGCGGGACCGGGGACAGCTCTCGCGCCTCCTCATGGGCACTTCGGAGAAACCCATGATGAAGGACAATCTCGAACCCATTTCGCCTGTTGAGGCGAAGGAAATGTACCTTGACGCGAGGAAACGAGAAGTATCGCAATCGACCCTCGACGGCTATCACTATCGGCTGAAACACTTCATCCGATGGTGCAAGGAGGTTGAGGGAATCGAGAATATGAATTCCCTCTCCGGACGGGACTTGCAGAGATACAAAACCTGGCGGAGAGATGACGGGGACTTGAAACCCATCTCCCTTGAGGGCCAACTCGATGCCCTTCGGATATTCATTCGCTGGTGCGGGTCTATCGATGCAGTCGAACAGGATCTCCATGAGAATTTCGAGGCGATAATGCCGAGTCTCGATAAGACCGATGAGCAGAGCGAAAGCATCCTCGGTACCGAGCAAGCTGAGTCTCTAATCGAGTACCAGCGGAAATTCGAGTATGCCTCCCGCTCCCACGTAATCATGGAGATTCTATGGCATACTGGTATTCGACTCGGAGCCCTACACGCCCTGGATATTGATGACTACGATGAGAACGCCGAACGGCTGGCAATCTATCATCGGCCAAAGAGCGGGACTCCTCTCAAGAACGGGAAAGAAGGGGAGCGAATGGTCGCTCTGAACGCCGAAGTATGCAGGACTATCGAGGACTGGCGGGATAATCATCGCCATAGAGTGAGGGATGATTATGACCGGAATCCTCTCCTCACGAGCCGAAACGGGAGGATGAATCGGTCGAGTATCCGGGATGCAGTCTATATGGTGACTCGGCCTTGCTATTACGCCGCGGAATGCCCAGAGGGACGGAATCCCGATGACTGCGAGGCTGCAGAATATGGTGGATACAGCAAGTGCCCGGTGAACGTATCTCCCCATGATATCCGGCGTGGCTCAATAACCCACTTTCTGACCGAGGACGTTCCCGAGAAGGTGGTATCTGACCGGATGAACGTAGGGCAAGACGTTCTGGACAAGCACTACGATAAGCGAGATGAGGAGGTGAAGGTCGAACAACGGCGGGGCTACCTCGACAATATCTGAACTGGCGTAATCTACATACCATCTGCTTCTCTATTCTCGATTGGTGGTGATGCCATGCCAAATCATATGCGCGAGACCTCCACGCGTCCCCAGGTTCCCCCTGGTAAGGCTTTGCCCCAGGGCGATGGTGAGAGGTGGGAGGACTCCCTAGATGGCTATAGAAGCCTCTCAACGGGTACATGTCCGAGAGGACTGTAGCCAGGACGCGTTCACCACCTTACTCATATTCATCTCCCATCAACTCATTAGGATTTGAATGCGATTCTCTCGCTCTTGATTCGCGCTGAGAGCGATTTCTCTCGCGATGGCAGAGGAATCCCATCAAATCTGACTGGAATGGCTCAGTATCGCGCTCAGTAGCCTTGAGGGATTCCGCGATCTCCGTCCTCAACCCAGGATCGCCACTCATCGAGGAATTCTGCCTTCTTACTCTCTGAGTCATTCAGAACACCCAGGTCCCGGAGCATCTGGACAATTGCCCTATCGCGCTTTCTGATTTCCCCTAGGAGAGCGGCTTGGTATTCCCGAGAGCCTTCCTCCCCCGAGGTGACTTGGGTAAGACCGGAAACATTCATCACGTAATCGCTGGCCTTCGAGACGATGTGAAGCTCTATCGCGATCCGCATGGCGAGCTTCTCATCCAGCGAATCGATCCCCCCTGTATCCTCTCGAATTCGGTCCTCGATAGAGGAGGATACCCGGTGGATGAATTCCTTCTGTTCGCGGTCAAGAGAGGAGTAGTAGTTGTAGGGATCTGCATTCAGAGCGTGAGTCTCGGCGTTATTGTTCCCCTCGGGCGCTCCGGCGTTCCCTCCGTGGAGCTTACAGGCTCCCTCGCCAGGATGATCTGTCCCCCATCCCGCTGGCAATCCACAAGATTCCCCTGAGCCACCTCGCTTGGACCGTCCACAGGTGTTTTCGTCAGTCATCGGATTGATGTCCGGGATACAGGGATGGACGGGTTTCCACGCGAGGAGGGATACCCAAACCCCTCAATCTCTTGCTCCTCAGTAACTCTTATCAGACTCATCCCTACCACCAGACCCAGACACCTTCCTCTATCTCTCTCCCCATGACTCGTTCCGAGTCCTGTAGGTGTTCGATGACCTCCTCCTCATCCATCTCGAACTCCTGGGCTACTTCGGCGGTCGAAATGATGGGATCCTGCCAGTTGCCGGTCTCCTCTTTCACGAAGACGTCCATCTCATCGCCCCATTCCTTCGCCTTCTCGTATTCGAGGCGTCGGTTACTGATTCCCATCGTTACCACCAGATATGCTGGTCCCCTACCTCCTTGCTATCGAGATGGGGAGATTCATCGAGGGCGTCATGGGCTGTTTCCATACTGATACCGAATTCCGTGGCGACTTCCTCGGTCGAGATGCCCGGATTATAGACCTTGTTTCGTTCCCTCCGGACGAATTTCTTGACCTCCTCGGAGAGATCGGCGTCCTCGGGGAGCTCCGTGTTTTCCTCGATCTCCTCCTGTAGCGATTCCTTCATCAGTCGTTCCTCTCCTGTCGGGCTTGCCAGTTACTCCGACCACCAGCGGGGATATCGGTATCTCCATCATCGGACTCCTCTCGCTGGTTCTGACGGTTCTCCCAGTTACTCCGACCACCGACAGGGACTTGCTCCTCATCGATCTCTCGATCACCCTCATTTCGCAGACGCTTTCGGGCTTCTTGACGGCGATTGACTCGCTCCTCCTCCATCTCAGCCTGTATCTGGTTCAGCTGCTCGTCCCATCCCATGATGTCCTCCACCGATGGGCCATGATTCGACCGTTCGACTGTCATCGTCTCCGGATCATCACCGGCTTCGAGAGGAACCTCCTCCGTGTATGTCTCGGGTTCCCCCTCTCGAATGGAAACGGGATCACTCGTTCCTTCTTCCCAATTGGTCCGACCACCGGCAGGGATATCGACATTGGTCGTCTCGACCTCCTCGATTCTCCGCTCCATCCAGTCAGCGAATTCCCCCTCGATTCTCCAGTCGCTCGGGGCTTGTTTGAGGAGGTCCTCCAGAACCGACTCGACGGCAGTCTTCTCATCTGGATTCAGAGCGTCATTCTGCCGGACCCATATCTTGAACTGCTTCACCGTCGCGTTTCCTTGCGATTCGATGAAATCCCCGAGAACGTCTTGCAGGATTTCGATTTGCTCCGGAGTGACGTTCACCTTATCGGGATCAGTGATATCGTAGTCCCGCTTGAGGCAGTTTAGCTTTGCCTCGAGTCTTTTTCCTCGCTCGCGCATTCGTTCGATTGCCTGGCTGGATTCAGCCATGTCATGATATTGACTCTTACAGTCCATAACTCCTATGGGGATATCGACTTTACAGGCCCCGAGAACGGAGAATTCGGTACTTCGAGGACGCTAATCAGAGACAGACTGAGAATTGAGACGATATTTTGCGACGCTGAGGGATCCCGGAGCCTCATCATCCGACCAGATTTGCTCAGGCTCGATTTCTCCCCTCTGGACCCTATCATTATGGACGTGAGTAGAGTGCCCGCGAGCGACATCCTCCTCAAGAAAACGCTTCTCACAGTACGGGCAAGGCCATACCTCCCCTCTCATTGCTGGCCGGAAAGGGAATGCTCTCGGTCATGGTGGCGTTGCATCTCGTTGGCGTTCGGGAATGACCTCCGACACTCGAAGCAACGAGCCATAACGTGGGCCATGGTCGGATTTTCGGTATAGTGGCAGATAAACCGTTTTTGCTCTGAGAGGAACTAAGCGCCACTCTGAGGAGCTTTCGGAGATTTCTGGCCATTCGCGCTGACCGACTCCCTCGATTCAATCTCTGCGGCGCTCTGGCGCGAGAACTTGCACTTATGGATTTAGCGACGAAGGAAATCGAGGAATCGGTATCCAGTCGAGACCTTCGATTCCATCCCAGTAACGGGCGAGGGGGAGGGGACAACTCCCCTCCAACATCAACCAGGCACTTGCATGAGCGAGCTTGCTCGCTTTTGACGGGACACGATACGTCGATTGATCGGATTCTATTCTCGGCCGAGAGGTGATCACTCCGGCATCTGACAATAGAAAATCGGGCACCAAAGGGATTCCGGGGATGCTCGAATTCGACACGCTAATCCCACTAAATCACCTGATTTCACCACTACGCCACAAAATCCCTAATAAAGAGTTATCTGTATCCCGTTCATATCCGTTACTATGCCGGAATGTGAATCGCCGAAACCAGTAATCTACGCGACTGAATCCACGCGAGATGAAGCAAGAGTCGTGAAGGCAAAGCGAAAAGAAACGTGGGATGAATTCATGCAGTCTGCGGTTGAGGAACTGGATCCTGACAAGTAGGTAGGAAAATGTATAGAGTAACGAGCGGAGGTCAGGTACCCAACCAGGACCCCCGAACGACTGTTGAGGAGGAACCCGAGGGATGGGAGGACCCCGAATTCCATGAGCAAATTAAATCCGGACTCAGATAAGAATTCTGCCGCGCAGAGGGCCGGAGACGTCCTTAGCCGGAGTCTAAAGCACGAATTAGTTGAAACGCGAGCCCGGAGAAGCGCCGAGGGGAGAGAGTCCGATTACTCCGAGGAAATCATTGCAAGTATCGAGGCAAGCCTCCGAGAGTTTCAATCGAGTTGCGATTCCGGACTCCCCTTCGATGACCTCATGGCGTTGATGAACGGGGAGATAGGGAGTCTCGATTCCCTCTACCATGAGGATGATCTCTTTCAGGGTAAGAAGATAGATGCTCAAGCTCTCTGGACGCTCTATGGCGCGATGCTCCATATCGGAGATGAGCCAGAAGATGCCGCCAGAAACGCCTACATCTACTACTACCGCTCCTGCGAGCAAGATGGGGAGCGGCGGAGATTCATCATCGAGGGAGAGGGTTACAGAGTAAACCAACTCAATGACGCCATCGAGATATTCGACAAGGGGGACTGGAACAGATGGTTCCGCCGGAAGCATCCAGATGGATTCGACGAGGAGGATTTCGAGAGTTGGACGGGGGACTACTCCAATATCACCTACGATACGATTCGAGCTTTGGTCTACATCACCTCTACAGAATTCGACCCGGAGTACGTTCTCCATGACCTATTCGAGTTAGATTATGACCCTTCCTCGGAACATATCCAGAATCTCGCTAATGGAGTATTTGATGAGTATACTAGGAGGACTAAATCATTCCATAAGATAGGAGCGGGGTCGAATCCCTCTCCCTATCGCGATTCGGCGCGATATCGATATGCTCCGAAAGAGGCCATCGTGAACGTGGCAATGGAGATAGATGGACGGAGCAAAAGTACCTATGATAACGCCATCGGTCAGCTCCATAAGAAGGGAGTCCTCAAGTGGGCGGAAATCAGGCCCGGACAGGATTACCGAATCTACCCCACTACCATAGATGATCCTCCGGAAGCGAATCGAATCAAGTTCGAGGGTGAGGAGTACGTCCCCGAACCGGAGGAGGAATCAGAGCCGGAACTGATGACCGATGGCGGCCAGCCAATGTCCGAGGAGTCCAGGGAATCAACTGAGAGGAAATCTGAGCAGGTTCAGAGCGATTCGAGAGAGTAGGCTATTGATTCCTCCCCGAGAAGTCAGAATCAGCCGAGAGCGAATTCTGAGAGCAATGAGGGAGAGAGGGGGAAAATTCAGTCCGAAAACCTCCGATGACTCCGTAAATATGCCATCTAAGAGCCTCTATCTTCGAGGACTGATATCTCATAAAGTACCGGCTTCAGACTGACTTAAAGCATCTGAAACACTTCCTTAATGTTCCTGAGTCGTCTGTAACTGCACGAATGCCAAGAAATTGTGGCTGGTGTGGAGCATCGACTGACGAGATCGCGCTGAAGGTATCGGACATTGATGATCGGAAAATAGCGATGGAACTCGATGAATTGCTTCAATCAGGAGAATTGGTTGTTTGTGAGTCTTGTACCGCTCGATTAGCTGGGAAGATGTACCGGCTAAAACTCGCACTCGGACTCAATCCAGATTCAAGCGATGAAGAGCTTGCAGAGCAGATGATTACTATGGTTGATTTCGTTCATTCGGAACCACCGAAACGTGACTGGGAAGCATCCCTTCCAAGCGAGAGGTCCAACTCAATGAAGTGAACGCCGCTTGTCTCAATCCAATTGTTCTGCGTGGATGAGGCTCATCTCTCAAATTTCCATAGCTATCCCAGGCTCTGTAATAATTTGGTTAGAGTCCTCAACCCGAAGGAGAGGCCCCTTTGGGGGTCTACTCGTCCAAGTCCCGCGCCGCTTCGACCTTCTCGAAGACGAGCGAGTACCCCTCCTTAGTGAAGCGGTACTTGCTCGGGTCGGCGTAGGGCTGGAGGACCGTTCGACCGACGACCCCGTTCACCTTGTTCTTGACCTCGTTGAAGTCGTACTCGTTGTCGACCTCATCGAGGAGGTCCCGCGTTATGCCCTCGCGTTCGCACACCTGGTCAACCAGAGTGTGGAGGGCACTCGCGTTCCCCCAAGGTGCCGCGTTCCGCGTGTCGCGGTCGGAGTCGTACTCGACGTCCAGGATGATGGGGTTCGTCCCTCCCTGGAATTCCTTCACGAGGTAACCGTCCTCAGTCAGGTCGTTCAGGAGCCGGGTGTAGTCCAGCGAAGTGAGGACCCGGTCCTTATCGTCGATGACATCCTCGACGTCGTCCGCACCCGCCACGTCGTCGCAGAGGTCGGGGCGGTTGAACGTCTGAGGCCCGTGGACGTGGGCGATGGTCAGTACTACTCGTTGTCGGGCCGTGGAGAGTTCATCCCACGGCGTTCGGTCGCTATCGTCGGTAGGTGAGTCCTTGGTCGAACTCATTCGTGTAGACCCGCGACTCTGAGGTGAAGGAAAACTATTTCATAGGGCACTTCCAAGGATGGAGTAAGCCCTCATAGTCTTCCGCCCAGAGGGAACCCCTAGTTCCTGCGGGCGGGGGCGTTCAGAGGGTGACACAACTGGTCCACGTGATTCCGTGGAAGGGTGCGTGGACCAATTCCGTTCTCGTGTTACCTGGTATTAGACTGGGATTGCCAGCGTTTGAATAGGTCGTTGTGCGCTTGCCACTTAAGCCTTCTCCCTCCGGGGATTGAAAGAAGGCATTCTATTCGGGGTTTTCTCAATATCCTCGGAGAAGAATCTCGAAAGCGCGGCGGATGGGGCTGTTTTCGAGTTTCCCATTATAAGTGCCTCTTGAGGCCGTTGATGGCGTTTCAGAAGTTTAGAATGCCCTATCTGAATCAATCTCTGAAGGGTCAATTCTTCTCTCTCAAGCGTTTCTGTGTATCTCTGCGAAGAATTTATGTTTGGGGCGGTTGTCGGTGTGGCCAAGCCATGGAGAAGACAGCAAAGTTAGAATATGGCCCTTTGGAAGTAGAGATCCATGCCTTAGACGACGAGGATTACCAGAAAGAAATCCTTGACCTCATTCAATTCATTGAGGAGAATCAGGATTCCTTAGAAGGTTTGGGTGGTGGTATTGAGGCTTCGGGAATGCCTGACTCCGAGAGTGATTCAATGTCTCTGGAAGAGTTTGGTGATGATGGGGGGGAGCAGGCGGAGGAAGTAGCAGATACGTCTGGGCCTCTCGGCGAAATTGCATCACGATTACGAGTCCCAGAAGCCAGATTGGAGGAATTCGTCTATGTAGACCCTGATGGGGGTGATTTCCCCGTCTTGTATCTTGATGAAGTCAGTAATATTAGTGAACGGAAAACTGATAGGCAGCGCATAGCATCTCTAATACTGCTGTACGTGTGGCATGAGTGCTATGATGAGTCGAGGGTCAAATCTTCATCTCTGAAGGACGCTCTGGAACTCTCCAACGTATCTTCCTCAGGTATGGGTAATATGTATCAGGGAGATGGTGACCGGTATTTCGATAGAAGTGGCAGGGGGCCATCAGCAACTGTCAGCCTGACCCCGCCTGGAAAAAGACAGGCGAGAAAGGTCCTGAAGCGCCTGATGGAAGAGGGTTCCAAGGAATTAGAGTGATTCACAGATCTTCGATGTATCCCTTTCTCTATTCGACCTTCGCTCCTCAGTGCTAGTCTCAGCGCGATGAATTCGATTCCATCTTTCTTGTTGCCCTGGGGAGAGGAATCGATGATAGCACCCCTCTCGCTCCTATCAGTGGATTTTCCCGCGCGAGCGCATGGACAATGAAATTGATTCGAGGAGAGTCCGAGTCTTCACGGCTATTGTACGCTAAGGTCTAAGCGCGCTCCGTTTCAAATCTAGGCTGAAGTGCCCGAAGGCGTTGAGGCGCGAGTGAAACCATGTTCAAATCAAAATCGGAGAATCGCGGGGAAATCGGTGTAAGGCGTAGTTTCCTTGCGAATCATCTCCGAGGAAATTCACCATGCCGCCTCCCGGATTTGAACCGGGGACAGCTCGATCTTCAGTCGAGTGCTCTCCCAGTCTGAGCTAAGGCGGCGCGCACTCCCGACTCTGTCGAAGTGACGCAAAAGGATTTCGAAGCAGGGCGATGGGACGGATCGACAGTTCAGTACCATGCTGGAGCGGAGAATTCGTCCTCGGATTCCTACCAGCTTCCCACAAATGCGCACTAACCTGTACCAATATGTACGGGGTTCCGAATGAACGCCTGGCACGTTGTCCGACTCAGCAACAACTGTTATAGCCCTCCGTCACAATGCCTAGCACAGTGTCACAGGTCGGTGGCTCTCGACACGCGATCGATCCGCCAACCATCGAGAGCACCTGCTCCGGGATCGCCTGCGAGGCGAACTCCATGCTCACCGTCCTCGTCGTTCTCGGCGCCCTCACGCTCGGGACCGTCGCGTTTCTCAGCTGCGTCCGCCGGGCCAGGAGCGCCGTCTCCTTCGAGCGGGAGCGTCTCCTCGACGAGTACGAGGCGTTCCTCGCGTTCGCGGATCGCGTGGCGAACATCCCGGTCGCACCCCGGCCCGACGGTGGTCGGCCGATGGGGCCACTGGTCTCGAAGGCGCCGGAAGACTCCGGCCTCGTCCAGGTCCGGGACGCCTACCGCGACACGGTGATGGACGTTCCACACTTCGATACCGACTACGACGAGTCGATGAAAGAGCACATGTCGACGGAGTTGAGTCCGGAACTCGCTTCCGCCGTCGTTGAGGGCTCGCAGTTCACGCCCGCGATACGCAATCCGCTCGTCGCCAGCGCAAAGAGTGCAGCGCACGACAGGCGCGTCCTCGCGGATCAACTCGACGACGAACGCTCCGACCTCGAAGACGCCGAGGATCGGCTCACCGATCTCTCCCAGCGCTTCGAAGTCACCGGGGGCGAGGGACTCGTCGATCGGACGTTCCCGGACCTCCAGGCGCGGTGGGACCGGCTGAACGGGCTGCAGGACGACTGTTCGGCGATGTTGGCCCGCCGGCAGGCCCAGCTCCGCGATCGCACGCCCTCCTCGGGAACGAGGCTCCAGTCCCCGACGGCTGTCAGTGATTACCTCTACGCCGATCTCGACGTCGACTTCCCGGTGCTGTCGGCAGGTACCAGACTCATGGAACGCATCGAGGAGGAGAAGCGCCAGACCGTCGAGGCGCTGACCGAGCGCCGTCGCTAACGGCTCGTCGAAACGGTTGTTTCTCTTCGCGCCCGGGAGCCGAACGCCCAGCGACGCCGTCGCAGCCAGAAACGACGCCTGCAGCGACTGTCCGGACGGGCCTTTTTTGGTGTCCCACTCCGTCCGGACGAGCATGCCCGATCTCGTTTCCATTGGCGTCGACGGTCTCGACTCCATCCTCAACGGGGGAATCACGGAGCACTCGACCGTGCTCGTTTCCGGCAATCCCGGTACCGGCAAGTCGATCCTCGGCCTGCAGTACCTCTACACTGGCGTGCAGAACGCCGACGAGGACGGCATCTACGTCACGTTCGAGGAAGACGCCGAAGACCTGCGTCTCGCCGCCGAGTCCATCGGCTTCGACCGCTGGGGCGAGTACGTCGACGACGGCTCGATCACCGTGCTCGACAAGAAGGAGATGCTGCGCGACCAGGAGTTCTCCCGGGCCGTCGAACTGCTGCTGGAGATCGTCCAGGAGGGCGGCTACGACCGCCTCGTCCTCGACTCGCTGACGATGTTCGAACTGTTCTTCGAGGACGAACACGAGCGCCGGGTCTACCTCCTGAAGTTCTCGGACATCCTCAAGGCCAACGACCTCACCTCCCTCCTGATCAGCGAGCAGGAGGCCGTCTTCCCCGAGACCGACCTCGACCTCGAGAACTTCCTCACCGACGGCAACGTCTACCTCATCCAGACGCCGACGGACAGCGGTGTCAGTCGGTACGTCTGGGTCTCGAAGATGCGAAAGCAGGACATCGACACCGACATCTTCCCGATGGAGATCGGCGACGGCGGCATCACCGTCCACGAGCAGGCCGGCGGCTTCTCGCTGGTCGATCGACAGGGCGGCACCTTCTGACGGTCGTCGGCGCCCGCCCGGGACCGCCACCCGCTGCGAATCGTCGCCACACGTAAGCCACCGGCTGCCGATGGAGTTGATATGCTCACTGTCTCGGTGCGCGACGTGATGGTCGAGGACGTGGCTACCATCCGGCCGGACGGGACGCTCCACGAGGCAGCGGACCGCATGGCAGCGCGCGACGTCGGCTCGCTGGTGGTCGTCGAGGACGACGAGGTCGTGGGAATCCTCACCCACTCCGACGTACTCCGACACATCGCGAGCGACGGCGATCCGACATCGGCCACCGTCGCTGCCTCCATGGGAAGCCCACCGATCACGATCGAGCCAACTGCGGACGCCGAGGACGCTGCAACCCTGCTCTCGACGGAGGACGTCAAGCGTCTCCCCGTCGTCGAGGACGGCGACCTCGTCGGCGTCGTCACCGTCACCGACCTCTCGTACGTCCTCCCCCAGATCGCACTCGGTCGCCCGGAAGGTCGCTCCCGACCAGCGACCCGCCCCGAGATGGCCTACGACGACGAGGAGTGGGCCGCCGACCTCCAGACGGGCGACGATCCGGACGTCGGCGACACCGTCCGGTTCACCAAGCGCATCAGCGAGGGCGACGTGGAGGACTTTGCCCGCGCTACCGGCGACACCAACCGGCTCCACCTCGACGACGGGTTCGCGATCGGCACGCGATTCGGCGAGCGGATCGTCCACGGCACGCTGGTCGCAGGCGTCATCAGCGCCGCACTCGCCCGGCTCCCGGGTCTCACCATCTACCTCTCGCAGGACCTCGGGTTTCGCGCACCCGTGCCGATCGGCGCGACGGTCACGGCGGCCTGTGAGATCACGGAGGCGCTCGGCGGCAACCGATACCGCGTCTCGACGACCGTCTACCACGAGAACGAGCCAGTCGTCGACGGGCAGGCGACGGTGCTGATCGACCAGCTACACGAGGCACCCGCGCTCGGCCGGGCTGCTGTCGGCGCGGACGACTGACCGTCGCCGGTACGGTCCGGTCGAGCGGAGCGACATCTCTCACTCAGGACCCTTCACTCAGGAACTCCTCAGTCAGAAACCCCTCAGCCAGGAGCCCTTCAGTTAGAAATCCTCTCAGTCGGATAGCCGCGTCACGTCGGCGCCGAGGTCGTACATCGCGTCGAAGAAGCCCGGGAAGGAGACGTCGACGTGCTCGGCGCCAGTGATCTCCGTCGTCCCATCGGCAACCAGCCCGGCAATCGCCAGCGACATGATCACGCGGTGGTCACCGCGGCCGTCGACGGTCGCGCCGACGAGGTCGGACTCGCCGCCGTGAACGTGGAGTTCGTCCTCGAGTTCGGTCACGCTCGCTCCGAGTTTCTCTAGCTCCTCGGCCATCGCGCTCACGCGATCGGTCTCCTTGTAGCGGACGTGCTCGGCGTCGACGATCTCGGTCGTCCCGTCGCCGATCGCGCCGAGCACCGCGATCGTCGGGAGCAGGTCCGGGGTGTCGGCGACGCCGACCTCGACGCCGGAGAGCCTGGACTGCTCGACGTCGATCGTCCCGGCGTCGCGATCCCAGCCGAGGTCCGCCCCCATCGATTCGAGGATATCGACGATAGCGCTGTCGCCCTGCGCGCTCGGCCGGGCGCCGGTCACGGTCAGTCCGTCTGGCGCCGCGACGGCACCGGCGGCCAGCAGGTACGACATCGAGGAGAAGTCACCCGGGACGGCGTAGCTCCCGCCGTCCGGATCGTATCGCTGTCCGCCCCGGACCTCGTACCCGCCGTCGACCTCGGCGGTCTCGACGCCGAAATCCGCCAGCACCTCGCGGGTCACGTCGACGTACGGCGCGGACTTGAGTTCGGTTTTGAGGTCGACGTCGACGCCCGACTCCGTGACTGCCCCGGCCATCAACAGGGCGGTCACGAACTGCGAGGAGACGTCGCCGGGGATCGACGCGGTCCCGCCAGCGATCGGGCCGCCGACCACGAGCGGTGCCTGGCCGTTCCCGCGGGTGCTTTCGGCCGTCCCCCCGAGTTGCTCGATCGCGTCGAGCAGCGGGCCGTGCGGGCGGGATCGGAGCGACGAGTCGCCGGTGAGCACCGTCTTCCCGTCCGCGAGCGCAGCCGCGGCCGTCACCAGCCGCATCGTCGTCCCGCTGTTCTCGCAGTCGATCACGTCGTCGGGCACGGCTGGTGTGCCGCCGAAGCCAGTCACCGAGAGGTCGCCGTTCGCCTTGCGCTCGACGGTGCCGCCGAACGCCTCCACGGCGCCGGCCGTGGCCTGCGTGTCGGCACTCCAGAGTGGGTCCTCGACGATCGCGCCGTCGGCGTAGCCCGCCGCGAGAATCGCGCGGTGGGTGTAGCTCTTCGACGGCGGCGCGCTCGCGGTGCCCTGCACGGACGAGGCGCCGATCTCGACGTTCATGGCTGAGGGGTCGACGGCGGTCGCTAAGAGCGTGGCGGTCGCGCCACGATTCGGAGGCTGTCCCCGAACATGGTCGACGGGTCCGGCGCGCCACAGATACTTGGTGGGCGAGTGAGAGGCACCGCACGTACCCATGTCAGCAAGCGGCTCGACGCTCGGCCAGATTGCAGGGAATCTCCTCGCAGCAGCGCTCATGATCGTCCTCGCCGTCCTCACCTTCTTCATCACGGTGTTCGTCGTCGACGCGGGTGCGAGCCTCGCCGGCTACGACGACAACGCCTTCGTCGTCCTCTCGGCGGCCGTGCTCGCTGGCTCGGCGATCATCGCCGGTGGCATCGCGCCCATCGGTGCCGTGGACGCGTCGGTATCGGTCGGTGGTTTCGGCGGCGAGGAGAAGCGCGATCCGCTGGAGTGAGGCGGCCTCACTCGACCTGACGTATCGATACGTTCGATTCCGGCGGTCGATCACACGGTTCGATAGGGACGTTTGATCGCACGGTTCGATCCTGGCGGTCGATCACACGGTTCGATAGGGACGTTTGATCGCACGGTTCGATCCTGGCGTTCGATCGCACGGTTCGGTTGTGACGTTCGATCACGCAACCCGATTGCTCTGAACGGTTCGCGGAGCGCTAGCGTTTTGCCACCCTCGCACGCAGATGGGAGCATGCGCAACTCCGCTCCGCTCGACGCTGCGCTCGCCGAGCACGACGCCGACGGTTACCTGATCGACGCGGACGCGACGGAGGCCGACCAGTACTACCTCGCCGGCTTCGGCGCGCCCGATCCCTTCCTCACCTGCTACACGCCCGATGGCGTCCACCTCCTCGTCTCCGAACTGGAGTACGGCCGTGCCAAATCCGAGAGCAGCGCCGATACCGTCGCCCGCAACGCCGACTACGACCACCGCGAGCACGTCGCAGAGCACGGTGCGCTCGAGGGTCGGAATCGGACGATCGCTGCGTTCGTCGCCGATCACGGCGTCGAACACGTGCTGGTCCCGGATCGGTTCCCGACGGCGACCGCGGACGGGCTCCGAGCGCAGGGGATCGAGGTGACCGCCGACCTCGAGGAGACCGTCGCGACGATCCGCGCCCGGAAGACCGACGAGGAGGTCGGGCACCTGAAGGCGGCCCAGCGGGCCAACGAGGCGGCGATGGACCGCGCCGCTGAACTGATCGGTGGCGCCGAGATCGTCACTGGTGCCGATGCCGCGGACGATCAGGACGCCACGCTACACCACGGGGGCGACCCGCTGACGAGCGAGTTCGTCAAGACCGAGATCGAGATCGCCCTCTTGCGGGAGGGCTGCGCCCTCGACGAAACGATCGTCGCCGGCGGTGCCGACGGTGCCGATCCACACAACCGCGGTAGCGGCCCGCTCCCCGCACACGAACCCATCGTCGTGGACATCTTTCCGCGGGACAAGGAGACGAAGTACCACGCCGACATGACGCGGACGTTCGTCCGCGGCCAGCCGAGCGAGGAAGTCGTCCGCCGACACGAAGTGACAATCGCTGCGCAAGAGGCCGCTTTCGACGCGATCGAACCCGGCGCGACCGGTGAAGCCGTCCACGACGCAGTCTGTGATCTCTACGAGGCCGAGGGATACGAGACGCTCCGGAGCGACGACACCACGGAGACGGGCTTCATCCACGGGACCGGGCACGGGCTGGGTCTGGAAGTGCACGAACTCCCCCGTCTCGCTCCCGACGGGAAGGAACTCGAACCAGGCCACGTGGTCACCGTCGAACCGGGGCTCTACGATCCCGCCGTCGGCGGAATGCGAATCGAAGACGTCGTCGTCGTGACCGAGGACGGGTTCGAGAACTACGTCGACTACCCGAAGGACCTGGTGCTGGAGTAGCCGAGGGGCCTGGTACTGGAGTAGCGGAGACGATCGGCTCCTGGCTGCGAGTCGTCCGCGAACGCGCGCCTTTTTTGCCGACGGTGTGCAATTCGCCGCCAATGGAGCTACTCGTCGTGGGCGCGGGCACCATGGGCCGGTGGTTCGCCCGCACCGTCGATGCCGAGGTCGCCTTCGCGGACCGGGATCCGGAGGCGGCAGCGGAGGCCGCTGCTGCCGTCGGCGGTTCGACCGCAGCACTCGACGGCGCGGAGTCGTTCGACGTCGTCGCGATTGCTGTACCAATGTCTGCAGCTGAAGACGCGATCGCCGGCCAGGCTGGCCGTGCTCGTCACGCCGTCCTCGACGTCACTGGCGAGATGGGAACGGCCCTCGACGCGATGGCTACACAGGCACCGGAACTCGAGCGAGCGAGCCTGCACCCGCTCTTCGCCCCCGAGAACGCGCCCGGGAGCGTCGCGGTCGTCGTCGACGCTGCTGGACCGGAGATCGACGCGGTGCTCGCGGATCTGGAAGCCGCCGGGAACGAACTGTTCGCGACGACGCCCGAGGAACACGACACCGCCATGGAGAGCGTCCAGGCTGCTGCCCACGCGGCGATCGTCGCCTACGGCCTCGCGCGCGAGTCGGTGCCTGACGGGTTCGCGACGCCGGTCTCGGCCGCCCTCGACGACGTGCTCGAACAGGTGACGAAGGGTGATCCAGGGGTGTACGCAGAGATCCAGGATCGCTTCGACGGCGCCGACGCGGTCGCCGAGGCCGCTGCGGCGGTCGCAGACGCCGATCCAGCCGAGCTCCGGGAACTCGTCGTCGAAGCCCGACCCGAACTGGCCGCCGACGGCGATGGGTCCGAAGAGAACGCATCCGCCCGAGCAGACGACCAATCCGCCGCTCCAGAGGACGATGCCTGACCGCGAGGCCATCCGGTCGAACGCGAAGTACCTCCGGAACGTCCGGCCACTCGACCCCGAGGAGATCAGCGAGTACGTCGAGGGCGGCCCCCACCCCGCGGTCGTCCGGCAGGTGCTCCGCGAGGAGTCCTTCGACCTCGGCATCGTCGAGCGCGAGGACGGGACCTTCGTCCCCGTCGAGGAGGGAACGATCGACCCGCCACGGCTGCCCGTCACCGAGTTCCCGGAATCGTACGCCACCCGTCTCGAGGAATTGCTGGTCGACGCGTTCGGCCAGGACTGGCACCTGGGCGAGTCCGGGAACGACCTGCGAGACGCGATCCGCGACCTGAAAGAGGCCTACCACCGCGGCTGGTCGGTCACGTACGACGACGAGACCGCGGCCCTCGCCTACGCCCTCTATCACCTCCCGGATTACTACGCCGCGGTCCAGTATCCCGTCGCCGAACTGGCCGAGATTGGGTTACTCGACCGGCAACTGCGGATTCTCGAGGTCGGCGCGGGCACCGGCGGCCCGGCGCTGGGGATCGCCGACGCCGTGCCCGACGACGCGCTGGTTCGCTACGACGCGATCGAACCGAGCGCCAGCGCCGACGTGTTCGAGGCGATGGTCGAGGACGCAGGCGACCACGTCGACTTCGAAGTTCACCGGACGACCGCAGAGGACTTCGCGTTCGACGCCGCTGGCGAACCGGGCACGCCCGAGTACGACCTCGTGCTGTTCGCAAACGTCCTGAGCGAACTCGACGATCCCGTCGCGACGGCGAAACGGTATACCGACCTCGTGGCGGACGACGGCGCGATGGTGCTGCTCTCGCCGGCCGACAGACGGACGACCGGCGTGCTCCGCGGCGTCGAGCGGGCGCTCGCCGACGGCACGAAACCGCAGGGGATCGGTGACGTGTCGGACCTCCCGTCGGGCGACGAACGGGCGACCGTGTTCTCGCCGACGGTCCGGCTCTGGCCGAACTGGACGCCGGCCGACGAGGGCTGGTCGTTCGCGGTCCGGCCCGATATCGACGTGCCCGCGTTCCAGCGACGGCTGGACGAGCCTGCCGGCGCCGAGGGCGAGTTCGTCAACGTCGACGTGCAGTACGCGTACGCCACGCTACGCTGGGACGGCGAACGCCGCGTGGCGTTCCGACCGGATCGGGGCGACTGGGCGCCGCTGGCAGAGTCCGAGAAACACGTCTCCGACCGCGTCGACTGCGCGGCGATCAAACTCTCTGCGGATCTCTCCGAGGGTGGCCACCCACTCTTCCGGATCGGCGACGGCAGCCAGCAGGTCGACCACTTCGCAGTGCTGACCAAGGAGACGTCGCTCAACCGGTCGCTCGCGACTGCGGGCTACGGCGACCTCCTGACCCTCGAGTCCGTCCTCGTCCTCTGGAACGACGACGAGCAGGCGTACAACTTCGTGGTCGACGACGAGACGATCGTCGAATCCGTGGCGGCACCGGTTCGGTGAGGACCGGCCACGGGGACGAGTAGCTGCTGCCCCCACGCGTCCAGTCACAAGTGCACCGGCCGCTGGCGCTCGAGGACCGCCGAAGTCACTCGAAGTCCGACCGCTCGGTCGTGCGCAGATTTCGCATTTCCGGCACCGACTAACGTTCCACGGACAGCAACGTTACAAAGCAGGATCCCATTACTACGGGTGTTGTGCCCCCTCCGCGTCCGTTCGCGGGAAGCCGGATCGACGACCCCAGCCTACAATGACGGATACGAACACATCACGAGTCGACGACGCTTCACTGGAGGGATCGGTCGAACCCCTTCCGATCGACGCGGCCGGTACCGTAGCCGACGACGTGGTGGCGAACGTCGAGCAGGTCATGGTCGGCCAGCGTGCCACCATCGAGCACGTCTTTGGCGCGATGCTCGCCGGCGGACACGTCCTGATCGAGGACGTTCCGGGCGTCGGAAAGACGATGCTCGTCCGCGCCCTCGCCCGCTCGGTCGACAGCACGTTCGGGCGGATCCAGTTCACGCCGGACCTCTTGCCCTCGGACGTTACCGGCGTCAGCGTTTACAATCAGAAGACCCGGGAGTTCGAGTTCCAGCCCGGCCCCGTCTTCGCGAACCTCGTCCTCGGTGACGAGATCAATCGTGCGCCACCGAAGACGCAGTCCGCGCTGCTCGAAGCGATGGAGGAAGAGCAGGTCACCGTCGACGGCGAGACGCGGTCGCTGCCGTCGCCGTTTACCGTCATCGCGACCCAGAACGCGGTCGAACCCAATCGTACGTACGAACTACCGATGGCGGAACTCGATCGCTTCATGAAGAAGCTCTCCGTCGGCTACCCCGACGCCGACCAGGAGAACGAGATGGTGGATCGCGTGCTCGGGACGCACCCGATCGACTCCCTGAGTCCCGTGACGGACGTCGAGACGCTCCAGCGACTCGGCCGGACCGTCGCGGAGGTCACCGTCCGCGAGCCAGTCCGAACGTACGCGACCGAACTCGCCCGATTCACGCGCGAGAACGCAGCGCTGGGCGTCAGCCCGCGAGGAACGATCACGCTCCTCCAGGCCGCCCAGGCCCGCGCGGTACTCGACGGCCGCGAGTTCGTCGTCCCCGACGACGTGAAGGCCGAGGCTCGCCCGGTGCTCACCCATCGCATTCGCACGGGCGTCGACGCCGAGTCCTCCGACGACCTCCTCGATCGCGCGCTCGAGACGATCACGCCAGACTGACGCAGATGGACGCATATCTCACGCGCCGCGGGAAGTTCGTCGTTCTGGTCACAGTCGGCTGTATCCTTCTCGGGTCAGTCTTCGGCGCCCGCTCGCTCAACGCGATCGTCGCACCCGCGGTCGTGGCGCTCGTCGCGTCGTTCGTGAGCGTCCGCCGAGCCCCAGCACCGACGATTCATCGAACGGCTCCTCCCGACGGCCACCCGGACGAGACCCACGCAGTCTCACTGCAGATCGGGGGCTGTGGCAGTGGGATCTACGAGCTCCGCGACCGCGTCGGTGCGGGTCTCTCTGCCCCCGATGCCGCCTACGACGTCACCGAGACGAGTACGACCGTCTCCTACGACGTCCGCTACACGCGCCGGGGCGTTCACCGGCTTGGACCACTCTCGATCACTGTCACTGACGTCCTCGGATTGGCCGAACGTGAACTCCAGCCCGTCGACGCACGGGAGCAGATCCTCGTCTACCCCGAACTGGTCGACCCGCCGCGGGGAGTCCGCTCCGCGCTCGAGACAGTAGTCGACCTCGAGCAACGTCCCGGGCGCGACGAGTTCGACTCCCTCCGGGAGTACGTCCGGGGCGATTCCCTCCGTGACGTCCACTGGAAGTCGAGCGCGAAACAGCCCGACGAAGCCCTGGTGGTCAAGGAGTTCGTCGGTCGGACCCCGACGGACGCCGTCCGGCTCGCCGTCGCTCCGAGCGGGGATCGAGCGACCGTCGACGCCGCCGCGCGGGCCGCCGCGAGCGTCGCCGTCACCCTCCTCGACGAGGGCGTCGAGGTCGGGATCGAGACGCCTCGCGATTCGATCGATGCGGGCGTCGGTTCGGCCCAGCGCGAGTCCATCCTGGCGGCGCTGGCTCGGCTCCAGGCCGGGGAGCCCACCGCCGCCGACTCGACGATCCGGATTTCGGCCGCCGACGGCGAGGCAGTCGTTCACGCCGGCAGCCACGCCGTCCCCTTCACGCACGGCCGTCCCCAGACGAGCAACGACGTGGAGGCCGCGGACGGAGTCGACGACGGCGCCGAGCCGTCGCGCGAGGTGGTCTCGTGAGCACCCGCTCCGACGGTGCGCGGCGCACCGCGGTCGGCATCGACGCCGCCAGGCTGTTTCCTTCACCCCGGACGCTGTCACTCCTGGGCCTCGTTGCGCTCACCGTCGGGTACTGCTCGACGCTCTACTGGGTGACGACGGTCGCAGGCGGAACGGCCTGGCTCGCGGGTGGGATCGCGGTCGGCCTCGGCCTCGGCGTGTTGTTCCGGGGCGTCCAGGAACGCCGGGTGCTACAGATCGCTGGCATCGGTGCTGTGCTCGGCGGCGTCTGGTACTACACGTCCGCCGTTCCGACGATCGATCCGCAGATGATCACCAGGGTGACCACGGACAGTGTTTCGATGCTCAGCGGCATCTCGGTGCTCGAACTCGCAGCGGTCGACGTCTGGATCGCTGCGCTGATCCCGATTCCCGTCTTCCTCACCACCTACTTCGCACTGCGCGGGCGGTACGAGTACGCAGTCGCCGCCGGTGGCTGGTTACTCGTCTTCCTCGCGCTCACCGGCGACGCGACCCTGCTGGAGACGCTCCTCGGAACCGTCGGTGCCGTTCTCGCGCTCGGCTTTGGGGAACTCGACCGCCGGGACGGCGCCGTCACTGCTGCGGATCTGCTCGTCGCACTCGTCGCGGTGATGGCCGTCTTCGCGGTGGTCGTCCCGATGGTTCCCTCCGGCTCCGCGAGCGCGCTGGAACCGCAGGGCGTCGGTGGCGATAGCGGTGGCGCCTCGGCCCAGCAGGCGACGCCGCTCGACGAGCAGCTCCTCGACGGCGACGACGTGACGGCCGGCGGCCCGATCAACCTCTCACCGGACGTCCGCTTCGTCGTCGAATCACCGTCACAACAGCGGTGGCGCGTCGGTGTCCTCGACACCTACACCGGCGATAGCTGGACGCAATCCGGGCTCTCGAGCCCGTACCTCGGCACACTCGACGGGCCGCCAGGGAGTGCTCGAACGGTCCTCCAGCAGTATCAGCTCCGGACCGAGGCGACGGATCTGCCAGCGGCGGCCTACCCCATCGGCGTTCGGAACCTCGATAGGAACAATGTCGACGTCACGAGTACGGGCGCGCTCACCGTCGACGGCCGCCTTCCGAACGGGACGAACTACACCATCGAGAGCAGCGTTCCCACGCCAACCGTGAACCAGCTTCGAACGGCCGGCACGGACTATCCGCTGTCGATCGAGGAACGTTACACCGGGCTTCCACAGTACACCGTTCCCGAGCGTGTCTCTAACCTGACCGACCAGGTGACGTCCCAGTCCTCGAACTCCTTCGAGTCCGCTCGCGCCATCGAGTCGTACCTGGAAGACAACAAGGAGTACTCTCAGAACGTCTCTGCCCCGTCGGGCACGCTGGCTGACAGCTTCCTCTTCGAGATGGACGCCGGCTACTGCGTCTACTACGCTGGGACGATGGCGACCATGCTCCGGACCCAGGGCATCCCGGCGCGGGTCGCGGTCGGATACACGAGCGGTCAGTACGTCGGGAACGACACGTGGGTCGTCCGCGGCACCGACGCCCACGCCTGGGTCGAGGTGTACTTCCCGGACGTCGGCTGGGTGGAGTTCGATCCGACGCCGACCGGCGACGTTCGGGACGCGCGACGGAATGCGGTCGAAACGGCTCGGACCAACGAGTCTGCCAGCGTCGACGTCCCCGAGAGCTCGGGCGAGGAACTTCGCTTCGACCAGCCCGAGAACACGACGACCACGCCGACGCCGAACGGGACCGACGGCGCTCCGAACGGCTCGACGACCAACGGGACGAACACCTCCGACTCGGACTCCGGTCTCGACCGGGGCGGACTGTACTCAGGCGTCGGGTACTCGATCGAAGGTAACGGGTCCAGCGTCGACTACGTCCAGCCGAACGTGACGACGCTCGGCGGCACCGCAGCCGATGGCGAGAACGGCTCGCTCCCCAACGCTACCACCGAACGTTCGGGAGATCGGCTCCTCGGCGGGTTCGATACCCTGGTGATCGCACTCCTGCTCGTGGCCGGGGCCGTCGCCGGTGGCAGACAGGCCGGCCTCCAGCACCGGATTCGCGACAGGGGTGCCGTGCTCTGGCAGCGCCGCCGCGACCCCGAAACCGACGTCGAGCGTGCGATGGAGCGCCTCGACGCACTGCTCGCCCGCCGGTACGGAGCACGTGAATCCGGACAGACGCGCCGCGAGTACCGGAGGCGGCTCCCCCGTAGCGTGGATTCCCGGGTGCACCGTGCCTTCGAACTCCACGAGCGGGCTCGCTACGCCGGTGATATCGATCGGGCGACCGCCGACGAACTCGTCGAACTCGTCGACGACCTCGCACGTCGGGACCTGCCGGTGCTGGGCGATCGCGAGTGATCTCCTCTCCCCGGTCTGAAAGGGGTACGCGCCCGCGGATCGTTTCGCACTGCCGTGGGCTCGTAACCGGACGACGAGAGTGCCTCGGCGACAGGGTTTAATACCACGCTTCCCAAGTTGGAACTCGTAATGTCGGAAGTCTGCTCGACGTGCGGGTTGCCTGAGGAGCTCTGCGTCTGCGAAGACGTGGCGAAGGACTCCCAGGAGATCCAGATCCGCATCGACGAGCGCCGATACGGAAAAGAGGTAACGATCGTCGACGGGTTCGATCCCAGCGACGTGGATCTCGACAGTCTCTCCTCGGACCTCAAGAGCAAGTTCGCCTGCGGTGGCACGGTCGAGGACGGCCACATCGAGCTCCAGGGCAATCACACCGGTCGCATCGAGGACTTCCTCCGGGACAAGGGTTTCAACGTCGCCTGATTTTCGCCGACCACGTCGTAGCTGTCCCGCCTCGCCGAGTCGCGTCGCCGTCGAGTCCGGCGGAATGGGCAGCCGGCGACTGCGTCTCAGTCCACCAGATAGCCGTCGGCGTCGGCCAGCAGTAGCCCCTCGAGGGTCGCGTCGTTCGTCGGCGGTTCCCTGGCGACGGTGAGTGCGTCGCTGACCGGGACGGGTTCGACGGAGAGGAACTCGTTGTCGTCGCGATCGGGTTCGCCCGGCGTGAGGCCCGTCGCGACCACGATTCCGCGGCGATGTCGGAGGACGCCGGTCGCGACCGCGTAGGACTCGAGTACTGCGACGTCTTCGGCCACGTAGCCTGTCTCTTCGCGGAGCTCTCGCTTCGCGGCCGCCTCGTAGGCCGCTGCTTCGACCGTCTCGGCGGGCCCACCGTCGTGCTCGTCGACGATTCCGGCCACGAGTTCGAACTGGGTCTCCCGGATCGTCGGCCGGTACTGCTCGACGAACACGACGTGCGGTTCGTTTCTCTCCTCTTCATCCGCTCCGGCGTCGTCCGTCGGGTCGCGTTCGACGTGATCGCCGTCGACGATTCCCACGACGACCACCGCTGGCGCGAGTTCGGCCCAGTAGTAGCGCTTCGTCGACCCGTCGGGCTGTTCGACGAGGTCGTAGCCGCCGTCGAACCAGCCGGTTTCGTACTCCCTCGCGGACTCGACCACAGGCCACTCGGCGCTCATGGGCGAGGCACTCGCGTGCTTGACCCTGGGTCTTTCGGGACACCTCGTGGCTTGCGACGGGGAGCGGTCGCGGCTGGCGACTCGCCGATCCCTGTCCACGCAGGCGAAATCGCCAAGGCGACGGGGCTCACAGGAGGTCGTAGTGACCCGCGTCTGTCTCCTGGGAGACGAGGAACACGACCTCCGCTTCGAGTTGCTCTCCCGGGACACCTCCAGGGAAGCCCTCTCGACCTATGACCTCGACCAGCCGTTCGCGAACGCGGTCGGGTTGGAGACGGTGAGTCTCGGCGCCGCGGTCTCCCTGCTCAACGACCTCAACTGGTACGTGGTCCGCTTCGCCGAGGACGCGTTCGTCCTGGATTCGTCCGTCAGCGAGACGGAGTGGCTCTCCCGGTCGCTCGCGGAGGCCGTCCGGTCCGACCGGGTTCGACCCGAGGAGACCGCCGAGTACTGTACGATCTACGGGATCGAGCGCGACGCACCCTCGGCGCCCGGCGAACTCGTCGAACCCCTCTACGCCCGCCGAACCGACGACGGACTGCCCGAGTACGACCTCCGCGACGTCGAGGAGACGGTCGTCGTCCGTGTCACCGAGTCGGAGTTCGACCAATGACTGCTCTCACGCCCCTCCCCCGATGATCGGCCACCCCACCGTTCCCGACGCGGATTCGCTCTACGTCGACGCCGGGGGTCGTCGCCTCCACTATCTGCGGGCCGGGGATCCGGACGATCCAGCGGTGGTGTTGCTCCACGGCAGCGGCATCGACGACGCCGCGCTCTCCTGGCACCACGCGATCCCCGCGCTCGCGGACGACTTCCGGGTCTACGCCCCCGACTGGCCGGGCTACGGCGAGAGCCCGGATCCTGATGCCGAACCGAACGGTGCGTACTACCGGGCGGTGCTGCAGGACTTCCTCGCCGCGATTCCGGTCGAGCGACCGTCGCTCGTGGGGCTCTCGATGGGCGGCGGTGCGGCGCTCGGCGTCGCGATCGAGTCGCCCCAGGCCGTGCGATCGCTCGTCCTCGTCGACAGCTACGGGCTCCGCGACGCCGTTCCCGGCGGGAGCGCGGCCTACGTCCTCGCGAACGCGCCGTTCGCACGCACGATCGGCCAGCAGATCGCGGGCGTACTGCCCGGCGCCGCCCGGTCGACGATCGCGCCGTTCGTCGCCGACGCCGACGACCTCGATCCCGCCTTCCTCTCGGCGGTGTCCGAACGGCTCGACGACCCTGGTGCGGGCCGGGCCTTCGTGGACTTCCAGCGCGCGGAGTTCTCGCCCGACGGCGTCCGGACCCACTACGAGGACCGCCTCGAAGACCTCGCCGTGGAGACGCTGGTCGTCAACGGCGCGAGCGATCCGCTGATTCCGCTGGCGTGGGCCGAGGACGCTGCGGCCCGGATACCGGCGGGATCGCTCTCGGTGATCGAGGACTGTGGCCACTGGCCGCCTCGTGAACGTCCCGACGCGTTCCTCGACGAAGTGGCACCGTTCCTCGCCTCGTCGGGGTAATCCGGCACTCGAGGGGCCCGCGGACCCCGAATCCCGCAAGGCCTTTGCCGGATTGCCGCGCAGTTGCATCCATGATCGACGAGACGGCCGCCGAGATCGAGGCGATGCGGACCCACAGCTCCTCGGAGGTCGCCATCAAGGCAGCGCGAGCGCTCACCGAACTCGCAGACCGCGAGTACGCAACCGTCGAGGAGTTCGAGCGCGACCTCGAGCGCAACGCCGGCGCCCTCCGGCGGGCGAACCCCTCCCACGCCTCGCTCGCGACCGTGCTCGACGAGATCGAGTCGGCGGTGGACGACGGGGCGTTCGAGACCGTCGACGCCGCCCAGGACGGCCTCGAGGCTGCCGTCGACGCGACGATCGGCGTCGTCGAGGTCGCGAAGGACGAGGCCTCGGCGACGGCCGCCCAGTTGCTCTCCGACGGAGACGTCGTGCTCACCCACGACTACTCCTCGACCGTCATCGGCGCGATCGAACGAGCGACGTCGGCGGGTGCAGAACTCGACGTGTACGTCACGGAGGCCCGCCCGCGCTTCCTCGGCCGCCGTACCGCCCGTCGGCTCGCGGAGATCGACGGCGTCGACCCGACGCTCGTCGTCGACTCGGCCGCCGGGCACGTCCTCCAGTCCGTGGATCGCGTGCTCACCGGGATGACCTGCGTCGTCGGCGATACGCTCTACAACCGCGTCGGCACCTACCCGCTCGCGGCGACGGCACAGGACGTCGGCGTCCCCGTGACCGTGACTGGATCGAGTGCCAAGATCGTCGACTCGGGCTTCGTCTTCGAGAACGACTTCCGGGACCCCGTCGAGGTGCTCAGAGAGCCCGCCGAGGGGTTCGACATCGAGAACCCTGCCTACGACGCGACGCCCCTGGAGCTGATCGATCAGCTCGCGACGGATCGGGGCGTCAGCGAGCCCTGAGGCTACCGGAATCGATCCGACCACCCGGAAATCGAGATACGAATTCGCTTGGAATGTCGGGGACTCCGGCGCCGAAACGGTCGGTACGTTGAAGACCGTGCCTGTCAAATCCCCACAGGTGAGCACGATGGACGTTTCTACTATCGCGACCGAGGAGTACGTCGCAATCGACGTCAACACTCGTCTCGGGAAGGCGCGAGCGAGATTCCAGGAGGAGAACTCCAAGGGGATCATCGTGACGCGCGACGGCGAGTACGCTGGCGTCCTTGGCGAGCGAGAACTCCTGCAGTCTCACGTCGAGGACGACGCAAAGGTGGGGGCGCTGATCAAACCGAGCCGAAACGATCCGGCGCCGAAGATCGATCGCTACGAGGACCTCCGTGACACCGCCCGCCAGCTCGTCGAGGGCGGCACCAAGGTCGCACCAGTCTTCGAGAACGGCGGATTCTGGGGAATCGTCACTGCCGACGCCATTCTCGAGGCGGTGCTCGAACACCTCGACGCCCTCACCGTCGGCGACATCTACACCGACGAGGTCGTCTCGATCGCCGAGGACGACGGCATCGGCACTGCGATCAATCGCCTCCGGGAGAACACGATCTCCCGGCTTCCGGTCGTCAACGAGAACGGCTATCTCTCCGGCATCGTGACGACCCACGACATCAGCGAGGTCGCCGTCAGGAACATGGACGTGATGGGTGAAGGCGATCGGGCCGGCGACATCGATCGGATCCTCGACCTCCCGGTCTACGACGTCATGGCGAACCCCGTGGTGACGACGACCACCGACACCGACGCCAGGGTCGCCGTCGAGCAGATGCTCGACCACGACATCGGCGGGCTCGTCGTCACGCCCGCGGACGACGACCGTCTGGTCCAGGGAATCCTCACTAAGACCGACGTCCTGCGTGCGCTCTCCTACACCGAAGAGCAGCACATGGACGTCCAGATCACCAACATCCAGCTACTGGACACCATCTCCCGCCAGGACGTCCGCGAGGCCATCGAGGAGGTCGCGGACAAGTACCAGAAGATGCAGGTCCAGCACGCACACGTGCGGTTCCACAAGCACAAGGAGAAGCTGCGTGGCACCCCGCTGATCCAGTGCCAGATCCGCCTCCGGACCAACAAGGGGCAGATCGCTGGCAGCGGCGAGGGCTACGGTGCGCGAAACGCCTTCCACGTCGCGCTGGACAAACTCGAGCGGAACGTCCTCGAGCGCAAGGGGATCCAGAGCGACGAGGAGTACCGCGGGCAGCTCCTCCAGAAGCTCGGCGAACTCTGAGGGCGGTACCTCGTTTCTCGCGTCCACTCGTCTCGGAGCAGCCATCGAGCGACTGCACTCGTCGCAAGCGGCGTCGAGTGACTCTACGCGTCGGAAGCGTCACCGAGCAGCCGCTCGCTCCGAACCGACACACACAGTACCCGCCCCAGACCTAGCTGCACCCGATGACCCTCTCGGAGGAGGCCCACAGTCGGCTCGCGGACGTGGTGGAGCTCCAGCCCACGAAGAACAGCGAGCTACAGGATCGCTGGGGGATGGACAGCGGGAGCGACGTCCACAGCTACCTCACGGGCCAGCTCGCCGACTACACCTTCCGGGACGACAACAGCCTCATCCGCGCGACGAGCGAGGCCGCCGACCTCGTCGACGTGGAGCCGGGGGTCGAGCCCGGTGAAGACGGCGACGGCGTCGGCACGGTTCGCGTCACCGCACTCCAGGCCGACGTGATCGAGGTCCTGCCGGGCCCCGACGAGCGATCGAAGAGCGTCGTCGCCGTGCTCCAGGCCCTCCGGGAGCACACGGATCGCGACCCCGAGGTCGACGAGGTGCGGTCGGCGCTCCAGCGGCTCCGCCGGCAGGAGGCGGTCGAAGTGGAGTACCGCTCGGTGCCCACCTTCCGGCTCGCCGTGCCGCGCGAGGACCTGACGGTCGAGATCAAGGACTGAGTTCCCGGCAATCGATCCCGCTCTCTCTCTCTCTCGCGCGCGCTCTCGAACCGCAGCTTCGTCACTTCGGTCGCTTTCTCGCCCGCCGTGCCTCCAGCACCGAGCGGAGCCCCTTCCCCGGTCCGCCCTCGATCGGCCAGCCCTTCGACCGCCACGCCGGCGGCTCGGGTTCGTACTCGCTGCAACGCCCCGAGCACTCCCATGACGTCGGGCACGTCTGTTTGGCCGCGCAGTGGGGCTGGAGGGCAGCGGTCCCGTCCTCGCCGACGGTCTCCAGTTCGAAGTGCCGGCAGTCCGGCTGCATCGAGTCGACGTAGGAGCGCCACCCGCGCTCGTAGAGCCGTTCGGCGATCGCGAGTCTCGCGAGAGCCTTCCACTCGGCGTCGACGTACTCGAACTCGGCCGCGGACTGGTCGTACTCGCTCCCGGTGGGGCGATCGACGATTCGAGTCCCGGGGGCCTCGACGGCGAGCGAGCGGGGATGCCAGAGCACGTCGGCGTCGCCCGCCTCGGGGTCGACCGCGAGCACGCCGGCCTCGACGGGCATGTCGGCGAGGAGGCCTGGCTCTGCCGACTCGCCCGTCTTCAGCGTCGCGACCCAGGCCTCGTCGGCCAGGCCAAAGGCTACGTCGCGTTGCATCTGATCGGCGAGCGCGTCGGCGGCGCTTCGATCCAGATCCGGCTTGTTCTCGATGGCGATCAACGCCTCGAGCCAGTCGGGGTACTCCCAGCGCCGGCGGAGTTCGATCCGGTTGTTCCGGCGGCGCGTCTCGATCAGGTCCCGGTCGGCGGCGTCCTTGACCGCCTCGCGGACGTAGCGCCAGTCGGTGGTCCACAGCTCCAGGGCGTCGCGATACCACTCGAAGTCGAACGGCGCGTTCCGCACGACGCGCAGGAGGTTTCGATCGAGCGCTCGCTCGCCAAAGACGGCTCGCGTCCGGAGGGCCTCGGCGTCGCAGATGGCGACGACGGTGTCCCAGCGGCGCTCGCGGGTGCCGAGCTGTCGGCCGACGATGACGCACTGGTCTGGCTGCAGCGACGCCTCCCCCGGTGGCCACTCGTGCTCGGCCCAGCGGCAGACGCGAAGTTCGAACGGAAACTCCCGCGTCCAGTCGGTCACGAGCGGGTGAAGATCGCCAGCCGACGTAAGCGTTCGGCTCGATCGGTGGATCCGCCGTAACTCGACCAAATTCCGGTAAATCGCCACCAATCCGACGGTGACCGTCGCCCCGTTCAAAGTGCCCCGGGGGCCTCGCATCGGATGCACGCATGAACTTCGACAGCATCGAGGTCTCGAATCGCGTCGACGAAGGTTCGGCCAGACTCGTCGCCAAACTATTGCTCGCCGCTGGAGCGGGGGCGTTCCTCGGCTACCTCCTCACGTTGCTCCCCGGGCTCGACCGCATCGTGCCGCAAACGGCCGTGAGGTTCGCCGCTGTCCTCGGCGCGATTGCCACCGCCGTCGTCGTCGTGCTATTGTTCTACGCGGCGCCGCGGATCGCGCTCCTCGCGAAACTGAGTCTCGACGGCCCGCGCGAGGTGGTCGAAGAGATCGCGGCCGTCGCGCAGTGGACGGTCGTGCTGGTGGCGGTGCTCGTCGCTCACAGTGGCTTCGCTGGCGTGGCCGTTCCGCTACTCGACAGCACCGTCTGGATCTACGACTTCGCGTTCCTGCTGCTGGCGTTCCCCATCGTCGTCTTCGTCGCGGTACACCTGTATCGTGGCCTGGACCCGAGCGCGGCCCTCCTCGCAACGCGATTCGCGGAGGAGGAAACGTCGAGCGAGTCACCGGACGACGCCAGCGGCGATCGATACACCGCTGCTGAGAGCGGCAGTGACGAACCGAAAGGCGCTGCTGCGTCTGATTCAAGCGGTGGGACCAACGTAAACTGACGTCGGTTTGTAACCGCAGGTCGTCCTTGCCCCGTTCGTTACGCTCGTTTTCTCGGTCCGTCCCCGCCGTTCTTGCTCGCCGTGTTTGTCGTCCTTCGTCCGCTGTCCTTGCGGTGGGTGCGCACGGATCAGGTACAGTTGAGTGGGTGCCGTCCGGCGTGGAATTATGGCCGAGGACGGCGCCGTCGACAACGAGTGGGAGGCCGATCGCTACGAGGCGGATCACGCGTTCGTCTACGAGTCGTCCCAGGATCTCGTCGAACTGCTCGATCCCGCTCCAGGCGAGCGGATCGCGGACCTCGGCTGCGGAACGGGACACCTCACGGCAGCGATCGCGAGGGAGGTCGACCATCCCGACGGAGGCCCGAGTGGGCACGCAATCGGGTTCGATCGCTCGGCGTCGATGGTCGCCGAGGCGCGCTCGAGCTACCCCGCCGTCGAGTTCCTCCAGGCCGACGCCCGTTCACTTCCGTTCGACGCCACCGTCGACGCCGTCTTCTCGAACGCCGCGCTCCACTGGATCTCCGATCAGGAAGCCGTGGTATCGTCGATCCACGACGCGCTCCGCCCGGGCGGCAGACTGGTCGCAGAACTCGGCGGCGTCGGTAACGTCGCGACGATTACTGATGCCCTCGAAGCCGAACTCGTCGAGCGGGGCTCTCCCGGCCAGCACGGCTGGTACTTCCCCTCTCCGGGAGAGTACGCCACCCTCCTCGAAGCTGGTGGCTTCGAGGTCCGCGACCTCCGATTGTTCGATCGGCCGACGCCGCTCGACGGTGCGGACGGGCTGGAACACTGGATCGAAGGATTCGGCGACGAACTGCTCGATCCGCTCTCCGACGACGAGCGGTCGGCAGTGATCGAGGCCGTCGAGGATCGGTGTCGGACAGACCTCTGGACGGGTGAGGAGTGGGTCGCCGACTATCGACGGTTGCGAGTCGTCGCCGTTTCGCAGTGATTGTCCGTCCCGTCGTCGACTGACCGACGTTCGTCTTTGGTCGCTGGGTTCAACCGATGAATATTGGCGATCTACGAACCGGTACGTGACAACCGAGGTCGAGGCCCGGGGGTCGGTGGGTCGGCCGTCCCTGATCAGCCATCCCCCGATCGGATCGACGATATCGACGCACCGGTCTCGATCGGAAACCACGACGATTCCTGTACAGTGTTTTTCACGTCTCGCCTCCTATACCCCCCGTGCAGCTACCAGACCCCCCGGACCGATTGATCCTGATCCTCGTGGGGCTGTTGCTCCTGCTCTCGCCGGCGGTCCTCCTGCTCGTCACGCTGGCATTCCTCTCGGTCATCGGCGAAGTCGTGCTCGGTCGACTGACGGCGGTCGAACTGATCGAACTCTACCTGATCGACTTCTTCGTCGTCGGCGGGATCCTCTTCGTGATGATCGCGCTTCTCAGACGGCTGATCGAGCGCAGATTGGGCATCGCCCTCGACTCTCTGGCCGAGGGCGACGGTCGACCTGACGACGACGACGCGGCGGAGGACGACGCGGCGGAGGACGACGCCGACGGAAGTGATGACGCCGACGGAAGTGGCGATATCGACGGAAGCGGGGAGGCCGGGGGAAGTGTCGTGACCGGGGGAAGCGGCGAGACCGACGGAAACGGCGAGTCCGACTGAAACGCCGTCACCGACCCCGAACGCTCCAGCTAACGGTCGTTCGAACGATCAGTCGTCTTCTGAGGGGATGTAGGACCGCCCGGCTCGTCGGCCGAACACCAGCTCCCGTGCGTCGAGGGTCCGATCGACCGCGTCGTGTCGCGCGACGTGAAGCCGCTGCTCCGTCGTCTGGAAGTAGTTGACGACGGTCACCAGCACCACGCCGCCGACGGTGTTGCCCAGCAAGACCGGCAGGACGAACTGGCCGAGTCCGTCCAGTAACCCGGCTTCGGCGCTCGCAACCAGAAAGACGACCTCCGTGAACGAGACCACGACGTGGAAGAGGTCGGCGTAGGGGATCGTCAGGAAGGCGACGTAGACGACGAGGAATCGCGTGACGCTGTCCCTGACCGCGTAGATGAGCCAGACGACGCCCGCGACGATGAAGCCGGCGAACGCGGCCTTGAAGAAGAGGCTCCAGAACGCCGTCTCGTAGCCCCTCGAGGCGATGTAAACGGCTGCGTCGGTGCCAGCCGGGGACAGCACGCCGGTCCGTGCGAGCACGATCGCCCCGATTGCGCCGCCGGCAAAGTTGCCTGCGAGCACCGTCCCCCAGATCGAGAGGAGTCGCGGGATGCTCGCTAGCCGTTCGAGCACGAGTACCACCGGCGGGAGCGTGTTCTCCGTGTACAGCTGGTAGCCACCGAGGATGATGAACACGAAGCCGATCGGATAGAGGAGCGCGCTGAGGATCGGGTCGCGGCCCGTCGACGCCGTCAGCGAGGCGTACAGCAGGAAGGTGACCGTGATGGCGAAGCCGGCCGCGAGGCCGCTGAAGAACAGCTCCCGGGTGCCGGTCGTCGCCTCCTCGTCGGCCGCAGCGACGATCCGCTGGAACACCTCGTGCGTCTCGAACTGGTCGCGCACCACGCTGCCGGCCGCGGGTGCGCCGTGTCGGGACTGCTCGATGGCGTCCCGGACCGACTCGTCGCCGGGCCCGTCCTCGTCCATAGACATTCCCAGCGCCTGCGGCCTATTAACCCCACTCACTGGGCGTGTGTGGCGTCGCGAGCGGTCCTCCAGCCGGTCCGGAACCACACGAACGAGCAGACTGTTGCGGAGGGCAAACCCGTCGAACCCGCCGTGGCGGATCTGGCGTAGCGGCTCGGAAGTGGCTCCGTCGATCCAGCCTCCCACTCGCGAGTGCCGCACGAACCCGAGCGTTGAAGGCTCCGGCATACACCTCTCCTCACATGGCCGAGATCATCGACGGCAACGCCGTCGCGCAGGCGATCCGGGACGACCTCTCCGAAGAGATCGACCGGCTTGCCGACCAGGACGTCCAGCCGTGTCTCGCGACGGTCCTGATGAGCGAGGACCCCGCGAGCGAGACCTACGTCTCCATGAAGCAATCCGACTGCGAGGAGGTCGGCATCGAGACTCGCGACGTGACCCTCGACGCCGAGGACCCCGCCGAGGATCTCTACGACGTGATCGAGGAACTCAACGCCGACCCCGACGTCAACGGGATCCTCGTCCAGCTACCACTCCCCGATCACGTCGACAAGTCCCGGGTACTCCGGATGATCGACCCCGAGAAGGACGTGGACGGCTTCCACCCCGAGAACGTCGGCCGCCTCGTCGCCGGCGAGGCCCGGTTCAAGCCCTGCACGCCCCACGGCGTGCAGAAGCTCCTCGAGGACGCCGGCGTCGATCCGGAGGGCAAGGACGCCGTCGTCGTCGGCCGCTCGGACATCGTGGGCAAGCCGATGGCGAACCTCCTGATCCAGAAGCAGCCCGGCGGCAACGCGACGACCACGGTCTGTCACTCCCGCACCCAGAATCTCGCCGAGAAGACCCGCGGCGCGGACATCCTGATCGCCGCGGCTGGCGTCCCGGAGTTCATCGACGGCGAGATGGTCTCGGAGGGGACGACCGTGATCGACGTCGGGATCAACTCCGTCGACGCCGACACGGAGAAGGGCTACGAACTCGTCGGCGACGTCGACTTCGACTCGGTCGAGCCGAAGGCGAAGGCGATCACGCCCGTCCCCGGCGGCGTCGGGCCGATGACGCGCGCGATGCTCCTCTACAACACGGTGAAGGCTGCCGGCCTGCACCACGACGTGGACGTGGACCTCCCCTGAGCACTCCAGCGACGCGACGATTCCAGTCACGACACGTGCCAGACGACGACCTCCTCGAACGCTTCGCCGTCGACGCCGCCGCCAGCGACGAGCAGTTCCTCGCCGCAGCCAAGCTCTACGCCCGCGAGGTCGTCGACCGACACGACCTCTCAGTCGACGTCTCCGACCTCGACTGGTCGGTGAGCAAGCGTGCCAAGCGACGGGCCGGCGCGGTCAAACACCGCGACGGGAACCCCGAGTCGGTCGTCATCACCCGAGCGCACTTCACCGAGCACGGCTGGGAGGCCGCCGCGGCGACGGTTCGTCACGAACTCATCCACGTCCACCTGCTCGCCGAGGACGGCGACGCCACCCACGGCGCCGCCTTCGAGGCCCTCGCCGACGACCTCGACGCGCCGATCAACTGCGAGCGCTTCACCGATCCCGAGTGGTGGGTGATCTGCGAGGACTGCGAGTCCCGGATCGCACGCTACCGGCGCTCGAAACTGGTCGAACAGCCCGAGCGGTATCGGTGTCGGGACTGCGGTGGCGAGTTCCGGGTCGAGGCAGCGGAGTGAGCGACGGTCCTCCGGTCGCCGATCGGGGGCTTTCCGCGAGTCGAGCCTTCTTGGTGCCACCGGTGCTGGATCGTCCCATGCACCTGGGTGGCCCCGTTCACGACGAGTTCGACACGCCAGCGGCGTGGATCGACGCGCTAGACGAGCGGGGATATACGGCAGCGACTGCACCCGTCGACCCCGACGCCGATCCGCGGACGATCGAGGCCTTCGTCGACGCCGCGGACGAAGCCGGCGTCGTGATCGCGGAGGTCGGCGCCTGGGAGCACAACCCGATCGCCGACGATCCTGACGAGCGAGAAGCCGCGATCGACGCCTGCGCACGCCACCTCCAACTCGCCGACGAGATCGGCGCGAATTGCTGTGTCAACGTCGCTGGCTCGCGCGGCAACGGCTGGGCAGCGCCCCATCCCGAGAACTTCACCGAGGAGACGTTCGAGCGGGTCGTCGCGTCTGTTCAGGAAATCATCGACCGCGTCGACCCCGAGACCGCGGAATACGCGCTCGAACCGATGCCATGGATCTTCCCGCACGACGTCGAAAGCCATCACCGGCTCCTCGAGGCGGTCGATCGGGACGCGTACGGTGTGCACTTCGACCCAGTGAATATGCTGTCGAGTCCCGAGCGCGTCGCGCGGAACGCTGACTTCGTCGAGCGGTTCGTCGACGAACTCGGCGAGGAGATCAGCACGGTCCACCTGAAGGACGTCGTCCTCCGCGACGAGTTGACGACCCACGTCGACGAGGTGCGGCCCGGTGCCGGCACGCTCGATTACCACGCACTCCTGTCGGCGCTCGACGCGCTCGACGACGACCTGCCACTCCTGCTGGAGCACCTCGACGACCCGGAGGAGTACGAGCGAGCAGCGAACTACGTTCGCGAGGTCGCTGCCGACGTCGGCGTCGACCTCTGAGGAGCGTCCGCGGGCCCGCGAAAACCAGTGCCCGGCGCGACGCCGTTACTCGTCACTCGGTTCCGGGGAGAGTTCGCCCGAGTCGACGAGGTCGAGGAACGCGTTGTCCTCGACGTCGGCGGGCAGTTCGACGCGACCCCGCTTGCGGACGGACTCGTAGCCGCCGAAGATGACCTCGGCCGTCTGGAGGCCGAGTTCGCCGCGGAGTTCGCTGGCCTTCTCGCCGTCGAGGCCAGCGACGACGTCGTCGATCGCCCGGTCGTGGAAGTAGCTGCCGTAGCGATCGTCGCCCTCGGAGCCAGTGGCGTGCATGTTCTCGCCGTCCACGTCGATTGCCTCGCGCTCCTCGCCCTGCCGCAGTTCGAGCATCGGTCCGCCCTCGACGTCGATGTGGATCGACCCCTCCTCGCCGCGGAGGGCCATCGCGGTATCGAGGAAGTCGTCGCCGGCGCCGGTCGACATGACGCCGTACACGCCGGAGTCGTAGCGCCACTGCGCCCACATCTGGTTCTCCTGGTGGACGCCGAAGCGCTTGTCCTCCTCGCGGTAGTCGAGGTTCGCGATCACCCACTCTGGCGTGGCTTCGTCGGCGTACATGCCAGCGAGGTCGATCGTGTGCGCACCGGTGTCCATGAAGTCGCCCCAGGTGATCTCGACTCGCTGGAGATCGCCGATCGCACCGTCGTCGAGCAGCCGCTTCGCCTCGGTGAACGGCTTGCCGAAGCGGCGCTGTCGGTTGAAGGTGAGCTGGACGTCGGACTCCTGGCAGGTCTCGACCATCCGCCGGGCGGCTCCGATCGTGTCGGCGATCGGCTTCTCGCAGTGCACGCCGCGTGGAATCCCCGACTCCGCACACCCGACGACGATCTCCTCGTGGATCGACGGCGGCACTGCGACGGTCACCAGATCGGGCTCCGCCTCGGCGAGCATCGTCTCGTAGTCCTCGAAGGCAGCCGACTCTGGCAGGTCGAATTCCCTGGCGAACGCGGCCGCGTTCTCGGGCACGACGTCGGCACAGGCGACGAGTTCGCACTGCTCGTTTGCGACGACGGCCTCGGCGTGTCGGTACCCCATCGCGAATCCCTCGGTGGACGGCGCTGCCGGGTCTGGCCCGGTGCCAATAACGGCTACGGTGTACTCGGTCATCTACGCGCAGTTCCGGCTGCCCGTCGGTATTCGGTTTCGATCCCAGGGGGTGTTGCCGGATCGTCGCGAACTGCTGGTGGGATCGACGGCTACGCCGTCGAACGACAATCCTTACTTGCAATCCGGGGGACGTCGACGTATGCAACGACGTGCCTTCCTTGCCGGTGCCGTCGGGATTGCCGGCGGCCTCGCCGGCTGTTCCGACGTCCTCCCGGGATCGGGTGATTCGAACGACGGTGGCGACGACGGTCCCGCTGGTGCCGTTCGCGGCCTCTACGAAGCTGCCTTCTCGGGTGACGTCGAGGAGGCGAACGCCTACATCCACAGTGAGGCCGACCTCGATCCGTTGACCCAGTCGCAAGCCGATAGCTTCCAGGCCGTCGACGCGCGCGTCGAAAGCGTCGAGGTCGTCGAGCAGTCCGGCGATACGGCCACAGTTCAAGCGCGGCTCAGTGCCGTTCCCGACGACTCCTCCGAGCGGCAGACTCTCCCGTCGATTCGCCTGGAACTGCGCACGGAAAACGGCGAGTGGAAGGTGTACGACGACGCATCCGCCGACGACGCGCCGGTCGCACCGCGTGTCCAGTGGGAGTCGTCCGAGCGGACCGACGCCGACGGCAGCGTCACCGCGGTCACCTTCACCCACGCTGGCGGTGACACCGTCCCGTCGGGAACCCTCTCCGTCCGGGCCAGTGGTAGCACCGCATCCGCACCGAATGGCACCGACGTCACGGCAGGAACGACGCTGGTAGTCCCCACGGAAGGTCGGGGCAACTCCATGGCGGCGTCGACGGACATCCTACTCGGCTGGTCGAATCCAGATGACGGCAGTAGTCAGATTCTCGCCGAGCACACGCTGACGAGCCCGACGGTTGGGACGCTCGCCGAGAGGCTCCGGCTCGAGTAGTCGCTCGACGGGGTGGAGCGGTCGAAGCTTACTGCCCTTCCAGTCCGTCCAGCGTTTCGCGTGCCAGGGCCAGACCGTCGGCATCTTCGGCTCGCAGGTACGATCCGAGCCCGCGAGCCGCTACGACCAGCCCTTCGGCCTGCTTCGGTGGAACGTCTCCCTGGAGCGCCCGCATCCGCCGAACGTGATCTTCGATCGTCCCGAGCACCTCGCCAGCGTACGCTGGTCCCGGAACGTCGTCGGTTGCGTCGAGCCACTGCCGCACGTCGCGCCGGTAGTCCCGGACTGCGTTGGCGTACGCGAGCCCTCGCACCGGCCACATCGACTCCGGGACGTCTTCTGGATCGGGACGCTCTCCAGCGTCCGCGCCGCGCAGCAGTTCGAGGAAGTACCACTCTTCGTCGTCCGTCAGGGAGTGGGCCCGCCGAACGGTGTCGGCGACGCCCGCCAGTTCTCGCGCGGCGAGGTAGGTGTCGTCGATAGGGAGGAGGTCGCCACCGCTGACGAAGCCGCGCTGGCGAACGTACTCGCGGCACGCGTCTGCGGTCTGCTCGCCGAGTTCCTGCCGGGGGAGGTCGTCGATCGCGGCTCGCATCGGCGTGAGGTCGAACTCGACTGGGGAGTCGGTGTGGACGGCGCGTTGCTCGTCGACGGCGACAGTGTCCGGGCTCGAACACTCCGGGCAGACGATCGCGCCGGTGTCGTAGTACGACCAGCGGGCGCCACAGTCCGTGCACTCTCGCTCGCCCCGGAGTTCCATGATCGGGTGGTCGGGCTACCCGTCAAAAAGCCCTCCGTGTGCGGGTGCGTCGGTCGGCTCGAACTGGCGCAGCCGTGGCCGTCACACGGATCCTGCGAGCACCCCAGTCCGACGGCTTTTCCCGCTCTGGCCGATAGATCGGTGTATGAGCGATTCTATCGAGCGCGTCGCGCTGGTTTGCCCGGCCTGCTCCCAGGAGCAGGAGACCGTCCACGAGGTGCTGTCGCCGGGCGGCCAGGCGACCGTCCGCTGCACGGAGTGCGATCACGTACACAAGGAGGCCTTGCCGAGTGACGACACCGTCGAGCGCGACGTCGTCGTCTCCCAGTCCGGCGACTCCTTCACTGCCAGGACCGACGTCGATCCCGAGGAGACCATCGCAGAGGGCGACGAGTTCCTCCTCGAGACCGAGGATGGCATCTTCTCCGTTCGCGTCACCAGCGTGGAGATTGGACAGGATCGCCGCGTCGAGGAGACGACCGCCGAGGAGGCCACGACGATCTGGACTCGCGCGGTCGGGAACGTCGCGGTGAACGTGACCGTCCACCCCAGTGACGGCGGCCGCGAGGAGACGTACAGCACGACCGTCCACGTCCCGGGCGACTACGAGTTCGTCGTCGGCGACTCGGATTCCTTCGGCGAGGAGGAGTTCAGCGTCGAGGGCATCGCGATCCGCGACGACGCGACCGGGTACGAGTACGAGAAACTGGACTTCGACGGCGACGAGGCCGTCGCGAAAGATATCAAGCGAGTCTACGCCCGCGACGAGACCTCCGACGCCTGGTCGGCCTGGTAGCCCGGCCACCCCCGAACCGCACTCACCCCATCGACCGACATTCCACCCATGGGCCTGTTTAGCTCCGATCCCGGCGCCGACGACTTCGAGTCCCACCGAAAGGCAATGGTCGATCGCCTCGTCTCCCACGGCCGGATCACCGATTCCGCCGTCGCCGACGCGCTCCGTGCGGTCCCGCGCCACGAGTTCGTTCCCGAGGGTCGGCGCAAAGAGGCATACGCGGATCGACCGCTGCCGATCGGCGACGGACAGACCATCAGCGCACCCCACATGGTCGGGATCATGGCGGAACTGATCGAGGTCGACCCGGGCGACGACGTCCTCGAGATCGGCACTGGCTGTGGCTACCACGCCGCGGTGACTGCGGAACTCATCGGCGAGGACGGAACCGTCTACAGCGTCGAGTACAGCGACGTGCTCGCCGAGCGAGCACGGGCGACCTTCGATCGACTCGGCTACGAGGTCGAGGTCCGGATCGGCGACGGTCGCGACGGCTGGCCCGAGCACGCGCCCTTCGACGCGGCCTACTTCACGTGCGCGGCGGCCGATCTCCCGGATCCGGTCGTCGAGCAGACGCGGGTCGGTGGCCACGTCCTCGCGCCGATCGGCACGAGCCAGCAGACGCTCTATCGGCACACGAAGCGCGAGGACGGGACGCTCGACCGCGAGTCCCACGGCGGCGTCCGATTCGTCCAGATGCGATAGCACCACTCGTCCGTCGGCTGCTGCGCTCCTCAGGCGTCGACGAGCACGACCGGGGCGTCGAGCGCTGCGGCTGCCGCAGTGGCGGCGTCGAACCAGTCACCTGCGACGACGACCGGCGCGCGGATTCTGGCGACGCGACAGACTGCGAGCGCGCCGATCGCAGCGGGTCCCTCGACGGACCCGGGAGACTCGCCCGCGGTCGCGTCGCCGGGCAGCGCGTCCAGTGCGCGATCGAATGCAGCCTGGAGTTCGCCGGCCAGTTCTCGACGGGCAGCACGTTCGAGGTTTCGCTCGCGATCTTCGAGCTCGAGGCGGTCCTCGCGGCGATCACGCGCCTCGCGTGCCGACCGTCGTGCGCGATCGAGCGACTGTTCCGCGGCGATGCGCTCCGTCCGGCGCTCAGCGAGTTCGGCGACCGCTCGTTCTCGCGCCTCCGCCAGTGCCTCGTGGTCCTCGCCGCGCTCTCGGGCCGCTTCTAGCTGCCCCCTGAGTGTCGAGACCTGTTCTTCCAGGGACGCAGCGTCGTCCGTGTCGGCGATCCGACGTCGCTGTTCGGCCAGCGACACGGTGGGTAGCTCCAGAGCCGCGAGTCTGGCCCTGACCTCGGCGAGTTCGGAACCCTGGGAGGCTTCCAGCCCACGCTCGCGGGCGACCGCCGCGAGGGCAGCCTGCAGGGGGTAGGTCCGATCCGGTTCGACGACGCCCACGCGTTCGTGGATCGGCCCCCGCTCCGCACAGCGCAGGTCGATCGGTGCGGACTCGGTCCGGATCGCCGCAGAGACGTCCTCGGCGGTGATCTCGCGGTCCCGCAGGTCGAACGACCGTCCCCGCTCGCCGTCGAGCACCGGCACGTTCAGCCCTCCCGCCGGTCGGCGACGTCGCGGTCGCGTAGCTCGCTCGGGTCCGGATGGTCGGTCCCCGCGGCGAACTTCGCGTACGGCGTGCTCGGTCGGTCGCGTGCCTCGTAGGCCGCCGCGGCGTCGCGGACGTCCGCGTCGACGGCCTCGAACTCGTTGAACGGAGCCGTTCGCTCTAGCTGGACGTCGGCGCCGTGTTTGGCCCGAAGCCGCAGGCCGAGAAAGGCGCCCATCGCCGTCTCCTCGAGAAGCGCCGCACGGCCGAATCGCCTGACGACAGTCTCCTCGTGAGCGTTGCAGACGTTGCGAAGGGTCTGCCGGGCGGCCCGCGAGTACGTGACGACGAGCAGCACGACAAAACAGTCCGCACAGCCTGGTTAAAATTCAACGATTCCAGTCACGGAGCGAAGCGGCGGCGTCCTCGACGTCCCCGTCGTCGTCGAGCACCAGTTTCCCGTCTAGGAGCGAGGCGACCTGGGCGACCACCTGCGGGTCGTGGGCGCCCGGATCCATGTGGAAGTGCCCGACGGCGTCGTACCGATGGAGTCGGCCGGCGAACACGTGGAGGAACTCGAAGGCCGTGTCGAGGTCGACGTACTGCAGGAGTGCAGTGACGGAGTCGAAGCAGACGGCGGTCGATCCTTCCGTCTGGGAGAGTAACTCCGTGACGGCGATGCCGACGCCGGTGAGGTCCGTCGGGGCGTTGACGGTTTCGACGGCGTCGAATGGCCCCGATGGCGGCCCGCTCAGATCACCGACGACGACGGCTCGTGCCCGCTCCACGTCGTCGACGTGTTCTCGGGCGTGTGCCAGTCGATCCGAGGGATCGCCGGACCACGTCACGTAGAGCAGGTTCTCGGCGCCACTGTTCGCGAACAGGCCGGAGCACCCCGCCGTTCCGGCGTCACCGAAGCCGGGTGCGAGGAGCAGGACTGTCGCTGGCTGGTCGCCGTCTGGGAGCTCCGGAAGCGACATCTGGGAGATACGTCAGATGGGGGCAGGCCAGACTAAACAGTATCGGCCAGGTCGGGTCTGGTCGAAGTGGCACCGCTCGTCCGACGCGTCTCAGTGATCGCCACCGAGTCGTTCCACGTCCGCGTGCTCGCAGTCGCCACCGACCTGCGCTGCGGCGCGATCGCGTGCCTCCCCCGGTGAGTTCGCGACGATGACGACCGCACGGTCCTCGATCGGGTCGACGCGATAGACGGCGGTTCGTTCGTCCTCGAAGTCCGTCGCGTAAGTCCGGAGCACGGCCTGGATCTGCTGCTCCATGCTCGCGAGGTCGATCTCGCCTCGCTCGAACTCGCTGAGGGCGTCCTCGACGTTCCGGAGGGCGGAGATGCGATCCATTCAGGTCGTACGGACGTGGTCGGTTTTCGGCTCGTACACCTCGCCCTTCTGTTTGAGTTTCTCGAGTTCGCGCTCGGCCTTCTCCGCGCCGATGCCGATCTCGTCGGCGCGGTCGTAGACGGCGTCGACGGGGACCCCCTCCTCGTACTCGTCGGCGAGGTCGTCGATGAGCGCTTTGAGGTTCTTGATGCGGTCGCGCTGGCTCTTCGAGGTCCCCGTCTCGATGACGTCGGCGTCGAACTGTCCCGTCTCCGGGTCGACGCCGATGTCTTGCAACGAGGAGCGGACGATCGAGATGACCCGCTCGGCGTCCTCAACCGCGACCTCGTCGGCGAGTCGGACCCGCGCGCTCGCTTCTGCGAGCCGGACGAGCGCCTCCAGCTTCCGTGCGGTCACCGGCACCGGCGCGTCCTCGTCGGCGCCTTTCGACCGGAGGTCGACGTAGAACTCCTGGATCGCCTCGCGAGCCTCGTCGCTCATCCTGGGGTAGCAGTTCTGCTGGGCGTAGGCGACGTACTTCCTGAGGAGCTCCGGATCGATCGTCGGCTCGACGGTCTCCTGGGCGTCCTCGACTTGGTCCAGCGTGACGTCTGGCGCGGACATCTGCTCGCGCTGCGTGTTGAGCTGGCCGGCGTAGTTGGCCTCGAGGATGTGGTCGGCGAGCTCGCGGTCCTTCTCGGGATCGGGCTGGTCGGTGACAGTGAAGATGATGTCGAACCGCGAGATGAGCGCGGGTTCGAGGTCGATCTGCTCGCCCATCGGCTCGTACTGGTCGAAGCGGCCGTACTTCGGGTTGGCCGCGCCGAGCAGCGAACACCGACTCTTGAGCGTCGCGTTGATCCCGGCCTTCGAGATAGAGATCGACTGCTGTTCGAGCGCCTCGTGCATCGCGGAGCGGTCGTTGGCCTCCATCTTGTCCAGCTCGTCGACCGCGGCGATCCCCTGGTCGGCGAGGACCAGTGCACCGGCCTCGAGCGTCCACTGCTGGCCGTCGCCGAAGTCGTCGCGGACGGCGGCAGCCGTGAGACCAGCCGAGGACGAACCTTTGCCTGACGTATAGACAGAACGGGGCGCGATGTTGCGCACGTACTGCAGGAGCTGTGACTTCCCGGTACCGGGGTCACCGATGAGGAGGATGTGGAGGTCGCCCCGGATCCGGCTCTCGTCCGGGAGGTGCTTCGTGACGCCGGAGAACAACTGGAGCGTCATCGCCAACTTCTCCTCGTCGTAGCCGTGGATCGTCGGCGCGATAGCGCCGATCATCTGCTCGTAGACGTCGTCGCGCTGGGAGAGTTCGAGGATCTGGGCGGTGTCCTCCTCGGTGATGTCCATGTCCTCGAACTGCTCCTCCTCGACTTCCACCGAGACGCCCTCCATGTACACGTCGAAGATCGGCGACTCGTTCTCGCCGTCTTGATCGAGCCGGAGGATGCCGGTCACGACGACGTGATCGCCCGGCGTGACCTCGCCGGTCACGTCGTCCTCGATGTTGACGTCGATCGCCTGTGGCGTCTCGCCGCCGCGGAGTCCCTCTGGTGACTCCTGCACGCGAATGCGCTGGGCGTCGACGAACTCCGACTGGTCCTCGTTGAGCCGGAAGGGCCCCTGGCGCTCGCAGGAGCGGCACTGGTGGGGCTCCTGGAATTTCCCACCCTCCTGGGGCACGCGAGTCAGCGTCTCACAGCGCACGCACCGGAAGGCGGCCTCGGTACACTTCGGGCGCACGTCGGTGGCCTTGCGCGTGATTCCGCGCACGCTGACCATCGTGTTAACGTCGCTCGCGCGGATCTCCCGGATGTCGGTCGAACTGGGGAGCCCCCGGAGCCGTACGTGGGCCTGCCCGAGGGTGACGTCCACGGGGAGGTCGTAGAGTCGCAGTGCCTCCTCTGCGGAGCGCTGGAGCTGTTCGGGCTGTTCGAGGTAGGTCTCTGCGAGTTCGCGGTCGAAGCGGTAGAGGTCGTCGTAGTCGACGACCAGCGACTTCTGCTCGCTGGGATATCCCCGGGCGAGCGCGCCGATCTCCGTGCGGTAGTACTCGCGGAAGAACTGCTCGAAGGTGTCGACGTACTCCTGCTGGTCCACCCCGGTTGCCATCGCACAGATTTCGTGCGTCCTCCGGCATAAAGTCTCGTAAGCCGCGAAGTGACAGTGAAAGTGCGCTGTCACGCCAGCAGGCGCGTAACTGGGGCCCGAGATGGGCATTGCAGCGCCATTCTCCCGGGACGGATTTTACGCCACATTTCTCCCGATAAGGACGTCTCCCCGCTTATCTCCCGAAACGGACTTACCCTCACCGCCGGAAGCGCCGACAATGAACGAGCATTGGCTGTGCGGAGAGCGCAGGATTCGCTGGCGTGGGGGTGGCTTCCGATGCGCGTAATCGTCGTAGGTGCCGGCGAGGTGGGTCGGACGATAGCGACGAACCTCGCCGACAGCCACGAGGTCGTGGTCGTGGAACTCGATCCCGAACTGGTCGACGAACTCACCTACGCCCACGACGTGCTGGCGATCGAGGGGGACGGAACGGACGTCGAGACACTCCGGGAGGCTGGCATCGAGGACGCCGACATGCTCATCGCGTCTACGGACGACGACGAAGCGAACATCGTGACGTGTGGGGCAGCGAAGACGATTTCCGACGCGTTCACCGTCGCGCGAGTCAAGCGCCATCGGCTGCTCGAAACCTGGCGTGGTGCCCCTGGGGCGTTTGGCGTCGATTTCATGGTCTGTACGGATCTGCTCGCAGCGCAAGCCATCTTCCGGATCGCGGGGCTCCCCGGGGCCCAAGACGTGGACGCGTTCGCAGGCGGCCTGATTCGAATGGCGGAGTTCGAAATTCGGGAGGACAGTCCCGTCGCCAACCAGACCGTCAGCGAGGCGGATCGCTGGGAATCCCTGACGTTCGCGGCGATCTTTCGGGACGGCGACGTCGTCGTCCCCAGCGGGGTCTCCCGGATTCAGTCCGGGGATCGAATCGTCGTCATCGGCAGTCCCGAGAACATCCGTGACTTCGCCGAGGAACTGGCCGCCGAGGAGGACGCCGAACACGGCGACATCGTGATCGTCGGCGGCAGCAAGGTCGGCCACCAGACTGCTCGCGTGTTCGAGGAACACGGGAAGCGTCCGCGGTTGATCGAACAGAACCCCGATCGCGCGCGGGAACTCGCCGAGATCCTCCCGGACACGATGGTCCTCAACAACGACGCGACCGATCGCGAGTTCCTCGAGCGCGAGAGCGTCGGTGACGCCGACCTCGTGGTCGCCTGTCTCGACAGCGACGAGAAGAACCTCCTCGTCTCGCTGCTCGCCAAGCGCATGGGGGCCGAGCGCGCAGTGACCGTCGTGTCGGAAGGGTCGTACACTGACCTCTTCGAGACCGTCGGCGTCGACGTGGCCGTCAGTCCGCGCGAAGAGACGGCGGAGGAGATCGTTCGGTTCACGCGCGCCGGCCGCACGGAGAAGGTCGCGATGCTCGAGGGCGACCTCGCGGAGGTCATCGAGTTCGAAGTGGACGAATCGAGCAACCTCGCGGGCAGGACCATCGTGGAGTCGACGTCCGAACTACCCGACGGGATCGTCGTCGGTGCCATCTCGCGGGGTGGGTCACTCGTCACGCCGCGTGGAGACACGGTGATCCAGAACGGTGACCACGTCGTCGTCTTCGTCGACAACGAGGTCCTCGACACCGTCCTCGATCTGCTCTGAGGCGGCCGCTCGACCACGAGATTCGGGCGCCCGGTCGCCAGCGCTCTTCGTCCGACATCGACCCGAGGAATTGTGGAACGTCGCTCCCCTAGTCGTCGACCCTGCTATCTCGTCGACTCGACGGCTATCGGTTCCAGAAGGATCCAGAGAAGACCAGCAGGACCGGGATGATCTCCAGACGACCGAACCACATCAAAAACACCATCAGGAGCTTCGATGTCCAGGGGAACTCGAGGTAGCTCCCGAACGGCCCGAGGCTCCCGAACCCGGGCCCGATGTTGCCGAGCGTCGCCAGCGAGGCACTGATCGCCTCGTAGCCGTTGAGTTCGTACCCGATCCTGGCAGCGTCGAGCGTGAGCAGCAACGTTGCGATCCCGAACACGAAGATGTAGAGGAAGGTGAACACGAGCACGCCACGCACTGCGTCCTCGTCGACGACGCGTCCCCGTAGCCTGACGGGCTGGACTGCGTCCGGGTGAGCGCTCGTAACCAGTTCACGGCGGACTGCTCGAAGCGCGATCACCCAGCGGATGACCTTGATACCACCGCCAGTCGACCCTGCGGACCCGCCGACGAACATCGCGATCAGGAGCGTCATCTGGCCGGCAGGCCCCCACGACGCGAAGTCACTGGTCGCGTACCCCGTCGAGGTGAGCAGCGAGGCGATCTGGAATGTCCCGTGGCGGAGCGCGTCGCCGGCGATTCCCTCCGTCACACCGCCCAGGGCGCCGAGTGGCGGTGCAGTGCCGAGATACAGCGTCGCACTCGCGAGGGCACTGAACACCGCGATCGCTCCCGCGTACGCCCGAAATTCGGTGTCCTCGACGAGGGCGCGCCTGTTGCGTCCGATCGTGGCCCAGAACAGTGCAAAGTTGGTGCCTGCAACGACCATGAACGGGATCACGACCCACTGGACTGCCGCGGAGAAGGCGGCGATCGAGTCGGCCTCGGGGGAGAACCCACCCGTCGGAAGCGTGGTGAAGCCGTGGGACAACGCCATGTAGAACGTCATGTCCGGGGCGAAGCCCAGGAGATGGAGGCTGTAGAGTAAGGCGACGTAGACGATGGTGAACCCGAAGTAGACGAGCCATAGCACTCGCGCGGTCTCCGCTATCTTCGGGGTGAGCTTCTGGAGCTCCGGGCCCGGCGCTTCGGCCTGGAGGAGCTGGCTGCCGTTGATCGCCAGCTCGGGGAGGATTGCAACCATCAGGACGATGATCCCCATGCCGCCGAGCCACTGCATGAGCTGGCGCCACATGAGCAAGGCCCGGGAGTGCTGGTCGAACGAAATGTCCCCCATCACCGTCGCCCCCGTCGTCGTGAACCCGGACATCGACTCGAAGAGGGCGTTCACGGGGTGTGCGAGGGTCGATTCGGTCCCCCAGCCCGCGAGGACGAACGGGATTGCCCCGACGACGGCGACGACGAACCAGACGATCGTGACGAGCAGCGTCGCTTCGCGTGCGCCGAGGTCGGGCTGCGGTTCGATGCGTTCGAGGAGGAGCCCGATCCCGACGGTGAGCGTCATCGTCCCGACGAAGACCAGCAGGTCGCCGCCGTAGACGATCGCCGTCAGGAGCGGCACGACCATGGTGATCGCGAGGTACTTGCAGACCGTTCCCGTCAGCGCCACGCTCGCCCGCCAGTCGACTTTCCACGTCACGGTAGTGGCCTCGCCGAAGTGGCGAGTTCACCAGTGCTGGCGTACGGCCGAGTGATAAGCGATGCGAATTGCGGACTCACTGCGGGGTCCGCGGTCCGCTCGGCTGCTCGGTCGATGCATTCGAGTTCTCGTCGAGTACTACCCCGCTATGGTTTCGCGACGGCCATCGACACCCTTTAGCGGTGCTCGGTCGACGCCTGCAACGATGTACGTGATCGTCGTGGGCGCGGGGGAGATCGGCGCACCGCTGATCGACATCGCCATCCAGAACGGGGAGGAGGTCGTCGCCATCGAGCGCGACCCGGAGCGTGCCGACGAGATCGCCGACGACTTCGACTGCCTCGTGCTCAACGCAGACGGCACGGTCAAAGAGACCCTCGAGGACGCGGGTGCTGAGCGTGCCGACGCGATCGTCGCGACGACCGACCAGGACGCGACGAACGTGATGGTCAGTCTGCTCGCCCAGGAGTTCGGGGTGCCCGAGATCTTGTCCGTCGTTCGCAACCCGGAGCACATGCCGCTCTTCGAGCGTATCGGGGTCCACACGATGCAGAACCCCCAGCGACTCATCGCTCGTGACCTCTTTCGGTCGCTTCGGTTACCCTCCGTCGAGGACTACATGCGGATCGGCGAGGAGGCCGAAGTGTTCGAGATCACCGTCGACGAGGGCGCACCCATCGCCGGCAAGACGCTCCAGGGTGCTTCCGAAGCGGATCTGTTGGGAGCGGACGTGCTGATCGTGGCGATCGAGCGCAACGGGAATGGATCGCCCATCACGCCGCGGGGCCCGACGCGCATCGAGCCCGGTGACCTCGTCACCGTGTACTCCGGAAGCGGCGCGACGCCCGAACTGACGGACGTCTTCGGACACCCCGAGGACCACTTCTAACGCTCGGTCGGTTTCCCCGTACTGGGTTTCTCTCTCGGCCTTCGACGGCGTCGCAACGTCACTCGTACAGTCCGCCCCAGGAGAACATCCCTCGCAGGAAGACGAGGACGGGAATGATCTCGAGGCGGCCGATCCACATGTTCAGGAGGAACACGAGCTTCGCCGGCGTCGGCATTCCTGGGCCGGTGATCCCGGACGAGAGGCCGACGTTGCCCTGTGCACTCGCCACCTCGAAGACGACGTTCTCGAGGGTGAACTGTCCGCCGTCGACCGTGAGCAACAGCACGTAGATGCCGATACCCAGGAAGACGACCCAGAGGAAGGAGACGATCGCTGCCTCCTCGATCTCGCGAGCAGTCTCGGTCTCGCGAAGCCGGCGGTCTCCGATAGAAAGCCGCCGGACGGCAGTGCTCGGGATCCAGATGCCAGCGATCCTGTGGCGCGTTCCCTGGACGAGCATAATCAGGCGGATGATCTTGATGCCGCCGACGGTCGACCCCGCGGCCCCGCCGATCGTCATCGCACCGGCGACAGTGAGCTGAGAGGCCGGAGACCACTCCGTCCCGAGCGAGCCGGCCGTCTGGAATCCCGTACACGAGAGGGCAGAGACGAACTGGAAGAGTCCGAATCGCGCGGTTTCCCGGAGGCCGTCGTACGGTCCGCCATCGAGGAGTAAGGCCGTCAGGAAGATCGTTCCGGCTGCGTACAGCCCGAGGAGCCACCGCGTCTGTGGGTCCCGGTAGACGTTCCGGAGTTCGCCCTGGAACATGAGGTAGTGGATCGGGAACGCGATGCTCCCTGCGATCATGATCGGCACGAGCGTCAGGTCGATGACGGCGCTGTCGTAGCTCCCGATACTCGCGTCGGTGACGCTGAACCCGCCGGTCGAGATCCCCGTCATACCGTGGTTGATGGCTTCCCAGAGCGGCATCCCGGCTGTCCACAGGAGCACGATTGCACTGACGGTGAACAGCAGGAAAATCCACCAGATCGTCCGCACGGTCGAGACCACGCTGGGGTGGATCTTTCGCGAGCGGGCCTCGCTCTCGTAGAGCGTCAGTGACCCGCTACCGGGACGGGCGAGCACGGCAGTCGTGAGGACGATCACGCCGACGCCACCGATCCACTCCGTCGTCGAACGCCACCACTGCAACGTCGCGGGGAGGGCGGGCTCGCGTTGGGTCATCGTGAGGCCGGTTCCAGTGAACCCACTCATGCTCTCGAAGAGTGCGTTCAGCGGATTCCGGAACGCTGCGAGCGTCTCGCTGCCGGCTGGGGCGGCTAGCATGGGCGGATCGAGGGCGACGGTCCAGGCGATCAGGTAGAACGGGAGGGCTCCAAGCAACGCGACGAGGAACCACCCCGCGGCCGCGATCACCATCGCGTGACGCTTCCCGGGATCGTTCGCGTCTGCGAAGGTCCTCGCGAGTCCCGTTCCCACTGCGAGCGGGAGGAGACAGGACGCTGCGACGGCTGGCAGCACGTAGAATTCCCGCCAGATAACCGCGATCGGGGCAGTTCCCGCGACGAGCACGGACAGCACCTGAAGGATTCGGCCCAGGTCGCGGCCGATCGTCGCGAGACTCTCCCTCATTCAGGACGGGCTTGTCCGTAGCAAGCCAATAGTGTACCGACTCGAACCGTATAGTAGCACTACCAAAGGCCCCACGGCGCGCAGCGGCGGGCAAGAGGATGAGTCAGACGTCTCCCGAGGGGCAGGCCGCGGAGTACTCGATCAGGCCCTACGAGTCCGGGGACGCCGATCGGTTCCTGTCCCTCTACGAGACCGTGTGGGGAACGACGAAGTCGCGGGCGTGGTTCGACTGGCGATTCGCGGCGAACCCCCGCTCCGATGGGATCGAGATGATCGTGGCCGAGGCCGACGGGCAGCTCGTCGGGGCGGAGCCGCTGCTCCCGTATCGACTTCGCGCTGGCGACGAGGTGCTCGACGCCTACCAGCCCGTGGACTGGATCGTGCACCCGGAGTACCGCCGCCAAGGCATTTTCAGCGCGATGACGGAGTCCCTCCTCTCGTCGGTGGGGGCCGACGCCGACCTCCTGTTCAACTTCCCGAACGAGCAGCTACTTCCCGGCATCCAGAAGTTCGACTGGCAGGCGATCGCCACGGCCACGTGTCGGTATCGCGTCCAGGATCCCGCCGCCGTCGCCATGCGCGAGGCGACCGGGTCTCGGTCCACGCCGTCCCTGTTCGCCACTGCAGCCTCGCCGATCGTTCGGGGCGGACTCCGCATGTGCGATCGGTTCGCCCCAGCACACGCCGACGTCTCCATCAGTCGCGTTCGGGGCGTCCCCGTCGAGACGGTCTCGGAGCGCTACGACGCGTCAGTTCCGCCGAAGCTCCACGTTCCCAGGGATCGCGCGTACCTCGAGTGGCGGTTCGCCAACCCTCGCTGGGAGACGACGACGTACGTCGCGCGGCGTGACGGGGGCGTCGTGACGACCGCAGTCGTCGCCTCCGAATCGGTCGATGGATCGCAACTCGTCCGCGTGCTCGACGTACAGCCGATGACCGAGGCGGTGGGTGACGCGGAGGCGTTCGAAGCGATCGTTCGGGCGGTCGTGACCGATAACCCCGACGCGAGCGTCCTCAAAGCACCGACGGGACTCTTCCCGGGCGTGCTCCGTCGAAGCGGATTCCTTCGGGACGACTCCTTCCCGCTCTCCCGGTTCTCGGCCGCGACGTACCACGCGGTGCGACCCCTCGACGACGCGTTCGAACCGGCGGCAGCGAGCACGGACGACGGTGCTGGTCACCGGGGCGACGCGCTCGATCTGACCGATCCGGACGACTGGCTCCTGGCACTCGGCGATCACGACGTCGCCTGAGGTCGTTTGGGGGCGCGATCACGCTCCGCTGCGGCGAAGTGGAACCGTGACCCGCTGGTCTGGGCGCTGAGACCCACATTCTCTTGGTATCTCGCCTCCTACTGAGTCCCGACGAGGATGCCGTAACACCAATACCCCTCGCTTTCCCTTCCCTAGTACGTGCAGACGAGGCGGTTGCCACGGAGCGGGAATGGATCGCGGGATTCAGGAGGGACGATCACTCACGATCCCCACGGCACCCCAGCCGGCCCCCGCTGGGCTCGGGCTCCTCCATGCGACGCGGGCACACGACGACAATGACCGATACACCACCCGTTTCGAACGTGCTGCTGGTCACAGTGGACTCGCTCCGGGCCGACGCGCTCGGCGCGTACGATCCCGACCGGCGAACGCCGATCATGGACGAGCTGGCAGCCGATGGCACCCTCTTCGAACACGCCTACGCCACCGGCAACTGGACGCCATTCTCCTTCCCCTCGATGCTCGCCTCGCGGCACGTCTTCGAGGGCGACGGCTCGATCGGCGTCGACGCCGGCACGACGCTCGCCTCCGTCCTCTCCGAGGCGGGGTTCGACACGGCCGGGTTCAACGCCGCCAACGGCTTCCTCAGCTCCCACTGGGGCTACGACGCGGGCTTCGACGAGTTCGACTCCTTCGTCGCCAACGTCGGCGACGGGCTCTACGGCCGATACCTCGCCACGCACCCGACGGTCGAGGCCTGGCTCCAGGTCGCGACCGCACCGTTCCGTCGCGTCGGCAAGGTCGTTCGTCGCCAGACCGACGACCGGCCGTTCCTCGACACGGCGCGGATGTTCGACGTCGAACACGCCGCGACCGACTTCCTGGAAGATGCGGGGGAGGACGACGATCCGTTCTTCCTCTGGGTCCACTACATGGACGTCCACACGCCGTACGTCCCGGCGAAGCGGTACGTCAAGGAGGTCACCGACTCCCGCCTCGGCCTCCACCGCAAGCTCCTGGCCCACACCTACACGGGCCTGGGCTGGGAGGTCGGCGACCGGACCCTCGAAGACCTCCGGACGCTCTACCAGGCGACGGTGCGGCAGGTCGACGCGAGCATCGGTCGGCTCCTCGACACTCTTGACGTGGTCGGCCACGCCGACGACACCGCCGTCGTCCTCGCGGGCGACCACGGCGAGGAGTTCCAGGAACACGGTCACCTCTCCCACTACCCGAAGCTCTACGACGAGCTGATGCACGTCCCCTACATCGTCGACGTGCCCGGCGCCGAGTCGCGTCGGATCGAGCAGCAGGTCGGACTCGACACGATCCCCCCGACTGCTGCCGAACTCGTCGGCGTCGAGGGACACCCCGACTGGCGCGGCACCTCGCTCGTCCCGACGATCCTCGACGGCGAGACGCCGCCGAACGAGCCGGTGATCTCGGTGACGGTTCGCGGGGAGACGGTCACCACGCAACCCATCCCTCGGACGCTCGACGACGGCGACCTCCTCGTGAGCGTCCGTGACGGCCCCTGGACCTACATCGAGAACGTGGAAACCGGGGAGACGGAGCTCTACGACAGGCGCGCGGATCCCACCCAGCAGACGAACCTCGCGGACGATCCGACGCCGGAGCAGCGGGACGTGATCGATCGGCTCGCCTCGATCGCGGAGGCCCACGTCACCACGCTCGGTGACGGCGGGGACGCTGCCGGTGACGACGAGGTCGACGACGCGGTCGAGGCACGGCTCACGGCACTCGGATACCAGTAGATGCTACGGTCCTTCCTGCGGAATCTACTCAGCGGCCCGATCGCGCCGCAACTCCGCAAGTTCGTCGCGGTCGGCGTGGTCGCCGCCGGACTCCAGCTCGTCTTGCTGTGGCTGTTCGTCGACGCCGGCGGCCTCCACTACCTGCTGGGTGCGGTCGTCGCGATCGAGTGTACCATCGTCTTCCAGTACGTCCTCAACAATCGCTGGACGTTCCGTTCCGATCGCAACACCGGAACCCGGGAGTTCCTCGTCGGTCTCGCGCAGACGAACGTCGTTCGCGGCACCGCGATTCCCATCCAGATCGGGGTGCTCTACGCGCTGGTCCAGTACCAGGGCGTGCCCTACCTCCTCGCGAACGCCGCCGGAATCCTCGTGAGTGGGGTCTACCGGTACGTCTTCGACGCGCGGTGGACGTGGGGGTAGCGCGGTGGACGTAGGTGGTCACGCGACAGTCGTCCGGGTAACGCGACGGCCGTTCAGGTAGCGACAGACGTCAAGGGAACGCCACAGACGTGAGGGGGTAGCGCTGCGGAGAGCCGTTTCCCGCGATCCTCAGGCGTCTGGCCCGGACACCTGCACCACCTGCTTCCCGATGTTCTCGCCGGCGAAGAGACCGAGGAACGCCTCCGGTGCGCGATCGAGTCCCTCCACGACGGTCTCGCGGTGCTCGATCTGCCCGCTCGCGACCCACTCCGCGAGTTGCTCGCTCGCTTCCCGGAATCGCCCCGAGAAGTCACCGACGAGGAACCCCTCCACGCTGGCACGCGGCGCGATGAGCATCGGTAGTTTCCGTGGCCCCATCGGCACCTCCTCGTCGTTGTAGTGGGCGATCTGCCCGCAGACCGCGACGCTCGCGTCGAGATTCAGTTTCGTGAAGACGGCGTCCGTGATCGGCCCGCCGACGTTGTCGAAGTACACGTCGACGCCGTCGGGTGCGGCGTCCTCGAGCGCTGCGCGGTAGTCGTCGGTCGCTTCGTAGTTGATCGCGGCGTCGAAGCCGAGGTCCTCCGTGAGCCAGTCGGTCTTCTCGTCGCTGCCGGCAAAGCCGACGACGTGACAGCCGTTCAGCGTCGCGATCTGACCGACGACCGAGCCGACGGCTCCCGCGGCCCCAGAGACCACGACGGTGTCGCCCGGCTTCGGGTCGCCGACCTCGAGGAGGCCGAAGTACGCCGTCCGCCCGGGCATTCCGAGCGCGCCGAGGTATGCCGGCGGGTCAGCCACCCGCGGATCCACCGGCGCGACCTCGTGGGCGTCGAGGAGGCTGTGCTCGGCCCATGCGCCCTCGCCCGTGACGAGGTCGCCGGTCTCGAAGCGATCGTGCTCGCTCTCGACGACTTCGCCGACGACGATGCCTTGCAGCACGTCGCCGACCTCCCACGGCTCCGCGTAGGATTCGCTGTCGCGCATTCGACCGCGCATGTAGGGATCGACCGACAGATAGCGGACCTCGACCAGTAGCTGGCCGGGGTCGGGGTCGGGAACCTCGTGATCGCGGAGGTCGAAACAGTCCAGATCCGGTTCACCCTCGGGGCGCGCTGCGAAGTACCAGGCGCGGCTCGTCGCTGCCATGGAGGCACCCAGGAGCGCCGGGGAGAAGGTACTTGGGACCGCGGCGGCCGCTCGGTGGGGCCGACTGCGTTCCGTCGATCCGCTCAGACGACGCGGTTCGTCAGCGCCTCGCCGGCCTGCAGCGCCGCCCAGTTCTCGACGACGAGCGCGGCGTTGCGGTCGGTAAGGAACTGCGACGTTCCGGAGACGTGGGGCGTCACGACGACGTCGTCCATCGTCCAGAGCGGCGAGTCTTCCGGCAGGGGTTCCTCCGCGAACGCGTCAAGTGCGGCGCCGCCCAGTTCGTCGGCCTCAAGGGCGTCGACCAGGGCGTCCTCGTCCACGATCTCGCCGCGAGCGATGTTCACGAGCACGGCCTCGTCGTCCAGCGCTGCGAGTTCTGCCTCGCCGATCATGCCCTCGGTCTCGTCGGTGAGCGGGCAGGCGATCACGAGGTAGTCCGAGCGATCGAGGACCACGTCGAGGTCCTGGGCCCCATAGAGTTCGTCGACGCCGTCGCCACCGGTCGTCGGATCTCGCTTGGTGCCGATCGTCGTCGCACCGAACGCGCCGAGTCGCTCTGCGACGCGGCTGCCGATCGCGCCGACGCCCACGATTCCGATCGTCTTGTCGGAGATCTCCTCGCCGTCGTGGCGCTCCCACGTGCGGCTGGGCTGGCGTCGAAGGTCCGCGAGGATCCCGCGCTCGAAGAGGAACGCGTAGCAGACGACCTGCTCGGCGATCGGCTCTGCGTGGATCCCCGACGCGTTGGTGACGCGGACGCCGGCCGACTCGGCCGCGTCGAGGTCGAAGTGGTCGACGCCGGCGGAGAGCACGTGGATCCACTCGAGGTCGTCCGCTCGCTCGATCCACTCCGGGCCGAACTCCCAGGTGACGACGCCCTCGACGTCGTCCAGCAGCGTCTCGGTCTCGGATTCGTCCGCTGCCACGGCGATCGGCAGGTCCGGCGCTTGCGCTCGAAGCTCCGCGCTGAGTTCGTCGGCCGCTTCCGCTGGTACCTGGTGGGGGAGCAGCACTCGGGGGTCGGTCACAGCAGCCGTTCCAGTCGTCGGTCACTAATCCTTTCGCTGGCGGCGATCGAGCACGCTCGGCCCTCGATCAGTCCTCGTCGGCTCGACGGAGGACTACGACGGATCGCTCCGCTCGCGAACGTGCGGTTTCGGCGTGAGATCCTCGAAGTCCTGCTCGTCGAGCCATTCACAGAGGTGGACCAGTTGGTCGGTCGCCGCCTCGAACAGCGTCTCGCCTTTCGCTGCCGACGCGTCGGTCTGGTCGCCGAAGGCGCCGTTCTCGCTGTTTTCCGCCGCGTCGTAGAACGTCCGGGCACCGAACTTCCGGCCGTGCGCCCGGCCGAGATTCGTGAGCCCACCGTCACGGGCCTCTTCGATGCGGTCGTCGTGGACGAGGTCCCCGGCGAGGTGCTGGATCAGCGCCGTCTCCTTCGGGCCGGCGTGGGGCCCGTTCACCGCGAACAGGTCGTCGACGAGGTCCGGGATGCTCTCGTCCCACATCCACTCGATAGCGTAGACGAGCTCCTCGTTGCGGAGTTTCCGACCGACTTCCCGCAGGTGCTCGACGTTCCCGCCGTGCGCGTTGACGTAGATCACCCGATCGACGCCCTGGTAGGCGAGGTTCCGCGTGAACGACTCGACGTAGTCTCTGAACGCTTGCGGGTCCACCGACGCGGTTCCCGTGAACTGCCGGTGGTGCGTACTCACGCCGACGTTGATCGTCGGCGTGCAGAGGAGCCCTGTCCGCTCGGCGGCCTCGCGGGCGAACCCCTCCGCGATCAGGTGGTCCGTCGCGAGCGGGAGGTGCGGGCCGTGCTGTTCGGTCGATCCCAGCGGAACGATTGCGAGCGAATGCGCTTCGAAGTAGCTGCCGAGGTCCGGCCAGGCTTCGTCGCCCAGGTACATACGGCTATCCTGATGGGTGATCGGCTTGAATCTGTGGCCGACCCCGCCTTTGTAGGGGTGCTATCGGCTGGAGCCTCGTAACTGTCCCCCGTTGACCACCGGTTCTATGTACGCCGGCGTGCCTCTTTCCGAGGAGATGGCCTACGCCCGGTTGATCGACCGACTCGAAGCCCCCGCGTCGCCGACCGTCACGACCCTCCCGGATGGCAGCGTCGATCACTTCTGCAGCCTCGCCGATTCCGTCGGGCCGTCCACGCACACTCGCGAGGCGTTCAGTCGAGCGATCACCGGGGATCGATCCTCCTTTCGACTCGACGTCGAGTCGGTCGAATCCGGCGGCCAGTCCGTCAATGCCGCGCTGCAGCTACACGCACTCGGAAGCGCCGTCACCGCGTACGGCCACTTCGATGCGGAGATATTCACGTCGCTCCCCTTCGAGACCGTCTCGATGGGGACGCCGGCGGACGTCTACGTGCTCTCCTTCGACGACAGGGACCTCATGCTCGTCAGCGATGGCGACGTGGGTGACTGGACGCTCGAGCGTCTGGAATCGGTCACCGACCTCGACGCCGCGTTCGACGCCGATGCCATCTGCTGTAGCAACTGGGCCGGCGTGCCCGGCCTGGAGGACGCTTTTCACCGGCTGGGGGACGCGACGTTCCCACGTCGACCATTCGTCTTCGACCCCGGCGACGTCGTCGGGTGCGCTCCCGGGGAACTCGAATCCATGTGTGCCGCCCTCTCGGCCCTCCAGGAGACGTTCGACGTGGTCTTCAACGCCAATAGAGAGGAGATTCGCGCGACTGCGTCGATTCTGCCTGGCTCCCTCGAGGACGACGGTGAGCGGCTGCTCGCGATCAGGGAGGAACTGGGAATCACGGCAGCGGTCATGCACGCGAAGAAGGAGGCCGCCACCGCGACGGCCGATGGACTGTGCACCCTCCCGAATCTCCAGGTCGACCGGCCCACGAGACAGGCAGGCGGTGGCGATCGATTCTCCGGTGGCCTCGGGTACGCCCTCGCCCGTGGGTGGGACTGGGAGACGGCGACCGCCTGCGGAAACGCATGCGCATCTTACTACGTCGAGTCAGGGACGACAGGCGACCCCGAGGAGCTGATCGCGTTCCTCTCGGATCGGTCGCTGCGAGCGTAGCCAGTAGCCCGACGCTGGATGCAGCTATCGGGACTCACGCGGGCACGACAGCAGGGTGGCCATCACTGGCAGGCTGGGCTATGCACACGGCGACCTACTCCGTCGCTCGATACTCCCGGCTCGACTCGACGATCTCGACCCCGGACGAGGCCCCGATGCGGGTTGCTCCCGCTTCGACCATCTCCAGAACTTCCTCGAAGGAGCTGATTCCACCGGAGGCTTTCACGCCCGTCTCCGGATCCACGCCCCGTCGAATCGCCTCCACCTCGGCCGGATCTGTCGGTCCGTCGTAGCCGACGGCGGTCTTGACGTAGTCCGCGCCGCCGGCCTCGACGAGTTCGGCAGCTTCGGTCGTCTCTTCGGCCGACAGTGCTGGCGACTCGACGATGCACTTCAGCGTCGCGTCGCCGACGGCGTCTCTGACCGCCTCCACGTCCTCGACGACTGCGTTGGCGTCCCCGTTCGCGAACGCCGTCCTGTTCATCACCATATCGAACTCGTCGACGAACTCCGCAATCGCTCGGCACTCGGCCCGCTTGGCTTCCGAATTCTGGATCCCGTAGGGGAACCCGACGACTGCGGCGACGTTCGCCTCGTCGCCGACCATCTCGTGGGCGAGTTCCGCGTGGTAGGGGACGACGACCGCGGAGCAGAATCCGTACTCGAGGACTTCCTCGCAGAGCTGGCGAATGTCTGCCCGCGTCGCGGCGGGATCGACGTTCGTGTGATCGACGAGGGAGGCGACCCGTTCGGGGTTCTCCTGGAGGGCAGTTGCCGAGAGCATAACTCAATCCGAACGGTGCGAGGGGCAAAGGTTCACTGGTCGTGCGAGTCGCTCGCTCCCGCTGGTCACTCGCGTGGAACCTTCGGGCCGGATGCCCTCCCCGGGCACGACCGAACGCAACACACCTCGCTGTCGCTCGGCGGTTGCGTAGGAACAGTGCCCGAGGAGGGCTGTCGAACCACGGAAATGCATCGCTCCGCTCGCATTTCCTGCCCTGCACTCGCTGGACGGCTCGCGCCTTCGCCGCTCGCGTCGCTCGTGCAGGACCTACGGGTTCTCGCCGACTCCGGGCACTGCTTCCGGTGTCGTCACTCACTGGCGTTCGTTCCTTGCGGAAAGCAGTGCCCGGGGAGGGCTTCGAACCCTCGATCTCCGCATGTCCCAGGTTCGAGGCTCGGCAGTCCCCGTTTCGGACATGCGAACTCCGCACCGAAGCTCGGAACCCTATGAGTGCGGCGCTATGTCCAGCTAAGCCACCCGGGCTCGCTCTGGGTTTCTCCGCTGGTGGTCTTAAGCCCTCTCATCTCGGGCAGCCGCGAGGCGGGTGCCCACGCCGCCCTCGGCGCTTTGGGCCGGGATCGCCTCGGGGTTTTAAGCCACCGGGCTGCGAGGCGGTGATATGGACGTTCCTGGCATCGTCGAGGAGGCGCTCGACGGCGAGGAGGTCGCCGCCACCGTCGACCTCGGCGGGGACGACGCGCTGTTCGTCACGCCGACGCGAACGCTGATCTATCGCAGCGAAGGACTGCTCAGCGACGAATCGGTCGAAGCCTACAGTCACAACGCCGAATCGCTCTCCCTTTCGGAGGGCCGACGCAAGACGCGCATCACGCTCGAACATCCGATCGAGGGAACCGAGGAGTTCACGCTGCCTTCGAGTGCAGCCGACGCCGCGATCCCGTCGATCCTGGCCGGGGTCCTCCGATCGAATGACGTCATCGGCGAGGGCGAGTCCGTCGTCGACTCGTACCTCTTCTCGGAGTTGACCCTCGTGATCACGGACGATCGCCTGGTCAAACACGTCGGCGGGATGCTCTGGGACCTGGAGTTCGAGGAGTATCCCTTCGCCGACGTCACAGCGGTCTACGCCGAGAAGGGAAGCGTCGCGACGCAGCTCATCATCGAGGTCGACGGCCGGGCGGAGCGGATCAAGACCCCCAGCGACCGCTCGCGGGAGGTCCGGGAGACGCTGGAGGACGCCCTCCGGCGCTTCCACGGCCTTCGCCCCGAGGAGGACCTGAACGACGCGCTCGCGCCCGCCGAACCCGAGCGGACCGACGCCGAGGAGGAGTCGGACGCGGAGGCGTCCACGGAGTCCAGCGGCGGGATGGACTTTGGCGAGGGTGTCGAGCCGCTCAGTGCGGGCGATACCACGCAGGACGGCCGGAACCCCGATCCGCGGGATCTGGAAGACGGGTCGTCCTCCGCGCCGTCCGAGCCGGCGCCCGCTGCGTCCGAATCCGATGGCGCGGACCGAGCGCCGGCGGAGCCGGACGAGCGAGCTCCGGAACCGGACGATGCGACGCCGGAAGGGGCGGCGACCGAACCGACGACAGACGCGGCGTCGAACGAGACTACACAGACTGACGTGACGGCCACGGCGGATGCGGGAGCGGCGGGAGAACCGGAATCGCCCGGTTCCGACGCCAGTGATTCTCCCACCGACGCCGGAACGGGGTCCTCGTCGGCGACCTCGCCGTCCGCTTCGCAGCCGACTTCCTCCGGCGCTCAGCAACCGGACGCCGAATTCCAGGACGCTGGCTTCGAACCGGCGACCGATCCGACGGAAGAACTGGCCGAGGAGGTCGCAGAGCTGCGCGCCGCAGTACAGAAGCAGAACAAGTTGCTCACGCGCCAGCACAAGACGATCGAGAAGCTCGTCGAGGAGCTCCGTCGCGGGCGATAGTCGGTTCCGTTTTCGAGCCGGTGGACTTCCGTCGGGTCGCCATTGTCCAGTCACACCCACCCGGTCACATTTGTCCGGTCACGCTCGACCAGCCACTGTCGTCGGGCCGCTCTCGTCCAGTCACACCCGCCCAGTCACTCCCGTCCGGTTACTTTGCGCACGCACGAAGAGCCGAAGGCGCCGATCTCGCTGTCCTCGAGTTTGATGAAGTGTCCCTCGGTGATCGACGCGCCACAGCGCTGGCAGTCGAACTCGCCTTCCCGAACGACGACCTCCGACTCGAAGCGCACGAACGCGTCACCAGCGGGCCGGACGACGTCGTCGTCGCGCTCGATCGCGCCCCTGTCTTCGGCCTCTCGGAGAATCTGACGCTGCAGCGCGGGATCGGTGGTCACGAGTTCGATCCGGTCCATCGCGTCGGCGACGGACAGTTCAGCGTGCTCAAGGCGCTTGAGCAGTGCGACGCCGAGCTCGACTGGATCTGCGGCATCGTCTGGACCCCCAGCTCGACTCGGATTTCCCGCTCGGTCCGGATCTCCCGCTCGATTCGAATTCCCCACTCGGTCCGGAGCTCCGATTCCGTCCGGCTCGTCCGTTCCGTCCCGATTCCCCACCATGCCTCGCTCCTCGAACGCCGGGGGCTAATCGCTTGCGCCGACGGCCCCGGTTCCGGTCGGCCGTCGTCCGCACCGAAGGGGAAACGTTCACTTCACTGGCCGGCGGTCCACCTGACGTGCACCGCGGCTGGCGGACGCTCACGCTCGCCTTCGTCGTCGCGAGCGTGTCGCTCGCGGCGCTGCTCCACTCACCGGATCGCCTGCTCGGTGTCGCGGAGGGAGCGGCGGCCGATCCATTGCTGTTCGCAGCCGTGGTCCTGGGACTCTACCTCCTCCGGCCACTCGTCCTCTGGCCCCCGACCCTCGTCGCGGTCGTCGTCGGGTACGGCTACGGCGTGGTGGTCGGCCTGCCGGTTGCACTCGCCGGGGCTATCGTCACCTCTGTCGGACCGTTCTACCTCGCACGGTGGCTCGGGACCGACGCGCCGGGTGCCGATCGCGTCGGGTCGATCGCCGAGGAGTACCTCGTCACCACCGGACCGGTCCGTGGCGTCACCGCCGCTCGCCTCGCCCCGATTCCCGCCGACGCGGTGACGGTCGCCGCCTCGCTCGCCGGCGTTCGATTCCGGGACTTCGCCAAAGGGGTGCTGGTCGGCGAGACGCCGTGGTCGCTCGCGGCCGTCGCGGTCGGTGCGTCACTCGCCACGCTCTCGGCGGAGGGTGCGACCGCCGGCGGGTTCAGACTCGCCGCGCTCACCACGCTCGCGGCCATCGCCGTGCTCGCTGGCCCTGCCTACAGACGATACGGGCACCGGGTCAGCGTGCCACTCGGTGGGCAGTAGCCCGCGCTGGGCGATCGCGTGCCCGTCGACGGATCAATAGAAGGTGTCCGCGCAGTCGTAGACGACGCCGTGCCGGGGACAGACGTACTTGCAGTGGCGGTGGTACATCGTCTCGCCGCAGGAGGGACACGGACGGCCGTCGGGCCGGGTGACCTCCTCGGCCGTCGGTTCGGTACTGGTGCCCATACTACGAACATCGCTTCTTGCAGGCTTAGGCGCTCGCCAGCCTCGGTGAAAGTGAACGTCGGACCGGGCGTCGTGGTATGCTTGGGAGGCGACCCCGCGTCCAGCACCGGCTCCCGGGGTCCACGACGGCGTTCCGACGTACTTTTGAATCGGCCCCGACTTTTCACGCCCATGGCACCCTTTCAGGTCGTCGTTTCCGACCCCGACTCCGGTCGGACCTTCCAGCGGGAAGTCGACGGACAGGACGCGAACCGATTCGCCTCTCGCGCACTCGGCGACGAGGTCGACGGCGACGCCGTCGGTCTCGACGGCTACACGATCGAACTGACCGGCGGCTCCGACGACGCGGGTCGCCCGCTCCGCGCGGACGTCGACGGCCCGGACCTGAAGGAGGTCCTCCTCACCGGCGGCGTCGGCTTCGAACCCGAGCGCGACGGCGAGCGCAAGCGCGTCACCGTCCGTGGCCGCGAGATCAGCGACGCCGTCGCTCAGATCAACGCCAAAATCGTCGAGTCCGGCGACACCGACCTCGACGAGCTCCTCGGCGAGGACGACGAGTAACGACGGCCGATCTGCGGCACGGTTCTCTCTTCGAGATTTCCCACGGTGGAGCGGTTGCACTGGGGACATCCTCACACTGTTCACTCCGCCGAGGCGTCGCTGCGAGGGTGCTCGTCGGGCGCCTCGGTGTATAAACCCTGAAACAGGGACCGACGCCGCCCCGATAATCAGCTCTCGCGGTAGCGCCCGGGCAGGTACGCGACGATCGAGCGCGGCGTCAGTGCGATCACCTGCTCGACGACGTCGGCGAGCCACTTGCGCAGCACCGCGTAGGTGATGCCGACGAGCATCGCCGCGATCACGAGCCAGTTCACCGGCTCTCCCGTCAGAACGAGCAGCGGGAGGGCGAGCAGTCCGGTCATCGCGAGGTCGCCCGGCGAACCGTCGTACTGGATCAGGCGGCGGGGCGCCCGCCACTCGTCGTTGTAGTGGTCGTACACGCCGCGCTCGGAGCGCTCCGCCCAGGGCCGGAGTTCGAGGCTCCCGCCGAACTCGTCCATCCGGCAGTGGAGTGCGGCCCCGGCGAAGAGGTAGGCGAGTCCCACCGTCGCGCCCATCGGGACTGCCAGCGCGAGGATCGCCGCGACGCTAGTGAGGGGCAGGTAGTACACCGGGAAGTGGAGGGTCCGGCGGTGCCCGGCGTACATGTCGAGGTCGGGCAGGACGCTCCCAGCTGCCGCACCGGCGAACGCTGCCGGCGCTAACTCGGGGGCGATCGTCGCGATGGGGAGGGCGATCGCGAGCCCGGCGAGGACGTGCGTGGGCAGCATCATCGTGTACGAATACAGGGTCGGAGGCCTCCTAATGGTTCCGCAGGACTCTGTGACGTGGTTTCACGCCTCGCGATTCGCCGGCCCGAGGTCGTGCACGTCGGCGATCGCGTCGGCGAGCGTGGCTCGCTCGTCGGCGCCCACGAGGTGCGTAGCGCACTCGCAATCGGAAGCGCCGAACGCCGCGACCTGGTCGCCGGGCAGATCGGCTGCGATCGCACACTCTCGATCGGCACCGGGCGTGGTCCAGACGGCGTCGATGGTGGTCCCCGGGTGGCCCAGGAGGTAGTCGACGTGCCAGTGCCGCACGTCCCGTTCCCCTGCGGCCATCTCGCGGTGACGATCGACCCGCGAGAATCCGCCCGGCCCGAGCGCGCTCCCGGTGTAGGCGTACCAGCGGTGATCGAAGGTGATCTCCCCGAGAGCGCCGACCTCGATTCGCCGCCGGCCGTCGAGGGCGACGAGTAGGGTGTAGGTGCCGCCCTGTGGAGTCATCGAATCTGTCGCCGTTTCAGATCGTGGCCTCGTAGGCCGCGAGCGTCTCCTCGACGTCCTCCTCGGTGTGGGCGTAGGTGACGAACTGCGATTCGTACTGGTTCTGGCTCAGGAGGACGCCCTTCTCGAGCATCGCGGGCCGGAACACGCGTCGCCAGCGGTCGGTCTCGCCGGCCTTGACGTCCGCGGCGTTCCGCACTGGCCCCTGGCCCTCTCGGGTGAAGTGGACCTTGAAGATGCCGTCGACGCCGGCGACCTCGTAGCCCGGTGCTCGCTCCGCGACGATTTCTTCGAGGCCGTCACGGAGCCGTTGACCGAGCCGACTGACGTGGTCGTGCACGTCGTGCTCGGCGGCGTACCGCAGGGATTCGAGCCCCGCCGCCATCGTGACGGGGTGGCCCGAGAAGGTGCCGGCCTGGAACACGTCGCCGCTGGGGGTGAACCCCTCGACGATCCCGGCGGGCCCGCCGATCGCACCGACGGGGAAGCCGCCGCCGATCAGCTTGCCGAAGGTCGTGAGGTCGGGCTCGATGCCGTACTTGCCTTGCGCACACTGGAGCCCGCCGACGCGGAAGCCAGTGATCACCTCGTCCCAGATCAGGAGCGCGCCGTGATCCTCGGTGAGGTCCCGGACGGTCTCGTGGTACCCCTCGACCGGCTCGACGATGCCGTAGTTCGCGAGGATCGGCTCGATCAGGACCGCCGCGATCTCGTCGCCGTGGGCCTCGAAGACGTCGGCGATCGCCGCTTCGTCGTTGAACGGCACCGGGATCGTGTGCTGTGCGAAGCTCTTCGGGATGCCGGGGCTGGATGGCTGGACGTGGTCGCCCTCGCCCTCGACGAGCGTGGACTCCTGGGCACCGTGGTAGCCGCCCTGCATGACCACGACCTTGTCGCGGCCGGTGTGCCCGCGAGCGAGGCGGAGCGCGGAGACCGTGGCTTCCGTGCCGGAGTTCACGAAGCGGAGCATCTCGACGCTCGGGACGTGCCGTGCGACGAACTCCGCGTGCTCGACCTCGATCTCCGTCGGGACGCCGTAGATCGGTCCGTTGCTGGCGTGGGACTGGATCGCCGCGCTCACCGGCTCGGGGGTGTCGTGGCCGTAGAGCAGCGGTCCGAGGCCCATCAGCCAGTCGACGTACCGGTTGCCGTCGGCGTCGATCACGTGGCCGCCGTCGCCAGACTCGGCGAAGATCGGGTACGGCTCGGTGGCACCCCGGACCGTCGAGTTGACGCCGCCGGGCATGACGGAGAGGGCCCGGTCGTACAGCTCCCGCGAACGCTCGTGATTCATACCCGGGGCTTGGTGGGCGGGGGTAAAGTCGTCTCTGGAATGGGACGCGCTCAGGGGGTTCCGGTCGCGAACGGGCGTCGCTGGCACCGGGACGAATCGCGTGGTGGTTACTCCTCTCGTGCTTCCTCGGGCGGATCCGCGAACTGCGCGCCGCGGCGAAAGATTCCCGTGAGCGTGCTCGCCTCCCGGTTCGTCGGATGTGCGCGGCCGATCAACCGCCTGAACATCCGGCCGGCCTTCGGGCGCTTCTCTTTCGGGTGGCCGTTCGACGCGAGGAAGTCCTCGAAGTGATCGTAGAGGCGTTCGATCTCGCCTTCGGCTGCACGGTCGTGGTCGGGGTCGGGAAGCTGGGTCTCGTCCATCGCGAGCCCCCGGAGTTCGTACAGCGAGATCGTCGCTGCCTGGCCGAGGTTGAGGACCGGGTAGTCGGCGCTCGCGGGGATCGCGCAGATCCGGTCGATGCGGGAGAGTTCCTCGTTCGTCAGTCCGTTGTCCTCCCTCCCGAAGACGAAGCAGACCGGCGCGTCCACGTCGGTAAGCTCCTCGGCGAGTTCGGCCGGCGTCGCGAACGGATACCGGACGTGGCTGGTCGCGTTCTCGTTCGTCGTCGCGGTGAACCCGACGGTGTAGTAGTGCTCGATCAGGTCCTCGAAGCTCGGCCGCTCGTGATCCGGGAGAATGTCCTCGCGCGCCTGCCCGGCGAAGCCGTACGCCTCGCCCTCGGGATCGAGTTCTGGCGCGTCGATCAACAACAGCTCCGAGAAGCCGAAGTTCTTCATCGCTCGCGCGATCGTTCCGACGTTCCCGGGCGTCTGGGGATCGACGACCGCAACAGCCGGTGCTCCGGCACCGCCCTCGCCCGACGAGGCAGCCTGCCGATCGGACATCTCAGTTCGAGGGGTAGTCCTGGTCGAGGTCGACGTCCGTCAGGTCGATCCGATCGGTGACCTCCCAGCGCTCGGCGCGTTCCTCCGCATCGGGGACGCTCGGCGTCGGAACCTCGAGGGGATCCGTGTCCACGTGTTCGATGCCCTCGAAGTCCTCGGGCGCGCGGCCGCCGTCGTCGAACCACTCGAAGAAGGCGTCCTGGAACTCCTCCGTTCCCCGATACTGTTTGCCGCCTTCCTCGCGGTACCAGTAGACGAGGTCGCGCTCGTGCTCGCGGCAGACGATGACTTCGGCGGAGAGTTCGCCGTAGACCGCTTCCGCGACGTTGCACTCGGAGATGTTCTCGTCGCCGTGGACGAGCCAGCAGGCGTCACACGGCGACGCGACGAGTTCGGCGAGACGGACGAGCCGGTCGCGCGCGTCCTCGTCCATCTCGTCGAGCGGCAGGAACTCACCGTCCTCGTCGAAGACGGCGTCCTCCTCGAAGCGCCACCCCCGAAGTCCCACACTCACCTTGGCCATGTCCAGCAGGTAGCTCCCGAGCGCCTATAGCGTCTGCGAAGCCGTCCGAGGCGAGGTCACGCACCTGCCGGTGTCGACGCGTCCTCACGTCGTCGACGGGCCCAGTCACGTGCCGGAATCGGTCGCCATTAAAGTGACCCAGCCCTTGCAAGGGTATGCGAAGCGTGGATGCTGCGGGGCTGTCGATCGGCACCGGCCACCCCCCGCGCATCATGGGCGTCCTGAACGTCAGCGAGGAGTCGCCCTACGATCCGAGCGTCTACGACGACCCAGGCGAGGCCGCTACTTACGTGGACGAGGAGTTGATCGGGGAGGGCGCGGACATCGTGGACGTCGGCCTCGAGAGCGCGAACAAGCGCTACGACGTCCTCTCCACCGAGGAGGAACTGGATCGCCTCGACGTCGCCGTCGAGGCGATGGAATCCACGAGCGGCGACGCCGTCTTCTCGATCGAGACCCGCTACGCCGAGGTCGCGGAAGCCGCGATCGATCGCGGCTTCGACGTCGTGAACGACATCTGCGGGTTCGCCGATCCCCGAATGCCCGATGTGTGTGCAGAGTACGACGTCGCCGTCGCGAAGATGGCGAGTCCACCGGACCTCGAACGACCCGGTGCAGTCGACGACACCGACTGGGCCGAGAGGCGCTCACAGGAGTGGTTCGAGCAGTCCGACTACGTCGATCGGGTGTACGAGGCGCTCAAGCAGAACGGCCTGACGGACAAGACGATCGTCGATCCTGCCTTCGGTGGCTGGAGCGAGCGCAAGACGCTCCGCGACGACCGGGAGACGTTCCGCCGACTCCGCGAGTTCCGCGCGCTCGGCCGGCCGATCCTCGTCTCGATCAACCGGAAGAACTTCCTCCGGACGATCGCCGATCGATCAACCGAGGACGCACTGCCCGTCAGTCTGGCCGCGACCGCCATGGCGATCGAACGCGGTGCCGACGTGATACGAACGCACGACGTCGCCGAGACGAGCGACGCCGCGAAGATCGCCGACGCGTTCGACGACGATCCGGCGACCGCCGCGGCTGGCGACGTGACGGTCGCCCGTCTCGACGTTCGGACGGAACGCGAGGCACGCCGATACCTGGACGAAGCCGACGGCGACCTCGCTCTCGGACCTGCCGCGGTGTGCACGGTGCTCGCGATCGAGGGACTCGACTCGTCGGCGCGAACCCTGCTCGAAACCGAGGCACGGTCGGCGGATGTGCTGATGACTGGCGATCGTCAGACGCTCGTGGGCGGGTCTTATCAGGAAATATCTGCTTTGTCGGCGAGAATCGCAGACAGCGACGGGCTCGAACGCCTTTCAAAGGCGATACAGGCACTTCCTACCCTAAGAGAAAACTTATGACGGATGCCATGCAACCCTCGGATGCACGCCGGGAGGGCGCTCGGGTAGGGGTACACGATCGCCATTCCGGCCCGCGACAGCGGTTTCCTGGGGACCAACTGCTCAGTAGCCACTGGTAGGCTGTGATTTCACGTGGACTACGAGACCTGGGAACCGTTCTACGACGCGATTCTCGCCGACTTCGGCTACGACCGGGCGGGCGACGAGGCCGCTCGGGACTGGCTCGCACAGCGCGTCGATCGGTTCGAACTCGATTCGCTACGCCTCGGCGGAACCGTGGCGATCGCTGGCGCTGCACCCTCGCTGGAAGCAGACCTCGCCGTCGCTCGCGGCGCCGATGCGGTCGTGGCCGCCTCCGACGCCGGCGTCAGACTCGCAGCGGCTGGACTCGTCCCCGACCTCGTCGTCACCGACCTCGATGGCGATCCCGAGGGGACGATCGGTCTTGCCGAGGACGGCGTCCCTGTCGCGGTGCACGCTCACGGCGACAATCGGTCCGCGCTCGAGCGCTACGTTCCGCGCTTCCCGACGGAACGACTCCTCGGCACGACGCAGGCCGAGCCAGTCGACCCGCTCGTCAACTACGGCGGCTTCACCGACGGCGACCGTGCCGCGTTCCTCGCGGACGCGGTCGGGGCGGATCGGCTGATCTTCCCTGGCTGGGACTTCGATGCGGCCGAGGGTCCGAAGGTGGAGAAACTCTCGTGGGCAGGGGTGCTCCTCCACTGGCTGGAACGCCACCGCGGAGCGCGGTTCGAACTCTTGGACGGCCGGCGAACGGACATCGACCTCTCCGGCTTTCCAGCGCCCTGAGGGCGACCACGATCGTCACACGTTCACACGGTGGCAGAACCACTATCTGTCGAGACCGAGCAGCCCGTAGTATGCCGGAGTTCGTCACGCCTCCGCCGCTGGAGCGAGGCGACCGCGTCGCGATCGTCGCACCGTCGTCAGGCATCGCAGCCGCCTACCCGCACGTCTACGAACTCGGTCTGGAGCGACTCCGGACCGTCTTCGACCTCGAGCCAGTCGAGTACCCGACCGCGACGAAGGACGACGAGTACCTCGCCGCCCATCCCGCGGAACGGGCTGGAGACGTCGTGGACGCCTTCCGGGATCCGGAGATCGGCGGCGTCGTAACGACGATCGGGGGCTCGGACCAGCTACGGATCCTCGAGCACCTGGATCCCGCGGTGTTGCGCGAGCATCCCACCCGCTTCTACGGCATCAGCGACAACGCGAACCTCACGAGCTACCTCTGGAACGAGGGCGTCGTCTCCTACTACGGCGGGTCGGTCATGACCACGCTCGCGATGCAGGGATCGATGAGCGAGTACAGCGTCGAGTACCTGGAGCGAGCGTTCTTCGAGGAGTCGATCGGGGAGATCGAGCCAGCCGACCGTTTCACCGACCAGGACCTCGACTGGGCCGACCCGGACACGCTGGACCAGCGTCGCGAGTTCGAGGACAATCCTGGCTGGCGGTGGGCTGGCGGTGACGAGCCAGCGGACGGACGCGTATGGGGTGGCTGTCTCGACGTGTTAGTTCCGTTCCTGGCAGCCGATCGCTACGCGCCCGAGGCGAGCGACCTCGAGGGGTGCGTCCTCCTCCTGGAGCCGTCCGAGGAACTGCCGAGTGCAGAAGAGGTACGGATGGCGCTGCTCGCGATGGGTGAGCGCGGGATTCTCGACGCGATCGACGGCGTGCTCGTCGGTCGTGCGAAAGCCCGGTCCCCGTGGGAGCGACCGGGACCCGAAGAGCGGGCTGCGTACCGCGAGCGCCAGCGCGAGACGATCGAGACGATCGTCGGCGAGTACAACCCCGAGGCGCCGATCGTCTTCGACGTCGAGGTCGGTCACACGGCGCCGACGGTCCCGGTCCCGATCGGTGGCCGCGCCGTCGTCGATCCCGTCGACGAGCGGATCACGTTCCCGTAGATCGAGCAGGTGGACTGGTCGTCGTCCCGGTCGGTCGTCCACGCACCCGCGTCGGCCGAGCCGGGCCCGTCGCTCAGGGGATAGCGGCGTTCGCCGCTGGATCCGACTTGAACCTGTTCCGAACTGTCCACTTCCGGCGGCGCTGGAATCGACTTCCGAACTCGGCCGTGGCTACTCGATGCTGTCGGACTCGACCAGTACCGTCTCGCCGGCCCGGACCGACTCGCCGTGCTCGACTGCCAGGTCTGCCTCCTCGATGCCCGGTGGAAACAGGACGTCGACGCGGCTCCCGAAGGAGATATGCCCGATCCGCTCACCGCGTTCGAGGTCCTCGCCTGCCTCGACGTAGGGATGGATCCGGCGGGCGAAGGCCCCGGCGATGAGCGTCACCGTCATCGGACCGTGGTCGGTCTCGACCGCGAGGATCTGGCGCTCGTTACGGTCGGACTCTTTCGAGAACGCCGGCCTGTGGCCGCCGGGCTGGTGCTCGGAACTGGTCACGGTCCCGGACAGCGGCGAGCGATTCACGTGGACGTCGTGGACGTTCATGAACGTGCCCACGAGGAGTCTGCCCTCCTCGTTCCGAATCACGGATATCTTGCCGTCGGCAGGCGCGAGGACGCCGTCTTCGGGGATCGACCGATTGGGATCCCGATGAAACCAGACCGCTGCGACGCCTGCGGCGCCGAGCACGGCCGTCACGACCGGGTGGATCAACAGCGCGACCGCGCCGGCGGCGACGAGCGTCAGGCCGTACCGAAACCCACCAGGTGCGACGTTCATTGACTGGTAGTAAGCGACCCGACCCAAACAGGTTGCGGGTTTGCAGTGGACTCCCAGTACGGTGTCGATGCCGGGTCGATGCCACGGGAGCGACTCACCCGACGTCGCTCCGTGAGCGGACCGGTGCGCGCCAGTCGGTCGTCAGTTCGAGGAGGTCGACGAGGATGCGACCGGTCGCGCCCCAGACGGTGTAGCCGTCGACGTGGAAGTAGTGGACGACGACCTCGCCGTAGGTCGGGTGGTCGCGCGTCTCGAACTCGTAGTTGGCCGGATCGGTGAGGTCGGCGACCGACAGGATCGCGACCTCGATGGCCTCGACGCCGTCCGGTGCGTACTCCCGGTCGGGGACCATTCCCACGAACGGCGAGACGGCGTAGTCGGTGACCGTCCGGATCGCGTCGAGACGCCCGAGGATCCGCGCCTCTTCGGGGTCGAGGCCGATCTCTTCGTCTGCCTCGCGGATCGCGGTCGCCTGGAGGTCGACGTCCTCGGGCTCCGCTCCACCGCCGGGGAAACTCATCTGGCCGGGGTGTTCGCCGAGGTCCTCCGAGCGCTTGATGAACAGCAACGAGTGGCCGTCGTCGCGCTCGATCACGGGGGCGAGCACGGCGGCGTCCCGCGGCTGGTCCCGAATGACGGTGGGATCACATCCGACGACCGCGGACAGGTCCAGCCGCATGGCCCGGCGTAGGCGAGCCACGACTTAGCGTTTGGCGGTCGGCGACAGTTTGTCCTCGGGAGCCGCCGGCCGTCCGCCGGTCGGCAGCCGATCACTCCTCGCGCGCGGCGTCGAGGCGCTCTCTGGCGTCGTCCAGATCGACCGGTCCCCAGGACTCGACCTCGTAACTTCGATCCAGCAGGTCGGCACAGGCCTCGTCGTCCCCTGCGTCGATCGCGGCGTCGACCTCCCGCTCGAAGCGTTCGGCGACGGCCGCAGCGACTGCGTCGCGATCGACGTCGCGCCGCTCGAGGTCGAGAATGTGTGGGAGGTCCTCGGCGCCGTCCGGTAGCGTTGGGAAGGCAGCGGGCCCGGGAACGAGCCGGCCGTCGTGCTCGACGAGCGCGTATGCGTCGACGGCGTCGTCGATGGCCGCCTGTACTGCAGCCTCGTCGAACTCCTCCCCACGCCGGAACGCCGTCTCCGAGCAGGCCCGCTCGAGTTCGGCCCGGTCTAGCGCGCCGAACGCGTCGACCATCCCGGCGAGCTCGTCGTGCCCGAACATACCCGCACGTCTCGGGCACGTGGGATGAATCCAGCGCTCGGCGCGGTCGAAGCCCCGTTCACGGAGCAGGCCGACTCCTTCCGGTGCTCCCACCACGAAACATTAGTACCCCCGCTACATTGTCCCGGTCGATGCGCCGTAATCGATTCCGACCGGGCGACGACGCCGTCTCTCCTGTCGTGGGCGTCGTCTTACTCGTCGGAATCGCCGTCATGCTGATGACGACCGTCGGCGTGTTCGTGCTCGGGTTTGGACCGGGGGAGCAGCCGCCCGAATCCGACATGCAGTTTCATCAGGAGTCCGGTGAAGTCGTCATTAGCGTGGTGCGACCCGCTGGGCTCTCCGAACAGGACGTGGTCGTAACCGTCGAGAACAGTGGAGACTGTGCTTGGACCGGCACCGGAGCGTTGCAGAAAGCTGAAACTGTAACAATCAGCAATAGCACTCCTAACTGTCCCACTATCAACCAGGGGGACACGATCAGGGTAATTTGGGAAGCGGAGGGCGGCGGACGGACGGCCATCATCGGTGAGTACGAAGTCATCTAAACGCCGGGTCGGCCACGACTGATATATGGCAGGCGTGGCTACCCTCGACCGTGATGGAGCTCCGCGCCCTGTACCGCGAGGACGACGCCGTCTCCTCCGTGCTGGGCGTCGTGTTGATGGTGGCCGTGACGATCGTCCTCGCCGCCGTGATCGGGACGTTCGTCCTCGGCATCGGGAGCGATCTGACCGATAGCAGTCCGAACGCTCAGTGGGAGTTCAGCGAGAATCTCGACGGCAATGGCACCTCGGGCAGCGTCGTCGTGCTGCACGGCGGCGGCGACGACGTGAAGAAATCGACGCTCGAGGTCACCGTCGGCGGAACCACCGTGTTCGAGGACGGGAGCGACGCCTCCGGGAACGGCTACAATGTGAATGACAACTGGGGGGATCCGATCACGACGGGCGATCGGCTTCGGATCGAAGAAAACACGGCCCAGCTCAGCCAGGGGCAGGCGGTGCGGATCATCTGGAGCAGCGGCGACTCCTCGGCGATCCTCGCCGACGAGCAACTCGGCTGACGGGCGGGAACCCTTTTTGCAGGCCGGCGGTATGATTCTGGAGAGTAGCCGTGTATGGAGACCAGCACCTCGAAGAAGGGCTCTCTGGAAATATCCAGACGCTCATCGCGCTGGCGCTCGTCGTGCTCGTCGTCGTCGTTGGTATCCTCCTCGCAGCGGGCTACGGCGGCCCGATCTGGAACCACTTCTTCGACGACTCCCAGCCGCAGGCGAGCTTCGAGTTTTCCTACGACCAGCGCGCGGAGACCTTGACCGTGGAGCACGCCGGCGGGAACGCGATCCCTGGACGTCAACTCCTCGTTCGGTCGGGGAATCGGACGCTCGCGGACTTCTCGGCGTACGAGCGCGTCGACGCCGGTGACGCGGTGACCGTCGCGAACGTCTCCCGGAGCGACTCGATTCGAGTAGTCTGGCGGAAGCAACACCGAACGCTCGTGCTGGCGACGTGGCCTCGCTGACCCGAACGCGAATTCCCAGCGTCCCACACGGCGGCGTGTCACAGCGCTTTATGGCTCCCCCGGATCAATCCCGGATATGGACCGGTTGCAGGCGTCGCTTCGAGACGCGCCGATCGTCGAGAAGGACGGCTACCACTACTTCGTCCACCCGGTGAGTGACGGCGTGCCGACGCTCGATCCGTCGTTGCTCCGGGAGATCACCGTCAAGATCGTCCGCAAGGCCGAACTCGCGGACGTCGACAAGATCGTCACGCCCGCGGCGATGGGCATCCACATCTCGACGGCGCTCTCACTGACGACGGACGTCCCGCTCGTGGTGATCCGCAAGCGCCAGTACGGCCTCGACGGCGAGACGCCGCTCCACCAGCAGACCGGCTACGGCGAGAGCCAGATGTACGTCAACGACGTCCATCCAGGCGATCGCGTGGTCGTGATCGACGACGTGCTCTCGACGGGCGGGACGCTCTCCGCGGTGCTCGGTGCACTCGACGACATCGGTGCGGAGGTCGTCGACACCGTCGCCGTGATCAAGAAAGTCGGCGGTGTGACCGAACTGGCGGACGACCAGACGGTCAAGACGCTCGTCAACGTCGACGTCGTCGACGGCGAGGTCGTCATCGTCGACGAGGACGGCGACGGGTAGTCGAACAGTCGAGACGCCTCGTGTTCGGTCGGGGGGCAGTTGCGACTCCGGGGTAACAGTTACTGGGCACGCACGAGCAGGGCGCGTATGGAGCTCCTCCCGCTTCCGACAGACGCCGCCGCCGTCGAGCTGTTCGTCGAGGACTGCTGGCTGCCGTACCATCGGGAACTCGAACGGGTCGTCGATGCACACAGCCTCGACGAGTCGGTCGATCTGGTCGCCAAGGAGGTCGCGTTCCGACGCGAGTGGCTCCGCGAACCGGATCGGGGTCTCTGGATCGCGGTCGAGGGTACTCCCGAGGATCCGGACGCCATCGCCGAGGAGAGTGCCGATCTCGCGGGCTTCGTCGCGATCGAACGCCAGACTGCCTCGCCGGTATTCGACCGGCCGGACCGCGTCGTCGTCGACGATCTCTACGTTCGCGAACGGCACCGCGGCACCGGGCTCGCTCGGGAGCTGGTGGACCTGGGTGTGGCCGAGGCAGATGCGCACGACTGTGACGAAGTGACTCTCGAAGTCGACGTCGACAACGACAGAGCGATCGCGTTCTACGAGAAGCTCGGCTTCGAACCGTATCGGCAGACGATGGTATTGTCAGTCTGAACGGACAGAGCGTTCGGTCGTCCGGCGGGAACCGCTCCGCCGCCACGTTCGGTCGCGCTACTCTTCGTTACGCGGACTGCTCGGGTGGTACTCGGTGTCGTACTCGCCGGGGCGTCCGTCGAGCCGATCGGGGTTGATCCGGCCGCCGAGCAGCATGAAGTCGAGGATCGTACAGTAGAACATCGCCTCGACGACGGGAACGGCGCGCGGGGGCAGCGACGGGTCGTGCCGACCGGTGACCTGGATCGTCTTCTCCTCGCCGGTCTCCCAGTCGACGGTGGTCTGTTCTTTCGGGATCGAGACCGGGGCGTGCCAGGAGATCTCGCCGTAGATCGGCTCCCCGGTGGTGATGCCGCCCTGGAGGCCCCCGTGGTCGTTGCCGACGGGCACCGGGTCGCCCTCCTCGGCGACGACCTCGCCGCCGCGAGCGCTGTCGCCGGCTTCGGGATCGTATGCCTCCCAGTCCTCGTTGCGGTCGTGACCCTTCATCGAGCGAGCCGCTTTGCCGACCCCGTACTCGAAGGCGGTCGTCGCGGGGATCGAGAAGACCATCCGACCGAGACGAGCGGCGAAGCTGTCGAAACGCGGCGCGCCGAGTCCGCGGGGAACGCCGCGACACTCGAAGTAGACGGAGCCGCCGACGGAGTCGCCGTGCTGCTGGACCTCCTCGAGGTGCTCGCGCATCTCCTCCGCGGTGTCGGGATCGGCACACCTGACCTCGTTCTCCTCGGTGTGCTCGAGCATCTCCTCCCAGGTGACATCGGGGGCCTCGATATCGTCGATCTGGTTGACGTGCCCCTTGACCGTCACGTCGTACTCAGATTGATCGAGCACCTCCTTGGCGATCGCGCCGGCCGCGACCCAGTTGACGGTCTCGCGGGCGGAGGAGCGGCCGCCGCCACCCCAGTTTCGGGTGCCGAATTTCGCGGAGTACGTGTAATCGCCGTGGGACGGTCGCGGTGCGGTCACGAAGGGCTCGTACTTCCCGGAGCGAGCGTCCTTGTTCTGGATAACCATCCCGATCGGCGTCCCGGTGGTGTAGCCCTCGAGGACCCCGGAGTTGATCGTGACCTCGTCGGGTTCGCCCCGGCTGGTCGTGATCATCGACTGCCCGGGCTTGCGGCGGTCGAGTTCGCGCTGGATGCGCTCCTCGTCGAGTTCGACGCCGGCCGGGCAGCCCGACACCGTACAGCCCATCGCCGGCCCGTGGCTCTCGCCGTAGGTGGTCACCTGGAAGAGGCGACCGAACGAGTTCCCGTTCATGTCCGCCCGGTGGAGGGCGGGGGCATTTATCCTTTGTATTCGCGCAGCCGGTGCGAATCGACGTCCATCACGAGCGATCCGAGCGGCTCCTCGCCTGTACGTCGACGACGTGCCGCAAATCTCGTGCGAGTCTTTGCCGCAAATCGGAGAGTTATGCCACGGGCCACCGATTCTCACACTGATTCATCGATGGTCACGACGCTCGACAACACGGAGTACGCGGACGTTCGCGGGTTCAACTACCAACCGAGTCACGCGAGCCACGGGATGGAGATCTGGGGGACGGACTTCCAGCCGAGCCTGATGCGCAAGGAGCTCTGGATCGGGAACCAGCACTTCCCGGGGATGAACACAGTGCGGCTCTGGCTCTCCCACGACGCCTACCTCCGGTTTCCCGAGCGGATGCCCGAGCGCGTCGGGGAAGTGCTCGACATGGGGGCGGACTACGACGTCGAGTTCATCGTCACGTTGTTCAACGGCTGGAGCAGCTACCCCCAACTCGGTGGGCTCCACCCGCAGTCGCTCCGGGAGTGGCACGACGGCACGCTCTACCGCGAGGCGTTCGAACCCTACGTCGACGCGATCCTGGGCGAGCACGCCGACCACGACAGCGTCCTCGCCTGGGACCTCTGTAACGAACCGCTCCTCTCCGTCCAGAATCGCGACGGACTCGCCGACATCGAAGTCGACCGCTCGCTCGTCATCTACCGGTTCCTCGAGCGCGTCTACGAGCAGATCCTCACGCACGATCCGGAGGCGCCGACGACGGTCGGGACGATGAGCACACCTGTCGGCGTCGAACTGTTCGAACCGATCTCCGAGGTGCTCTCGACGCACCCGTACTACTCGTGGAACCGGGGCGACACGCCGGAGGGTCTCGCCGAGACGCTCGACGAGATCGTCGCGATCGCCAACGACGCGGGGAAACCGCTCCTCGCGACCGAGACTGGCTGGGGCGCGCTCGACGACGAGAAGCGCGCGGAGGTCCTCGACGTCGAATTCTCCGCGCTCGACGAGCGGGACGTCGGTTTCACCGCCCACCTCCTCCACCACACGCCGGTCGCCGACGGCCACCGCGAGGGGCACGGGCCGATCTACGACGCCGAGAACATGTCGTTCGTCGATCCGGACGGGTCGCTCCGGGCGCACCACGGCCTGTTCAACGACTACTGCTGACGCCGCTCTACCGACCTCGAGCCCGCTGACTGGCAGGTCCGTCCGTCTCCAGATGCCGTGGAATTATTGTCGATGGGCGCAACTCTGGCTAGTTGTCTGTCGATGGTGACGAGGCTCGAGAACACGGAGTACGCCCACGTGAGCGGCTTCAACTACCAGCCCAGCCACGCGAGCCACGGGATGGAGATCTGGGGAACGGACTTCCAGCCGAGCCTGATGCGCAAGGAGCTCTGGATCGGGAAGCAACACTTCCCGGGGATGAACACCGTTCGGCTGTGGCTCTCTCACGACGCCTACCTCCGGTTTCCCGAGCGGATGCCCGAGCGCGTCGGCGAGGTACTGGACATGGGCGCGGACTACGACGTCGAGTTCATCGTCACGTTGTTCAACGGCTGGCACAGCTACCCCGACTTCGGCGGGCTGCACCCCCAGTCCCTCCGCGAGTGGCACGACGGAACGCTCTTCGACGAGGCCTTCGCGCCGTACGTCGACGCTATCGTGGGCGAATTCGCCGACCACGACAGCGTCCTCGCCTGGGACCTCTGCAACGAGCCGCTGTTGAGCGTGCAGCACCAGGGAGTGCTGGAAGACCTCACCGTCGACCGCTCGCTCGTCATCTACCAGTTCCTCGAGCGAGTCTACGAACGAATCCGCACCCACGATCCCGTGGCGCCGACGACCGTCGGATCGATCGGGACTCGTACCCACGTGGAGATCTTCGAGCCACTCGCGGAGGTGCTCTCGACGCACGCGTACCTCGCCTGGAATCGGGCGGAAACGCCGGCCGAACTGCACGAGAAACTCGACGAGATCGTCGCGCTGGCCAACGACGTCGAGAAACCGCTGCTCGCGACCGAGACTGGTTGGGGAGCACTCGACGACCAGAAACGCGTCGAGATTCTCGACGTCGTGCTCGCCGCGCTCGACGAGCGGGACGTCGGCTTCACCGCCCACCTGCTCCACCACACGCCGGTCGCCGACGGGCACCGCGAGGCGTACGGGCCGATCTACGACGCCGGGAACCTCTCGTTCGTCGATTCGGACGGGTCGCTCCGGGCCGGCCACGACGTCTTTAACGAGTACTGCTGAACCCCCGCCTTGCCGACTGCGGCTGGGAGACCGGTGAGGACGCGCTCCACTCCGGCCAGTCCGACGTCCACGTCACCGAGACGACCGAAATGTACGCCGACGACTTCCCTACGAGGCAGCCGCCACGAACGGCCGTCTCACTCCGATTCGTCGACGCCACGCACGTCCGGTCGTCGGACTTCCGTTGGCCTTTGCCGCATGTCGGTGAGTTATGCCACGTGCCATCAATCACCAGATACAGTTTCACCGATGGTCACGACGCTCGACAACACGGAGTACGCGGACGTGCGCGGTTTCAACTACCAACCGAGTCACGCGAGTCACGGGATGGAGATCTGGGGGACGGACTTCCAGCCGAGCCTGATGCGCAAGGAGCTCTGGATCGGGAAGCAACACTTCCCGGGGATGAACACCGTTCGGCTGTGGCTCTCTCACGACGCCTACCTCCGGTTCCCCGAGCGGATGCCCGAACGCGTCGGCGAGGTACTGGACATGGGCGCGGACTACGACGTCGAGTTCATCGTCACGCTGTTCAACGGCTGGAGCAGCTACCCCCATCTCGGCGGGCTGCACCCCCAGTCCCTCCGCGAGTGGCACGACGGGGAGCTCTATGAGGAGGGGTTCGAACCCTACGTCGACGCGATCCTCGGCGAGCACGCCGACCACGACAGCGTCCTCGCCTGGGACCTCTGTAACGAACCGCTCCTGAGCATACAGAATCGGAACGCGCTCGAGGACCTCGAGGTCGACCGCTCGCTCGTCATCTACCAGTTCCTCGAGCGCGTCCACGAGCGGATCCACTCTCACGACCCGGCGGCGCCGACCACCGTCGGGAACCTGGGCACTCCCGCCGCCGTCGAGATCTTCGAACCCCTCGCGGAGGTGCTCTCGACCCACCCGTACCTCATCTGGAATCGAGGGCGGACGCCCGAGGAACTCAGGGACTCCATCGACGAGATCGTCTCCTTCGCCAACGAGGTCGGCAAGGGGCTAATCGCGAGCGAGACCGGCTGGGGTGCCATGGAGGACGAGAAGCGAGCGGAGGTCCTCGACGTCGAACTCTCCGCGCTCGACGAGCGGGACGTCGGCTTCACCGCCCACCTCCTCCACCACACGCTGGTGGCCGACGGCCACCGGGCCGACCACGGCCCGATCCACGACGCCAAGAACATGTGCTTCGTCGATCCCGACGGCTCGCTCCGGGATCACCACGGACTATTCAACGACTACTGCTGATCCGAGACGCGCTCCCGGAGACGGTTCGGCACCGGTAAAGCGGCTGCTCGGCGCGCAGCGACGACCGCTCCGGACCGTCGAGGCGGAACGCACAAGCGATGGCCGCCGCTCGGCCCGAACGAATACGCTCTCGACGATCCAGCATGCCAGCTTCCACTCGGCGCACCATCGGCCGCTACGATGCACTCGTGCTCACCTCGCTGCTGTGGTTCCTCGCGAAACTACTGCGCTACGCGTTCCCGCCGCTGTTCGAGACGCTGAGCGTCGAATACGGCGTCTCGACCGCTGCACTCGGGTGGGCGTTCACGGGCTTCATGCTGGTCTACGCGGCGATGCAGTTCCCTTCCGGCGTCTTGGCAGATCGCCTCGGACCGGTCGGCGTCCTGACCGTCGGCGCGATCGGCGCCGCTGTCGGTGCCTTCGTCGTCGCACTCGAGGGGCCGTTCGCGTTGCTCGTCTTTGCAATGCTCCTCGTCGGAGCGGGCACCGGGGTCCACAAGACCGTCGCGATCGGGCTGCTCTCTCGGACCTACCCGGCCCGCAGCGGACGCGCGCTCGGCGTTCACGACACCTTCGGAACCTTCGGCGGCGTCGTCGCGCCGGCCATCGTCGCCGTCGTACTCGGTGCCGCGACGGCGGACTGGCGTGTCCTCTTCTTCCTCGGTGGAGGCACCGCCGTCATCGTCGCCGGCGCCTTCTCCATCCGCGTGCCCCGTCGACTACCCGACCGTCCGGCGACCCACGCCGACGCCGACGAGCGGCCGCCGCTGCGCGCCTACGCAACCCCGTTTCGGCGCCGTCGGTTCGTCGCCTTCGTCGCGGTCACGCTCTGTTTCGGCTTCGCCTATAACGGGGTCGTCGCCTTTCTACCGCTGTATCTCGCACGGACGACCGGCGTCTCGAGCGCCACAGCGAGCGCGCTCTACGCGCTCTTTTTCGTAGTCAGCCTGATCCAGCTCGGGACGGGCGAGCTCAGCGACCGAGCGGGGCGGCTGCCGGTGATCACCGGGACGATCGGCCTCGCGACGGCGTCCCTGGCAGCGCTCGTCGCGGTGCCGACGGCCGGACCCGCACTGTTCGGCGTTCCCGTGCTCGCGGCCGCCGTCGTCGCAACGCTCGGCGTTGGTGCCCACGGCTTCCGTCCGGTTCGCGCTGCACACCTCGAGGCGCTGCTCCCCGAAAATCTGGCTGGCGGCGGGCTCGGCGTCGTTCGGACGGGGCTCATGGGCGCCGGAGCGATCGCGCCCGGGGTCGTCGGCGTGCTGGCGACTGCCGCCGGCTTCCGGGTCGCGTTCGCACTGCTGCTCGCGGTGCTCGGCGTCGCGCTCGCGGTCGTGCTGTCACTGTGGCTCACGGGGAGGTAACAGCGGGACGGCCGCGACTGGCCTCCGAGACGGCGAGAGAGGGACTACTCCTCGAAGTTGAACCCGAACTCCTCGCCAGTCCGGACGAGGTAGTCGTTCTCCAGCACCTCGCTGACGGTCCGACCGAGCTCGTCCAGCGCCTCCACGACGTCTTGTCGGTCACTACGCTCGAACGTCTCGTCGTACGGCGCCGGGAGGTCGTCGGGCACGGTGGGCGAGCGGTAGCCGACGTCCCCGGCCGACGGGTTCAGGTAGAAGTCGAACCCCTCGATCAGGCCCAGGTCCAGCACCGCCTGGAACTGCTCCTCGGAGAGGTAGGTCTCCTGGCACCAGTCGTCGAAGGCCTCGCCCCAGGCGCCCGACTCGAGCGCGGTCGCTAGCGTGTCGCGCTCCGGCTGTTCGCCCGGGTGGGCGTCGATCTCCTCGACGGAGTCGTAGTCGCCAGGGTCTTGGGGACCGTGGAGCGTCGGCGGATCGGGAATCTCGACGTCGAGCGTCATACGCGTCCCTTCGGCGGACACCCGTTTCCGCCTTTCCCCGCGAGCGGGCCGACCGGGACGCTCCCAGCCGCCCACGGTCGTCGCTTCGGTCGTCCGGCGGGTGCGCAATCGTGACTGTCGCCAGGCCGAAGGGATCGGCCGGCGTGCGTCGCCACAAAGAGCGCCAGCGTCTCACTCCCCGTTCAAGATCGCGTCCACGTCGGCGTGGTCCCCGAGCAACTCCTGCATCCGCTCGACGGCGCCGGCGTCGCGCGTGCGGCCCCCGCTGACGACCTTCTCGGCGCGATCGATCGTCGTGAGCGTGTCAGTCTGGACCACGATGATCGGAACGCCCTTCTCCTCGGCCTTGCCGACGACGGCGCTGGACGGCCGGTGGCCGCCCGTGAGCAGGAGGCAGTTGACGCCCGGCGCCTCGAGCGCGGCGGTGTGGATGTCCGAGCGGTCGCCGCCGGTGATCACGGCGGCGTCGCGGGTCCGGCGGAAGTGCCGGAGCGCGGAGTCCGCGCCCATCGCGCCGACGGAGAACCGCTCGACGTACTCGTCCGTGGGGACGTTCGTGAGGACGCGGGCGCCGAGTTCGTCCGCGAGGTCGCCGACGGTCACGCCGGCCAGTTCCTGGACGCGTGGGACGGCGCCGTGGACGGGCACGTCCCGCTCCTCGAGGAACGGGACGGCGTCCTCCTCGAGTCCGTCGTAGGCCGAGTCGTCGACGGCGTTGAACAGGACGCCGCGGAGCCGGTCCTGCCCGATCGAGTCGACGGCGGCGAGTACGTCGTCGAGGTCGCCCGGCGAATCGTAGCCGGCGACGACCAGCACCTCCGCGTCGACGAGGTCGGCGATGTCCGCGTCGGTCAGGTCGACGATGCCGCCGGTCGTGAGGGTACCGCCGCCCTCGATGAACATGCGATCGCGACCGGAGGCGATCGTCTGGAAGTGTTCCTTGACCTGTCGCTGGAGGTCCTCGGGATCGGCCTGCCCGCGAACCGCCTGCTCGACGAACGTCGGCGAGTAGACGACGGGCTCCATCTCGTGCATCTCTGCTTCGAACTCGAGGAGGTCCCGGGCCAGCATCGGGTCCTCGTCGATCGTCTTGCCGACGCGGGAACGGAGGCGCGTGCCCTTCGGTTTCATGTAGCCGACGTCCTCCTCGCGCTCGCGGGCGTGGAGCCCGAGCGCGACGGTGATCGCCGTCTTGCCGGTGCCGTCTGCGAGTGCCGTGACGAGTAGCGTGTCGCTCATTGGTCTGGGGATGGGGTGGAGTGGTCCGTGGTCGATGGTGCGTCGGTTCGCGGCTCGTCCGCGAGCTGGTCGGGGTCGACGGTGAGCCGGACGTCGATGGCGTTCGCGCCGTCGGGGCCGGCGACGAGGGGGTTGACGTCGAGTTCGAGGATTGCCGGGAACTCCCAGACGAGCTGGGAGAGGCGCTGGAGCGCCTCGACGACGGCGTCGACGTCGGCTGGCTCCCGACCCCGCGCGCCGCGGAGCAAGGGTGCGGCCTTGATCTCGTCGACCATCGTGCGGGCCTCCGGCTCGGAGATCGGCCCGACGCGCAACGACGTATCTTCGAGGACCTCGACGAAGATACCGCCGAGGCCGAACAGGAGCAGCGGTCCGAACTGCGGGTCGCGGTTCGCGCCGATGATCGTCTCCGTCGCGTCGTCGAGGTCGACCATCGCCTGGACCTGGACGCCGAGGACGTCCGCGTCGGGCTGGTAGTTGTGGGCCCGCGCGACGAGGTCCTCGTAGGCGTCCCGGACGTCGGCCTGTTCGACGCCGACGCGGACGCCGCCGATGTCGGACTTGTGGAGGATGTCCGGGCTGACGATCTTCATGACGACGTCGCCTTCGATGTCGGCGGCGACGGACTCGGCCTCCGCGGGGGAATCGACGACCTCGCCGTCTGGCGTCGGAATCCCGTAGGCGTCGAGCAGGTCCATGGCCTCCACGCCCAGCCGGTTGTCCGAGCGCTCCTCGACGCGACCGAGTATCTCGCGGGCGCGCTCCCGATCGACGTCCTCGAACGTCTCGTGTTCGGGGTAGGTTCGCTCGGAGATCTCGCGGTAGCGTGAGAGCGCTTCGAGGCTGTCGACGGCGCGTGCGGGATCGAAGTAGTTCGGGATCCCGTGTTCGCGGAGGGCGGCCGCGCCGCGTTCGGCACTCTCACCGCCCATGAACGCGCCGACGACCGGCTTGCCGTACTCGGCCTGGAGTTCGCCGACTGCGTCGGCGAGTTCCTCGTAGGAGAGCACGGCGGTCGGTGCGGCGAGGACGATCGCCGCTCCGACGCCGTCGTCGTTCAGTGCGATGTCGAGCGCACCCCGGAACCGCGCGACGTCGGCGTCGCCGATCACGTCGACGGGGTTGTAGCCAGTCGCCTCGTCTGGCAGGAGTTCGTCGAAGGACTCGAGCGTCGCGTCCGAGAAGGAGGCGAGGTTCAGCGACGAGTCGCCGACGGCGTCGGTCGCCATCACGCCGGGGCCGCCGGCGTTCGTGACCACCGCGACGTCGTCCTTCGGGAGTTCGGGTAGCCCCGAGAGCGCCCGTGCGGCGTCGAACAGCTCCTGGACCGTGTCGACGCGCAGGACGCCGGCCTGCTCGAGCCCGGCCTCGTAGGCGGCCTCGGCGCCGGCCATCGTCCCGGTGTGGGACGACGCTGCCTGGGCACCGGCCTCCGTGCGGCCGGACTTGACGAGGACCATCGGCGTGTCGTCGTTCGCTTCGCGGGCGGTCTCGATGAACTCGCGGCCGCGATCGATCCCCTCGAGATAGCCGACGATCACGTCGGTGTCGTCGTCCTCGCCCCACGCCTCGACGAAGTCCGTCTCGTCGAGGACGGCCTTGTTGCCGAGGGAGACGACGTCCTTGAAGCCGATGTCCTGCTGGATCGCCCAGTCGAGGACGGCGGTGACGAACGCCCCCGACTGACTCATGAAGGAGATCGACCCGTCGAGAGCGTTGTCGGGGCCGAAGGTCGCGTTCATCCCGACGGGCGTACTCATGATCCCGAGGCTGTTCGGGCCGACGACGTTGAGGTCGTACTCTTCGGCGACGGCCTGGAGCTCCTGCTCGCGCGTGGCACCTTCGCTGCCGGTCTCCCCGAAGCCCGCCGTGATAACCACGACGTTCTTGATCCCGACCTCCCCCGCGGACCGGACGGTCTCGATCGCTGCGTCCGGTGGAACCACGACCACGGCGAGGTCCACGTACGGGGCCTCCTCGAGGTCGTCGTAACAGGTGTGGCCGAGCACCGACCCCCGGTAGGGGTTGACGGCGACGACGTCGCCGTCGTAGTCGGCGTCGAGGTTCTCGATGATCGCGCGGCCGACGGAGCCCTCTCGGTCGGTCGCGCCGACGACGGCGATCGACGACGGCGCGAACAGTCCGGATAGGCGTCCCATCAGTGATCGGATATCGTTCGCGCGAGTGCTTAAAAGCAAGTGGCGTTCTCAGGATTCGGGGTGCCTTTTCGATCCCGGTACGGATACGATCGAACGAGCGCACCCACAACCAACGGCACGGGACCACGGACGCCGACTCGCCAGGATCAGACGGGCGTGAACTCGTAGCTGTAAACGTGGTTGAGGATGAGATAGGTCACCACGCCCAGCACGAGGCTCAGGATCCAGGACGCCGCTGCGATCCTGCCGATCCGCGGGTGCAGCGAGTCCCGGAGTTCGGCGGGCGTGTGGGAGATCCCGAGCAGGAACGCGTAGAGGACGACCGGCATCGCGATCGCGGAGAGGATGATGTGGATCGCGAGCATGACGAAGTAGCCCAGCGCGATCGGATCCGGCACGGACTCGACGAGTCGCTTCTCACCGCCGCCGCCGACCTTGGGGAGGTAGAGCACGAGGAACAGGAGGATGAGCGCGAACGCCGCGGTCATCGACTTCGCGTGCGCCTCGATCTTGCCCTGCTTGACGTAGCGCCACCCAGCGATCAGGCAGACGGTCGCGGCGAGGTTGACGACGGCGATCGCGTGCCCGAGGAGGTTGACGCCCGATTTGCCGATGTTCGGATAGAACGGGATCATGCCCTCGAACGTCGCGATCACGAGCGCGTACCCGACGACGGTGAGGACGGCGGTGACGGCCGCGACGTTGTCCTTGAGCCACGACGGCCCGTCGTCGAGCGACGGCGAGGCGGTGTCGGCCATTGGTCGAGGATTGGCGGCCGCACAGATGGCGGTTCCGCTTTCCCGACATCCGGCCCGTTATCCTGGGGTCGCTGCTCGACAGGAACCGTCGCCTCCGGTGACGTGGTCGGATGCCCGATCCTGCGCGCCGATGCACGCTCCCATCCACTTACTCGCATCCAAATCCCCGTAAGCATCAAACGCCAGCCCCACGAAATCGAGGTATGAGCGTCGAGGGGGAACAACGGACGATTCGCTGTCTCGTCGCGAAGGTCGGTCTCGACGGCCACGACCGCGGCGCGCACGTCATCGCGCGGGCCTTCCGCGACGCCGGGTTCGAAGTCATCTACTCCGGCCTGCACAACGCACCCGACGAGATCGTGCAGGCCGCGGTTCAGGAGGACGTCGACGTCCTCGGCATCTCGATCCTCTCGGGGGCCCACAACACGCTCGTTCCGAAGATCATCGAGGGGCTGGAGGAGTACGGCGCGTTCGAGGACACGCTCCTCATCGTCGGCGGCGTGATCCCCGACGACGACAAGCAGGAGCTCAAAGCGATGGGCGTCGCGGAGGTGTTCGGCCCCGGCACGGAGCTCGAGACGACGATCGAGTTCGTCCGGGAGAACGTGCAGGACCGACGATGACGGAGAAGTCGGTGACTGACGACCCCGCGGCTCCAGCCGGCGGCCGGTCCACCGAAGCGCCAGCATTCGACGTCGACGCGCTCGTCGACGACCTGCTCGCCGGCGAGCACCGCGCACTCGCCAGAGCGATCACCTACATCGAGGACCGGACGCCGGGCTATCGCGAGCTCGTCGGCGCGCTCCACGACCACACCGGCGACGCGAGCGTGGTGGGGATCACCGGCAGCCCCGGCACCGGGAAGTCCACGCTCGTGGACAAGCTCGCGCTCGAGTACCGCGACCGCGGACACACCGTCGGCGTGATCGCCGTCGATCCGGCCTCGCCGTTCACCGGCGGCGCCGTCCTCGGGGACCGCATTCGCATGGGCTCGACCGTCGGTGACATGGACGTGTTCGTGCGGTCGATGTCGGCTCGCGGCGCGCTCGGCGGTCTCGCCGCCGCGACCGCCGACGCCGTCCGGGCGCTCGACGCGTTCGGCAAGGATCGGATCATCATCGAGACCGTCGGCGCCGGCCAGAACGAGATCGACGTCGTACGGACCGCGGACACCGTCGCCGTCCTGGTCCAGCCCGGCGCCGGCGACGACGTCCAGATGCTCAAGGCGGGGATCCTCGAGATCGCGGACTGCTTCGTCGTCAACAAGGCCGACCTGGACGGCGCGAATCGGACCGTCCAGGAGCTGACCGAGATGCTCCAGCTCGAGCGCGACGTCGATCCCGTCGTGCGCACGGGCCACCACGGCGTGCCGGAGGCGGATGGATCGACCGATGGCGAGGGCGAGGAGCCCACAGCGGACGAGGGCGACGCCGCCGCGGCTGGCGACGCAGACGACGCTACGACCTGGCGCACGCCCGTCGTCGAGACGATCGCGACGAAGGGCGAGGGCGTCGACGCAGTCATCGAGGCGTTCGACGACCACCACGAGCACCTGGAGGCGACCGGTGCGCTCGAAGAGCGTGCCAGGATGCGCTACGCCGAGGAGATCCGGACGCTGCTCCGCGAGGATCTCGGCGCCCTGCTCGAAGACGAGATCGACCGCCGCGGTGGGATCGAGTCGCTGGCGGAGGCGGTTCACGATCGCGAGACCGATCCCTACTCCGTCGCCGACGACCTCCTCGGGCCGATCGAGGACTGCGTCGAGGAGCAGCGATCGGAGTAGCTGGTGCGTTCGGGTTCGACGACGGCGGCCTCGACGGCCTCAGATTCGGGGACCGGCGTCAGCGCCGCTTCGGTCAGCAGCGCTCGTCGATCGATTCGACGATCGCGTCCGCGTCGTACTCGTCCTCGTCGACGTCGAACACCTGCTCGCCGTCGACGGAGACGGTGAACACGCCGCCGTCACCGGTCCGGAGCGCGACGCGGTCGACGTCCTGCCCGTACTGATCGAGGATCGCGTACTGGAGCTGCTGTGCGCGGTCGAGGTGCCCACACGGGACGCAGTAGTGGATTTCGACGTCCGTCATGCCTGGATCCTCGGACGCCGGGGGCAAAAAGCTCCGCCGGACGTGCGGCAGCGGCTCACTCGCCGGGCGGATACGCCGCCGCGAGCCCGTCGAGCGCCTCGTGGTGCTCCGTCGTGTGGGGCGCGGTCAGCGGTGAGACGCTCACGGCACCGTCGAGGATCGCGTGACGATCCGTCCCGGGCTCCTCCTCGAGGTCTCCGTCGGCCATCAGCTGCCAGATGCGATCTTCGAGGCGGACCTGATCCCCGTCGCGGACGGCGTCCATCTCGTACCGATGGGACGGCGTCGTGATTCGCATCGGTGCGGGGCCGTCAGCGGAATCGTCCGTTACGGCGAGGTAGCCACTCGGCACCGGCGCGTTGACGTTGAGGTAGTCCGCGTGGTCGAAGACGCCCGCGGGGATCGCGTGCTCGACGAGGAACTTCGTCGCGCGGACGGCCTCGCGATAGTGCCGTTCCTCGACCTCGGCGTCCTCGAACGCCGTGTCGTCGACGGGCACGTACAGCGAGGCGGCGATCGCAGGGACGCCGTGAAACGCGGCTTCCACTGCCGCGCTGACGGTCCCCGATCGACCCAGCACGTAGCCGCCGAGGTTTGCACCGCGGTTACAGCCCGCGACCACGAGGTCGGGATCCGGGCAGAACTCCTGGAGGCCGGCGATCACGCAGTCCGTCGGGGTGCCCGTCAGGGCCACGCCGCCGTTTCGCTCCTCGATGACGACGTCGGTCGAGGTCTGGCGGCCGACCGCGCTCTGGTCGGTCGCCGGTGCGACGACGGTGACGTTCGCGATCTCGCCGAGGCCGGCTTCGAGAACCTGGATGCCGGCAGCGTCGATCCCGTCGTCGTTCGTCAGGAGGACTTCCGGCGTCTCGTTCATTGCTGGGGACCTGTGGCTGGGGAGCGAAAAGCACTCCGGAGCGCGGCGGTTGGCCTGCTGGATCTGGTCGGCAGTCCGGTGGCGCCACCGCTGGGTCGGCGTGCAAAGCCAACACTCAAGCCGACGCCGTCCATCGCTCGCCCAATGCCGGTCGCGGGGGTCTCCACGGGCGCGATCGTCGTCTTCGCGCTGATCGGCGTCGCGCTCGTGCTCTTCGTCTCCGAGACGTTCCCCAGCGACGTCACCGCCCTCGGCGTGGTCGTGGTACTGGCGCTGCTCGAACCAGTGATCGGGCTCACGCCGCGCGAGGCGATCTCGGGCTTCTCGAACCCGGCGACGATCACAATCGTCGCGATGTACATGCTCAGTGCCGGGATTCAGGAGACGGGAATCGTGGAGTGGCTGGGGGTGAAACTCGCGGCGTTCACGCGTGGCGAGGAAGACCGGGCGCTCGCGGCGACGGTCTGTACGACCGGCCCGATGGCGGGGTTCGTGAACAACACCCCGATCGTGGCCGTGTTCATCCCGATGGTGCAGGACCTCGCTCGGGACGCAGATATTTCACCCTCGAAACTGCTCATGCCGCTGTCCTACGCGGCGATCCTGGGCGGCACGCTCACGCTCATCGGGACGTCGACGAACATCCTCGCCAGCGACGCTGCGCGGGAGCTGATCCGTGGTCGCGAGGGCATCGGTATCTTCGAGATCACGCCGCTCGGCGTGGTCGTGCTCGCGGTCGGGATCGCGTACCTCGTCACGATCGCCCCGCGCCTGACGCCCGCCCGGGTGCCCGTCGACGCGGACCCGCTGGAGCGCTTCGACATGGAGGATCACCTCGGTCGCGTCGTGGTCCGCGAGGGGTCGCCCCTCGTCGGGACCTCCGTCGACGAGGTCGCCGAGTCCGTCGCGGTCGGTGGCGAGATCGCCGTCCTCCAGCTTCGACGAAACGGCGAGGTGTACGCCGTCCCGGACGCCGACGAGGCGCTCCGGCCGGGCGACCGCCTGATCGTCAACGGCACCCTGCAGGCGATCAACCGCTTCCAGGAGGCCAACGACCTCCGGCACCTCCACCGAGAGAGCGTGACGGCGGCCACCTTCGACGAAGCGCCGACGGGCTACACGCTCGCGACCGCGGTGATTCCCGAGGACTCGGAGTTCGCTGGCGAGACGGCGAGGGGCATCGGCCTGGAGCGGTTCCACCAGACCCGCGTGCTGGCGGTCCGCCGGGACGGGGAGCTCTACCGGACGGGCCTCCGCGAATTCGCCCTCGAACCCGGCGACCACATCCTCCTTCGCACGACGCCCCAGACGATCGAGTACTTCGATGACAGCCCCGCAATCTGGATCGTCGACGAGCGGGTGCTCGAGGCGCACGCGAACGGCGACGACGGCCCGACGCTGTCTTCGCACACGCCGGTCGCGCTGTCGATCCTGGTCGTCGTGGTGCTTGGCGCTGCAGTGACGCCGGCGCCGATCGTGGTCGCCGCGCTCGGTGGCGCCTTCGGAATGATGGTGACCGACTGCATCTCGCCTGCCGACGCCTACGACGCCGTCTCCTGGAACGTCGTCTTCCTCCTGGCCGGCGTGATCCCCCTCGGGCTCGCGATGGAGCGGACCGGCGGCGCGACGGTGCTCGCCGATCTGCTCGTGGCCAGCGCCGGCGTGCTCCCGCTGCTGGCGGTCCTGTACTGCTTCTATCTCGTGACGAGCCTGCTCTCGAACGCGATCACGCCCGTCGCGACGATCGTCCTGATGCTCCCCGTCGCCGTCGACACGGCGGCACAGCTCGGTGCCAACCAGTTCGCCTTCTTGCTGGCCGTGACCTTCGCCGCTGCGACGCCGTTCCTCACGCCGATCGGCTACCAGACGAACCTCATGGTCTACGGACCCGGCGGGTTCGAGTTCACCGACTTCGTGCGCGTCGGCGCCCCGCTGCAGCTCCTCCTCTCGGTGGTCACCACCGCCGGCATCTGGGCGTTCTGGGGGCTCTGAAGGTCCCTGTTTGCCGCGGTCGACGAGCCTGACCGAGAGCACGTCGCTTCCGCCGGCGGTGCGTTTATGCCGGCGCTCCCGCATTCTTCGGCGAATGACAGACGGGAGTGCGACTGGCTCCGACGGGGACGACGGGCACGGGAGTCCCGTGGCGGCGCGGCCCGGGCCGAGCCGCGACCCCGACGTCGACGCCCTCCTCGACCAGCTCGAGGAGCTCGAACAGACCGTCGACTCCGACGACGAGCGCGAACAGGTCCAGGAGACCATCAGTCTCGCCGAACGCATCCCCGGGACCGGCTTCCTCAGCGGCCAGATCCAGAAGTACACCACTCGCGACGTCGCCGAGGCGTTCGTCGGGGCGATCCTCATCTCGATGCCGATGATCGTCGAGGACGGCGTGTTCGTGATCGCAGAGCACCTCGCACACAGCCGCTGGCAGGGCGTCCCCGTGTTCCTGGTCGCGAATCTGGCGTTCGTCCTCGCGATGAGCGTCGGGTTGCTCTACGTCGCGGACATTCGGGAGGTCCAGATTCGCAACCCGATCCTCGGATTCGTTCCCCGGCGACTCGTCGGCGTGCTCGCCGCGTCCTTCCTGGCTGCCGTCGGCGTGATGTACCTCTGGGGCCGCAACGAGGCGGGCAACCCAACTGATCTCGAGCTATTCGCCCGCGTGACGGTCATCTGGACCGCAGGAGCGTTCGGCGCCGCGCTTGGCGACATCCTCCCCGGCGAGAGCGCCGGCTACGACATCACGATCGAGAACCTGGACGACATCGTCAAGCCAGAGGACTGGGACTGAACGCCGACCACTGGGGCTGAATATCGAAGACTGGAACTGGGCACGATTGCGGTCGCGCCCGTCTCGTCGAAAAAGCCTCCCGTGGCGACCGACGTTCAGGCGCGCTGCTGGATCTCCTCGCGCAGCACCTCGCTCACGACGTCGCCGTCGGCCTTCCCGCGGAGTGCGCCCATGCACTCGCCCATCAGCCCCGAGAACGCGCCCATCCCCTCGGTTTCGACCTGCTCGGCGTTGCGCTCGACGACCTCGACGACGGCCTCGCGAACTTCGTCTTCGGAGACGCCGCCGAGGTCCTCCTGCTCGACGGCGTCCGCTGCTGTCAGGTCGGGGTTCTCGGCGAGCGCCACGAGGAGGTCCTCCAGTCCCTCGTTCGGAACCTCGCCCGCGTCGACGAGGCCGATCGCGTCCCGGAGGTGCTCGTCTGTCAGCCGCTCGGTCGGTACGTCGTCTCGACGGAGTCCGGTGAGCAGTGATTCGAGCGTGTCAGCAGCGAGCGTCGGATCGACGTCGTCGTCCTCGACGAGCGTCTCGAACAGCGGCATATACTCGCCGTAGGCGACCTGCTCGGCGAGGCCGGCGCCGAGCTCGTACTCGGCGACGTAGCGCTCCTCCTTCTCGGTGAGGAGCTCCGGCGTCTCGACCTCGCTGGGATCCGGCTCGACCGGCGGCACGTCGGTCTCCGGGTACATCCGGGCCGCGCCCGGGAGCGGTCGGAGGTAGCTGGAGGTCGCGTCCTGCTGTGCGTCACGGGTCTCTTCGGGAACGTCCCTGATCGCGACCTCGGCGCGGTCCGCGGCCGCCTCGATGGATTGCTCGGCGATCTCGGGATCGGCGGCGACGATGGCGACCGCGTCGTCGGTCTCGGCGTCCACGGCGTCCCGCAACGCTTCGACCTCAGCTTCGGTCACGCCGTAGGCCGGTAGCTCGTCGGTGTGGAAGATGCCCCCGGCGCCGTAGCGCTTGGCGTAGTCCGAGAGCTCGGTGCCGAGCCGGCGATCGGGCTGTAGCTCCGCGCCGACGAGCCCGTCGAAGCCGGCGAGCCGGACGCCGTGCACCTCGCCGCCGGCATTCAGCGCGCCCGAAATCACGCCGCTCTCGGTGTCCGCGAACACGTCGGTCACGTCTTTTGGTTCGCCAACCGTCGCGTCGCGATCCTGGAGTTCCTCGGCGATCTCGACGAGACGCTTCTGTCGTCGCACCTCGTTCCGCACGATGTCGTCGATGTCGTCGAGGCTCTGGACGCCTTTGAGTTCGACGCGCGCGCCGTCCGCGATGGAGATGTTCACGTCCTGGCGGATGGTGCCCAGGCCGCGCTTGACGGCACCGGTCGAGCGCAGGAGCATTCCGATGCGTTCGGCGGCGTCGCGGGCCTGCTGGGGCGAGCGAATGTCGGGCTGGGTGCCGATCTCGACGAGTGGGATGCCGAGGCGGTCCAGGCCGAAGCGCACGCCGGACTCGGTTTCCTCGATGCGCTGGGCGCTCTCTTCCTCGAGCATCAGGTCCTCGATGCCGACAGGTCCCTCGGGCGTCGAGATTTCGCCGCCGTCTGCGACCTTCGAGGTCCGCTGGAACCCCGTGGTGTTCGAACCGTCGACGACGATCTTGCGCATGACGTGGAGCTGGTCGACGACCGTCATGTCGAGCAGTGTGGCGATTTCCAGTGCCACGTCGAGCGCCTCGGCGTCCAGTTCCTGGGGTGGCTCGTCGTCCTCCTCGACGAGGCAGGTCGAGTCGAACGCCAGGTACTCGAACTCGCGATCGACCATGCTCTCTTCGAGGGCGGCCTCGTCGATCTCCCCGAGTTCGCTCTTCGTCGGGTGGAGGTAGCGGGTGAACCGTCGGTCGGATTCCTCGGGCTCGCGCAGCTCCGTGGGACAGGAACAGAACAGCTTCGTGTCCGTGTCGAGCTGCTGGTGGATCTCGAGTCCGGCCACGAGGCCGAGCGCCTCGTAGTCCAGAGATTCGTCGTCGGCAGCGGTCATTGCCAGACTCTCCGCCGGGGAGGGGTAAAAAACCGTTCAGTTCGGGGTGGGACGTCGCAGACGCGCTGCAACCGAGACGTGCGAGCATCCTGCGCCTTCGAGTACAAGTACCCTGCACGTCCGCGCACGAGCAATCTGGCCCTTCGCGTCCGGGTACCCGGTGCGTGTGAGCGCCGGTCCGTCCGATCTACTGGGAGGCCTGCGTCCGTACGCCCTCGCGGTCGACGTCGACGATGGCGTCGCCACGGCCGGCCCCGTCACAGTCCTCGGTCGGACACTCGTAATGCCAACCGTCCCTCGTGGCCTCGGCCTCCGTGAATCGCTCGCCGCACTTCCGGCAGCGGAGGTCGCCCGATGCGCACGTGTCCCGGTGGAGTTCGAGCGCCAGCTCCGTCGAGAACGTCTGCTTGCAGTCCCTGCAGGTGTGCATACGCCGACGAGGAGTGCGAGATGCCTTAATATCGTATGATCGTTTCCGGGAGTGGGTAGTCCTACCATCGCGGCGGTGTCTGGTGATTCGAGGGATCGTGCGACCCGTTCGCAGTCGCTCACCGGCGCGTCCGGACCTCGCCTCCGTGGCTAGCCCCCAGGAGCCGACCGCATCGTCTGGATCCGGGATTTTGCCAGGACGCCCGGGACCACCCGGCCGTGGCTAGTCGGCACGGACGGCGGGGGAAACCCTGATACAACTGGCCCGTACCAGTATCGGACGACTCGATGCTGCGACCCCACACCCACCGTTATGAGTAGTCAGCAGACCCGCTCGCCCGAGGCGAACCTCGGCCTGCTCGACGCGACGATGATCGGCATGGGGGCGATGATCGGTGCGGGGATCTTCGTCCTGACCGGCCTCGCGGCGGACATCGCCGGCCCCGCTGCCCTCCTCGTGTTCGGTTTGAACGGCGTCGGGACTGCGTTCACGGGCCTGTCCTACGCGGAACTCGCCGCAGCGATCCCGAAGAGCGGTGGCGGGTACGCGTTCGTCCGTGAGACCTTCGACGACCTCGCCTCCTTCCTGATGGGCTGGATGCTGTGGTTCGCCTACATGATCGCCGGCGCGCTGTACGCTCTCGGGTTCGCGCCGAACTTCCTCGAACTGCTCCACGTCTACGGGCTCGTCGCGCCGCCCCACGAGGTCGGCGCCATCGCGATTCCGATGCTCGACGTCGGCGTCCCCGCCGGATTCGCGCTGGCTTTCTCCGCCGTCCTCCTGTTCGTCGCGCTCAACGCGGTGTCGACGGCGGCGAGCGGGAGCGTCGAGACGATCTTCACGGCGACCAAGGTCACGATCCTTATCGTGTTCGTCGCCTTCGGGGTGGCCTCCGCTCAGTTCACGTCGGCGGAGTTCCAGCCCCTCTTTCCGGAGGGCACCAGTGCGACCGCCATCGTGCCGGCGATGGGGCTGACGTTCATCGCCTTCGAGGGATACGACCTCATCACCACCGTCACCGAGGAGGTCGAGAACCCGCGCGAAAACATCCCGAAGGCGATCTTCGTCAGTCTCGCCGCCACGGTCGTCGTCTATCTCGCGGTCGTGACCGTCGCGATCGGTACGCTCGGTGCTGGTGGTCTCGCCGAGGCGGGCGAGGCTGGCATCGCCGCGGCCGCGACGGAGTTCATGCCGACGGGGATCCCGATCATCCGCAACGGCGGGGCGATCATCGTCTTCGGCGCCGTTTTCTCCACACTCACGGCGCTGAACGCCGTCGTCATCGCTGCCTCCAGGGTGGCGTTCTCGATGGGCCGCGAGGGTCAGCTCCTCCCGAAATTCGGACAGCTCCACCACCGGTACGGCACGCCGTTCGTCGCCATTCTCGCGAGCGCGGTCGTCATGCTGGGCTCGACGCTCCTCCCGACCCAGAGCGCCGGCAACATGTCGAGTCTGTTCTTCCTGTTGTCCTTCGTCGTCGTCAACGGCGCGGTCATCAAACTCCGGCGGGAGCGCCCCGACATGAAGCGTCCCTACGAGATGCCGTTCTATCCGCTCCCGCCGATTCTCGGTATCCTATTCAACCTCGTCTTGACGGTCGTGCTCGTCGGCTACCTGGTCGGCACCGACCCGGTCGCGCTGGGCCTCAGTACGGGCTGGATCGCTCTCGGCGTGCTGGCGTACTACGCGCTCAAACGACGACGGAACGGATCCGAGCCCGCAGTTGAATCGGGAACGATCGACGACCCGACAGATGGTCTGGACGCCAATGCGACAGGAGACGAATTGATCCATGCTACGGGCTCCGCTGGGAGTCCAACCGAGTCGGACCACCGGCGGCGGTCCACGGATCAGGGATCCGAGGACGCCATCCCGACCGATTCCGATGGAGACACCGACACTACCTTTGGGACGGAGGGGGATCACTGAACCATGCCCCGTTCTCTCGACGTCGTCATCGCGGGTGCCGGCAGGGTCGGTCGGCAGGCAGCGACGATCCTCACCGACCGCGGCGACGACGTCACCGTGGTCGAGCGGGACCCCGACGTCTGTGACGACCTGGCCGACGAGTGGCTGACGACGATCATCCAGGGCGACTCGGCGAATCCGGACGTGCTCGAACAGGCCGGCGTCGAGGACGCCGACGTCGTCGCCGCACTGACCGGCGAAACCGGCGTGAACCTCGCGACCTGCATGGCGTGCTCGGAGCTGTCCCCGGAGATTCGCACCGTCGCGCGCATCGACCGCGCGGACGCCCAGAGCTACACCCGGTTCGTCGACGCCGTCGTCTTCCCCGAGCGAGCGGGTGCGCACGTGGCCGTCAACCAGATCGTCGGCTCGGACGTCCAGACCCTCGCGGACGTGACCGCGACGCTCGACATCATGCAGATCCGGGTCGCCGAGGGCGCGCCCGCCGCCAACAAGCAGCTCGCGGAGGTCCGGTTTCCGACGGGAACGCTCGTGATCTCGGACGACGAGGGCGAACGAGTGGCGCGTTCCGATACGACGCTGACGCCGGGCAACCGGTACGTCGTCGCCGTGGAGCCCGGTGTCGTCGACGAAGTGTTGAACCTGCTGCGAGGGTAAGCGACCGGATCCTGCGGATCGAGATCCCGACCAGCGTCCCGCAGGCCGCTGACCCTTCGCACCCCTTGAGCTGCGAACGACCCCCGTGTGAGCGGTTCGCAGATTCGAATTTCGAAATTCGATTTCGCTTTTCGCACTGTATCGCCGGCCTTATTACGATGTGCGAACTCCGATCCGATAGCAATGAGTGACGCGCAGACCGACGTGGATGCGGAGGCACCAGCGGAGGATGGTGGCGACGCCGTCCTCGCCGCCGACGGCGGCGAGCCGAGCGACGCGAAGGGAGCCTCGTCGGAGCTCCGCTCCGACGGTGGCTCGGACGGGGAGGATCGCACGATCCTGTTGATCGGTTCGGGCCCGATCCAGATCGGCCAGGCCGCGGAGTTCGACTACTCCGGCGCGCAGGCCTGCCGGGCACTCCAGGAGGAGGGCGCGGAGGTCGTCCTCGTCAACTCCAACCCGGCGACGATCATGACCGACCCGGAGATGGCCGACGAGGTGTACATCGAGCCGATCACGCCCGAGGCGATCGCGGAGATCATCCGGAAGGAGGAGCCCGACGGCGTGATCGCGGGTCTGGGCGGCCAGACCGGCCTGAACGTCACCGCGGAACTCGCCGAACTCGGCGTCCTCGAGGAGCACGACGTCGAGATCATGGGCACGCCGCTGGACACCATCTACGCGACGGAGGACCGCGACCTCTTCCGCCAGCGGATGCACGAACTGGGCGAGCCGGTCCCCGCCTCGACGACGATTTCGCTGCCCGAGGGCGAGTCCACGCAGAAGCTTGGCGAGGACGACCTCCAGCAACTCGTCGACGACGCCGTCGACGAGGTCGGCGGGCTCCCGGTCATCGCACGCACCACCTACACGCTCGGTGGCTCCGGTTCCGGGGTCGTCGACGACAAGGAGGAGCTCTACGAGCGCGTCCGCAAAGGGCTGCGCCTCTCCCGGAACAACGAGGTGCTGATCACCGAGTCCATCGAGGGCTGGATCGAGTTGGAGTACGAGGTCATGCGCGACGCCGACGACTCCACGGTCATCATCTGCAACATGGAGAACCTCGACCCGATGGGGATCCACACCGGGGAGTCGACGGTCGTCACGCCCAGTCAGGTCATCCCCGACCCGGGCCACCAGGAGATGCGCAACGTCGCGCTCGAAGTCATCCGCGACCTCGAGATCCACGGCGGCTGTAACATCCAGTTCGCCTGGCGCGACGACGGTACGCCCTCCGGCGAGTACCGCGTCGTCGAGGTCAACCCCCGCGTCTCTCGCTCATCCGCGCTCGCCTCCAAGGCAACCGGCTATCCGATCGCGCGCGTCACCGCGAAGGTCGCCCTCGGCAAGCGCCTCCACGAGATCGAGAACGAGATCACCGGCGAGACCACTGCCGCCTTCGAGCCCGCGATCGACTACGTCGTCACGAAGGTGCCCCGGTGGCCCAAGGACAAGTTCGAGGACGTCGAGTTCGAGCTGACGACGGCGATGAAGTCCACCGGCGAGGCGATGGCGATCGGTCGAACCTTCGAGGAGTCGCTCCTGAAGGCGCTCCGGTCCTCCGAGTACGAGCCAGACGTCGTCTGGGACGCGGTCGACGACGAGGAACTGGAAGCCGAGTACCTGGAACGTCCCACGCCCGATCGTCCCTACGCGATCTTCGAAGCCTTCGACCGCGGCTACACCGTCGACGAACTCCGCGAACTGACTGACATCCGCGAGTGGTACCTCGAGCGCTTCGGCCGCATCACCGGGGCCGCCCGCAACGCCCAGGACGGCGAGTTCGGCGAGGCTGCAGAACTCGGCTTCACCGACGCACAACTCGCTGCGGGCGTCGACGCTACCCAGGCTTCCGAACTCGAGCGCGCCGACGGCGGCACCGTCGCCGATGTCGAGACCCAGACACCCGACCGCTCGTTCAAGCAGGTCGACACCTGCGCCGGCGAGTTCGCGGCCTCGACGCCGTACTACTACTCCGCACGTGAACCCGCCGCGACCGACACCTCGACCGGGTTCGACGAGGTACAGGTCGATCGCGACCTCGAGAGCGTCGTCGTGGTGGGCGGCGGCCCGATCCGCATCGGCCAGGGCGTCGAGTTCGACTACTGTTCGGTCCACGCCGTGCAGGCCCTCCGCGACATGGGCATCGACGCGCACGTCGTCAACAACAACCCCGAGACCGTCTCGACGGACTACGACACCTCCGACGGCCTGTTCTTCGAGCCGATCTCTGCGGAGGAGGTCGCCGACGTCGTCGAGGCGACCGGCGCCGACGGCGTGATGGTCCAGTTCGGCGGCCAGACCTCCGTCGACGTCGGCGAGCCCCTCGAAGACGAACTGGCGCGCCGCGACCTCGACTGTGAGATCATGGGCACCACCGTCGAGGCGATGGACCTCGCGGAGGACCGCGACCGGTTCAACGAGCTGATGGACGACCTCGGGATCAAACAGCCCGACGGAGGTGCCGCACACAGCAAGGAGGAGGCACTCGAACTCGCCCACGAGATCGGCTACCCCGTCCTCGTCCGCCCGAGCTACGTGCTCGGCGGCCGCGCGATGGACGTGGTCTACGACGACGAGGCACTCGAGAAGTACATCGAGGAGGCCGCCCGCGTCAGCCCCGACCGCCCGATCCTCGTGGACGACTTCCTGGAGGGCGCCGTGGAACTGGACGTCGACGCCGTCTCGGACGGCGAGGACGTCCTCATCGGGGGCATCATGGAGCACGTCGAGTCCGCGGGCGTCCACTCCGGGGACTCCGCCTGCATGATCCCGCCGCGCTCGCTTGGCCGCGACGTCAACCGCCGCGTCCGCGAGGTCGCCGAGGAGATCGCTCGCGCCCTCGACACCGTCGGCCTGCTCAACGTCCAGCTCGCCGTTCGCGACGAGGAGGTCTACGTACTGGAGGCGAACCCCCGCTCCTCGCGTACCGTCCCATTCGTCTCGAAGGCGACGGGCGTCCCGATCGCGAAGCTCGCGGCGAAGGTCATGGCGGGCGCGACCCTCGAGGACCTCGACGTCGACGAGCAGGTGCCCGGCCAGACCTCGATCAAGGAGGTCGTCCTGCCGTTCGACCGCTTGCCGGGGTCGGACCCGCGTCTCGGCCCGGAGATGAAGTCCACCGGCGAAGTCATGGGCACCGCCGACACATTCGGCAAGGCCTACCAGAAGGCCCAGATGGCCGTCGGCAAGCCGATCCCCCTTGAGGGCACCGCGGTCGTCGACCTCTCGGAAAGCGAGTTCCCCGCACCGGACTCCGCGGCCGGTGAGGAACTGCGCGCCGGCTACGAGGAGCACTTCGACCTGGTCGACTTCGAGGACGACGAGGCGTTCGTCGAGGCCATCCAGTCCGGCGAGGTCGACCTCGTCATCAGCCGCCGTCGCAAGCCCCTCGAAGCCGCCGTCGAGGAGGAGATCACCTACTTCTCGACGCTCCCGAGCGCGAAGGCCGCGCTCGAGGCGATCGAGGCCAAGGACGAGCCTCTCGACGTTCACTCCGTCCAGAGCCGTCCCCGGATGCAGGAGTACTGGGGACAGCCCAAGCAGGAGTAGACGCCTCGACCGCTCTGCGGTTCGGTCTGTGTTCCTCCCAACGATCGCGTTCGTTTCTGACGGGAGGTCTCGTTATCGACGATCGCGTTCGCTCCGAACGTTCCTCTCGTTTTGCAGATGGCTCACGTTCTGCAGGGCGGCTTCGTTCCACCAGTCGTCGTTGGCCAGTCAGCGGTTAGCTCACGTACCAGGCGACGACGACCGCGACGAGCGGCACGCCCACGAAGCCGCCGGCGAGCGCCACCTGGTCGCTGAGTGTTGCGAGTCCTGCGCCGAGTCCGCCGACGGCGGCGAGTCCCAGTCCGAGCACGAGGATTGCGGCACGGCCGGGACCGCTCTCGGCGTTCGCATCGACTTCGGCGATCGTCTTCTCGATCTCGTCCATCCGACTCTCGACTCGCGTGATCGCGTTCTGGTGCTGCGTGATGCCGACGCTGTCGTCGGGGAACTCCTCGACGGCGGTCTCGAGGTCGGCGACGTCTGCTTCGAGGTCCTCGATCGCTGCACCGTGATCGGCACGGAGGTCGTCGAAGGCGCCGTCTAGCTCCGCGCGATCGGCTTCCGCGTCTTCGACGGTGCTCTCGAGTGTCGCAACGTCGCTCTCGATCGTTGCGAGTTCCTCGGCGTCGGCTGCGTTCGCGTCGATCGCGTCGAGATCGTCTTCGACGGTCTGGAGTCTGTCCTGGGTGTCCTGGAATCGATCTTCGACGCTTGCTTCGAGCTCCTCGACCCGGCCCCGGAGCGCCTCGAGGTCCACGGAGAGCGCGTCGACGAGGTCGGGATCGGGCACCTCGCCTTCGAGGTCGCCGACCCGCGACTCGACGTTCTCGATATCCGCTCGCGCTCCGTCCAGCTCCTCGTCGGCGTCTTCGAGGCGCTCCTCGACGTCCTCGAGGTCGGTGGTCGACGCTGCGTCCTCGAAGTCGGCTTCGACGTCCTCGACCGTCGTCTCGACCACGTCGACGCGCTCCCGGATCGCGTCGATGGTCGCCTCGTCCACGACGTCGTCTTCGAGCGATTCCACCGCCGACTCGACCGCGTCCACGTCGTCGGAGAGTGCATCGAGGTCTGTCGAGACGTCCTCGAGCGCGTCGAGATTCTCGTGCAGGTCGTCGACGTCCTCCTGCAGTCCATCGAGGTCGTCATGCAGTCCGTCGACGTCGTCCGCCAGGGCATCGGTTCGCTCCTCGACTGCCTCCGCTGACGCCGACTGTTCGTCGAGGGAGTCGGCGACCTCGGAGAGCTCCTCCGCGTCGATTGCCCCGACGCGCTCGGCCATGTCGGCGAGATCCGCGATCGGGGGCAACGCTTCGAGTCTGGCTTCGAGGTCCTCGACGCGCTCGGCGTCCGGTGTGGCCGCCACCTGCTCCTCGAGATCGTCGGCACGCGATTCGAGCGAATCCGCGACCGTCTCGAGTTCGGTCTGCAGGGCCTCCACGTCGACCCCCGACGCTCCCGCGTCGCTCTCGTCCTCCACGGCGGCTTCGAGCGCCGAGACGTCCTCGCGGAGCGCGACGAGGGTAGCGACCTCCTCGGCCAGTGCTGCGACGTCCTCGTCGAGGGGCTGCTCGTCGTCGATGCCGATGCGGTCTTCGAGGCGCTGCAGACGTTCGCGAAGCTCCTCGCGCTCGGCGTCCAGTTCCGGCGACCCGCTCGCGGCACTGGCGCCGGGATCGGATGCGTCTGTGCCCGCAGCAGTGGCCGGCGCCGGGGCGTCGGCACCGCCTTTCTGGGCGGCGTCGGCTCCTCCACTCGCGGCAGTGCCGGATTCGCTTGCGGCAGTTCCCGAACCGCTCGCGAGTGCGATGGTCGCTGCCGATTCGTCGGCGAGTCCGGTGGCGAAGCCAGCGGTCGCCGGGTCGGCCTCGGCGCCGTCGGTTTCGATCTGGCTGCCATCCTCGGCCGCGACGAGCGCGCCACGGGCCGCGGCGAACTCGGGATCCTCGGCGCGGTCGATCGACGCGACCGCGAACGGCAGGTCGACGTCGTCGAGGGCGTCCTCGAGTCGGCCGTCGATGCCCATCGGTGCTGCCGCGCCGGCGACGACGATCGGTACTGGCTCGTCCACGGCCGGTGATTCCTCGGCGATCGCGATCGCGAGGTTCGAGAGGAGCGTGTCGTAGCGAAGCGCGAGCGCGCCGGAGTTCGGATCCTCGAGGTCGGCGTTGGCGCGGAGTTCCGCGACCTCCTCGGGATCGTTGCCGGTCGCACTGGCGATCTCCTGGTCGATCCAGTCGCCGCCCCGGGAGAGTTCCGAGCGCGAGACGGGGACGCCGGCGACGACGAGCGTCGCGATCGTTCGCGTCCCGTCGACGACGACGCCGAGCCCGGTCGGCGGGGCATCGAGAGCGTCGTACAGGACGGCGAGGCCGGGTTCGACGGGCGCAGGGTCGTACCCGAGTGCGCTCGCCGCCTCCTCGATCGGGCCCGCGTCGACGCCCGACGGCGGTGCGTACCGGAGCGGTCCCGATCCCTCGCCGACGAGTCCCCGGAGCAGTGCCTCCACGGCTGCAGGCACGTCGTCGATCGGGAGCGTCGAGTCGGCGGCGAGCAGTCGCGTCGGCGAGTCGTTCGCGATCGTCGCCACTTCGGGCGCCGCGTCGCCGAGTGCGACGATCCCGTCGTCGGTCTCGATCGACGGCGTGTCCGCGCCCTCGAGGAAGTCTTCGACGTAGTCGCTTCGATCGACCGCGAGTGCTGCGTTGCGCGCGCCGTCGGTGCCGTCCGCCGTCGCCGCGACGATCCTGGCGGCCCCGACGTCGAGTCCAGCGGGCATGGAGCGCCGGTACGGAGCCCACGACTTAATGGGTTCGGAGGATTCGACCGCGTTCCAGTGACGAGAAACCGTCGCCGACGGTCACCTGCAGCGCCCCGATCTGGGAGCGAGTATCAATTTGCAGATAGCTGTCCGAAATAAACAAGCCCCTGGAGCAAGTGAGATCCAGATATGAGCGAGAACGAGGAGCGCGCCTGGGGCCAGTACGCCGAGACGGTCCCCGACGAGCGCGCCCTCGCGGTCTTCACCGGGGCCGAGCCACACACGACGCGGGAAGTAGCCGAGGCGATGAACGTGACCGAACACACCGCCAGGACCGCGCTCGAGACGCTCCACGAGCGCGGCGACGTCGGGCGGAAGACCGTCCGCGACGAGCCAGCGACACTCACCGTCTGGTACCGGAGCCGCACCGCAATCGGCGATGAGCCCGAGGACGTCGAAACCGTCGACGTCGACGCCCGCGTCGACGAACTGCTCGCCGACGTCGAGGTGCCGGGGACGAGCGAGATGATGCGGGACTGGCGCGTCGACGCGATTCGCGCGTCGTTCGACCACCTCCGCGAGCAGGAGGCCGTCAGCGTCGACGAGTTCTTCGAGGACGTGTTCCCAGCCCACCAGGCCGGGTTCGACGACCCCGAGCCGTGGTGGGAGCTGGTTCGCCCGCGGCTCCGGCGACTCCCTGGCGTGGTCAACCCTGCCTGGGGAGAGGACGTCTGGCGGTACGAAGGGTTGTAGCGCTGATACCTGGGGTCAGCGGCCGCGAGTCAGCGAGTGCCGTCCGGTCGTCGCGTAGCGCCACTCAGTCGTCACGCCGAGCCGCTCAGTCGTCCCGTCGAGCAGCTTCGAAGACCTCTTCGTGGAGTTCCTCGCAGGCGCGCTCCATGATCGGCTCCATGTTGACTGTGTCCTCCTGGTTGTACTCGATGAGCGTTTCAAGCGACCCGTCCTTGCCGCGCTCGTACTCGTGCCAGAGCCGGACTGCGTCGCGCCCCGAGATGTCGGGTCGATCGCGCTCGATGCCGAATCGGCCCTCGACGGCGGAGAGGCCGCCCGAGTACCCGAGCGTGTTGCACATCGACATGAGATCGGCATGCGGCAGGTCGATCGAGAGGTCGAACGAGGTTTCGAGGAACGGCACGTCGAACCGCCGGCCGTTGAACGTGACCAGGAGACTGGACTCGGTCAGTTCGGCGCGGAGCGTCTCGGCCGCGAGGTCGTGGCCACGGACGAGCGTCTTCGTGTCGCCGTCGCGGTGGATCGAGACGGTCGTCACCCGATCGGTGTACTGGTCGAGCCCGGTCGTCTCGATGTCGAGAAACGTCGTCTCCTCGCGAACGTTCTCGAAGAGCCGCCAGTGTTCGGCGTCCGGCACGCGATCGGCGAAGAAGTGGGCGTCGCCCCGCTCGAGTCGGCGTTCGGCTTCCTCGACGAACGACTCGATGCGGTCGGCGCGCGTCGGTCCGACGACCTGCCCCTCGAACTCTGCCCACTCGGTGACGCCCGCTCGCCAGAGTTTCCGCTCGGTCACGTCGCCGACGCCCTCCACCGGCACGAAGCTGTTCTCGATCCGCACGGGGATCGGTAGGCCCGGCCTCGGATATAAGCTGTCGGGTCGCTCCCCGCCGTGGCGTACCAGTCAGCCGGCGCGAATCGAGTCTGGAGGCGCAACGTCGCGGGGGAGCAGGCTGCCCGATCGTGAGAGAGCTGGCCTCATCCGAATGTGGGGAAGTGGCCATCCGAACGAAGTGGAAACAGGCCATCCGAACGTGGGAGAGAAGGCCACCGACCGTCGGGGGATTATAACGATTCTGGCAGAACGGTTTTGCCCTCCCGTTCGGTACTCCTTCGAAGTACCTGCCCGCGGGTGGACGCACGCGTTGCTGGGTCCACACCGCACCGTTACCATCACACCATGCGCCCCGATCGCCGCTCCGTCGTCGCTGGCGCCGCGCTGCTCGGGGTCGCAGTCCTGGCGCTGCTGGATCCGCTCGGGCTCCGTGCCGCGATCGGCTCCTGGTTTCGCGTTGCGGGTCCAGCATCGGGCTCGACCCGTGCGATCGGGGCCTCGATCCAGCGTCGTCACGCTACCGTCGATTCGCTGGAAGCTGCGCTGGCTGCCGATCCGACGCTCTCCCTGGCGCTGCTGGCCACGGGTATCGGCGTCGGGCTGATCGGGGGAAGCATCGCGGCTTACCTCCACCAGCGTCGCCGCATCCGTCGGGGTGAGCGGGATGCCTGAGGTCCCTGCCAGGCGACTCCTCCTGCCCGTGTTCCTCGTCGCCCTCTCGCTTCTCTTCCTCGCTGCCGTCCCGAGCGGTGCTGGGGCGGCACAACCGCCATGCGCAGACGCCGGAAACGATACCATCGTCGTCGCCACGCCGCCGGCGGACGATCCGATCGGGCCCGACGGAACGGTCGCCGTCTACCACGGTTCCGAACTCGTCGTCCACCTCTGCCAGTCCGAGAACAGCACGCGGACGCTCGACGACGGTGCGCTGCAGTGGGGGACCGTCCTCGAATCGACGGACGAACGGCTCCGAATTCGCGTCGAGGGACCCACCAACGATTCGCTCGGCACCCTCGTCACGCCAGGGACTGCATCGGGGCCGTCCCTGGCCATCGTCGATCGAACCGTCGAGACCTCGCTCGTGACGGGGTCGATCCCGGTCGCTTCCGCCGACCAGCGTGCGTCGCTCCGGCGCGCCGAGTCGACGTACGTCCAACGGGAGCGATTGCTCGAACGGCAACTCCAGCGCCTGGAGAACGCGACGGGGACGGTCGAGGACGGCGGCGAACCGACGGGCGATCCGATCGGTGAGACGATGGCCACGCGTGAGGCGTACCGGAACGCCAGCGAGCAGTTCCGGGCGGAACTGTACGCCGTCGCCGACTCATCCGTGGGCGGTCCCGGTAGTGCGGCCGCCCTCCGCGCTCTCGGTGCCCGCTCGACGGGACTCGAGAACCGAACCCGGCACCGATTGCAGGCACACGATGCGGTCCTCAGGGATCGGCAGCGGTCGCTCACCTGGTCGCTCCGCCTGCGAATCTTCGGAGTCGGCGCAATCGGAATCCTGATCGGCGGCGTCGCGGGGGCGCTCCTCCCGATCCGACGGGGACGGGCGGCACGCCGTCGACTCGCCCAGGGCGAGTGGACGACATACTCGCGACGGGCGATACTGCTCCCCGCGGCGGTCGGACTCGTCTTGCTCTGCCTCGGGATCGGCTGGCTCGCTGTGACGTTCGGAGACGTGATCGTCGAGGTGCTGGCGCCGTGAGGTGGTCTGTTCGCCAGATCGCAGCGGTGATCTGTCTCCTCGCGGTGCTCGGGGCGCTGGGAGCCGCCCCGGCTGGGGCGACCGTTCCCCACGACGGCGGTGCCTCGTCGCCGGCAGCGGAGTTCGATCTCGGAGCGGCCGCTTCAGCGCTATCCGCCCAGCAGGACTCGTCCGAGCAGGCGGGCGGAAACGGGTCGATCGGTTCGGCGGCGCGAAACGGGAGCACGCTCACCCTCTCCACGTCCGTGAATCGGACGGGTGATCTCGGCAACGAGACGACGTTCGCCGTCTCGGTTCCGGCGGCGAACGGCTCGGCGACGGTCGAGGCGAGCAGATCCGGCGATCGGTACGCCGCTCGCGTTCCGGTGCCCGAGGTCGTCGGTCGAAACGCCACTGCGAATCTCTCGGCTGCCACTGTCGTCGCGAGTCGCGGGGGGACAGTGGTCGTCGAGGACGCGGCAGATCTTCGCTGGATCGAGCAGACGGGGCCAGCGACCTTCCGCGCCAGTTCGCTGGCGATTCCCGCCGACGTCCGCGGCATCGGCGACGCGCCCCCGACGCTCGTCGGCGAGGCGAACGGCAGTCGCTTCCCGGCGACCGTCGCTGGCGTGGGACCGAACGCGACGCTCCTGCTGTCACCGGGGACGCTCGCAGGCGTCCCGGCGAACCAGTCCATCACGGCGGACGCCGTCCTCGCGAACGCGACCGTGACGGCGGCCCCGCTCCAGTTCACGATCGGTGATGCAGCTGGCCGTGCAACCGCGATCGCCTACCGTGACGCCGATCCGGTCGTCGTCCAGCCGCTCGCCCATCCGTCGATCGGCCCCGATCGAATCGCGCTGACGCTGACGACTGGCGATCCGAACGGCCGATATCACGTTCGGATCGCGGACCGATCGGGGGTCGTCCCCGTGCCGGCGAGCGTGGTGGGCGCGGGCTCGATCCACGTTCGGGTCGACGAGCCGAACGGAACGACGCTCCTCCAGACGCCGGTCTCCGCACCGGCACGTCCGACCGTTCAACTCCGCATCGCGAACGGGTCCCTCCACGCGCCGAATCCGGCTGCGATCGAGCCCTACGACGGGCTGCTCCTCCGCGACGGCAACGTCAGCTACGTCCCCCTCGACGACAGTCTCGCGGCGGGTGAGGAACAGCCGCTCCCGCGCATGCTCTCGGAGCCGAGCACGGACGCGGCGGCACTCCTCGTCGGCGAGGGCGTCCGGCCGGCCCGCGTCGATCTGACCGTCGTACCACCGCCCACGGGCTCCAGTCCCGATCCGGTGCCAGAGGACCCGGACGAGGACGCGTTCGTCTCGCTCTGGCTCGACGTTGGTGCCATCGTCGGACTGCTCTTTCTCGCGATGGTCGGGAGCGTCCTCGCGGTCGCGAGCGTCTACGGGCTCCGGCGGCTCTCGCCCGCACGAGCGGCAGCAGCCGGCCCTCGTGCGGTCCTCGGCCACTTCCTCTTCGGCGGGATCGGCGGTGCCGCCTGCATCGCCGTCCTCCAGTCGCGCTACGGGGGTCCGATACTGGGTAGCGTCGATATCGCTGGGGCCGTCGTCGGCCTCGGCGCACTGCTCGTCGGTGTCTTTCACGGGGGCCTGACCGCGACCGGCATCAGGCTCGGGCTGGGGACGATCGGCGCCTGGCCGACCCGACGAGTGATCGACGAGACCGCCGTGCCGGTCCGGATCCGTTTCACGGACGACGAGGACGGGGAGTTGCCCGGCGAGCAAACCGTGGAGGTCGCCCAGGCCACCGACGGTACGATCGTCGAAACCACCCGGCTCGCCGGGACGACGACCGAGGTCGAACTGCCCCCGGGGGAGTACGTCGTCCAGGGGCTGACCGCCGAGCGGGAGTCCGAGGCCGTCGACCTGGCCGTGGAGCAACCGACGACGCCGACGCCGGATCCGATCCCGGTTCACCTGACGGTCGGCCGCCCCGGTCTCCAGGTCGAGGTCACCGACGCGCAGACGGGCGACGCCGTCCCCGAGGGGCAGGTAACTGTGACGACCGACCGCGAGGAGACGAAGCAAGCCGACGTCGAAGCGGGGTCGGTCACGACGACGTTGCCGATCGCCACCGGGTCCGTGTCTGTGGTCGTGGGTGCGCCCGGCTACGACGACGCGACGGTCGAGGTCCCGATCGAGGAGTCGCTCACGACGGTCGACGTGGCGCTCGACCCGTCGTCGGGCACGCTCGTCGTCTCCGCGCTCGTCGCTGGCGCCCCGATCGCCGACGCCACGGTCCAGATCGAGCCTGCGGTGGAAGACGACGAGGAGTCGAAGTCCGACGACGCAGCGGACCCCGACAGCGCGACCTCCACAGAGAGCGTCGCGACGGGCACGCCACCCGAGATCGGCGTCCGAACCGCCGAGGTCGAGACAGACGAGGACGGCCAGGCGTCGATCGATCTCCCTGCAGGCCGGTATCGCTGCCACCTGGCACTCGACGGGCCGAACGCCGACCTGTTCGCCGTGCAGGACGGCCAGGCGACCGTCGAGCCAGACGCCGAAACCTCCGTCGCGGTCTACGCTCGATTCGACTGGGAGCCGGTCGAGCACGTGCAACGCCGGGCGGCCGGCCTCCAGAACACCATTCAGTCAGTCGCCGAAGAGGCGACTGCCGATCCGACGATCCCACTGTACTTCGCCGGCGTGACCGAGGCTCTCATGGAGTGCGTCGCGACCCTCCCCGACGCTGGCCAGCACTTCGCGACGAGCACGCAGGACCCCGACGAGGTCGCCGAGGTTACCGTCGCGGCCGCGGAGGCTGCGCTCGAGGCCGTCGGCCAAGCGATGCAGGAGGAGGCAGTTCGCGAGGTGATCACTGCCTCGAGCGAGCCGGTGCGGATTTCGCCACGGCTCGACGCCGACCCCGGTGCGCTCCTCGCGTATCTCGAACAGGACCTGACGGTAGCGAGCGTCGAGTCCCGGGCCCACGAGGTCGAGGCGTCCCTGGATCGAGCGGCAGAGCGCTTGCGCTCAGTCGCCCCCGCCAGTGCAGTCGTGCAGAAGGCAGTCTCGCTCGTCCCGGCGGACGATTCCACGACGCGGGGAGCCGCCATGGAGTTCGCGGCGCTGCTGTTGCTCGACGCCGCCGAGCAGTCGCTCGCACGGTCGGCCATCCGGTCGCGATTCGACGGCAGCGCGTGAGCGCCACCGGTCGTCGAAAACCGATCAGAACGCGGCGTCCTCGACGCTCAGTCCTTTCGCTTCACGACGTCGCCGAGCGTGTACTCGCCGGCGTCGCCGCCGCCCTCCCACTCGGCGTCCTCGTCAGTGCCCGCGCTGCCGGACAGCGAGATATCGAAGTGACGCTCGAGTTTGGACTGGACCTCGTCGCTAGGGAGCGTCTCACCCCGCTCGAGTTTGCGGATCAGGCTCGCCTTCTCGTTGAGTTCGTTCGCGAGGTCGGCCTGGGAGAGCCCCTCGTCCTCGCGAGCGGACCGAATCCGGTCGTCGTAGTCGGTGGCGATTTCGTCCATGTCGTCGAACATGTCCGAGCGGCGCTGGCTGGAGCCGCCACCGCCGGAACTACGACCGGACCCGCTCGAACTGCTCCCGCCGCCACCACTGCTCCCGCTCGAGCCACTGCTGCTCGTTGAGTACTTGGTGGACGTGGAGCTACTCGCGTCCTGGTCGCGGACCTCGGTCCCGAAGTCCGTACAGTCCGAACAGACCTCGAGTTCGGCGCCCTCGACCTTGATAGTCTTCGGCGACGACGTACTGGCGCCGCACATCTCACACCGAACCATGCCCCGCTCTTGCACAGGGGCGTGCATAAATGATGCGACCGGGGCGGATTTCGGGGACGGCGACGGGATTGTGGGCCGTCGACCAGTGTACGCGTCGTTGGACGCTGCTCAGGCGACGGCGAACAGCAACAATGCGTTCGTTCCTGCAGCGGCGAGCCAGGGCACCGCGATACCGAGCGGGATCGCCACGCGAAACCCGGGCGCGGCGATCCGTCCACCGACCGCGAGCGCGAGGACGCCGACTTTGACGCCGAAAAATCCGAGCAGCCCTGCGTCCGCGAGCGCCCCGGCGACGACGGGATTCCCTTCCGCGAGTCCCGTTTGCAGTCCGACGAGCGTCGTCACCACGTCGGCGAGCAGCGCGAGGACCGCGACGGCCCAGAGCCACCGTTCGTTCCGGGCGAGTATGGCCCCGAAGTGGGCCGTCAGCGACTCGCCCTTCTGGGTGGACGATCGTCCGGCGGGCGCCGGGAGGGGTTCGAGGAGTGCCATGGAACGGGGGCAGGTGCCACCAAATAGTGGGACCACTGTTTTCATAATGGTTACGTATTGTACTATCGCAGACTACAGACCGAATATAATTATCAGGGCCGGGAATCGCGTGCGTTGTGACTGCTCACTGAGCGAAGTCGTCGCCGGCCGTCGAGAGCAAACCACGCGATCGCACGGGCTTCTACCGCGTCACACCGCCCGCGTCAGTGAGAACCGCTCGCCACCGCTGGTTCTCAGCCGTCGAAATCAGAGCACGGTGCCGTGTTTCTTGTCGGGAAGCTCGGTCTCGACGTCCTCGTAGAAGGCGAATCGCGCGGCGAGTTCGGTTCGCAGTTCGCTGGGCGGGATCACCTCGTCGATGACGACCTCGCTGGCCATCCGCATCGCGTCGATGTCACGCCGGTACTCCTCCCGGAGTTCGTCGGCGCGCTCGGCGCGCTCCTCCTCGTCCTCGATCTCGGCGAGCTTTCGTGCGTAGACCGCGTTGATGGCGGCCTCGGGGCCCATGATCCCGATCTCGCCGGAGGGGAGCGCCAGCACGCTCTCGGGATCGTAGGCAGGCCCACCCATCGCGTAGATGCCGGCGCCGTAGGCTTTCCGCACCACGACAGTCTGCTGGGGCACCGTCGCGGAAGAGGTCGCGTAGATGAACTTCTTGCCCTTCTCGAGAATGCCCTCTTTTTCGACGGAGGAGCCGGCCATGAACCCAGGCGTGTCACAGAGGTACAGGATCGGCACGTCGTAGGCGTCGGCGGTCCAGATGAACTCCGCGGCCTTCTCCGCGGCGTCCGGGAAGATCGCACCCGCGCGCTTCGCGGGCTGGTTCGCGACGATCCCGACCGGCCGGCCGTCGATCCGCGCGAACCCGGTCAGTATCTCGCCGCCGTAGTTCGGCCGGAGTTCGAACCAGGAATCGCCGTCGACGACCCGATCGACCAGGTCCGTCATGTCGTAGCCCCGATCGGGGTGCTGGGGAATCACCGAGTCGATGCCCTCGGGTGACGCGACGGGCGCAACCGTCTCCTGCTGGGGCGGCGAGTCCTCGGCGCTGTCGGGAAGGTACGACAGCAACTGCGCGACGAGTTCACGAGCGTGTTCCTCGTCCCTGGCGATCAGGTCCGCGGAGCCGGACTCCTGGGTGTGGACCTCTGGACCGCCGAGTTCGTCCGCCGTAATCTCCTCGCCAGTGACCATCTCGACCATCCGCGGCGAGGCGATCGCCATCGAGGACATCCCCTCGACCATGATCGTGAAGTCGGCGAAGACGGGCGTGTAGGCCGCGCCGGCGAAACAGGGCCCGTAGAGCACGCAAATCTGGGGGACGCGCCCCGAGAGCATCGAGTGGTTGTAGTAGTACTTCCCGATGCCCTCGCGGTTCGCGAAAAAGCCGGTCTGCTGGTCGATCCGGCCGCCCGAGGAGTCCATCAGGTAGAGCACCGGCTGGCCGGACTTGAGCGCGCGCTGTTGCATCCGGAGGAACTTCTCGACGCCGCGCTCTGCCATCGAGCCGGCCTTGACGGTGAAGTCGTTGGCCATGAAGTGGACGTCTCGGCCCTCGAACTCCGCGGCGCCTGTCAAGAGGCCGTCCGCAGGGAGGCGCGAGTCCGGATCGTACTCGTCGACGTCGGGGCTGTCGGGGTGCCAGGAGTCGAAGTTCGCGAACGTGCCGTCCTCGAACGCGATGTCGGCGCTTCCCTCGTCGTCCTCGCCGAACCAGAGTTTGAGTCGGTCGCGAACGAACAGCTTCCCCTGCTCGTCGAGGCGATCGCGGTACTTCTCGGGGCCGCCCTCGTACTGATCCTCGAGCAGTTCGCGGAGGTGCTCCTCGCGTTCAGTGGGTCCCAGGTCCTCCGCCGCCGCTTCCGCTTCGGCCGCGGACTCGTCCGCGTCGCCGGCAGCCGAGGCGTCCGCCGGCGGATCGGCGCTCGCAATCGGTTCGTCACCGTCGCCCGCGACGACCTCGACTGACTCACCCAGATGCTCTGCGAGCGCGGCGGCGATCGCCGACGCCTCCTCGTCGCTGGCGGTCGCCTCGATCCGGAGCTTCATGATTCTGCATGGTGGTGGTACCCCCAAACCGTTTTCCCCACCGGTCGATGCGATTCCCGTCGCTAGTGTGCGATTCTGTCCCCGGGTGTGGCGACCGGTCCGCTCCGTTACTCGACTCGATCGCCGAGGATCGCTTCGACGCGCTCGATCGCAGCCTCGCTCCCGACGTAGATCGGCGAGCGGCCGTGGAGCTCCTGGGCCGGCCGATCGAGCAAGGATCCGTTGCCGTCGGTCGACGCGCCGCCAGCCGACTCGACGAGGAAGGCGATCGGGCCGACCTCGAACTGGTGCCGGAGCTTCCCGGTCGGACTCGATTCGAGCTGGGGATAGGCGAACAGGCCACCGCTGGTGAGCACCTGGGAGACGTCGGCGACGAGCGCGCCGCTGTAGCGAAGTTTGTGCTGCTCGCGGAGCGCGTCGACCACGTCGGCGACCGGCTCGGGCCAGTCGTCGTCGCCGCCGCCGACGCCGTAGATCGTGGGATCGTTCGGGATCGTGACGTCGGCCTCGGCGACAGTCGGCTCGGCGTCGTCGCCCGGGGGCAGTTCGTATTCGGTGACGCCCTCGCCCTCGATCGCGACGTAGGCCGTCGTCACTGGGCCGTAGACCACCATTGCGGACGCGAGAATCGAGCGTCCCGGTGCGGGGAGGTCGGCGTCGTACACGCCCAGGATCGTCCCCGTGGGTGCGTTCGCCGCGAGGTTCGAGGAGCCGTCGAGCGGATCGACCGTGACCGAGAGTCCGTCGCCCGCGTCCACCAGTTCGGCGCGCTCCTCGCTGGCCACGGTGCCGACGCCGTCGATGGCGGCGAGAGCGTCGACGAGGTGCTCGTCGGCGGCAGCGTCGGCGGCGATCAACTCGTCGCCGGTCGGATTCTCTTCGTCCGTCTCGCCACCACGGCGCGCGGCCTGGAGGGACCGGAGTTCGGGGGCCGTGGCGAGCAGCTCTTCGAGAATCTCGTCGACGGTCGCGTCCGCGTGGACCGTGCTCACGGTCGGATCACCGTCGTCCAACGACGTCGTCTGCCGGATTGACGGGTCGGATCGCAGCCCGGACGATCACACCGCGCCGGAGAGTGCATTCTATTTCGTAACGCGGTACACAGCTGTATAGTCGTTACTCCTCGACGCTACTTTCGGCCACCGCCGCAGCTCATTCGATACGCTGGGCCGCCAGTGCTTGCCAGTAATCGAGGTCGTCGCGATCGAGTCCGAGTTCCGTCGCGAGCCGGTCCACGTTCGCCGTCGCGAGCTGTCGGACGGTCTCGACGCCGACCGTTTCGAGCGCCTCGGCCGCGTCGGCTGGAACCGGACCGACCGTCGCGACCGAGGGGCTCGATGCTCGCTCTCGCCAGGCTGCCTCAGCGGAGAACGGGTCTTCGCCGTCCCCAGCGAGTTCGTCGTCTGCAGCGTCGCCGTCCATCGCCGTTCCGGTCACTTCGTTCGTCCCGATCCGATCACCGTTGCCGTCGTACCATCCGTCGACGTCCTGACTGCCGTCGCTGTCATCGTTCTGGCTCGCGGGACGGTCGGTCGATACCTCGAGTTCGGTGCCCTCCGTCGAGGCGACCCACTCGCGTTCGCCCTCACGCAGCCCACGCACGTTTTTCGAACGCCGGTCGAGGTCGAACGCCTCCTCGTCGTGGGTCCAGTGCAACGAGTGTTCCCGCCGGATCTTGCCAGCGACGCCCGGGTTGACACCTGCCTCGACCAGTTCGCGGTAGGAGACGGTCTTCTCGTCGACGTCCTCGACTGAGATGTCAGCAGCGGAGAGCGTGGCCGCCGTCGACGCGCCGACGAAGGAGAGGTCCTCGAGCGAGGTCGCTTCCCGGGACTCCTCGCCCGACCCCGTCACGGCTGGATCGTCCTCCTGCGCGGTCTCCGGCGGTCCCATGCGGGGGGATCCATGTGGAGTATCTTCAACGTCATGGCCGATTTCGTAGCTATGTCTGACGGGTGTATCTCCATCGAGAGGTCTCGGTTCGGTCCGGTCCTGCGCGCTGGTATCGCCCGGTTTCGCACAGTCGACTCGTGAGTCGATGTCGAAATGAATGCAGTATCGTCCCTGTCCCGTGCACTATCTGACTGGTATGTCGAGTATCACGTCGACGGCATCGGCACGCTTAGGGATCGGGCTGCCGACGATTCGAGTATGGTTCGATCACTCGACGAGATCGATCGCGTCGGCGTCGTCGGTGCCGGAACGATGGGCGCCGGCATCGCACAGGTGCTCGCGACCGCCGGCTACGAGGTCGCGATGCGGGACGTCGACCGCGACCTGGTGCAGAACGGGTTCGACTCGATCGAGTCGAGCCTCGACCGGCTCGCGGATCGCGACGCGATTCCCTCAGACGACGTCGATCGGATCGTCGGACGGGTCGACGGCACCACCGACCTCGAGGACCTCGCCCCCTGTGACCTCGTGATCGAGGCGATCGTCGAGGACCTCGAGATCAAGCAGGAGACGTTCGCAGACCTCGACCGGATCGTCGACGAGGACGTCGTCCTCGCGACGAACACCAGCACGCTCTCGATCACGTCCATCGCGGCATCGACGAATCGTCCGGACCACGTCGTCGGCCTCCACTTCATGAATCCCGTGCCGATCATGGACGGCGTCGAGGTCGTGACCGGGGAATCGACGGCGCCGGATACCGTCGACCTCGCCCACGAACTTGCCGCGGACCTCGACAAGGAGACCTGGGAGTCCGACGACAAGCCAGGCTTCGTCACGAACCGGATCCTCATACCCTGGATCAACGAGGGAGTCCGCGCCTTCGACGAGGGCGTCGCGACGAAGGAGGACATCGATCGCGGGATGACACTCGGCACGAACGTGCCGATGGGGCCACTCGAACTCGCCGACCACATCGGGCTGGACGTCTGTCTGCACGCCTCCGAAACGCTCCACGACGAACTGGGCGACCGCTACACGCCGGCGTACCTCCTGAAGCGGAAGGTCGAAGCCGGCCACCTCGGGAAGAAGACCGGCCAGGGCTTCTACGAGTACGACTGATCGCTACGGGGTAGCGACCCTCCGCTTCACGATTTCCCAGATCGGATAGCCACTCACTTGTAGCGTCGCTCGGGACGTTCCGTCTAGCATGGTCATCAGCGGCATCGTTCCGGACGTCACCCCGGTTCACCTCGTCGTGATCGCCATCGCGTCGGTCGCGGTCTGGATCGGGAGCGCCTGGCTCGAGACCTCCGCTGAAGACCTCTCGGCGTACTACGGCCTCCCACCGGTCGTCCAGGGCTCGGTGGTCGTCGCCGTCGGTTCCAGTTTCCCGGAGTTCGCGAGCGTGGTGATCGCGGCGTTTGCAGGCGCGTTCGACCTCGGCGTCGGCGCTATCGTCGGCTCCGCGCTGTTCAACGTGCTAGTGATCCCGGCGCTCTCCGGGCTATCGACGGAGGGCGAGGAACTCGACGCGAACCGCGCGATCGTCTACAAGGAGGCGCAGTTCTACATGATCGCGGTCTCCGCGCTGATCATCACGTTCGCGCTCGCGGTGATCTACGAACCCGTCGAGAGTGCCGACGCCCTCAGCGGCGAGATCACGCGGCCGCTCGCGGTGATCCCGCTATTGCTCTACGGACTGTACCTCTTCATCCAGTGGCAGGACGTCGGCGATCACACGCCCGGCGACGAGGGCGAGGGCGTCGATGTCCTCCCGGCCTGGGGCAAGCTGGCCGCAGGCCTCCTCGTCATCCTGGTCGCCGTCGAGTTCCTCGTTGGTAGCGTGGAGTTCCTCGGCGCAGCGCTCGGAGTCCCAGAGTTCCTCGCGGGCGTGACGATCCTCGCAGCGGCGACGAGTCTGCCCGATACGCTGGTGAGCGTTCGTTCGGCGTCGGGTGGGAACGGGACGACCAGCCTCGGAAACGTCCTCGGCTCGAACACGTTCGACCTGCTCGTCGCGATCCCCGTCGGCGTCGTGCTCGTCGGGAGCCTGACGATCAACTTCGCGGTCGCGCTCCCGCTCTTCGGCGTCCTCACGCTCGCGACCGTGCTCCTCTTCACGTTCTTGCGGACCGATCTCACGCTCTACCGGTGGGAGTCCTACCTCCTCCTGCTCGCCTACGCCGTGTTCGTCGCGTGGATGGTCACCGAGTCGATCGGCGCGACGGATCTCCTCAAGGCGGCCTGACGCCCGGCGCTCGTGGGGTCCCTACCCGTGGCTGGTGGGGATGTTCACACAGGGGGTTGCGGGAACTCTTCGTTCGCGCCCGAAGCGAACCACTCATCTCGGGAGCGTCCGGACTCGCCGATATGAGCGACGACGAACTCGCGTGGGAGACGCTCTCCTCCGAGGTCGCCTACGAGTGTCCCGGCTTCGAGATCGTCCACGACGACGTTCGCCTCCCCGACGGAACGGAGACGGACTACGACTACCTCACCGAACCGCCGGCGGTCGTCGTCCTGCCGTTCGTCGCCGACGACGCGACGTCGGCCGAGATCGACGCCGACGACCGCGAGGTGGTCGTCATCGAAGAGTGGCGCCAGGCCGTCGGCCGGCTGAACCGTGGCATCCCCGTCGGGAGCGTGGAACCCGAGGACGACGACCTCACCCTCGGAGCCCATCGCGAACTCAGGGAGGAGACCGGCTACGAGGCGGACTCGGTCGAGCACGTGCTGACGACCGAACCGGTGAACGGCATCGCGAACTCCGTCTTGCACTACTTCGTCGCCGAGGGCTGTACGCCGACCGCGGAACAGGACCTCGACGCGAACGAGACGATCCGGGTCGATACGGCGTCGCTCGCGGACCTCCGATCGGCCGCCCTCGCCGACGACCTCCGCGACGGGCGAGCGGTGACGGCACTGCAGCACCACGCGCTGCGTGAGCGAGGGAACTGAGGGAGTGCTCCAGCGTTCCCGTCTGCGTCCATCACAATCCTTATATCCGGTTCCCGGGTACGAATGGGCACGATGGTAGGTGGCTACTTTACAGGCCGGCCCTCGGCCGCATAACTCCCTCACCTACCGGTTCTCGTCGTAGCCACACACCCCAGCCACAGCCATGTCACAACAGGAATCAGACGTCATCGCGGTCGTACTGCCCGACGGCTCCGAGCTCGAGGTCCCGCGTGGATCGACGATCGAGGAGATCGCCTACGAGATCGGTCCCGGCCTCGGCGACGCCACCGCCGGTGGCCGGATCGACGGCGAACTCGTCGGCAAGGAACTCGCGGTGACCGAGGACGGCGCCGAGATCGAGATCGTCACCGAGGACAGCGACGAGTATCTGCGGGTAATGCGCCACACGGCCGCCCATGCCCTCGCCCAGGCCGTACAGCGCCACTACGACGACGTCGACCTCGCGATCGGGCCACCCACGGACGACGGGTTCTACTACGACTTCGACGACCTCGACGTCGACGAAGACGACCTCCCCGCCATCCGCGAGGAGATGGAGGCGATCGTCGAGGAGGACCTCGACGTCGAGTACGAGCGCGTCTCGATCGAGGAGGCCCGCGATCGCCTGGCCGACCAGCCCTACAAACTCGAACTCCTCGAAGAGTTCGCCGAGGAGGACGACACGGTCCACTTCTACTCCCAGGGCGAGTGGGAGGACCTCTGCAAGGGACCGCACGTCGAGTCCACGGGCGAGATCGGCGCCGTGGACCTGCTGGAGATCGCCGGCGCCTACTGGCGCGGCGACGAGGAGAACGAGATGCAGACGCGGATCTACGGCACGGCGTTCCGGAGCGAGGACGACCTCGAAGCGTTTCTGGAGCGCCGCCGCGAGGCCGAGGAGCGCGACCACCGCAAGATCGGGAACGAGATGGACCTGTTCTCGATCCAGGACCGCACGGGGCCCGGCCTCCCGCTGTACCACCCCAACGGGAAGACGATTCTCCGCGAGCTCGAGGGGTTCGTCGAGGACCTCAACCTCGACGCGGACTACGAGTACGTCGAGACGCCCCACGTGTTCAAGACGGACCTCTGGAAGGAGAGCGGGCACTACGACAACTACGCCGACGACATGTTCCTCTTCGAGGTCGGCGACGACGAGTTCGGGCTGAAGCCGATGAACTGCCCGGGCCACGCCGCGATCTTCGACGACTCCGCCTGGTCCTACCGCGACCTGCCGATCCGCTACGCCGAGAACGGGAAGGTGTACCGCAAGGAACAGCGCGGCGAGCTTTCCGGGCTCTCCCGCGTCTGGGCATTCACGATCGACGACGGCCACCTGTTCGTCAAGCCCGACCAGATCCAGGCCGAGGTCGAGCGGATCATGGACATGATCAAGGAGGTGCTCGACACCTTCGGCCTCGACTACCAGATGTCGCTGGCGACGCGACCCGAGAAGAGCGTCGGCTCCGACGAGATCTGGGAGAAGGCCGAATCGGCCCTCGAGTCCGTCCTCGAGGACCGGAAGCTCGACTACGGCGTCGAGGAGGGCGACGGCGCCTTCTACGGCCCGAAGATCGACTACGAGTTCGAGGACGCGATCGGGCGGTCCTGGGACGGACCGACGGTCCAGCTCGACTTCACGATGCCCGAGCAGTTCGACCTCTCCTACGTCGGCGAGGACAACGAGGAACATCGCCCCGTCATGATCCACCGGGCGCTCTACGGCAGCTACGAGCGCTTCTTCATGATGCTCATCGAGCACTTCGAGGGGAAGTTCCCGCTCTGGCTCGCGCCCGAGCAGGTCCGCGTCCTCCCGATCACGGACGACAACGCCGAGTACGCCGAGTCCGTGGCGGCAGAACTCGACGACGCCGGCGTCCGCGTCGAAGTCGACGAGTCCGACAACCGGCTCCAGCGCAAGATCCGCGCCGCCCACGACGACCGCGTTCCCTACCAGATCATCGTCGGCGACGACGAGCAGGAGGACGGCACGCTCTCCGTCCGCGACCGGAAGGAGCGCCAGGAGCACGGCGTCGACCCCGACGACTTTTACGCACACCTCGAGGCCGAGCGCGCCGAGAAGCGGACGGAGCCGGACTTCCTGGATTAGATCGGCCGTCGGCGCCGCTTCTGCGATTCGTATTCTGCAAAGACGAGAGCTGCCGGCGGCTGCTGGGCGGGATTTGACAGTCCACCGGGGTTTCGTGACCCTCGACAGATCCTCCCCGGTGGGAATGGAAGGGGCCGACCGCTCGTCGCTCGTAACGAAGCAAGCACCGCAGCCGAGCGAACGAAGTGAGCGAGGCGAGGAGCACAGCGAGTTAGGAGCGACGAGCGGGAGGGGGCTTCCAAGTGGTCTCCTGTTGCGGTCACGTTACCGACGCGAACGGAACATTCGAATCCGAGCGCAGCGATTCCTAGACCAGGTCCCAGGGAGCACCGTCGAAGTCCACCACGCGGTACTCCTCCTCGATCGAATCGATCCGCTCCATCGCGTCGTCGCTCAGATCGACCTCCAGCGAGCCGTAGTTGTCCTCGATGTGCTCGTAGCTGGTCGCCTTCGGAATTGCCACGGCACCACGCTGGCGGAGCCACGCGAGACAGACCTGCGCGGGGCTCGCGTCCTGGTCCTCGGCGACCTCCTGAATCACGGGATCGTCGAAGACCTCGGTCTGCGCGAGCGGCGAGTAGGCCACCAGGTGATAGTCGTGCTCCTCCGCCAGCGCGAGGTGCTCCTCCTGCTGGCAGTAGGGATGACACTCGACCTGGTGTGCGAAGATCGGCGCGTCGAGAATCTCCCGTGCCTCCGCGAGCTGTTCGGGATTGAAGTTCGAGAGCCCGACGTGCCGAATGTCGCCGCGGTCGACCAGCTCGTCGAACGCCGAGAGTGTCCCTTCCGGATCGTACGCGTCCAGCGGCCAGTGGACGTACAGCAGGTCGATCGTGTCCACGCCGAGTTTCTCGAGGCTCTCCTCGGTCGTCCGGAGCACGTCGTCGTGGCCCAGGTCGCCGGTGTCGACCTTCGTCGCGAGGAAGATGTCGTCGCGATCGACGTCAGCGGCGGCGATGCCGTCGCCCACGGCATCCTCGTTGTCGTAGCCCTGCGCGGTGTCGATATGGCGATACCCCATCTCGAGCGCGTTTTTCACGCTCTCGGCGCACTGCTCGGGATCTTCGTTTTGCCAGGTGCCGAAACCGATCGGGGTCGGATCTCGCGTCATGCCCTCCCGTCCCCGCCTCGCATTGAAAAGGGGTCGACTGGCGGCAAATCGCGACCCCCACAAACCGGGTCTCAGAGCGTCCTCCGGTACCGATACCGTTCGACGCCCGTCACGTCGTCTGCGGTCGTCTCCACGACGGTGTACCCTTCGTCCTCGTAGAGTGCTTGCGCGGCTCGAAGCGGTTCGATCGTCTCCAGCACCGCGGTCTCGAACCCCGCCGCACGCGCCCGGCGCTCCAGTTCCGCGAGGATTCGCCGCGCGTACCCGTTTCGCTGGTGATCCGGATGGACGCGCATTCGTTTGACCTCGACCGTCCGGTCGTCGATCGGCAGCCACCCGCCGATCGCGACGATCGCTCGGTGGTCTTCGGTCGCGTCACGGCGCTCGCCGACGAGAAATTCGCCGCCTGACTCGATGTAGTGGGACTCGACGTTGCAGATGTCCTCGTCCACGGCCGCTTCCTCCACGAACGCCAGTGGCGACGCTCGGAGCGCGGCTTCGTGAACGTCCCAGACCTCGTCCGCGTCCTCGGAGCGGTACTGGCGGACGTCGATAGTATCGCCCATACTGGCACGATCGCAACGACTCTCGGTAATACTAGTGCAATTGGATATTATTGCAGGTACTATCCCGTCGTCACGGCAACGTGTCCGACGGGGTCGCTCCCGTCGATTCGACGGGCCGACCGCCGCTCACTCGAAGTGGATGAGCGGCTTCACGATGTCGTCGGACTTCTCGTCCATCATGTCGAAGGCCGTCTCGATCTCGTCGAAGTCGAACTCGTGGGTCGTCATCTTCGTGGGGTCGACCCTGTCCTGCTCGAGCATCCTGAGCAGCCGGCGGATCCGCAGGCTTCCGCCGGGACAGAGGTCGGTGACGATCGATATCTCGGCCATGCCGACGCCCCACTCCTCGCGTGGGATGTGCCTGAACTCGCCCTCGCCGTGGTAGCCGACGTTCGAGACCGTGCCGCCGGGTTTCGTCGCGCGGATGCAGTCCTTGAGCGTCTCGTCTGCGCCGAGGGCTTCGATCGCCGAATCGACGCCCTCGCCGTCCGTGAGGTCCATGATCTGCTCGACGGGGTCGCCCTCCTGGAAGTCGACGACGTGATCGGCGCCGTACTCGCGGGCGAGCTCCTTGCGGTTCTCCATCGTCTCGACGGCGATCACCTCGCCGGCGCCCTGGAGGCGGGCGCCCTTCGTCGCCATCAGGCCGACCGGCCCCTGCGCGAAGACGGCGACCGTACCGCCCATCGGGATGTCGGCGTTCTCCGCGCCGGCGAAGCCCGTCGAGAGCATGTCGGCCGTGTAGCACGCTTCGTGGTCCGAGACGCCGTCGGGGATGTGCGCGACGTTGCCGTCGGCGTCGTTGACGTGGAAGTAGTCGGCGAACGCGCCGTCCTTGACGTTCGCGAACTTCCAGCCGCCCAGGGCCTGGTTCGACTGGGACGGGTGGCCGTCCTGGGCCGCCGTGGAGTTCCAGTCCGGCGTGATCGCACCGACGGCGACGCGATCGCCGGGCTCGAAGCGTTCGACGTGATCACCTACCTCCTCGACGATACCGACGGCCTCGTGGCCCAGCGTGAGGTCCTCCCGATCGCCGATCGCGCCGTGGACCGTGTGACAGTCCGAGGTGCAGATCAGCCCCACTGTCGGTCGGACGATCGCGTCCATCGGCCCTGGCTCGGGCCGTTCTTTCTCGACGATACCCGTCACTCCGATCGATCGCATGACGAAGGCTTCCATCGGGGACACCAAGGTGTGGTTCGGTAGCTCGGAGCATAATACTCGGGAACGACCTCACGACGTGGAATCCAGTTGGTACGCATCGGTGCGCGGTCCCGCCTCGTGCGAACGTTCGGCCCGTCGAGGCGTGCGAGGCGCCAGTGGGGTCAGGCCTCGTACTCGCTCGGGTCGATCCACTTCTCGGCCCAGGCGTCGAGTTCGTCGAACACCACCTCCAGATCCTCGCCCTTCTCCGTGAGTCCGTAGAACACCGCGATCGGCGCCGCTTCTTCCGTCCGACGCTCGACGAGACCGGCCTCCATCAGCGCGTCGAGGCTCTGGGAGAGCGTCCGCGAGCTCGCTCCCGTCGCCTCTTTCAGTTCGTTGAACCGTAGTTCACCGTCCTGCAGGTCGTGGAGCACGTGGAGTCGCCACTGGGTGCCGATCTCGTCCATGGTCTCGGCCGTGGGACACGACTGGGGATCCACGGCCACGTCGTCGTCCGCCTGCATGGGCGGTACAACTGGTCGTTCGTGCAAAAATCCTCTGCCCGCCGAGAGCCGCGGGTGGTCCTCGTAGGCCGCCGGTGTACTTCGGTACACCTGGTCCGACCGACGCCACCCGGTATACTATAATATACCTGACACTTATGTCGTCCGCGGTCGTTCGTCGACACGCGATGGAACGAACCAACGCACTCGACTCGATCGTGTCGACGACTGACCGACCGTCCTGCAGCGTCGCTGTCTCCGAGGTGGTCGCCTGATGGCCTTTGAATCGACCGGAGCGGGTCTCGCACTGCTGCTCGGCCGCCTGGCCTTCGCGAGCGTGCTCGGATTTCTGGCGGTCGGGAACCTCCAGGACATGGACGAGACGATCGCCTACGCGAAGAGCAAGGGCGCCCCGCTCGCCGGACTGACGGTCCCGCTTTCCAGCCTCGCGTTGCTGGCCGGCGCGGCGGCGATCGCCCTCGGCGCGTTCCCGCTGGTCGGCGCGCTCGCGATCGGCGCCTTCCTCGTCGGCGTCACGCCGATCATGCACGACTTCTGGACGCAGGAGGGGATGGACCGCCAGAACGAGTTCATCCACTTCCTGAAGAACGTCGGTCTCGGCGGTGGCGCTGCGGTCTTCGCCGCCCTCGCGACGCTCTCCTGGCCCTACGCCCTGGGCCTCACCGTGCTGTAGGCGATCCGGATCGCGCTGGAATCACGACCAATCACCTTCCTATCCACATGGGACGACTCATCGACGGCGACTGGCACGCCGACGTATCGAACCTCGCGACCGACGACGTACCGTTCGAACCCGACGCGTTCGACGGTAGGATCGACGCCGATGGCCCGCATCCACCCGATCCCGAGCGCTACCACCTCTACGTCTCGTGGGCCTGCCCCTGGGCTCACGGCACCCTGCTGACGCGCGCCCTTCTCGGGCTCGACGACGAGATCGGCATCAGCGTCGTCGATCCCCACCGGCAAGACGACGGCTGGGAGTTCACCCCGGAGAAAGACGGCTGCACCCCAGACAGGATCGGCGGGAACGACTTCCTCCGCGAGGTCTACACCGACGCCGATCCGACCTACACCGGCCGCGTCTCCGTGCCACTGCTCTGGGACGAGGAAGCCGGGACGATCGTGAACGGGGAATCCGACGAAATCATGCGCATGCTGGCCGCGGCGTTCGGCGACCGGGCCCCCAACGACGAGAACGCCGACGTCGATCTCTACCCCGAGGCCCGCCGCGCCGAGATCGACGAGGCGATCGAGGCCCTCTACGGACCGATCAACCGCGGCGTCTACTACGCCGGGTTCGCGGACAGCCAGTCCGACCACGAGGCGGCCGTCGAGACCGTGTTCGACGCGCTCGACCACTGGGAATCCGTGCTCGCCGACCAGCGATTCCTGCTCGGTGATCGGCTCACGCTCGCCGACCTCCGACTGTTCGCGACGCTCGTCCGGTTCGACGCGGTCTACTACACCCACTTCGGCGTCAATCGGAAGCGCATCGTCGAGTATCAGAATCTCTGGGGGTTCACCCGAGACGTCTTCCAGACCGGCACCGTCGCACGGACGGTCGACCTCGACCAGATCAAGGCCCACTACTACCGCTCTCACGAGGAGCTCAACCCGTCCGGGTTCGTCCCGGTTGGCCCGGAGCTCGACTTCGCAGCGCCCCACGATCGTGACCGGCTCGCAGATCGCGACCCGCTCGGCGCCGCCGACTGACCGAGGGCCTCAGTCGAGTTCGTCGAGCTCTTCGTCGGCGTCGTCCACTGCTCCTCGCTCCTCGTTCGGGGGCTCCTCGTCAGCCCGCTCCTCACGCACGGCAGTCGGATCATCGGGTGAGACCGCCGCGGTCTGCTGACCGGCGAAGGCGTCCTGAATCCGATCGACCTGTGCGACGTTGCGAACGTTGTCGAGCGTCAGCTGGTCCCGCTGTGCCGCGCCCTTCCCGGTCGCGACGCCGCTCGTCAGGATGCTCTTGACGCCGTCCTCGATCGTCATGTCGACGTCGTAGACGCGATCGGTCGGAACGCAGGTGAGGAAGCCGCCGGTCACGTGATTGGGCGCCATCGGCACGAACAGCGTCATCATGTCCTCGTGATCGGTCGCGTCCTCGACGGCCTCGGGCGCGGCACTGGTCTGAAAGCCGATCACGTACATGTCTTCGTCCAGGCACTGGACGAGCTTGACGTCCTGGAAGTTCTCGTCCTCCGTCGTCAGCATCACGTCGCCCATCCGCCGGAAGCTCTTGTAGACGGTCCCGATCCCGGGGATCGACGCGATCGCCATGTCCAGCACCTCGATCACGCGCTCGCCGTACCGGTTGTGCCCGACCGAGCCGACGGCGAGGACGATCCCCAGGAGGATCACCAGCGCGATCAGCTCCGCGAGGAAGTCGACGACGTACTCGTAGATCCCGATGTCGATCAGGAACCTGACCAGCTCGACCTGCCGGAAGGTGTCGATCAATCCGACGTACTCGAGGAGGTCGACGAACGGTCCGAGCGCCCGGCCGATGTACGACAGCGCGACGCTGATCAGAAAGACCGTGACGATGACCGGGACGATGATCGCGACGCCCCGGAAGAACACGCTCCAGAAGTGGTCGTAGATCGCTCGAATGGCCTCGAACGGCGACGTGGAGGGGCGTCCGGTTTCGTGGCCTTGCTCATCAGGCTAGTACGACCGCGTTCGACGGAAAGTCGCTTCGACTGGTGGTGTGTGAACCAGTAGGCGTGGCCGCCGGCACTCGTCGAGTGCGCGTGGGCATCAACTGGTGCTCGCGAAGAAATTCGCGGTGCGAGCGATCAGTCGTCGTCCGCTGCGGGGGCAGCCGCCTCCTCCCGATCGGCACGCGGTCCGTCGAGCTCCACGTCGGGTAGCAGATCACGCAGGTACCGACCGGTGTGGCTCTCCTCGGTTCGCGCGACCTCCTCGGGCGTCCCCGCTGCCACCACGTCGCCGCCGGCCTCGCCACCTTCGGGGCCGAGGTCGACTACGTGGTCGGCGTTCTTGACGAGGTCGAGTTCGTGTTCGACGACGACCACCGTGTTGCCCCGATCAGCCAGCCGGTGGAGCACTTCGATCAGCTTGCGTTCGTCCTCGGGGTGGAGCCCGGTGGTCGGCTCGTCGAGGAGGTAGAGCGCGTCGCCCTTGTCTTTCTTCCCGAGCTCCTCGGCGAGCTTGATCCGCTGGGCCTCGCCGCCGGAGAGCGTGGTCGAGGGCTGCCCGAGCTTCATGTAGGTGAGCCCGACGTCCTTCAGGAGCTTGAGCCTGCGTTCGATCCGGGAGTCGTGCTCGAAGAAGTCGTAGGCCTCCTCGACCGTCATGTCGAGGACGTCGGCGATCGTCTTCCCCTTGTACTCGACGTCGAGCGTCTCGGCGTTGTAGCGTGCCCCGCCGCACTCCTCGCAGGGGACGTGGACGTCCGAGAGGAAGTTCATCTCGATGCGGACGGTGCCCTGGCCGCCACACTCCTCGCAGCGACCGCCCTTGACATTGAACGAGAACCGGCCGACCTCGTAGCCCCGGCGCTTGGCGAGCTCCGTCTCCGCGAACAGCTCCCGGATGTGATCGAAGACGTTGGTGTACGTCGCGGGGTTCGACCTGGGCGTCCGCCCGATCGGGCTCTGGTCGATCATGCGGATCGTCTCGACGTCGTCGTAGCCCTCGACCCCGTCGTGCTCGCCGGGGTCGACCTCGGTGTTGCCGTGCATCTCGCGGGCGAGGGCCTTGTAGAGCACCTCGTGCATCAGCGTCGACTTGCCGGACCCGGAGACGCCGGTGATCGCCACGAGGTTCCCCAGCGGGAATTCGACGTCGAGGTCCCGGAGGTTGTGCTGGCGAGCGCCCTCGACGACGAGTTCCCCGTCGGATTCGCGACGCTCGTCGGGAACGGGGATCTGCCGCCGCCCCGAAAGGTAGTCGCCAGTGACCGACTCCTCGCAGGCCTTCACGTCCTCCGTGTCGCCGTGGACGACGACCTCGCCACCGCGCTTGCCTGGGCCCGGCCCGAGGTCGATCACGGTGTCCGCGCGTCGCATCGTCTCGGTGTCGTGCTCGACGACGAGTAGCGTGTTCCCGAGGTCTCGAAGCTCCTCGAGCGTGTTCAACAGTCGGTCGTTGTCGCGCTGGTGGAGCCCGATCGATGGCTCGTCGAGGACGTAGAGCACGCCGACGAGGCCGGAGCCGATCTGGGTCGCGAGCCGGATCCGCTGGCTCTCCCCGCCGGAGAGCGTGGAAGCCTCGCGATCGAGCGTGAGATAATCGAGGCCGACCTCGCACATGAAGCCGAGCCGGGCCCGGATCTCCTTGAGGATCTCCTCGGCGATCGTCCGGTCGCGGGCGCTCATGCCTTCCTCCATCCCCTCAAAGTGTGCGAGTGCGTCGCCGATCGACATCCGGTTGACCTCGGTGATCGAGGTGTCGTCGACGAGGACGGCGCGCGAGACCGGTTTCAGGCGCGTCCCCTCACACTCCGGGCACGTCGTGATCGACATGTACTCCTCGATGTGGTCGCGGGTGCCGTCCGAATCCGTCTCGACGTAGCGCCGCTCGAGGTTCGGGATGACCCCTTCGAAGGGCTGTTCCTTGTGCCGGGTGCCGTTCGAGGTGGTCCACTCGAAGACGACGTCCTCGTAGGTGCCATAGAGGAAGGCGTCCTGTACCTCGTCGGGGAGGTCCTCGAAGGGCGTCGTCAGGGGAACGTCGAAGTGCTCCGCGACGGACTGGAGTCGCCGCCGGTAGTACGTCCGGTTGAAGCTCCAGGGCTCGAAGACGTGCTTGAGCGGCTTCGAGGGGTCCTCGATCACGAGGTCCTCGCTGACCTCCTTCGTCTCGCCGATCCCCTCACACTCCGGGCAGGCGCCGTGCGGGCTGTTGAACGAGAACGATCGGGTCTCGATCTCCGGGAGGTCGATGCCGCAGTCGGTGCAGGCGAGTTCCTCGGAGAGTTCGACGACGAGGCGATCGTCGGTCGCGGCTTCGTCCACTTCCTCGGCATCTGCATCGACCGCTTCGATCTCGGTGTGGTCGTGATCCGCGCCCCCGGCCAGATCGCCGGTCGAGCGAGCGCGGGACCCCAGGGAGTCGGCGGCGCCGTCCGGCGCATCCGGGAGGATCACCTTCAGCACGCCGTCGGCTCGATCGAGCGCCGTCTCGACGGAGTCTGCGATCCGCGAGCGGTCCGCGGGATCGAGCTTCACGCGGTCCACGATCACGTCGATCGTGTGGTCGTAGTTCTCGTCGAGCTCCGGGATCTCCATCGTCAGGTCGTGCTCCTCGCCGTCGACCTCCACGCGGCCGAACCCGTCCGCTTTCAGCTCCTCGAAGAGGTCCTCGAAGGCGCCTTTCTGGTCGCGGACGACCGGGGCCGCGATCTTCGCCCTGGTGCCGTCCTCCAGCTCCAGCAGCCGGGAGACCATCGTGCTCGCGGACTGCTCGCCGACGGGCTGGCCGCACTCGGGGCAGTGGGGCGTGCCGGTCCGCGCGTAGAGCAATCGGAGGTAGTCGTGTAGTTCCGTGACGGTCCCGACGGTCGATCGTGGGTTGTTCGCCGCGTTCTTCTGGTCGATCGAGATCGCGGGGGAGAGTCCCTCGACCTTCTCGACCTGCGGTTTGTCCATCTGCCCGAGGAAGTTCCGGGCGTAGGCAGAGAGCGATTCGATGTACCGTCGCTGTCCTTCGGCGTAGACGGTGTCGAAGGCAAGGGAGGACTTGCCGGAGCCGGAGAGGCCGGTGACGACGGTGAACTCCTCGCGGGGGATGTCCACGTCGAGGTCCGCGAGGTTGTTCTCCGCCGCGCCCCGCACCTCGATGTGCTCGGTCATTCGGACCGCGGTATGCGCGGCCGCCACCTGTACCCATCGGTTTCGGAAGCGACCCGTTTGGCTCCGCGTCCCGCGAGCGGCCGGCCACGGCGCCGAAGCGTCGCAACGACTAACCCCGACCGTCGAGGAGTGCGAGTCATGACCGACGCCGAGCGGACGACGCGCGAGCGGATCGCGGAGCGGCTCCGGGAGGGCCCTGCGACTGCGAGCGACCTCGCGGAGCACTTCACGATCCCGACCGACGTCGCGATCGACCACGTTCGACACGTCGCCGCGACGCTCGACGGTACCGACGAGCAGGTCGTCGTGGCGCCGCCGGAGTGCCGGGACTGCGGGTTCGACGGGTTCGACGACCCCGCGAATCGGCCCTCGCGGTGTCCGGAGTGCAAGAGCGAGTCGCTCGAGGAGCCGACGTTCGCGATCGAGAGCCTCTAGGATCTGAACCGTAGCCTCGGAATTGTTGCTCCAACGAGGAGAGTTGTCCCGTCTATCCGCGAGCTTTCACTCACCACAGGGGCTCCGTGGGACTGACCGATTGCCGTCGGGTGGGACTGGAAGGGGCCGATCGATGCGGGAAGCACGGCGACGCAAGCACCGGAAGGAGGGAACGAAGTGACTGACTGAGGAGCGCAGCGAGCCGCGCGACCGCATCGATCGGGGGCTTCCAACCGGTCTGCTGTTCCTGCAATCGCCGCAGGGCAGAGGAGCTAGATTCAATAGTGCCGTTCCTCGACGAGTTCGTCGAAGAGTCGCGAAAGCAACTCCGTCACCGCCCCACCGCCGACCGAAATTCCGTCGACCTGATCCACGGGCCGAACCTCCCACGTCGTGTTCGTCACGAAGGCCTCATTCGCCTCCCGAACGTCGGAGGGCTCGTAGGTCCCGGTTCGGACCGGCACCCCGGCGTCCTCGGCCAGATCGATCACCAGCCGACGCGTGATGCCCGGCAACAGATCCCGCGTCGCGCTCGGGGTGTGCACCGCGTCGTCGTGCACGAAGAAGACGTTGCTCGCGGCTCCTTCGACCACCGCCCCGTCCATATCCCGCAAGAGCGCCTCGTCGGCTGTCTCGATCAACTCGGCCCGGGCGAGAATCCCGTTCAGGTAGTTGTGGGTCTTCGCTGTCGCGGGGATCGCCGAATCCGGCATCCGCCGCGTCTTCACGGTCTGGAGGGTCGCCGGTTCGTCCCACACGTCGTCGCCGTCGACGCCCCCGCGGGGCAGTTCCTTGGCGTAGACCACGACGGTCGGATCGACCTCGGGTTGCGGCGTGAGCTTCCCGGGCTGGCTCCCTCGCGTGATCGAGCATTTGACGTACGCGTCGTCGAACTCGTTGGCGGCGAGCGTCTCGTCGATCCGCTCGCGCAACTCCGCCCTTTCGAGGCCGTGATCGAGCGAGAGCGCCTCGCAGGTCCGATCGAGTCTGTCGGCGTGGGCTTCCCACTCGAAGACGTCGCCGCCGTAGGCCCGGAGCGTCTCGAAGGCGCCGTCGCCGTACTGGAAGCCGCGGTCCTCGACGCTCACGGTCGCTTCTTCGGCCGGTACGATCTCGCCGTCGACGTTGTACTGTGGACTCACGTTCGATCACCACCGCTCCCGCCGGTCCGTTTCGTGCCGTCGCCGGCCTGCCACTCCGCCGCCAGCCGGCAGAACTGCGCGACGAGCTGCTTGCCGACCGCGAGCGACGCCCCCTCCTCGGCGTCGACCTCGCCGGTGAGGATGCTCTCGGGGTGGAACTGCACGCCGAAGTGGGGTCGTTCACGGTGGCGGACGCCCATCAGTACCGAGCCGTCGTCGTCGGTCGTCGTTGCCGTCTCGGCCAGGCCCGCTGGCAACTCCGACCGATCGACGGCCAGCGAGTGGTATCGGCCGACCCGCAGCCGATTCGGGAGTTGCCGGTAGAGGCCCGCTCCGTCGTGCTCGATCACCGACGGCTTGCCGTGGACGACGTCCGGCGCAAGCTCGACGATCGCCCCGTTCGCAGCGCAGAGCGCCTGGTGGCCGAGACAGACGCCGAGTGCCGGAACCGCCGTCTCGGCGAAGAGCGGCATCGAGACGCCGGCGTCTTCGGGATGGCCCGGCCCAGGAGAGACGATCACCCCGTCGGGATCGAGCGTCCGAACGTCCGCGACGTCGATCGCGTCGTTTCGCCGGACGACGACCTCGCCGGCGAGTTCGCCGACGTACTGCACGAGGTTGTACGCAAAGGAGTCGTAGTTGTCGACGACGAGGATTTCCACGTCGGGCACCGTGTCGGGATTCGGTTCGGGGACTGTGCGTTCGACAGCGTCGCTCGCTTCGGACGGTTCCGTGCTCACGGCTGCTCACCTCCCTCGTCGAGGGCATCGACGTCGATCGCCTCGCCGTTCACCGCGAGCGAGGCCCGTTCACCAAGCGCTCGATCGACGGCGTTCACGAGCGCCCGGCCCTTGTCGAGGGTCTCGCGGTACTCTCGCTGTGGCACCGAATCGTGGACGATCCCGGCGCCGACGCGGAGGTCGTAGCGATCCTCGTGGCGCACGAGCGTCCGGATGACGATATTCAACGTCGCGCGACCGTCGAAGCCGAAGATGCCGATCGATCCGGTGTATGGACCGCGTCGGGTCCCCTCGAGTTCGTCGATGATCTCCATCGTCCGCGGTTTCGGCGCGCCGGTGATCGTGCCGCCCGGGAACACCGCCGCGATGGCGTCCGCGAGCGTCGCTCCCTCCCGAAGTTTCCCTTCGACGAGCGAGACGAGGTGCATCACTTCCGAGTAGCGATCGACCCGACGGTACTCGGTGACCTCGACGGTGCCGTACGCAGCGACCTTTCCGAGGTCGTTCCGTTCGAGGTCGACGAGCATCGCGTGCTCTGCGCGTTCCTTCTCGTCGCTCGTGAGTTCGGTTTCGAGGGCGGCGTCCGCTTCGGGATCGTCGCTCCGTGGGCGGGTGCCGGCGATCGGCTCTGTCCGGATTCGATCCCCGTCGCGTTCGAGGAGGAGTTCCGGACTCGCGCTCACCAGATCCGCCGCAGGGAGCTCGAGCAGCGCCGAGTACGGTGCGGGATTCACCGAACGAAGGGCGTCGTACGCCGCGACGGGGTGGACGGCTGCCGGCGCGGAGAGACGCTGGGAGACGTTCGCCTGGAAGGTGTCCCCGGCGCGCACGTATTCCTTGACCGCCCGGACCCGATCGGCGTAGGTCTCCGGGGTGCAATCGCTCTCGAACGTCGCGTCCCCGGCGGCATCCCCGACGGTCGGCACGTCGGGGTCGCCCTTTTCGATCCGATCGACGAGATCGAGTGCGCGCTCCTGGCCGCGGTCGAACGCGGCGTCCGCGTCGGTGCGATCTCCCTCGCCGCCAATCGCCGGGCACGCCGTGATCCGGAGCGTCGTCTCGCCCTCGGTCGTGGGACACTCCCAGGCAGCGAGCCGATCGAAGAACGCTGCCTGGAACCGCGGCAGGTCCCGGTCGTCCACGGCTTCGCCCGGCAGGTCCTCTAGCTCTCGGACGACGTCGTAGGACAGCCAGCCGATCGCGCCACAGGGGCACGGGATCTCGCAGTCGCCGCGACGGAGCGCCTCTGCCTGCAGTAGCGCCTGGAGTGCAGCGAGCGTCGGCGAGTCGTCCCCCGTCGGGGCCCGTCCGCTGGACCCTTCACCGTCGACTGGGGCGTTTCGAGACCGGGCCTGCGGACCGACCGTCAGTCGCTCGATTGGATCGACGCCGAAGTAGCCCCAGCCGGACTGGCCGCCGGTCGTCTCGAGGAAGGCCCCGCCATCGCCATCCCCGCCGCGAGCCCGCCGGTAGGCATCGAAGGGATCGTCGACCGGCAGGCTAACTTCGACGGGGACCCGCGTGCCGGTCGGCGCGTCGGCGGCCGTCGACAGGAACGCGTCCCTGTCGGTAACGACGGTCGCCTCGGTCATGTTCGAGGGGAGCGCGGCTGGTCGTATTGTCCTTGCGGTGGGTCGAGACGGGGCGACACGGCAGGCTCGAAGAAAGTGGCGTCAGTACTCGCCAGCCTGGTCGATCCAGCCCTGGATCCGGCCCTCGGCGATGTCGGATTCCTCGGCGAGGCCGGCTGCGTCGGCGGCCGCGAGTTCGCCGACAGTCTCGACGCCAGCGTCACCGAGGCGCTCGGCGTAGGCGGGCCCGATGCCGTTCAGAACGTCGACGGGTTCGCTGGAGCCGGCCGCCTCGGTTGCTTCGGCCTCCTCTTCGTCCGATTCCTCGTCGACGGGAGCCTCGGGCTCCTCGGCGTCGGGAATCTCGACCTCGTCGGGTTCGTCCTCCGCTGCCGTCGCTGTTTCGTCCTCAGGTGCCGCCTCCGTGTCCGCCTCCTCCTCAGCACCCGTTTCGGCTTCTTCGTCGACGCTCGTCCCGGTTTCTTCCTCGATACTCGTTTCGGCCTCGTCGGCGACGCTCTCAGTTTCCTCCTCGGCAGCCGCCTCGTCCTCGTCCTCGTCCCCGGAGACGGCGACCGCGTGACTGCCACCCGAAGTCGACTCCTCGACGTCGGCCCCTTTGACTGCAGCCTCGTTCTCGGGGTCGTGCTCGACCGTCACGGTCACGTCGCGTTCGGGCTCGGACCCGCCCTCGTCGAGGCCGAGGAGGGACTTCAGCTTCCGTACGATAGACATACGTACAATTTCGTTCGCCCCCGGTGTTAATGTCACCGATAGCTGGGCTCCGGAGCGCTCCCTCGCGGGCTCGATTCTCCGCGCTCACTCGAGGTGTGATCGGAGCGCAGCATTCATCGCCTCGACGGGCGCCGCTTCTCCCGTCCAACGCTCGAACGCCGCCACGCCCTGGAAGAGAAGCATCCACGCGCCGTCGATCGTGTCTGCTCCGGCAGCGGCCGCGTCGGCCAACAGGCGGGTTTCGATCGGGCTGTAGACCGCGTCGAAGACGACCAGGTCCTCGTGCAGCGCGTCGGCGTCGACCGGCGACACGTCGTCGTCCATCCCGACGCTGGTGGCGTTCGCGAGCACGTCGGCGTCGGCGAGCAGGTCGGGAACGGCCTCGAGTCCGTGACCCTCCGCACGGGGCACGTCGCTCGCGAGGTCGTGGGCCTTCGAGGCGGTGCGATTCGCCACGTGGACGGACGCACCCGCGTCGGCCAGCGCGAACGCGATCGCGCGGCCCGCGCCGCCGGCACCAATCTGGACGGCGGTTGTGCCGTCGAGATCGACGTCGTGGTGGGCGAAACTCCGGCGAACGCCCGCGACGTCTGTGTTGTGGCCCGTCGGGCGACCGCCGTTCGTAGACCCCACGCTCGAAAAGTCGACCGTGTTCACCGCGCCGATGCGTTCGGCAGTCTCGTCTGGCTCCACGTGGTCGAGGACGTCCTGCTTGAACGGAATGGTGACGTTCAGGCCGGCGATGCCGAGGTCCGCCGCTGCCTCGATGGCCGCGCCGGCGTCCTCGGGTTCGTAGGTGACGTAGCGGGCGTCGATCTCGAGTTCCTCGTAGCCGGCCTCGTGCATCGGCGGCGAGAGCGAGTGGCCGACGGGGTTTCCGATGAGTCCGTAGACGTCCATGCTCGTCGAATCGCACCCCCGGGGTTTGGGGTTTGCGCGTCGCGGTGGCGGTCCCCGATCGTGCGGTCTCGGCCGCTGTCCACGTGGACCCCGTACCGACCACCGGCGTATTTGGCGCTCCCGAACGAACCCTCGGCCATGCTCGTCGGTATCATCTCCGACACCCACGACAACGTCGCGGCGGTCGAACGGGCCGTGGACGTCTTCGAGGCGCGCGACGTCGAGACCGTCGTCCACTGCGGCGACGTGATCGCTCCGCCAGTCGTCCCCTTCTTCGAGGGGCTCGAAGTCCACGCCGTCCTCGGGAACAACGACGGCGAACTGGACGGGCTGGAGTCGGCATTTCGCGACCTCGGCAACGGCTCAGAACTGCACGGCCGCTTCGCCGTCGTCTCCTTCGACGGGTTCGAGGTCGCGATGCTCCACGGCGAGGACCTCGACGAGGTCGACGACCTCGCTGCCGGCGGCGAGTACGACCTCGTCTGCCACGGGCACCACCACGAGGCCGAGCAGCGCGAGGTGGACGGCACGACCGTCCTGAACCCCGGCGGCCACTTCCCGACGATTCCCGCGGAGCACCGGAGCGTCGCGATCCTCGACACGGACGACGGCTCCGTCGAATTCGTGAACGTGGCGGAGTGAAGCGACCCAGAGAATCCTGACTCCTCGTAGATCGCCGCTGGCAAGACAAACGGCGTCGCTGGCTCGTTGAATACTGCCGCAGGTTATTCGAAGATCCTCGCAATCTCGGCGTCAGTCGCAGCGACCACGGTCTCGGGATCGAACGCCGCGACGGCCTCCGGCGTCCCCGCACCGCCCCAGATCTCCTCGTGCTCGAGCAGCGACTCGTCGAACAGCGTGCGCTCGATCCCGTGCCCGACCGGCGGCACGCCGCCGATCGACCAGCCGGTGTACTCCTTTACCTCGTCCGGGCTTGCCGTGCGAGCGTCAGCGGCGCCGAGGTACTCGGCGAGCGCGTCGACGTCGACGCGATGCTCCCCGCTCGCGTACGCGACGATCGGTTCCGTCGATCCGTCGTCGAACTCGACGACCAGGACGACGCTCTTGACGATCGCGCCGAGCGGGCAGCCGATCGCCTCGGCGGCGTCTGCAGCGCTGTGCGTGCCCTCGGGGAGCTCCTCGACGGTGACGTGGAGGTCGTATTCCTCGTCGACCTGCTCCTGGTATCGCGCCGCGGTGTCGTGCATGTCAGTTCGGAATCGCAACCTCGTGTTCCAGCCGACCCACGCCCTCGACCTCGATCTCGATCGTGTCGCCGTCGGCCAGCGGTCCTACGCCCTCGGGCGTCCCGGTCAGGATCACGTCGCCGGGTTCGAGGGTGAGGTACGCGGAAATCTCCGCTATCAACTCCGGAATCGGGAAGACGAGGTGGTCCAACGTCGAATCCTGTCGCAGCTCGCCGTTCTGCCAGAGGCGGATCCGCGCGTCGTCTGGGACCTCGTCGGGCGTCGCGAGGACCGGGCCGAGCGGCGCGGCGCCGTCGAAGGCCTTTCCGCGGACCCAGTTCTGCTCGCGGGACTGGTCGTCGCGATTCGAGAGGTCGACGCCACAGGTGTACCCCGCGATCACGTCCTCGGCGTGGGCCTCCGCGACATCGCGGCACTGCTCGCCGATCACCACGCCGAGTTCGGCCTCGTACTCGAGGGTCTCCTTCCCCGCCGGGAGTTCGACGATATCGTCGTGGCTCGCGACGGTGTTCGGCGGCTTGAGGAAGAGCAGCGGGCGATCCGGCACGTCCTCGTCGCGCTCGTCGGCGTGGGCGACGTAGTTCCGGCCGATACAGACGATCTTCTCGGGGTCGCAGGGTGCGAGCACGTCGACCTCGTCGAGATCGTACTCGCGGCCGGCGAACGCGACGCCGTCGTCGGTCCAGGTGCCCTCGCGGACTGCGCCCGCGGGATCGCGGAATCGAACCGTGTGCATGCTCGGTGATTTGGATGCGGGGAGTTAGGCGTTGGTGCTCCGGCAGCGATCGGTCCACGGTGGAGTGGCGAAGATTCCGTCCGGCGATCCACGCCGTTCACACCCCCGGTTCGTTCGCGAGGGCGGTGTCCTCCGTTGGGACCGTCGCGGTGGCGACGCCGATGCGGTCGCCGACGTCGAGGCTCGGCGACGCGTCGGGCCACTGCCTGAACTGTCGCTCGACGCCGGATGGGTCCCAGACCTGCTCGAAGTTCGACGCCTTCGGCGTGGCCATGAGCACCTGCAGGCTCGTTTCCGTTCCCTGGACGTCGAAGCTCCTCGCAAAGATCCGGTCGGGATTCGGGCCCGCTGCGCTACGGAGGTCGAACGTGGCGTACTGGTAGGAGCCCAGCCGTTCGAGCGCGGCCGCAAGCCAGTCGGGCGGCGTCGGTCCCTCCTTCGCGCGAGCGATCGACCGCCGGAGGAGTCCAGTCGCGAACTGCTCGTACGCCGCGTCTGTCGCCTCCTCTAGCTCCTCATCGATGTAGTTCCACGGCCGGGCGAACGCGAGGCCGGTGTCGGAGACACCGAGTTTCCCGTGGGTTTCGAACGAGTAGACGCCGTGGCCCTCGATCCGCGTGTCCGGGTCGTCCGCCGTATATTCGCTATCCAGTCCCCGTTCGTCGACCGGCCCCGCGGCGTAGGCGCCAGTGCCGGCGAGGAGCTGGGACTGCGCGAAGGACGTTTCGTACCTGGTGATCGCGGTCTGGCGCAGCGACCCGAGGGACTCCGGATCGGTGACACCGAGGAAGCGATACGCTCCGCCCGTCGTCGTCGCCCAGTCCGCCACGGGCGCGTCTCGTTCTCGCAGAGCGACGCAGTCGACGTACTCCATCGAGGCCCTCGCGTAGGGTCGCTCCCAGTCCGGCTGGTCGACCACCGACTGGAGATTCGGATCGACGAGCAATGCGGTGTCCAGCGAGCCGCCGGTGCTGTCACCGCCATTGCCCCCGAGGAAAGGAACCCTGTACACCCGGCCAACCCCGCGGTCAGTCCGCTGCCGACCGCACCGAGTACGCACCGTCTGGATCGCATCGTGGGATGGAGGCACACGGCACAGGCAAAAATGATGTGGCTCGGAGTTCCCTACGGGCATCGCCGAAGCTGCGGCCGCCGACCGTGGAGCGGCCGGCGCCGTGGGGATTGAGCTGGTCGAGTGCCTGAAGCAGGAGTGCGAACGTGCGATTCTCGTGGGTCTGCGCGGCTCCTGTCCGGAAAATCGGTTCCGTTGGCGGTCGATCGTGCCACCGTCTGTGACGGACTCGCGTGGCGTCCGGCGAATCGAAGGCATTTATTGTATCCGCTGCATCGGACCGAGTGAAGGCACCGTTGGTGTAGTCCGGCCAATCATTTTGGCCTTTCGAGCCGAAGACCTGGGTTCAAATCCCAGACGGTGCATGCAATTCCTTCTCCGGCTGGCGATTATCCTCCGTAGATTAACGAGAGGTTAGTCAGATGCGCCAGACCGATTCGACTCAACGGAAGACGGACCCCGACGCTGTACAGCGATTAGAAATATGTCAGACCGAAATACATTCTCCGGGAGAGTGCCATGCTTCCTGATGACGTTCCGCTGGTGACTGGACCGGCTGAAGAGCGTCTGAGCGACCGCCAGCTGGTGGATTATCGAAATCATCGCGAGGATTTTCTCACTTGGCTCTACGCTTTCGGGAAGGATCCCGAGAGCGCAGTGGGCTACAGTGCAGACACGGTACTACGAACGGCATATCGAGTTGATCAGTTCTACCGGTGGGTCTGGGACCAGCGTGGCTACACGAGTAGCCCATCATCCGAGGATGCAGATGCCTACGTCCGAGATCTCGCAATGGGTGAGGAGTCGAACACCCACAAGTCCAACACGCTATCTGCTCTCAAACGGCTGTTCAAGTGGCGAGAGTACGAGCGGGGAGGAGATTCGTGGGAGCCCGAGTTCACGTTTTCACGCAACTCTCCGGCATCCCAACCTCGAGACTACCTCACCCGAGAGGAGCGGAACCAACTCCGAGAAGCTGCTCTGGAATACGGTTCGATCCCCGCCTATAACGATCTCTCGCCGGATGCACGTACCCGTTGGAAGCGATATCTCGCCCAACGCTTCGAGAAGCCCATGGAAGAGGTCGTTCCGGCAGACTGGAGCCGAGCAAACGGATGGAAAATTCCGTCTCTCGTCTGGGTCTCACTCGACTGCGGACTCCGACCTATCGAGGTCGAGCGCGCAACAACCAGCTGGGTAGATACCGAGAATGGTGTACTGCGAATACCGAAGGAGGAATCCAGTAAGAACCGAGATAACTGGACAGTCGGACTAACGGATCGAACCTCCGACTCCCTCCGACGGTGGCTGTCGGAGCGGCAGAATTATTCGGAATATCATGGCAGAGAGGCACTGTGGCTGACCCGCGAAGGAAATCCGTATCGATCTCAGTCACTACGATACGTCCTTCAGCGGATCTGCGAGGAGGGGGACATTGCTACGTCTGATCGCAGCTTGTCATGGTACTCGCTTCGCCACTCTGTGGGGACGTATATGACCAGAGAGGAGGGCTTAGCAGCCGCTCAGGTTCAACTCCGGCACAAGTCCGAGACAACCACCATGAAATACGATCAAGCTCCGGTAGAGGATCGGAAAGACGCCCTAGAGCGGATGGGGTAGTTCAATTTGTAACGGGCCGATACACCGTTACAAATACTAAATTATTTTATATCATCGAGGAATCCGGTCGTGCCTTCCAGACTTGGATCTCTACTATCTGGCAGCTGTTTTTGTAGTCTATCAGCATTTGGGCGAAATTCGCGCCATACATCGGGATATTTCTCCTGCAAGAGTCCGGCAGCATCTTGAGAATATCGCCCCGTGAGGGCATCTGCGATCATTGCTCGCCTGATCGATCTGCGATTTGCTGCGATATCTTTGACTCTATATTCGATTTCATCAAGAATATCCTGAATCCTGTCCTGGAGAGCTGGACCAATCGTTTCACGCTGCCCAAGTCCATCTCCGACGATGATCATTGACCACCGGACGATATCAGCCTCATCCACTCCCAGAGCTTCTGAGAGGTACTTGATGAACCCCTTCTGGTTCCATATTATCCTCCAGGACTTCCTATCGACCTTTCTCCCCCAGTCGACAGCCAATATATCCGTCTCGTTGAAGCGATCATACATCCCCCCTCGTGGGATGTACCCGCTCACTTCGCCAGCTACAATCCTATTCCGGGACAATTGGGAGATCGTATCTTCCCACTCCTCGGAGAGTATCGTAAGGCCATATCGAAGTCCACGCTTCACCGCATGAGCCTCACTCCGGATATTGTACTCCCGTCGGATCGCATCGATAATCTCGATTATTGGGTTATGAACCGCCAGGGTTTGAGGTACAGTCCATTGGTCGAAATCCGAGTCCTCGTCTGGCAATTTCTCTTTGTCTGTCCAATCCTTTGATAGCGACTCTTCCAGAGTCCAGCTCTCCTTCGTTTTCTCTTCGTGAGCTATGCGGAACTCCTCACCGAGTACGTCCTCAATTTTCTCAAGATCCATTGGCACTGTCTATTCTCTCTAATGAGTGAGGTATTCAACCATGAATTTTATGTGGCTAGACAGGCCAAAGCCAGGTGCATCCCCGGGCTTTGGCCCGTTTTCCCTCTGGTTGAACTATTGAGCTACGCGATCATCCGCTGATCATTCTGGTCGAGATGGGTGGCTTCCCAGGCGGTGACAAACATCCCGATTTCGCGGTCAGATAGCTCCTCGAATTCGATCTCGAACTCCTCCCGAATGTCTCTCCCAGCCGCCTCGAAGGCAGTAGAGATCTCGTAGGCTGTTCGTTGATCATCGAGCTCGGTCAACAGATCAATGAGCGCCTGATGGCTCTTGATGAACGAGTGGATGCTCGCTGTCTCAGGCATCTTCCTCCTCCATCATCTCTTCCAGCTCGCTGAACGACCGACTCGGACGCTGTTGGCTACGGTATTTTCGAGACGGGATCAAATTCTGATTTGCGAACTCCAGCGCATCGTTTGCTGCTTCTTGTACGTTGGACTCGATCCCTAGCCAACCAGCGTCATTGTCAGTGAGTGGTTCACTGCTGTCATACAATGCTCCAGTGACACCTTCCTTGTAGATTGAGAGAACCCAGTACGTACCTGAGTTGGAGAAAACTGGGCCGATCTGCAGTTTGTACGACCCAATTCTCTTGGTGTAGGTGCCAAACACCTCAGCCTCATCCATCCTCTCCGCGATTTCTTGGTCGTCAACCTGGACCTCTTGGATTTCTGCCTGTTCTGTCTCGGCAGGCGGACCATCATCAGTAGGAGGCGAGGACTGCTCTCCCTCGTTCCAATCGTCATTTTCGGCTGCCATTGCATCAAGACCAATGGCCCCCATATACATAAGTATTATGACAAATAAGAGAATTTGCAGGATAGGCTTGTACCACCCTAATATGTCGCTGGTGAATTTTCGCTTCAAATCTCTCTACTCCCGCTATCTTGGCTCACTCAAACAGGCTAGCAGGATCGCTGACTCACTAGCTTGGATCACCTAACCCGAATATGGCTAGCCGCTAGCGATACTCGAGGTATCACCATCATCCCCCTTCTCAGGATTTCAGCTCAATGACGGCCATTCCCTATGGAGCCATACTAGTACCTTGTCTAAGTTCTTGCAATGGGCTCAGTGAATGGGTGAATCAATGGCTTCAGAATGGTCATTGGAATGAGTTCGTCAATGGTGATTCGGTGAACCACTAGAGATGTGCAATGGGCCTTGCTCGGCTCTGCAGGAGCATAGGATGCGGAAATGAATTCGAGATTCAACAGTCCTCATATCCCGATATACCAGGAGATCGGTTTTTCGGTAGGTCAGGCCAAGCGAACCCTTGGGGTTGCAAAAAATGGATGCGGCATCGAGCTAAACAAGCGCATTCGGTGCTGTGACACCCGAATACAAGGGTTTCAGAAGCGGGTGTAGTCTCACAATGTTTCCACTGGCAAATTGCACCCGGGAAATATTACTTAAGATAATAAACTTCGCGTCTTGGAGTTCAGCAGACAATTGAAATGCGATCGTATCCTACTCCACGGTGATGGATCAAACCACCCCGAACCAGAAACACATCGAGTCATTCATTGACGATATCGAGGAGCGATATCAGTACGATAAGCTCAAAGATTGCTCACTGGACTATCTCCACGAGCAGAAGTATTTGATCTTGAATGAGTTTGATCGTTTCAAGTCAAGTTTTCCCTCTCGGACTTCCCGTGCTCCAAAGGAATTGCAGACTCTCTGGTCAAGCCACCAAGAGCCTCGAGATCCGCTAACAACGTCGGAGAAACGGCAGCTAGAAGATGCGAAGAAAACAGCTCTACGAGAGATTCACCGAGCTAGGGGGTACCGCAAAGACAAGAAGCGAGAACACCGACTCGATCTTCTCAATTCAGCTTCTGATGTTGCAGCTGCTCTTAGGAGCCTTTCACCTGTTTAGGCACCTCGGCGATCCCACCACAGCATTTGTAATACCCAAGGTAAGCTATGATGTATGATCTCTACTCCACCTTCCTGGCTCCAGCAATGGAGCGAGGTCATTGCGGGAATCGGCACCGTAGTTCTCACAATTTTCCTAGTCCTTCTATACAAACGTCAATCAAGTCAGCTTGAAGCTCAGCACGAGGCAGTTCTCGAAGTGACAGATGTGGAGTGGTACGGTGATAATGCTATTATTTGGTTGTCGAATTTCGGCAATGGAGTTGTCAAGGATCTACGGCTCACCACTCTGGTAAAATCCGATTCAGGTAGCCACCGAAATCATGCTCTTCGAGCAAATGCATTGAAGCGTATCGGTAAAGGAGGAGAATGGACTAACATTATCCGACCTGGAGAAGAGGAGATTCCATTTCATGGCACCTCGCAGATCGGAAAGCATGCGCACAAGGATTGGCCAAGTGATTGGTTAACTTTGAAATTCAGTAATTACGCAAGAAATGAGAAGGGAAGGGGTGCAACAGAATTAAAATATACACATGCAGTCATGGGGTCGGAACTCTCTGGAAACTCTAGCTGGGACCGTATTAATCCAATGACGGAGAGTATCAACCCCCAGGATTTCGGTGCTGATAATTCTTTAGAGAACCTCCCTAGAAAGACATCTCATGGAATGGACGACACGTTCCTGAAGTTTTTCTCAAGGACATCTCTATTATGGGATTGGACGACTTATATCTACGTTAAATCTATTCGGGGATTAAATCGGATTATCCCAATGATCTCCCTAAGGCCACGTGTATTGGATGCATCGGGGACGAGACGGGTGAAGAGGGTTCTTCTCAAAAGAGATCTGAAATATCTGCTCAAGGAGAACAGGGTATCTCAAAGATTTGTTGGCGATAGCTAAGTCATTCTCTTTGATGGATTGGACGAAAACGACCGTAATCGCCCAGCCTGTGCGCAATTGACTTTCTTTATATAGGATGGGACCATGCGCGAATCGAAGGGGTGGGCTGGATCTCCTCTCCGAGTTCTAGGTCATAGCAAGACTATCTCAAGGAGAAATACATAGGTCACAATCTGGCCTAAGAAAATGAAATATCCGCTCTCATTTGCTACTTGGATCAATCCGTAACTCGAGAACCAGAGCCGCATTACACCAAAGAGAACGAGGGTAGTGAAAAACAGCAAAAAGGTAGAGATGAGCATGGCTCCGGAAAAGCGGGCTGCGAGGTAAATCAATACCACATATGAAATTGGCGGGATAATATATCCGAGGAGTGTTTTGAGGATGGCCTTGACCACGATCCATTGCTCCTCAAAAGAAGCCTCTTCGAATGGTCGTGTTTCTATATAATCTCGGAGAGTCTTTTGAACATATACCTCATTGTGATAAACCCGATCAGGAGAAACGTATCTCGACAATGTCGAGAGGTGACTCCCAATTATCTGTCCCCGATGTTTATCCGACATTTCACCAATGACTGACTCTCCTTCCCGAATGATCGTATTGAATAACAGTTCCCAGGAGAGAGCAACAGCGACGATTACCAATATCGTGAGTATCGCTAAAATCGCTGGATGAGGGTCCCATCCTCCCGAATTCGAAATTCCGTATATTATGAGATAGAGCATCGAGATACATGTTGATGGTAATAATAGATAAGTCGTCAATCTGATTTCAGGAGTGTCAACAGACTTCCCTGAAACCACTGCCATTCTGCGAATTAACGTCAATAATAGCGGGAAGATTGCTATGATTTTGATGACGGGGTATATGCTCAAAGAGGGAGAGGGATACGCAGAAACTCCTGCAGCTAACAAGGCTGTAAGCGCAATCTCTGAATCTACACCAGAAATGTCTTCAGAATTCATGGAGGGGTGATTTTCAGATGTATAACTCCGATCTGTCCAGTGCTCGGGTTATCGTCTTCCGGGAGGTATTTAATTCACCTGCCGCTTTTCGCTTCGACAGTTCTCCCTTCTGCACCATGTCCAGAACGGCACAGACTCGATCGTAATTTGATCCCTCGATCAGCTGTCCCTCATCTTTCTCGAACCCGAGCGGAGGCCTGCCATGGTGATACCCGTCCTCCTGCTGTCTTGCAGCGATCCCCTCCTTGGTGTTCATCTGCTTGACCCTGGCCTGCCACTCCGCGAAGGCTCCAAGCATCTGCATCTGTAGGCGGTGCATGGGCCGTTCCTTGCCGTCTCCGAAGGATAGCCCATCCCGAACGAAATGGACTGCAGCGCCGTTGTCTGTGACTCGTGAGACGGTCCGCTCGAGGTCCTGGAGCGATCGGGCCAACCGGGAGATCTCGTGGACCACTACGTGATCAACCTCACCAGCTTCTACGGCCTGCATCAGCTCCTTGTAGCCGGAGCGGGCAGTATCGGTGCCAGTGGACTTGTCACGGTATACGTCGAGGTTCGAGAGAGGCTGGCCAAGATCATTCTCAGCGTAGTCGTGAGTGCTATCAAGTTGGCGTTCGAGATTCTGCTCTTCTGTCGAAACCCGGACGTAGAGGGCTGTAGGCATGGCTACAGGAACTGGGATGGATGGGGAAAAGTGCAGGGTTGGGATACAAATTATCTATATGAGATATATTTGGCGAAAAGGTTATAATTTAATTAATCATTCTTCAGAGAAGGGCGAAAATTCTTCACCAAATGGGTCGTCCGATAGTAGTTCTTCATGCAATTCCTCAGTGAGTGATTCGACATGTTCTTGAAGGCCCTCATATTCCCCAAACTCTGGTTCGAATTCAGTATTTAGTAACTCAATTGTTTCATCGAAGAAATCTTCTACATGAGGCCAATTAGTTTCGATCTCGTTAATCGGGACACAATACGGTTTCTCCAAGTGTCCATAGTGGGCTTCAAAGCCATCTTGGTAATCCTCCTGCATTTCTAGATCGTCTAGCAGGACAACTAATTCCGATTCGCCCTCAACTGTCGAGGTTCGCGGCTGAAGGGGTAGAACATTTTCGTGCTGAACATAATGTCTTAATCCGAGAAGTGTCCGAGAGGACTCCATTCCACGAAAGGTATCCTCAATCTCTGAAATCTCATTGCGATATTCTCGGCCAACTCCGTCCTGAATGGTCTTGTGGACTTCCAATAGCGTGTACAAACCAGACAGGAAGTGGTGCAATCGCCGTTCTACTTCAAATACATAGCCTTGTTCTCGTAATCGCTCGTTTGCATCGTTCGATGGTGCAACGTGGAGACTACCCAGACGCATGAGGTCAGAGAAATCATTATTTAGTGTTGAATATCGCCACTGGAATTTCTTACGAGCTTCCTCAATTTCCCGAGCCTCATGATCCCGTAACCGCGAGAATACATCCGGGGGCTCGTCATCTCCGTTTGAATTTGCCATGGTTGCCCTCCTCGATTAGAAGAAGATAACTGCTGTCCCATATATGCTCTCCCGTGGCCCAAATTATCGAAAGCCGATTTCGTGTTTTACATTTCTTTAGTGAGGATGTGCTGCTTAGTGACGTAGAGGGAAACCCCCCAGTGCACGTTGAGACTCGTGATGAGTCCTATTCTGATAGTTTGATTGACGATATTGACAGTCTGGAACCGGGGAATCTAATTAAGGCCGAGATTCGTAGTGAGTCTGTAGCTCAGAGGGATGGCCTTTGGTTCTTCCTTACGCTGGAAATAATTGAGAGTACTCGATTTCACTTTATTGACGGTGCTGATACTCATCCAACCCTTGTGGACGAGATGAAAGACGCTCTGGAGGATGTAAATAGCAATTCTGCCAGGAAGTCACTTTCATCTGATGGCGAGCGAATCGGTTACCTCACCGTAGCAGAGGGGCAGGGTGGTGATCTTTGGAAAGGGTTGCAGGTGGGTACAAATAGCCATGAGATTGATCTTAACAATCTCTCTAATATAGGTGATGCACCTCATGAAATTGTATATACGAGGTCACCAGATAGCGAATATCTCATATTTTACCATTTCTCAGAGAAGGGCACGGATCTGTGCGAACGTATTCTAGATAACAATCTCTGACCAGCTCACCCACCGGACAAGCCGCTTCCCTAGCCCTATTGTTGATCTCACCTTCCTGCTCAAACTCCCTCAGCTGGTGTCTGGCAGTCTGAATGTGATAGATGGATTCCTCGTCAACCTCTTGCGTTGCGACGACCGTATATGACCTGCTTCGGTGGTATTTCCGAATCCAAGGTGGGGCATCGATTGGTGGTAGGTCCGGGCGTAAATCGTCCCGAAGGTGCGCTCGATCGCCGCGACGTTTTGACGGGTGGTTTGGATCGCATCACCCCCGGATCGGCTTAGAACGCCGTAGGGCCATTCGGTCGAAGTCTTTACCTTTGGAGTCTAACCTCCGGGCCCCGGCGAATTCCAGGAATTGCTTTCGAGGGAGTCAAAGGTTGCATGGAAAACGTCGGCAGGAAAAAGGTTCTGGGAGTCAGAAACCGATTTCACTTTCACTCTCTGGTGAGACACTATTCAATAAGCGATGAATTGTTTGAATGCACTATGGCGTATCGGAGGACTCGCCCATCAGAGTCTGTACGTGTTGACAAGAGGATAAAGGGCGAAGCACTTTGCCGGAACTGTGGAGCTCCTGCTGGTCATATTGGCTGTCGCCGAATCTCAGAAAATCAGGTATTCGATCTTTTGAAAAATGCATACTATGAACTACCTCGGAAGGATCTGATTGGAGAGAAATGGGGCATTAGTATGCAGATTGATCCACCAGGCCACGACTTCCTGAAGGATACTCGGTGGTATCTACCCAAAGGCGAGGATGCGAATTATTGCTATCAGTATCGGGATGGATGGGAGTTGCACATTCGTGAGAATGACAACACTGGTTACGCGTATTCCTTCCACTATGAACCCGGTGAAGAGCTACCAGTAAGACATGTTCTCTCTATGATCGCTAGGGATCATCGGGATATCGAGGAAACATTCGGATTGTATTCACGATACGAAGATCCGGAGAACATCTATCTGTAGTTCTCCACTGATTTATCTCTGTATCAGCATTTCTCGATCACTGTCGCTACGCTCTCATTGGGTTTCCGAAGTCCCTTATCGAACAAGCGACAGGGGGATTTTTCTCCCGTTGAGTCACGTTCGGCGTTATGCCGACTCATCCAGGGATTTATGTAGGTGATCCGCTCAGTCTGCTCTCACGGAGAATGGTCGCTACCGGGAGAACCGCTTGCAGGCACCGTTGTCCTGCGCTTTGCGCAGGGCACGTCGGACCGCAGGTCCGACGGAGGTGTAGTCCGGCCAATCATTTTGGCCTTTCGAGCCGAAGACCTGGGTTCAAATCCCAGACGGTGCATTTTGCGACGAACGGATGTGAGGAGCAAATGCTCCTCGCTGGGATTTGAAGTAGATCAGTCGCAGCCCGGAACGGTGAGCGTAGCGAACCGCATGCCCGGACCGTCTGAGCGTGGTTCAAATCCCAGACGGTGCATCCTGCTGCGAGCAAAACGCGAGCAGCAGGTGCAGCTCAGAAGGGATTTGAGCCCTGGAAGTCTCGCGAGCGAAGCGAGCGAGACGTCGTCAGAGCTTTGCTCTGACGGTAGTCGCAGCCCGGGAGCGCAGTGACCGAAGGGAGCGAGCACCCCGGAACGTCTTCCTCCGGTTCAAATCCCAGACGGTGCATCCTGCTGTGAGCAACTCGCGAGCCGCTTCTCCCAGTGGCAATCACAACTCCTCCAGCCCCGGCTCCCCGCGCCGCCACTGCCACTCCCGATCGAGCATGAATCGCACGGGCCACCCGGCCTCGGGCGTCTCCCAGTCCCGATACTCCTCGATCGGCTCGACGAACGCCTCGGCCGCCTCCGGCGTCTGCTCCTCGACGAGCGTCTCCATCCGATCAGCGATGCCGTTCGGCGTCGCTTCGATTTCCCGTAGCTCCCGCGTCAGCCACTTGTGGTAGGGAAAGAGCGTCCGGTCGTTCGCGAGCAGGAGGCGACCGCCGAAGAGCGCGAGCTGGGTCGCGGCGTAGCTCCGGAGGTAGGGATTCTCGCGGGCAGCGGCCTCGTCGACGAACCAGCGGTAGGCCTGCATCTGGCTGTAGAAGGTCTCGATGCGATCGATCCGTTCGTCCTCGGGGTAGACCGGAATCTCGGCGATCGTCTCCGCGATGGCGGGGTCGCCGGTCCACTCGACAGAGCAGTCGACGAACGCCGACCGGGCAGGTTCGCTCCCGTTCTCGGCCACTTCTTCCAGAAAGGCGTGGGTCACGATCTTCCCGTCGGCGTAGACGCCGTCGCGGTCGCTGACGTCCTCGCGGTAGTACTGGAGGTCCCAGTCGGCGCGGCGACGGTCGTACTCCTCCTCGGTCGCGACGATCACGAAGTCGACGTCGGAGTCGGGTCGTTCCCAGCCGCGAGCGACGGAGCCGCTCAGGACGCACGCGAGGAACTCCTCGCGGTCGCGGACGTCGGCGACGACCGCGTCGGTCGCCTCGCGATGGTGGTCGTGCATTGGCGAGGACTCCTCGGCGGTGCCGCATAGCTCTGTTCGCCACGGGTGCCCTGGCCGGTTCCCGACGATCGGCAGCGGGCGAAACCACTGAGGGGGTGGCGCGCGTCGGTGTCGGTATGGACGCTGCCGATCCGGCACGGACTGCCCCGGCCGGTCGACGCTGCCCGATCGGTTCGGACGCACGCGGAACCGCCGTGCATCGACGCTGATGGACTGGCACGCCAGCCCGCCCGAGGAGTGCACCGACGAACTCGATAGCTCCCCGGAGGGCCTCTCCGAAGCGGACGCTGCGGAGCGTCGCGAGCGGGTCGGTCCGAACGAACTCACGTCCGGCGAGGTCCGCGGCCCGCTCCGGATCTTCCTCTCCCAGTTCGCGAGCGCGCTCATCTGGGTGCTGATCCTCGCGGCGGTACTCTCCGTCGCGATCGGGCACGTCGTCGACGCGGTGCTCATCGCCATCATCCTGCTCGCCAACGGTATCTTCGGGTTCGTCCAGGAGTACCGCGCCGAGCAGAGCCTCGAGGCGTTACAGGACCTCGCGTCGCCGACCGTCACCGTCCGCCGCGGCGGAGCGGAGACCCGGATCGCGGCGACGGAGGTCGTGCCCGGTGACGTCGTCGTGCTCGGTCAGGGCGACGTCGTCCCGGCCGACTGCCGAATCCTCGAGGCGGGATCCCTCGAGGTCGACGAGGCAGCGCTCACCGGCGAGAGCGTCCCCGTCGAGAAGTCCGCCGACCCGGTCGATGCCGACGCGCCTCTCGCCGAGCGATCCTCGATGTGCTACAAGGGCACCAACGTGACCCGCGGCTCGGCGACGGCAGTCGTCGTCGCGACGGGAATGGAGACGCAGGTCGGCGAGATCGCGACGTCGCTGGAGCAGGCCGAGAATCGCCAGACCCCGCTCCAGCAGGACCTCGATCGCCTCGGCAAGCGCCTCGGGCTCGCCGTCGTCGCGCTCTCTGCGACGATCGTCCCGCTCCTCGTCCTCGGTGGCGGCCGTTCGCTCGTCCAGTCCGCGCTGACAGCCGTCTCGCTGGCCGTCGCCGCGGTCCCCGAAGGGCTCCCGGCGGTCGTCACCCTGACGCTCGCGCTCGGGGTGCGGAAGATGGCAGGCGAGGAGGCGCTCGTCCGGACGCTCCCGGCAGTCGAGGCGCTCGGTGCGATCGACGTGGTCTGTACCGACAAGACCGGCACGCTGACCGAGGGCGAGATGCGCGTCCAGGCGGCGTGGGTCTTCGACGAGGCGTACGAGACGGTCGATTCCGGCGACGAGTCCGTCGCCACCAACGGTGACGGGGCCGCCGGTACGACCGCCGAGGCCGCCGGCTCGCTCGCACATGGCGGTGACGAGCGACTCGATCGGCTCCTCGAGATCGGGGCGGTTTGCAACGACGCTACCGAGGAGGACGGCGATCCGACCGAGCGCGCCCTCGTGGCCGCGGCCGAACGCCGGTTCGACGTCGACGAACTCCGGGCGGAACGGCCCCGACGCGACGAACTTCCGTTCTCGTCGGAACGGAAGCTGATGGCCACTATTCACGACGACGCGGTCTTCGTCAAAGGCGCGCCCACGGTCGTGCTGGACGCGTCAACGCGGGTGCTAGGCCCCGACGGACCGGAGCCGCTGGACGACGAGCGTCGCGAGCGGATCCGTGACCAGATCGACGCCTTCGCCGAGGATGCCCTCCGCGTGCTCGGCTTCGCGTACCGGGATCCCCCCGACGCAGCCGTCGATGCAGCTACCAGCGACGGGGCTGAAGCGATGGCCGATCTGGAGTCCGACCTCGTGTTCGTCGGACTCCAGGGTCTGCTCGATCCGCCCCGGCCCGAGGTCGCCGACGCGATTGCCGACACCCAGCGCGCCGGCATCGACGTCAAGGTCATCACCGGCGACAATCCCACGACCGCCAGGGCCATCGCGTCCCAGATCGGGGTCGACTCCGACGTCGTCTCCGGCACCGAGATCGAGAGCATGGACGAGGCCGAACTCCGCGAGTGCGTCCAGACGACCGACGTCTTCGCCAGAGCCGAGCCGACCCACAAGGTTCGAATCCTCCAGGCGCTCCAGGCGGAGGGCCACCGCGTCGCGATGACCGGGGACGGCGTCAACGACGCGCCGGCGCTGAAGAACGCCGACGTTGGCATCGCGATGGGCGTCCGCGGCACCGAGGTCGCCAAGCAGGCCAGCGACGTGGTCCTGCTCGACGATAACTACGCGACGATCCGCAACGCGATCCGGCGGGGCCGGACGATCTTCGACAACGTCTGGAAGTTCGTCGCCTACCTGCTCAGCGCGAACGTCGCGGAGGTCGCCGTCGTCCTGATCGCCTCGCTGTTCGGCTACCTCGTCCTCCCGGCGGTCCAGCTCCTCTGGATCAACCTCCTCACCGACGGCCTCCCTGCCCTCGCGCTCGGCGTCGATCCCGGCGGCGACGTGATGGAGCGCCAGCCGCGGGAGCGCATCCGTGGCATCATCGACGGCCCGATGCTCGAACTCATCGGCGGCGCCGGCGCGATCGCGACGGCGCTCATGCTCGGACTGCTGGCTGTCACGCTCGACGGCGCGAGTTCGATGACCGACTACGCGATGACGATGGTGTTCACCGGGTTCGTCGTCCTCGAGTTCGTGAAGCTCTACGTCGTTCGCTGGGCGCGGGACACGCCGACGCTCTCGAATCCGTACCTCGGGCTCGCAGTGGGGACCTCGCTCGTGCTCCAGCTCGCGATCCTCTACACGCCACTCAGCACCTACTTCGGCACTGTCGCGCTCGACGCTGGCGACTGGGCGTTGCTCGGAGTCGTACTCCTCGTCGGGACGCCCGCAATGCTCGCGGTCGCCTGGCACAGCCGGCGGTCGGCGACGGCCGAGGACGCCGACGCTTCGGACGAGCCTACCCCGGCAATAGGAGATTGATCCCGGTGACGACGAGGCCGGCCAGCCCCATCCGCGCCGCCGAGACGTACCAGCGCTGTCCCGAGATCGAGCCCATGTAGGCCCCGAACACGCTGAGGATCCCGACGCCGAGCGCGACCGAGATCGCACCGGCTTCGACCATCGAGAGCAGGGCGCCTTCGAAGGCGAACGGGGTAAGTGGGATCAGGATCCCGATCGTCGGGCCGAGACCGCTCGCCGTGGCGTGGACCAGCCGTTCGCCACGATGGGACCGTTCGATCCTCGTGTCGTCGAGATCGATGAGCATCGCACGCTCGAGGCGGAGGATCTCCGCTTTCGTCTCGGCACGCTCGATCTCCCACACGCTCCAGAGCGCCGACGTGCCGAGCCCGACCGCTGCGCCGAGCCCGATCTGGATCACGGTCAGCCCGTCGGGGATCCCCGAGAGCACCGCGCCGACGACGATCCCGATGCAGGTGAGCGTGCCGTCGAAGCCGTTGGAGACGAAGTACCGGCGGGAGATCGATCGAACCGCCTCGTCCGCGAGGAGATCGCGCAGGATCTGACGACGGCTCCCAGGCACGCGCTTCACCCGTCCTGTGGCGTCGGCCGTCGTTCGACGACGCGTTCACCGCACGCGACCTGGTCGACGGAGTGAATCGTGCCGCCGAGGTCCTCGATCGTGGCTTCGATCGCCTCGTACTCGAGTCGCTGCCCCTCGACGGCGACCGTCAGATTCTGGACGTCTTCGTCGAGTTCGACGACGGTAGCGGTTGCGCCCCCGACGCCGTCCACCTCCGCGATGCGGTCGGTGAACTCGAGCAACGACGGGTCGTGGGGAATCAACACGTCCAGGACGATCCGCCGAACGTCTGCCATCGTCGGAGACGACGGCCCCGAGCGTCTTAATGCCGGGGGCACTTCCCGCGGTCCGATAGCGTGAGGGATACCGTTCGCGGTCCTCAGAAGAAAAAGAGCGCCTCGCGATCCTCGTCGGTCAGCGGTGCGCCGTACTCCGAGATCTCGACGGCCTCGGCGTGTTCGACGGCGTCGCCAGCGTCCTCGCCGTATCGCTCCCGGAGTTCGTCGCGGAACCGAGCGGCGACGTTCATCTCGGTGTTCTCGACGAGGTGACCGAGGCCGTCGTTCCCCAGCCACTCCCGGCGTGCTTCTTCCCCGTCCGGCACCGAGTCGAGTTCGCCGAACGTGTAGGGGAGCCACTCGTACATCTGCGACTCGTGGCAGTGCAGCGCGTCGACCTTCGTCTCGACGACGTCGCTCACGTCGAGGACGACGTCGGGTTCGAAGGGTGCCGGCTTCTGGAAGTGGTCGGCGACGTAGCCGAAGATCGGGTTCGAATCGAGGGCGTCCGTGTCGGGGCAGACGTTCGGTACGATCAGCGAGTAGGCCGCGTCCCGCAGGAGCTGCGCCGTGTAGCGATGGTCGGGATGGTAGTCGTTGGGTCGCGGGCCGAGCACGATGTCGGGATCGACCTCTCGAATGTATCGAATCAGCTTCCGCCGGTTGTCCAGCGTCGGCTCGAGTTCGCCGTCCGGGAGGTCGAACACGTCGTAGTCGATCCCGAGCGTCCGCGCCACGGCCTTTGTCTCCCGACGGCGTCGGTATGCAAGTTCGGTTCGGCCCATCTCCTGGTGGCCAGCGCTCCCGTCCGTCACGGAGAGGAATGTCACGTCGTGTCCCGCCTCGACGTACTTCGCGGCGATGCCGCCTGCCTTGATCGAGCAGTCGTCGGGGTGGGCACCGACGACGAGCAAGGAGTGGTCGTCGCTCATGGCACTCCCTCGATGCCAGCGGGGGAAACGGTTTGGGTCGCCGGCAAGGAGCGGACCGCTCCCGGTGGCCGGTGCGCGTCTTCGCTGCCGCCGAAACGGCTTCGCTGCCGCCGAAACGTTTTCACTGTCGCTGAAACGGCTTCGCTACCGCTAAACGCGTATTCGACACCGGCGAAATCGTCCTCCCCTCGCGAGTACACGCTCCCACTCCGAACGCTTTTGCGCCAGCCCCTGGCAACCCTGGGTATGGACGTCGACATCGCCGGTGCCCTCTCCGAGCACGCCTCACCGGGCGTCGCTCGCGCCTCGATCGACCGCCTCGACGACCGCGTCGCGGCTGCCCACGAGCGGATCGAGGCAGGTCGTGCCGACGGCGAGCACGGGTACGCCGCGTTGAACCTCCCGGAGCGAACCGATCCCGCCGAGATCACGACCGCCGTCGATCGGATCGCCCGGCCGATCGATACCGTCCTCGTCGCCGGGATCGGCGGCTCCGCGCTCGGCGCCGCGACGCTGGCGAACGCCGTCGAGACGGACGCCGAGGTGGTGACACTGGACAACGTCGATCCCGCTCCCACCCACCGCCTGCTCGACGCCAAGACGCTCGACCGGACCGCACTCGTCGCCGTCTCCCGCTCTGGCACCACGGTGGAGACGCTCGCGAACGTCCAGGTCGTTCGTGGGGCCTTCGAGGACGCTGGCGTCGACTGGACCGACCGAACGCTCGTCGTCACAGGCGATACGGGGCCACTCCGACGACTCGCGGACGAGGCGGCCCTCCCCGCGCTCGCGGTGCCCGAGGGCGTTCCAGGCCGCTTCGGCGCGCTCTCTGCCGTCGGGCTCGCACCGATCGCGCTCGCTGGCGGCGACGTCGAGTCGATCCTCGCTGGAGGTGCTGCGGGTGACGCCGCGCTCGCCGGCAGCCTCTACGAGTGCCCGCCCTACGCCTACGGTGCCGTCTCTTACGCGCTCGCCCAGCGTGGCGCCACCGTCTCGGCGATGATGCCCTACGCCGAGGCGCTGGAGTCCTTCGGCGAGTGGTACGCACAGCTCTGGGCGGAGAGCCTCGGCAAGGACGGCGTCGGCCAGGTCCCACAGCGAGCGCTCGGCGCGACCGACCAGCACTCTCAGCTCCAGTGCTATCGCGACGGTCCCCGATCGACGGTGGTCACCACGGTCCGTCCGCGGGAACGCCCCGATTGCCCGGTCCCCGAGCCCGACGACCCGGACCTCGCCCACCTCCAGGGGACGACCCTCGGTGAGATCGTCGACCTCGAGTGCGCGGCGACGACCGCGAGTCTGACGGCGACCGACCGGCCAGTGGTCCGCGTCGAGATCGATCGCGTCGACGCCCACGGGATCGGCGAACTGCTCTATTGCTTCGAGGCGGCGTGCGTCCTCGCCGGCGAACTGTTCGAGGTCGACGCGTTCGACCAGCCGGCAGTCGAGTGGGGCAAGGACGCGACGCGAGCGCTCCTCCGTGGCGAGGAGACCGAGTCGACGCGAGCGATCGAGGACCGCGAGTCGCTCTGGATCGAGTGAGCACGGTCGCACCTGCCGTCGCTACCGGGTGTTGCCCAGCAGTGATAGCCCAACGTCGCGGTGCGGAGCCCCTTTGTGGCCTGGGTGGCTATATCGGCCTGTGAATTCAGAGGTCGCCACGGATCGTACCGGCACAGCCGCAGACAGTCGATTCCGGGAGGCGGTGCTGTCCTTCGTGCTCGGTGCCAGTGGCTACGTCGGGATTCAGTTGACGGCGCTGGTCCTCGTGGTCGGCGCCATTGGCTTCGCCGGGAGCCTCACCGACATGGAGGCGAACGTCGTCGCTGCGGTCGGGACCGGCGTCGGTGCGGTGTTCTTCGCGCTCGTGTACTTCGAGCACTCCCGGCACGACGCGTCCTTCCTCGACCTCGATCCGCCGGGCCTCCGGGACGTCGGCTACGTCGTGCTCGGCGTCGTCGTCCTCGTCGGGGCCCTGTTCGCCATTTCAATCGTCGCGAACGCGCTGGGCCTCGGCCTGTCGAATCACTCGCTCGCCGACACCGCCGAGTCCGCCGATCCGCTGATCGTCGCCTTGCTCATTCCCGCGTCGATCCTGTTCGTCGGCCCCGGCGAGGAACTCGTCTTCCGAAACGTCGTGCAGAAACGGCTCGGCGAGTCGTTCTCGACGTGGGGCGCGATCGGTCTGGCGAGCGTCGCGTTTGCGGCGATCCACTTCCCGGCCTACGCGACTGGCTCGCTCTCACAGATCCTCGCCTCGCTCGTCGTCGTGTTCACACTCTCGATCCTGCTCGGCTGGCTCTACGTTCGCACGGAGAAGCTCTTCGTCCCGGCGCTCACCCACGGCATCTACAACGCCATCCAGTTCACGATCCTCTACGTGGAGGTCGCTAGCGTGGGGCTCCCGGGCTGAGCGCCCTGGGCCGGCCAACCAACGCACGTGTGGAACCGGAACGTCCCCGGCCAGCACTTTCTCGGCGTGGGCCCGGGGTCGGACGAACGTCTGACAGGGGTTTATTGCCAGTCCCGTGGTATTGGGTGACATCGATGCCCAGGCGGTACTCCGTCGTCTGTGACGACGACCTCGGCGACGCCGTGGAGGCCCTCGCCCGCGAGTACGGCCTGACCGAGCAGGAGGTGCTCCGTCAGCTCGTTCGGCGCGGCCTCGAGACGACCGACGACGGCGGCAACGACGAGCCGTCCGAAGTCCTGGGTCACTGAAGGTCGCAGAACCGTTGCTTCACCGCGACCGGCGTCGTTACGCGTTCGAGGGGTTCTTTCGCGAGAGGCCGCTTCCGCAGATCGGACAGCGATCCTTGTCGTCGTCGAACTCGCGGCCACAGCCCTGGCACTGGAACAGCCACTCGCGCTGTTCCTCGATGCCGTCGTGCGCGATGACCTCGACGGCGACGCCGAGCCTGTCCGCGACGTTCTGCATCGCGTAGTCGTCGGTCACGAGGGTGCCGTCGAGTTCGAAGGTCGCGCCGACGAGCCGAACGTCCGTCTCGGAGAGCTCCTCGAAGTCGCCGAGGTCCCGGGCGGCCCGCTCGACCTTCTCGACGGTCTCCTGGCTCGGGATGTGAATGTGCATCCCCGAGCCTTCCATCGCGTCGAAGCGATAGGCACTCTCGTCTTCGAGCTCCTCGCGAACGAGGGGAATCGTCGCCGTCTGCTCTTCGGTGTGGTACTCGCGGATGAACGCCGAGGAATCGAGAACGTACATTCGAGCAGAAACCGAGTTCAGCGTTCGACGACGATGTAGTCGCGCACGGACTGCACGCGTCCGACCGGGACGAGGTAGTGGCCGTCTTCGTCGATCTTGAACTCGAAGTCGGGGCCGTCCTCCAGCGGCGAGACGACGAGGTCTCGGAGCTGGCCGGACTCCAGATCCACCGTCACGTTGTAGAGCGAGCCGATCTCCGCTCCGTCGGTTCCCATCACCGCTTTCTCCGAGAGGCTCTCGGCGAGCACGTCTGTCATACCCAGTCGTTCCCCCCAGGGGACCGTGAATCTTACTCCCGAGTAGGGAGCCCGAGGCGACGACGTAGCGGGCGTTCGCCTGTCGAAAAAGCGGAGCGTTTCTGCCCGGCGATCCGGGCCGATTACGCGGTCTGCTCGCCGACTTCGACGACCCCGTCGAGGGTGCGGGTCGGGTAGGGGATGTCGATCCCTTCCTCGTCGAAGCGCTCCTTGACGGACTGGACGTACTCGCCGCGGATGCCGACGAAGTCCGCTCGCGAGGGGTTCTCGATCCAGATCCGTGACGTGAGGCCGACGTACGAGTCGCCGAGTTCCGTGAGTCGGACCGAGGGCGCGGGATCGTCCATGATGCCATCGTGCGCCTCCGCTTCCTCGACGACGATCTCCGTGGCAGCGTCGACGTCGTCGCCGTAGCCGATGCCGAACGTGAACTGCAGTCGGAGCTTGTCCTTCGCGACCGGATTCTTCAGGACGCCGTTGGTCAACTCGGAGTTGGCGACCGTCAGGAGTTCGTTGTCGAAAGTTCGCACCCGCGTCACGCGGAGGCTAATGTCCTCGACGACGCCGGAGTGGTCGCCCCACTCGATCCAGTCGCCGATGCGGAACGGCTTCTCGCTGAAGATGAAGATGCCGGAGACGAAGTTCTTGATCACGTCCTGCATGGCGAACCCGACGGCGAGGGTCGCGGCCGCTGCGATGACCGCAAGCGAGGAGAGGAAGTTGCCGTACCCCGCTGCGCCGAACGCGATCGCGATCGCGGCGAAGAGGACCACGAACCAGACGACCTTGAGCAACGGCTTGCTCGCGTGCTCGTCGAGCCCTCGACGTGCGAACAGTCGTCGGGCGATCGGCAACACGGTCGCACGGCCGATCACGTAGAGGCCAACGAGGACGCCCACGAAGATCAGCAGGCTGGAGAGGGTGTCGATCGTCCCCAGCGCGAGGTCGGTGTTGTCCTCGAGGAACCGCTCGACCGGCCCGAGTCCCTGCAGTGGTATCATCGGTGCAGCACCGCCGTGTTGCCCCGCGTCTCGATCAGGTCCGCGCTGGTCGCCTCGGCGAGGTCCTCGGCGAGGTCCTCGACGGTCGTTCCCCCGCGTGCGGCGCGAAGGAACTTCACTTTCACCAGGTCGCGAGCGGCGAGCTGGTCGTTGCACTCGTCGATCACCGGTTCGATTCCGCCCTTCCCGACCCACACGGTCACGTCCAGGTCGTGAGCCTCGGCCCGGAGATCAGCGTCTGTCACGCCCGAGAAAACGGACCTGTGCGGTTTACCTGTTGTGGGTTCGGCCGCTACGTGGGGTTGTCACCACGCACAGACGGGCGCCCAGTTCGACGGCCTCAGCGCGATCGAGTATCGCTCAGTCGTACGGATACCGAGCGATCTCGCCACAGTCACAGGTCACTACCACGTGCCCGTCCTGGGTCCGCACCCTGGCGTTCGTCCCCGGGATCAGGTACGCGTCACACCGGTCACACGTCCTACGTCGAAACTCCTTCGGGAGGGTGAGTCGCTGTCGCTGCGCGAGCTGGCGCGCGGTCCGCACGTACGACCTCCCTCGCTCGACGTCGCCGTCTGCCGTCGCGTCGGCAGCCAGGGCCGCCAGCCGTTGGATTCGCTCCACCGCAATGGCGTTGCTCATGGCCGGAACGGGGGGAGTGGGGGGATGTCGGGGCGGAACAGGTTGGTCCAAGAGATGTCCTGTAGTGCCCCAGTGGATACTATCGCGACAACACCACTAAAATTTTTCTCCAATTCGCCGCGGGAATAGTGCACGCCCCTAGTCGTCCTCGAGAGCGTCGGCGATCCGCTGGAGCTGACGGGTAGCGTCCCGCACCTCGTCGCGAAGCTGGCGAACCTCTCGGGTCAACTCTTCGTTGCCGGCGGATTCGCCCCCCGGGCCCCCGGGCCCGCCGCCCATGCCGCCGGGGCCGCCGCCTCCGCCCATCATGCCGCCCATCATCTGTGCGAAGGGGTTGCCGCCACCGCCCATGCCGCCGGGGCCGCCGCCTCCGCCCATCATTTCTTCCATGCGCTCGCGGCGCTCGTCGTCGCCCTCTTCGGCACGCTGTTCGCGAATCTCCTCGACGCGCTCGCGGAACGACGTCTCCTCGCTGGAGTCCTCGCTCTCGTTCTCGACGCCCTCCTCGTCGTGCTCCTCGGAGTCGTCTGCCATGTGCGCGGGTTCCCCGCCCGCAGGAAAAAGGGTTTCCGTCCGTTCACACGCCGGCCCAACGCATCGCTTTTCCCCGTCGCTGGCGTCTCACCCGCCGTGGACTCCCTCGAAGCCGAACTCGAACGTGCCCGCGACCTCGACGTGGCGGTCCTCGCCGACGCGATAGAGTCCATCGGCTTCGAGTGCACGCGCTGTGGTGGCTGCTGCAAGGGTGAGACCGACGAGCCCCACACGGCGACGGTGTTCCCCGACGAGGTACGGCGACTCCAGGCGAGCGCGGTGGCGGCTGACGGCGACGACGTCGATGACGACGACGGTGACCAGACCGAGTACGACTGGCGTGACGTCGCGCGCCCGATGCCGTATGGCCTCACAGACGGCCCGGACGGACTCGAGGGAGAGACCTTCGAGTGGGCGCTCCAGACCGACGCCTGCGGGGACTGCCGGTTTTACGAGGAGCCTTCGGATGCGTCCGGTGCCGCTGGGCAGGATCGATCCGACGACGAACGCGGTGCGGACCAGCCCGGCAACGGGTACTGCACCGTCCACGAGGACCGCCCGCTCATCTGCGAAACCTATCCGTTCAGCGTCGCGCTCGGTGGGACGAGCCAGCCTATGGGCGAGGCCGTCGACGCGGAGGGGATCGTCCGCGCCCACGAGTGTGAAGGGCTCGGGCGGGACATCGCCCGAACCGACGCCGAGGAGCTCGCGATGGCGCTCCGGGAGCGAGCCATCCGGGAACTCGAGGAGGCAATCGCGGTGCGCGACGCGTACGAGCCGATGCCGGCCGGTCCCGGCGAGATCGTCGTCCACGATTCTGAGGGGCCAAAGCGTTCGGACGGTACGTCATTTGAATGATCACTGAATCCAGTGAAACGTCGACAGAATTTTAGTCGACGCCGCCAAGAGCGCGAATGGAGATCTACTGTGCAAATCTCTGAAAAGCTATTGTGTCTGTTCAGCGCGGAGATCGAATCTGACGGCGACCGCTACGTCGTCGAAGTACCGAAGCGAGAACTCGAAACCGGCTCGATCGAGGACGGTGAGACGTACCGCGTCGCCCTCATCGCCGGCGACGAGGACGAGTCACCGGCTGCACGAGACAGCAGTGCGCCTGCGGCCGACGTGGCCTCGGATCAGCCCCAGCCGCCGGTGGAGGTCGGCGAGACGCGCTACGTCGAGATCGAAGACATCGGCAAGCAGGGCGACGGTATCGCCCGCGTCGAGCGCGGCTACGTGATCATCGTGCCGGGCGCGGAAGTCGGCGAGCGCGTGAAGGTCGAGGTCAGCGAGGTCAAGTCGAACTTCGCCGTCGGCGAGATCATCGAGGCCTGAAGCGCCGCTCACGAGCCGCGGTTTGCCGGTCGCGATCGGCTACTTCAGTCGTTCCTGCAGGAATGACGGGTGGGCGGCCGTCACGCCGTCGATGGTCAGAATCTCCTCGCTTATCACGTCACCCAGTTCGTCCCCGTCGCCGGCGCGGACTTCCGCCATCAGCATGTGGTCGCCACTGGAGGTGTACAGCGCCTCGATCTCTTCGAGTTCCTGGAGCCGTCGCGTCGCCTCGACGTAGCGCTCGCTCTCGACGTCCATTCCCACGAGCGCGATCGACTGTCCGGAGAGCTTCTTGGGGTCGATCTCCGCGGAGTAGCCGACGATGACGCCTTCGGATTCGAGCTGGTCGATGTACTTGCGCACCGTCGGCTTCGAGACGTCCGCACGTTCCGCAATCTCGCCGTAGGAGGCTTTCGCGTCGGTCTCCAGGACAGAGAGAATTCGGTCCCGCGTCGACTCGCTACTCATCACAACATGTGTTGGCGCTGCAGCAAAAATATCTTTTCGAATGCGAAATCCGTCGCGTGCCGGCTGCTGCGTCGCTGGCAATGCAGCGACGAAACCGCAAAACTGACCGCGGGGAGCGTCGTGGCTCCGCCGATCTACTTGTGGCGGTCGAGCAGGTCGTAACTGCGCTTCCACTCCGCGTCGTCGTCGAAGTACCGCTCGACGACGGGTTCTTCCGGCATCTCGCCGATCGCCTGCTTCTCCTCGCTGTAGGACGGACGATCGTCCTTGTAGAAGCGGCCGGTGAGGACGGTCCCCTCGTAGAGGGCGGATTCCGTCTCGTACATCATCTCGGCTGCTTCCTGGCGGTCGGTGACGTCGAAGTCGTAATCGTCGGAGTCCTGGACGTCCACGTAGGGGACGTACTGCTTGGCGTCCTTGTTCCAGGTGGGACACTGGGTCAGGAAGTCGACGTGCGCGAAGCCGTCGTGTTCGATCGCCTCGATGAGGATCTCCTTCGCCTGGTTCGGGTTGACGGCTGCCGTCCGGGCGACGTAGGACGCTCCGGACGTCAGCGAGAGGCTGAGGGGTCGGAGCGGCGACTTCGCCGAGCCGTGAGGCTGGGTCTTGGACTTGTGGCCCTTCGGGCTCGTCGGCGAGGTCTGGCCCTTCGTGAGGCCGAAGACCTCGTTGTTGAACACGATGTACGTGATGTCGTGGTTCTCCCGGGCGGTGTGGATGAAGTGGTTCCCACCGATGCCGTAGCCGTCGCCGTCACCGCCGGCCGCGATCACTTCGAGGCCGGGGTTGGCGAGCTTCGCGGCCCGTGCGACGGGCAGCGAGCGGCCGTGGATCGTGTGGAACCCGTAGCTGTCGAGGTAGCTGTTGAGCTTGCCGGAACAGCCGATACCGGTACACAGTAGCGTCTCCTCGGGCGTCCTGCCGACCTCGGGCAGTGCCTGTTTCAGCGCTTTGAGGACCGAGAAGTCACCACAGCCCGGACACCAGGTGGGCTGGGGCTCGATCCCCGGCGTGAACTCGTCGCTTTCGATCTCCCGTTCTTGGCCGATGGCGTTGAATGCACTCATGGTTAGTCACCCGCTGCAGGCTGGATGGTGGTGTTCGTTCCGGGCGTGTCGCCCTCGCCGTCCTGCTGGGCGTGGTACCCCTCGACGACCTCCGCGGGCTCGAAGGGGTTGCCGTTGTACTTCAGCAGGCTGGTGAGCTTCGGACCGAAGCGGCCCAGCTCCTTCTGGATCAGCCCGCGGAACTGCGCGGTCGCGTTCATCTCGACGACCATCGCCTCGTCGACGCTCTCGAGGAACGCTGCGATGTCCTCGGCCGGCAGCGGCATCATCTCGCTGACGGAGAGCGTCTTGACGTCGTGGCCAGCCTCGTTGAGCCGGTCTGTCGCCTCGAGGACCGTGCCCTGGGAGCTGCCCCAGGTGAGGATCCCGAAGTCGGCGTCTTCGGGGCCGCGCGTGGTCTGGTTGCTCTCCTCGTCGAGTTCCTCGCGGATCGACTCGAGTTTCTGCATCCGGCGGTCCATCTGCGCGACCCGGTTCTCCGGGTCCTCGCTGATGTGACCGGCCATGTTGTGCTCGTTCCCGGTCGCGAGGTAGTGCCCTCCCTTCTGGCCGGGCAGCGAGCGCGGGCTCACGCCCTTCTCCGTCTCGTGCAGGAAGCGATTGAACTTCCCGGAGGGGTCGTGGGCCGCCTCGGCGATCTCCTCCTCGGTGAGGACCGCGCCCGGATCGGGGTCGGGCTGGCGATCGAAGAAGGACTCCGGCACGTTCCGGTTCTCACCGGAGAGCTTCTGGTCGATGATGACCATCACCGGGATCTGGTAGTCGTAGGCGATCTGGAACGCGGTGCGGGTCTGCTCGTAGCACTCTTTGATGTTCCCGGGCGCGAACACGACGCGGTTGGAGTCGCCCTGGCTCGTGTAGAGGATGTGCTCGAGGTCGCCCTGCTCGGGCTTGGTCGGCATCCCGGTGGACGGTCCGGCGCGCATCGCCTCGATGAGGACGAGCGGCGTCTCGGTCATCTCCGCGAGCCCGAGGGGCTCGCTCATGAGCGCGAAGCCACCGCCGGAGGATCCGGACATGGACTTCACGCCCGCGTGAGAGGCGCCGACGGCGAGCGCGGCCGCCGCGATCTCGTCTTCGACCTGCTCGGAGATCCCGCCGAAGTCGGGCAGGTTCTGGGACATGATCGTGAACACGTCCGTCCACGGCGTCATCGGGTAGCCGGCGATGAAGCGACAGCCAGCGTCCAGTGCGCCGTAGGCGACGCCGTTGGACCCCGAGAGCAGGACCTGCTCCTCCTCGTTGGTCCCCGTCGGGACCTCGAGGTCGTGGGTGTGTTCGAACTCCTCCTTGACGTGGTCGTGGGCAGTCTCGAGGATTTCGAGGTTCTGTTCGAGGATGTCGCCGCTCATGGCGTCCTCCATCAGGTTCTCGACCTCGTCGAGGTCCATGTCGAGGAGCGCGGCGGTCGCACCGACGCCCGCCGTGTTGCGCATGACCTCGCGACCGACCTCGCGGGCCATCCCGCGGAGGTCGATCGGGTAGACGTGCCAGCCTTCCTCCTCGGCACGTTCGTTGAGGTCCTCGACGTCGTCCTCGTCGAGCAGCCCCTCGTCGTAGACGATGATGCCGCCCTCTCGGAGTTCGTCGAGGTTCTCCTTCAGCGGCTTGACCTCCTCGTTGCCGTAGTAGGCGTCCTCGTCGGGATTCCGGGCGAACGAGTCGCCGAGTGCGAGCAGGAAGTTGTAGCCGTCGCCCCGCGAGGCTACCTCCTCGTCCGCTGCCCGGATCTCGACGTACGTGTGGCCGCCCCGGATCCGCGACGGATAGTGCCGGTGCGTGAACACGTTCAGCCCCGAGCGCATCAGCGCTTTCGCGAAGTTCTGACTCGTCGAGTCGATCCCGTCCCCGGAACCCCCTGCGACGCGCCAGATGAGTTCGTCGTCAGTCATAGGTTTGTGTCACGGCCGCGTGGGCCCGTGCTACTGCGAAAGTTCGTCGCTCCCCAGTAAAGGCTTTGCCATAGAATGGCAGGGAAAGATGGTGATAGTCTCGAATTACTCCGGCAGTATCGCCGTACATTTTGGGTCGAGCGGACGGGAAGCGGGCGTTCGTCGGGAGTCAGGTCAGACGTATCGGGGGACGCGCGCTGATCGGTCACTTCCGTCGACGAACGGGAGCGTCACGATTGTGGCCGCCACTGCCTCCCCGGCGACCCGAACCGACAACGCTCTGTTTTCCTCGGTCGATTCGGCGTCGGGTTCGAAACCGCCATCGAGGTCGGCGGCTACGACCGCCATCGCGATCGTCGCGTCGAGCGTCGGTGATTCCATGACTCGCGTGAGTTCGCCGACCGCCGCATCGCCGTCCATCACGGCGGCGCCGGCCTCCGGCACTGCCTCCGCGTCGAATTGGATCCCCACGAGTCGCTCGGGAGGCCGCCCGCGGTTCTCGATCCGGGAGACGACCTCCTGGCCGACGTAGCAGCCTTTCTCGAAGTCGAGCGCGTTCCGGACGCCGACGACGTTCGGGAGCCGTCCGTCGAGTTCGCTGGCAAAGAGCGGCGTTCCGGCCTCCAGCGTCAGCGTGTCCCAGGTCTTCCAGCCGAACGGCGCCGCGTTCAGGCCCTGGTTCACGAGCACGTCGAAGACCTTCTCGGCCGAGTCGGCTGCGCAGACGACCTCGTAGCCTTCCTCGCCGGTCGGGGCGTCGGTCCGGAGCACCGTCACGCCGACGTCGTCGAACTGTCCGCGGTCGAACGTCAGCCGCTCGTCCGGGGGCGTGCCGTTCGTGAACACGCTCGCGACCTTCTCCGTCGCCTTCGGACCGTGGACGCCGAACACGCCGAACTCCGCGGTTGCGACCTCGAAGTTCACGTCCTCGATGAACGTCTTGTCCGTCCACTCCGCGGCGAGGGACTCGGCCTCACCGGGCGGAACGAAGACGAGCAGTCGTTCGCCCGCGTGGTAGACGTACATGTCCGTCCGGATCTTCCCATCGGGATCGAGCAAGAGCGCGTACGAACCGTCGCCTTCCGCCGTCGGCACTGCATTGGTCACCGCGTTGTCGACGTAGTCGACCCGATCGTCGCCAGTGACAGAAACGATGCCGTACGCAGCCTCGGTCACCCCGGCCACGTTCCGCACCGCCGTGACCGTCCGCTCGGGTCGGCCGTAGTCCAGCACGACCGAGCGGCCGCCGCGCTCGGTGAACGTCGCGCCGTGGGCTTCGTGCACCGACCGGAGCACCGTCATCGCGCTATCGTCCGACGGCGGGCCCCAAAACACCCGCGATCCGTCGAGTCCCCTCCGCAATCCAGTCGCTCCGTGGATCGACGACGGTGCCTTCTAACGAATGGACGTTGGTCGCGAAGCGGCTAAAATGGCAGACGGTCGCGGAGCCACTCGACGAAGGACTCGTCGTCGACTTCCTCGCCGCTTGGCACCACGCGGTCCGCGGGCTTGATCGTCGCGCTGCCGGGGGCTTCCGGCCCGTTCTCGACGACGATCAGGTCGTCTTCCTTGAGCGAGGCGAGTGCGTCTTCGATCGAGTCGATGTCTGTGGCGACGTGCGTCCGGAGTTCGAACACCGTCATCCCCTCTTCGTGTCTGTCGACCAGCGCTTCGAGGACGGCGAGCTCGACGTCGCCTCTGTCACGGTACCCCTGCGCGACGGGCATCACTCGAACGTTCGGCGGGGAGGGAATTGACTGTTTGGGCGCGGTGGACAGCGGCAAAACGAAGCCGCACCGTGGCGGCGAGTTGCTCGCCGGGTACTCAGGAATGCTCGGCGTCTGCCAGCAGGTCCTCGGCGGTCACGAGCGATTCGAGTTCGACGTCGTGGTCGGCGAGCAACTCGGCAGCGCCCTCCTGGCGATCGACCACGACGAGCACGCGGTCGACCGTGGCCCCCGCATCTCGGAGCGCCTCGACGGCGTCGGCGGCGCTCTGGCCAGTCGTCGCGATGTCCTCGAGCACGACGACCTCCTCGCCATCGGCGAGTTCGCCTTCGACGAGGTTCGCGGTGCCGTACTCCTTGCGCTGTTTCCGGACGATGACGTACGGCCGTCCGGTCTCGACGCTCGTCACCGCGACGAGCGGAACCGCGCCCAGCGCGACGCCGGCGAGTTTGGGCCCGTCGGCTGCCGACGCTGCGCCGCCGTCGTCTTCGTCGAGTCGGTCGGCGAACGCCTCGGCGATCAGTTCGAGACACTCCGGTGCCGTCTCGAAGCGGTACTTGTCCACGTAGTAGTCGCTCGTCCCGCCGTGTGAGAGCTCAAATTCGCCGAACTGGACCGCGTCGGCGTCCCGTAGCGCATCGATGAGCGTCCGGTCGGTCATGCTCACGACTCCGCAGTGCCGTGGCATAAACGACGTGGAACGCCAGCGACGCACTCCTTCCCAGATACGTACGGGTCAGCTATGTAATTCGGTAACGTTTAGCAATGCAGCGCCCCTAGCGCAGACGTTCGCCATGGGAGCCACAGCGACACCGACGACGGCGACACCGAAGGCCGATGCACTCCGAACGACGGTCCTCGCGGGGCTGGTGGCAGGGATCGTGATGGGAGCGATCATGTACGCGGGATCGGACGTCCTCTCGACCATCGGCGCGATCGTCGGCCCCTCCGGCGCGATCGCCGGGTGGATCCTCCACCTGCTGCTATCGATGGGGTTCGCGGTCGGCTTCGTCCTCCTGCTTGCGACGACGCCCGTCGCATCGGCCTTTCGCGAGCCAGTCGACACGGCGTTGCTCGGCGTCGCCTACGGCGGCCTGCTCGCGATCGTCACCTGGGGCGTCGTCATCCCGATCTCCCTCCTATCCGGGGGATCCTTCCCCCTCGGACTGACGCCGAGTGCCACGGTGATGGCACGAATCAGCGTCGTGCTCGGGATCGCGCACCTCTCCTACGGACTCGTCCTCGGAGCGATCGTCGCGACGCGTCTCCAGCCGCGACCGCTCTTTGCCGACCGGCCCGCCGAAGCGTAGGGAGTCCGAATCCCCGTCTCCGCTCGGTCACTGCGCTCCGCCACTCGTCTCCGTCACTTCGCTCCGCTACTCCGCCACACCACCACTCCGCTCGGTCACTGCGCTCCGCTACTCCACTCGATAACTCCACTTCGTCGCTCCGCCCCGTCACTCCACTCCTGCGTACCGTCGCAATTCGGCCGCAGCCTCGTCGCTGTAATCGAGTGGGGATCGCGCCGGGTACACCGGGGCCATCGCCGTCGCCACCGACTCGCCGTCGGTCGACCACCGCCGGCCGTGCTCGTGACGCATCCCGAGGCAGTGTCCGACCTCGTGGAGGAGGATCCGTCGGTACCGGGGGTCCTCCATCCAGTCGCCGTAGGACGCCACGCCGACTCTTCCACCGAGTTCCTCCACCATGCCACCGTATTCCCACGTCACGGCACTCGAACAGACGAGGACCTCGGCGTCGACGTACTCCCGAGGTCGATGGGACCGCCACCACTCGATGGTCGAGCGGATCGACTGCCCTTGCTCGCCGGGTAGCTCCGCGATCCCGTGTGGCCCGATCCGACACGTCACGTCCGCTGGAAGGCAGTCGACGATCGCTCGTTGCACCGACTCGCAGGCGAGCATGATCGGCTCCGCCCCGCCGCGCTCGATCGCCGCTGCAGATGGCGTGATCCCGATCTCCAGAACGACGTCACGGTCTGGCTTTTGCCCAGAACCGACGGCGGCGAGTCCGCTCGCGCTCTCGAGGACCTCGAGGAACCCGCGTCGCGTCGTCGAACCCCCGGCAACGCTGGCGATGTCGATTGGAGGGCCGGTACGTCGTTTGTTAGTTCCCGACTGGCAGCCGGACGGTAGTTCGACGCCCGAAGGCGGTCACGTCCGTGACAAAGGGACTCCTACGTCTGTCGAGAGATCGGCTACCGACCGGACACGAAACGCCGGAAATCGCTACCGTCGAACCGCTCCCGCGACGGCAGCGAGCACGCCCAGCGCGAGAATCGACGCTCCGAGGCCGAATCCGGGCAGCGAATCGTCCCCGCTGTTCGCCCCGCCACCATCGGTCTCGGCCCCGGCGTCGTCCCCGGACTCAGGCGTTCGATTCGTCTCGTTCGCCGTCGTCACGTCGACGCCGTCACCCGATCGATCGCCAGGCTGGTACGCCGGCTCGAGCTGTTCCCCGCCGCCGTCCACGACGATCGTCGCCTCGTCGCCTAAGCTCCGCATCGGGAAGTCGCTCCCATGGAGTTGCGCGTCGGGATCCGCGATCAGCACCGTCGCGTCGCTCGCTGGCGCGTCCTCGCGGAGTTCGATCGTGACCGTCGCCGCGACGCCGGCGCCGGTGACGCCGTCCTCCGCGTCGGCTTGCTCGTGCCGAACGCGGATCGCACCCTCACCGGCGTCGGTGACGGTCTGCTCGACGCTGCCGCCGTCCCTGGCGAGCCACGGGCCCGCTTCGACGCTCGTCGGTTCGCCGACCTCGGGCGGCACGGCGACGACGAACGAGTAGGATTCGATCCCCTCGCCGGCGTATCCGCCGTCGCTTCGGAGGACGACGTCGACGGTGACGGTCTCGCCGGGCGATGCGGTGCGTTCCTCCTCTCCGAAGTCGAACTGTGCGACGGCGTCGCCAGCGAGGGCTGGGCCGACGAGCGCGAGGCCCGCGAGCAGTACCACGATCACGGCTGCGGCGATCACGACGCGTCGTCGGATTTCGACTCGGGGTACCCGAGATCCGCGCACGGTCACCACCCCTCCAGCGCGACCTCGACGGGGTCCATCGACAGGAAGGCAGTCTCGTAGCCAGCGTGCCGTGCCATACTCGGCGGTGCGTCGAACGTGATCGTGCAGTCGTCCCCGGGTGAGAGTTCCGGGATCGTGGCTCCGTAGTGGAATCCGGCCCGATGGTCGACCGTGGCGAGGAGATCGGTCTCGGCCACGACTGCCCCGTCCCGCCGAATCGTCGCCGACAGGGCAGCCCCGGACAGCGCAAACCGGTTGTACGGCGTCCGGGGCGATACGAGGAGGTAGGAGGCGTCGTCGCCCGCGAAGCCGTCGACTACCGTCACCGCGGCGTCGGCGTCGTGGCTCCGCGGCAGCGACGGCTCGCCGGAGCCGGATCCGCCGTCGCTCTCGCCCGTACCCTGCAGCGTTCCGGGGAGTGCGCTGGCCGGAGGGAGTCCGCTCGCGCCGTCCATCGGATCGATCGCGCCTGGCACGCCGCGTTGCTCGTCGTCCACGTAGCGGATCCGATCGATCAGCCGATCCCGGAGGGCCTGGTCGTAGGTGAACGAGAACGAGGTAGCGGCTGCGGAATCGAACCGTCCGTCGAAGGCGCCGGTCGTGCGAGCCTCCATCGGCGGCACCTCGACGGCCACGTCGTACGTGCCGTCATCGTCGAGGGGGACGTTGTCGCCGAAGTGGACGCCCATCGTCTGCGAGAGCATCCGCCAGGGCGATCGGCTGTCGACGAGTCGGCCGTCGGCGTCGTGGACGGTCGTCGTGAGGCCGCTATCGACGGGGAGCACGGTGCCGGTTTCGGCGTCCTCGATGGCGACCATCAGGTGGACGTCCACAGCGTCCGATACCTCGACGGGTTCGACGGCGCTCCCGGTGACGATCCAGAACGGATGCGCATAGGAGACCATCGCGCGAAAGCGGTACGGGCCGTCGGTCGTCGTGCCGAGCATCTCCACACCCTCGCGGTGGCCAGGAACGTAGACGACGTCCGGCGGATTCTCGACCTGCTGGAACTGGGGCTGGCCGTCGTTCTCGCCGTCGCCGCTCGATCCGAGCCCCGGATCGACGCAGCCGGCGAGGCTCGCGCCGCCGAGGGCGGCGACGCTCTCGAGGTAGCGTCGTCGGGATGGATCGTCCCTCGAGTCCCGGCGAGCGCCGTCCGGCGTCATGGATTCGGTGTGGGCAGCGCACGCAGTGCTCGTGGCGGGAGGAGGTAGTTCCCCCGACGCTGGACGCTGAGGTACTGGAGGATCCCGTTGTTCTGTCGACTCCCCACGGCACCGTTCTGGGCGAGGTCTTCACCAGCCATCGCCTCGCGGACGCGGACGAACGTCGAGATGCCGTCCTGGAGCGCGAGGAAGTGCACGCCCGGGTAGTCGCCGTCGGTCGTATTGAAATCGCGGCGGAGCAGCGGCGGTTCGCCGTCCACTCTCGCCCTCGCGGCCTTCTGGGCGTGTCCCACGACGCCGGGATCCCGGGCGTCTTCGGCCGTGTCGTCGACGACCTCCAGGACGTTCGTCGAGGTCCCGAGTTTCTCGCCGAACTCGCCGACGCGCTCCTCCTCGGCGTGGACGTGACTGAACAGTTTGCTCACTCGCTCGTGGTGGCTGTCCTGGTCGAACCACGCCCCGAGCTGGAGGCGGTCGGATTCGAGGTGCTGGGTGGTACCGTCGGCGAACGGGCCGTCATCGATGGTCACGAAGTCTTCCGTCGCCTGGCTCTCCTGGAAGCCCGAGCGGTAGCCCATCCAGAACGGCGCCTCCTCGTGAATGTCGTGTTCGGGCAGGCCACCGATTTCGCCTTCGGCCTGCTTCTCGGCCACGAGCCCCGGTCCGACGAAGCCGGTCGTGCGGTCGACCTCCTCCAGCACGCCGTCCACGGAGGTGGCCATCTCGAGGCCGTTCAGCGTCTCGCGGTTCCCGAGGAGCGCCTCCTCGGCGGCGAGGACGACCGCCGGGTCGTCGCTCGCGAGGTGCACGGTCAGGTCGTGCGTGTCGAAGTCCATCGTCTCCGGAATCTCCAGGGAGGTGAGCGCCTGTGGTTCTGGAAGATCGACGGACTCAGGCAGGGGTTCCTCGTAGCGATCGAAGTACGCCGGCGTGTAGCCAGCGGTGAACAGCAGCCCGTCGGTCTGCCAGGCGATCGCGCGTTCGAGTTCCCGAAACGTCGATTCGACGGCCTCGCGGGCAGCCTCGGTCGGCTGGCCGTCCGCCGAGCGCTCGGCGTCGCTCGTTAGCGAGAGTTCCGCGAGGACGTGGTGGTCCGGTGGATCGACGTTCCCGTCGACGTCGCGGTCGAGCACGTCGTTCCAGGCGTGCTGTCTCGCGGGGAGCGAGTCGAGATCGCCACCCGTGGGCGCGTCGACCTGCTCGTCGCCGCCACCGCTCGCTTCGAGACAGGCGGAGAGACCGACCGCGCCACCGACGGCGACGGCGGCCTGGAGGAACTCGCGTCGGGAGACCGCGTCCCGATCGGGGAGGGTCATCGGCGTCGCCTAGCCGATCGGCGCTCAATACGACTTCGGTCTCGGAGCCCGTGCAACCCGCTTATGTGGGGTCGCGTCCTCGCTCGACTCGTGCAGCGTCGCCGCTTCGTCCAACTCGGCATCGGATCGCTCGTGGTCGCCGCCGCGGGATTCGTCGTGAGCGGCATGTCACGACTGGTGGTCGCCCGTGACACCGCGCTCCTCCTCGGTGCGCCGTTGCTTCTCGCCGGATTCAGTCTCGCGGTCGCGGCATTCGCGCTCGCCGTACTGGCGTCGATCGGCGTCGTCGACGTCGACGATTCCGGAGCGTAACGGGCCGACGGGGGAGCCGTCGCCAGTCACAACGCCTTAGCGTCTGCTCCGCCTATCCGTCTCTGCGTACCGTAGTCCCCGCCCGAGACGCCACCAGGCCGCGATGATCGGCGGAGAACCCCGGTACGCGACACCGTTGGGGCACGAGTATCGTCCCCGCCCGGCACGAGGGTTAGTCGGCCGACCGCGGCACGCCGCCTGGGATGACGCCGATCGTTAGTGTTCCGGGCGTACATTTCGACCGTTTGCAGCGCTCGCTACGCTCGCTTGCAAAATCTCGACCATAAGCACTATTCGCTCCCGTTGGTCGCTCGTCGGCCTCGCGCTCACGTTCGTTCGCGCGAGTGAATCGAAGATCTACCGGATCCTTCGGACCACTCGGTTGCCGAATGTTTGCGTTCGAAACCTCCACTGAGCTACTATTAGATTCTCCCCTGGTAGTGATCCGGGTGTATATTTCGTGTCAGCGAAGGTAGTTTTCGATCGACTCGACGACTTCATCGACGAATCCCTCGGTCACTCGACCTTGCCACGCGATCAGATCCTCGGATCGGGGTGAGTGGACTGCCCATGGCGAAACGAACGACTCCCGTGGGACGCCGCCGGTGGTCCATTGCTCGTCCGTCAGGGCGAGCGAGTCTTCGTACTCCTTGGTCGAAATCGCAACGGCGAGGAACTGCTCGCCACCGAAGGGATGCGAATCGTTGTTCACGATCAGCCAGGGCCGCTGTCGATCGTTCCCTAGCTTGAACGGATCTGCACTTCGAACCACGTCTCCTCGTTCCGGTTGCATCTATTCGTCCCGTTCGCTGGGGTGTGGCTCGTCCGGCGCAGTAGCATTCCACTTCTCCGGGTCGATACCGCCGTCCTCGTCGTCGAGTCGCTGCGAGATAGCGTGGAGATCGTACGCTTGGCTCACCCGCTCCAGGTCATCGATGACGGCCCAGTACTCACCTTTGTGACGGACGAGTTCGCGCTGCTTCAGTCGGGAGAGAGCGGTACCGACGGTGTTCGGATCCTCGTCGATTCCAGTAGCGATCTCGGACCGCGTGAACGCCTGATCCCGGTTCGTGTACAGGAACGTGATCACCTGTACCGGGACGCTCGGGCCCTGCGGAAGTTCGCCGGCTTCGAACTCCTCGATGCGAACGGGCATGCTATGTACTTGGTGTACTGGCGTAATGAATGTGCTGGTATACTGGAATTCCCATCAAGTCGCGGTCGAAATCACGTTCATCTTGCCTACTAGTAGATTCTCGCCCGGTAGTGTTCCGGGCGATATTCCACTCATCATCTGCGCCTCGACCGTCCAGTAGTACATCACTCATCGGCTTCGGGGCCGTTTTTCCCACGTTGCGGTCACTACAATCGTCCCGCCGTCGGGTGAATGGATACATTTTTGCTGAACGATCACGGTCTTCGAGGCATGGCAGTTCGTGACAGTCGGGCGGAGGTCCGTGGGACCGTCTCGCTTCCAGCCGTCGTGCCGTTCTCGCTGCCGCACCTGACCCGAACGAGCTACGAACTCGGCACCCGCTCCATCGAGGACGAAGAGGCGACCCTCCTCGAGCGCTGGCGGCACCGGAGCGATCGCTGGGCGCTATCGGTCTTCGCGGTGACGAACGAGACCGTCCTCCTCCGCGTTCGGACGCCGGTCGGCCGAGCGCGATTCTACGGCGCGATCCGATCGGAACTCGACTCCGCATTTCGGTCACTCGCTGCGAGTTCCGACTGGCGGCAGGTCGACTGAGTCCTCGTCGAACCCGCCGATTTCGAAAACCGGTTCCGTTCTCCGCCCCTGTCGATCAGGCGTCGTCTCGCAACCTGCTTCGTCGGGCCTCGAACTCCTCCTCGTCGATCTCACCCTGTGCGTAGCGTCGACGGAGGACCGCGAGCGCATCGCCATCCGTCGAGTCGCTACGACCGCTGCCACCGTTGGCCAGCAGATACAGGAACGCGACTGGGATGCCGACCAGCACGAGCGTGCCGAGCAGCATCCACAGGAATCCGGTCCCACCGTCCATCCACCCGCCCATCCCGTCGTGGGTGCCCATCAGGCCGTCGTGGTGATGGTCGCCATCGTCCCCGCTGTGGGCTGCTGCAGGGGCACTCATCGCCGTTACGACGAGGACGCCGATCAGGGCGATACCCACGAGTCTGGCGACGGTCAGACGGGATCTGCCGTTGTGGTCGCTCATACGACGTAGTACGGCAGCCTCGTTTACCCCCATTGCGGCTCGAAATGCGAACGATCGGCTCCGATAGACTTTGCAATTCGAGGTGCACGCGAATCTCCTCGTCGCATGTCCATCAAGTCGGGCGATCCGCGGCTGAGGTATGCCCTCCACGGTTGCGTCAGCGCCGCCGCTCCAGCCACGCGGCGATCGTGACGACAGCGAGGAAGCCGACGACGATCGATGCGCCGAGGACGCTCGCCGCGAGTTCGGGATCGGCCTCCACGACCACGAGGAAGATCCGGACGTCGAGGCCGACGACGATCACCGCGCCGAGCACGTCGAACGCGAGGTCGTAGACGGTGTCGTCGAGTCCGTAGTACTCGAGGATCGGATCGACGCCCCGCGCCTTGCCCAGTTCGCGCGTCCAGAGTTCGAGGAACTCCCAGACGACGCCGAGAGCGAGCGTGACGAGGATCGTCCCGGCGGCCAGCGTCGGCGCGTCGAAGCCGATGCCGGCGACGTGCCTGTCTGCGGCGAGGAACGTGGCGTAGACCAGTGCAGCCAGCAGCGTCGCAGAGAGCGTGTGGGTGACGTGGTCCCACCACCAGACCCAGTCGTACGGGCCGAACATGCCGACGGTGTGGACCAGCCCCGCCGTAGCGAGCCAGACGGAGAGCAGCGGTGCCGCATCGAGGACTGGGACTGTCGCTGCGCCGCCCACCACCGGACCGAAGGTGGGGAGCACTGCGGCACCGGTGGCGACGAGTGCGTTGACGAGCGCCGGTACGTTCCCGATACCGGCGGCGACGGCGATCGTGGCCAACAGGCAGACGAGAAGGACCGCGTACGTGGCGACGAGTGGCTGAGTCATCGACGATCTGGTACCTGGGTGCTCGACTGTTCGTTCGCGCCGCCCACGCAGCGCTCCTGTCCATCCCCGTCCTCGCCCGCGGCCGCTTCGGCCGCTCGCTCCGGCACCGAAACCGGCCGGGCGAACTCGTTCGGAACATCGACTGGGTTCGTGTTAGTCGTTACTTCTCGGCACCCGTCGGCAGGTTCGCCGGCAGCGCAGCGCTCGCCCATTGCGTTTGAACCCCATCGGCAGGTCGCTCGCGTCTGTCGGCTTCGAGGACGTCGTCACGAGCGGGCCCACCGTTCCGAGTGTTACAGCGTCGCTTCGATCCCGACGAAGGAGCCCTCGCCGTAGCCCGACTCGACGGGTTCGGGTTCGTCGATCTCTCCGGGCCACTCGTAGATCGTCTGGACGAACGTCAGGTCGCCGAACCCGGCCGTCCGGAGCGCCTCGACGAGTTCCGCTGTCGTGACGAACGTCGCGTCTCGGTAGAACGGATTCTGCTCCTGCTTCTCCCGATAGATCCGGCCCACGGGACTGTTCGCGTCGATGAACCCGATCACGAGCGCGCCGTCGGGGTCCAGGATCCGTGCGGCTTCCGAGAAGGTCTGTGCGACGTCGTCGACGAAACAGATCGTCGTGACGAGCAGCGCCGTATCGAACGTACCGTTCGCGAACGGAAGCGCCTCGGCGACGCCCTGGACGACGTCGATCCCGCGCTCCCGTGCCCGCTCGAGCATCTTCCGGGACGGGTCGAGGCCGACCTGGATCCCGAGTGGTGCGGCGAAGCGGCCGGTCCCGACGCCGATCTCGACTCCGTGGCCCGTCGCGGGAACGAGGCGATCGAGGGCCGCGAGTTCGGATCGGTAGGCGTGCTCGTGGTCCTCGAACCACCCGTCGTACCGGTCGGTGTGTTCCTCGAACGGCGCTACCGTCGACATGGGTCGACGTAGGTCTCACGGGGACACCAAGGTTGGGCTCCCGGAACGGTCCTGCCCCCAAGAGTGGAGGTGTATCCGTCGAGAATCGCTCCGATCGGTCCCAGCGTGCTCAGAAGACGGAGTCGGCGGTCGCGGCACCGACGACGCTGAAGATCGCACCGACGCCGATCGCTTTCACCGTAATGTAGGCCCGCTCGACGTCGCCGTGCTCCGCGAGGAACGTCTCCGGCGCCCCGAACGTGAGGGCGAGCACGGCGACGGAACCGTAAGAAACGATCATCAACGAGACGAACCGGACCGGCACGCCGGCGACGTCGACGTCGTCCTCGGAGTCACGGCCTGCAGCCTTGTAGAGGGCGGCGTAGCCGATCGAGAAGACGATCGCGACGGTGACGAGCGCCTGGATCGCGTTCATGTTCGTCGCGAGGGTCCAGACCTCTTCGGTCACGACGAAGGGCCCAGCGAGGAGGAACCCGCCCACGACTTGCTGGGCGGAGTCCGCGATCCGGAACCGTCGCCGGGGTCGAAACCGCGCCATGCTCCCCTCTGCGGCTGGCGGCCTCATGAACGCCACGGACGGCAGACCGTTCCGGTGGTCGATCGGCGCCGGCGGGCAGTGGAACGAACCGCGGCAGAATGGATACGGTGGGCGTGCTGCCAGATCGAACCGGAGGTGCGATCTAACCGTAGCAGTGCGATCGCACCCCCGATTGTGCCCAGGTTCGTCGGACCAGGTTCGGCTTACTCCTCGTCGTCGCCCATCTCCGAGAGGCGATCGACGAGGTCACTCGTCGGTGAGTCGTTCTCGAAGGAGACCTCGCCGTCGTGGTCGTGCTCGTGCACCGAGACGGCCTGATCGTCGTCGGTATCGTGATCACGGTCGGATTGCTCGGACTCGTCGTAGCTTCCAAAACCCATATCTAGATATTCGACGCCCGTCGGAAAGGTGGTCCGGTTTCTGCGCGGTCAGGCGGTCCGAGCGTGGCGGCGTTCGGGTGAGGAACCCGTACCGCCTGCGTCAAGGTTAACCACCCTCCCCCGCAATGTGGGGGCATGAGCACGGACGCCGCAACCGGGGGGCGCGTCGACGTCACGGACGACGCGGTCGAGCAGGCGCTCTCCTTGCTGAACTCCGAGGAGATGGATCCCGACGAGTCGGGCCTGCGACTGTTCGTCCAGCAAGGCGGGTGCGCCGGACTCTCCTACGGCATGCGCTTCGAGGACGAACCGGACGAGGACGATCATGTCACCGATCACGACGGCCTCCGCGTCTTCGTCGATCCCGCGTCGCTGGATTACCTCGAAGGAAGCGTCCTCGACTTCGAGTCGGGACTGCAGGCCGAGGGGTTCCACGTCGAGAACCCAAACGTCGTCAGCGAGTGTGGCTGCGGCGAGAGCTTCCGGACGTAGCGCAGTTCCTTCTCGACGTCGGTCGCTCCGACGGGCGAAGCGTCCCCACCGTCGTCCGACACCGTCAGATCACGAGGAACGCCATGTAGGCCACGGACATCAGGATGGCAGCGTGCTTGGCGCCGTCGCGGATGTCCCCCGAACTCATCTGGCCGGCGACGATCCCCGACAGCAGCGCTTGCAAGAGCGCAGTGTGGAAGAACAACAGCGTGTAGGCTTCGGCGTCGATCGTTCCCAGTCCCTCGAGCTGTCCCATTCCCGGCGTCACCGATGGCTGATTCGGATTCCCGCCGCCGGGCGTGATCGCCTGTTCGGGGAGGTTCGGAATGAGAACCGCGTCGAGGGCGGCGATGATGACGAGGAACACTCCGAAGGAGACGTAGACGACCACGACGTAGGCGAGCATCTCCTGTTTGCGCTGGCGCTTGAGTCGGCGGTCGGCTTTCGCCTGTGCTGCGGCGATGCGCAGGACGCGGGAGACGTCGCCGCTGGCGTTCATCGCGTTCGTGATCAACGCGACGACCCGGGAGATCGTCCGCGTACGGACCCGTCGTTCGAACCGTTTGAGCGCTCGTTCGATGTCCGAGCCCCACTGGATGTCCGCCCAGATGCGATCGACCTCCGGGCCGAGCGCGCCGAGGTCGCTCGCCCGAACCCGCCCGATCGAGTCGATCATCGAGAGTCCGGCTTCGTTGACGCTCGCGAGCCGATCGAGGAAGTCCGGCACGGCGGCCTCGATCGTCTCGATCCGGCGGCGGTGGATCTCGAACACCATCGCGAACGTCGCGACGACGAACAGCGTCGCCTGGATGAACATGTCGTCCACCACGTCGACCGTCAACTGCCCGGCGGTCGCCAGGCGGAACAGGGTCCCGAAGACGGCGATAGGGACCGTGACGTAGAGCAGCGTGATCGGTCGCTGGACGACGGTCCGCCCGGGCGCGCCGATCCGATCGCGGAGCCATTCGATCCGGCGATGGACGGCGAGGCGTTCGAGGTTCGCGCGCTGGCGGTCCGCGTCGCCGGCGTAGCCACCGTCCGTTCTCGCGTCTCGACCACCAGCGGCGGTGGACGTACCGGTGCCGGCTCCACCAGCCCCCAGTTCACCAGCGGTCGGTCCCCGAGTGCTCGATCCATCACCGGTCGCCCGCCTGATGTCGTGGAGCCCGGTCGCCACGGCCGGCAGCGACTCGATCCGCTCGCCGCGACCGAAGCGCGCGGTGACGGTGTCGAGATAGAGGATGAAGCCGAGGTTGCCGATCGGGATGAGGAAGTAGACGAACACCTGGAGCGGCGTGAGCGTGTTCGCGCCGGCGATTCCGATGATCACCAGGATCGTGATGAGAAACAGTGGACCGGCGACGAGGACGGTTACGTAGGCTTCCGCCAGCGTGGAGATGAGGTTGAGTAGCTGTTCCTGCTGGGCCTCGGCCTCCTCCTGGAAGTCGTCGTACTGATCGTCGAGGAAGCCGGCGAGGTTCCGGCCGCTCTGGAGGACGGAGGCCAGGTTCTCGGCGAACTCCTGGAACTGCTCGCTCGGCGTGCGCCGGCCCATCCGCTGGATCGCGGTGATCATGTCCCTGCCGAAGAGGTCCATCTGCCGGACGGCGACGTCGACTTCCGCGGCTGTCGCCCCGTAGATTCGCCGGTGGGCAGCCATAATCGAGAGAACCTTCGTGAACGACATCCCGGACCGTGAGAGTGCGTACATGAACGCGATCGCCTGGGGCATCGTCGCCTCGATCGAGCGCATCCGGGTCGCCGCGACGTGTCCGGGCCACCACCAGCGGAAGACGTACGTCAGGAGGCCGGCCAGGAGCCCGAACGTGAGCCCGCTCGCGAGCATCACGGTTAGCAACTCCATCGGGGTCAACGTCCCCAGGCCCGCGAAGTTCGACAGCGGTGCCAGCGCCGTCGGCAAGAGCGCTCGCATCCGTTCCTGGTCGATCGCGAGAATCTTGAGGGCGCCCCAGACGACGTAGAGGCCGAGGATGCCGCCGACCAGCGCGCCGACCATCGAGTAGAGGATCGTCGTGGAGGCGTAGGCGCGATAGGTGGTCGGGAACTGTGCCGCGCGGAGCCGGTGCTGGCGCGACGCCTTCTTGCGCTCGCTCCGATCGACGTAGCTGCCGAAGGCCACGACGGAGATCCGCCGGAGCACGCGATCGACCCGATCGATCCCGATCGCGAGCAAGATCGGGAGGGCGAGGAGCCCGGCTATCGCCAGCGGGATGAACGGTCGAAGTGCGATCAGCGGGATGAACGGACGCACCCCGACGAGCGAGACGACCGACGCCGGTACCGTCGCGGTGCCGATCATACTACGCGTCGGGAACCGGGTGGTCGCCGGTCCCTGACACTCGCTCCATCACGGCGTCTTTGTCGGCGTAGTACTCGTTGACCAGCGCCGTGAACTGGCGGTAGTCGGTGACGTCGTTGTCGCGGAGGTACTCGAGGAACTGCTGGCGATCCCGTCGCTCGCTGAGGTACTCGCTCTGGGTCCACCCCCGCTCCTCGCGAATCTCGCCCATGACCGCCGAGCCGCTGCCGGAGAAGCTGTCGTCGTCGGCGTCCCAGCGGTACGCCGTCGAGTAGTCGAGTTCGCCGGTGCGCTGGTCGATCCCCTCGATCTCGGCGACGGTCTTGTTTCGGCGGACCCGTTCGTCCTCGAATCGGGTCAGGGTCTGGACGCAGAGGACGTCCAGCGACTGGACCATCGATCGCGGGACGTTGATCGGCTCGTTCTCGAGGCGATTGATCACCGTCTGCACGCTGTCGGCGTGCATCGTCGAGTAGGTCGTGTGCCCGGTGTTCATCGCCTGGAAGAGGGTGATCGCCTCGTCGCCGCGAACCTCGCCGACGATGATGTACTCCGGTCGGTGACGGAGCGCGGAGCGCAGGAGGTCGTACATCTCGATGTCGGTGCCCTCGTGGAGGCGCTCGCGAGTGACGTTCGAGAGCCAGTTGTCGTGGTAGAGGGTCAGTTCGCGGGTGTCCTCGATGGTCAGCACCTTCGATCGCGGCGGGATGAACATCGAGATCGCGTTCATCGAGGTCGTCTTCCCCGACGCCGTCCCCCCCGCGAAGATCAGCGACTTGTTGTGCTCGATCGCGAGCCAGAGGTAGGCCATCTGCTCGACGTTGAACGTGCCGTAGTTCAGCAGGTCGATCGGGGTGAAGGGGTCCTCGGCGTACTTCCGGATCGTGAACGCGGACCCGCGGGGCGTGACCTCCTCGCCGAGCGCCATCTCGACGCGGGACCCGTCGGGTAGCGTCGTCTGGACCATCGGATCGCCGATGGAGATGTGGCGCCCGGACTGCTGTGCGAGCCGCACGACGAAGTTGTCGAGTTCTTCCTTTGCGAAGCTCACGCTCGACTCGACGTCGGTGTAGTCGTCGTGGTAGACGAAGATCGGGAGGTCGTAGCCGTCACAGGAGATGTCCTCGATGTGGGGGTCGTGGAGGATCGGGTCGATCTTTCCGTAGCCACGGAATGCCCGGTAGACGTAGTACAGCAGCTTGTGGAAGGAGCCGACGGAGAGGTCGGCGCCGTACTGCTCGAGCTGTTCGCGGAGTTCGTCGCGGAGGACGGTCTCGGCGTCGTCGACGTCGATGTCTGTCCGGTAGATCAGCGGGTCGCGGACGTCCTCGATCGCCGTTTCGAGCAGTGCGAACTCGTCGTCGGTGAGTTCGGGCTCCACGATCTCGTAGCGATACTCGTTGGCAGCGTCGTCGTAGTTGATCGAGACGAACGCGAACGGCGCGTTCACCCAGTATCGGTCGACCTCCTCGTAGCCGTCGAGCCCGTCGAAGCTGACCAGCGGTCCGTGCTCGCTCGGGCTGTACTCGTCGGTCGGGATGGTCGACCCCTGGAGGAGCTGGCCGGCCCGGAGGAGTTGCCGGCGGACGTACGCGAAACTCGCCTCGAACTCGCCAGTGAGCGAACTGGTGTCGTTCGACTGGGGAGGCTCTTCTGCTGTCGTGACCGTGGTATCGGAGCCGCCGTGATCCGCAGCGGCGCCGCGTTGCGCGCCGCGATCGCTGGCGGCGTCGCGCTGCTCGGCGCGCGCCTCGTCCGGTGCGGACTCGGGGTGATCGGGTGTCCCGGCCATTGGAAGGTGACGGAAGTCCGTCGTCTGCCGAAGTATGTCAGGCACTGACCTTAAGTGGGGTGGCCGGTGGGCGTCGCGACCGTCGTCGATTGCCCGACTTCACCGATGGACGGGAGCGAGTCAGGTCGGTTCGCTCGCGTCAGTCGCCTGCTCGTCCTCGAGGAGTTCGACGCGGAGTAAACTCCCGCCGAGCAGGAGCATGACCACGAGTCCGATCGGCACCGGATACTCCTCGAAGACGCGATGACGGTAGAACAGCCCTGTCGAGAGTGCGAGCACCAGGCCTGCCCCGGTTAGCAGGGCGCCCATCACCCGGACCGGATGGACTGGAAGGGCGTCGAGCACCTGTTCGTACTCGACGTACATCACGACGCTTAGCACGACCGCGAGGACGACGAGCGCGGCACCGACGTACCAGACCCAGTAGGCGATCTCGATGGCCCCCGATTCCAGCGTATCCGCCCGCTGGACGACGATGCCCATCGGCGTCCGGACGTCGATCGCCTCGGCGAAGGGCACGCCGAAGGTGAACCGGATCTGCGCGAGCGGGAATCGCAGAAAGAGCACGGACCCAGGGAGCCCGTCGATCTCCGGCACGTAGGACGTGTACCAGGGGAGGAGTACGGAGAGCCACGCGGAGACGACCGCGAGTTCGCCGGCGTACTCCGACTTGACCCAGACCATGCCCGGAGTGGACACCGCGCCCGGTAAGAAGCTACCGGGTTCGCGAATGTCGCAGTGAAGCGACCGTCCATACCGATCCCGGAGTGAAGCGACCGGCCTCACGGATCCCGGAGTGAAGCGACCGTCCATACCGATACCGAGATGGACCGCCCACGCTCTAGATCGACGGTCGTCGAATCACCCCGACGCCACTCGATCCGGAACTGCACGCACTAGGCTCGCCGCCTCCCACCGGTCGCGTTGGGACGTGGTGACGTCAAAACTCCCTCCGGGCGTTACGTTCAAGCCACGTCGTCCACTATCACAGGTAGGGAATGCGACGCGACTACTTCAGCCTGGAAGTCGAGGACGTCGATTGGATCGAGGACGACGGTGATCCCGCGAAGCCGTGCGTCACCATCGACTTCGAGGGACCCGCTGCTGCACTCGAGGAGCGCTTCGCCGACGGGGACGAGGGACTGCTCGACGCCGAACAGACCGATGTGGCCTTCCGTCTACAGGACGACCTCGACGCCGAAGATGCGGCAGGCGTCGTCAGCGTCACCAACCGCATCACGGGCGACTTCGTCCTCGAACTGAACGAGGACGCCGACGACGTGCTCGCGTTTATCCGGGCTGCGCGTCGCTACGGCGAACTGGACGCCGACGAGGACGGTGGGTACGACGTGCGGGTGCTCATCGACGGTGAGCCCTTCCTCGAGTACGAGAAGCGAACGTTCCTGGTCTACAACGACGCCGGAAACCTCCTCCGCAATCACAGCCTGATTCCGTCTGGCGTCGAACTGTAAGGGCGGACCGGTACGTGCCGTTCGGTGCGAGCTCTTTCGTGCGCGCGGCCCGTTGCAAGTCGCTCGGTGGGCGCTGTCCGGTGTGTGACGACCGTCGGTAGCTCACTCGATAGTTGTCGCCAGGTCGAACAGTTCTGCGATCGTGCGGCGGGTCTCCTCGTCGTGCGCCGTGCTGTCGATCGTCGCCAGCAGGACGGCTTCGCCAGTACGGACCCTGCCACAGAGCACGTGGAAGAAACGGAACGTCGCCGGGAGCGGCGCTGCGTCGAGTACGTCAGTCGTCGAGTCGAATCCGATGACGACGCGATCGAACCGGTGAGAGAGTCGCTCGAGCACGTCGGAGACCGCGATGCCCAGTGCCGACAACGAGCCCGGTCCACCGACGACAGCTGACTCTGCGACGCCGTCGGGCGTCCGGTCCGCGCCTGAAGCGTCCACGACGCCGATCGCCTCCGCTGGGACGCTCCGCGTTCGAAGCCTATCGACCGCGTCGTCGGCGTTGCCGGTGGTGACGTACAAGACTGCCGTGGAGGTGTCGGGATCGGTGAGTCGATCCCCGAGTGCAGCGGTCCCGGCGGTGCGACCGGGGGCGAGCAAGAGTTCACACGTGCCAGGGCGGTGGGTGATTTGTTGCGGCGGCTTCTCGTCCATGAAGGCGTGTTACACCTGCTTGCAGGGGCATCACGGATAAGGCTGGGGGCGATGACGCGTCTTGCCGAAATCTCAACGCTCGTCGAAGATCGAGTCTGCGCGTGTACCGATTCGAGATCGGTTCCCGGGCGATCGCCGTCCGTTCGCTGATGGCGCCAAGCTAAGTGGCCGGGAGCGGAACGGTCGGTCATGACGCTGTTCGGCACCGCGGGGATCCGTGGTGACGTGCGAGAGGCGGTCGATCCGGAACTCGCGCTGGCTGTCGGCAGGGCCGCGGCCCGCCACGCAGTGACGACGGACGATTCGGGGAGCTCGCCGTCGTTCGCACTGGGGATCGACGGTCGCGAGACGAGCGAGGGACTCGCCGCGGCCGCCGCTGCCGGGCTCGCGAGTGGCGGTGCCGAGGTCGAGCAGATCGGACGGGTCCCGACGCCGACGCTCGCCTTCGCTTCTCGCGGCCGTCGCGGCGTGATGATCACCGCGAGCCACAATCCACCGACGGACAACGGCATCAAGCTCTTTCACGACGGCGTGGAGTACGACGGTGAGGCCGAATCGAGGGTCGAAGAGCTCGTCGCAGCCGATCCAGCCCCCGGTAACTGGGACGAGTGGGGATCGATCCGGGACGGATCAGTGCTCGACGCGTATCGCGGTGCCGTCGTAGACTACCTCACCGAGCGGTTCCCGGAGGCGATCCAGGCGCTCGCTGGCCAGCGCGTCGCGGTCGACTGTGGCAACGGCGTCGCCGGACTCGCGACGCCCCAGATTCTCGGCGCGCTCGGCGCGACCCCCGTCGCCCTCAACGCGAACGTCGACGGCTCCTTCCCCGCCCGTGAGAGCAAGCCGACCCCGGAGTCACTCACCGGCCTCCGGCGGCTCGTCGCTGCAGACGAGCAGATAGCGATCGGGATCGGACACGACGGTGACGGCGACCGCCTCGCGGTCGTCGACCCCGACGGTGACGTCGTCCACGAGGATACAGTTCTCGCCGTCATCGCCGAGCGCTACGTTCGAGACTCCGCTGCCGGCGATCCAGTCGTCGTCACGACGCCGAACGCCTCCGGTCGGATCGACGAGCGCGTCGCGGCTGCCGGCGGGCGAACCGAGCGCATCGCCCTCGGGCTTCTCCACGAGGGAATCGCCCGCGAACGAGCCGCAGGCGGAGACGACACGGCCGTCGTCTTCGCCGCCGAACCGTGGAAGCACGTCCATCCGGCGTTCGGTGGCTGGATCGACGCAATCGTCTCTGCGGCCTTGATCGCCGCCCTCGCCGCCGAAGCGGGTGGCATCGAGCGCCTCACTGCCGACGTCGTCGAGCGACCGTACCGCAAGGAGAACGTGCCGTGTCCCGACGCTGCGAAAACGGCGGCGATGCGCCGCGTCGAGGCGGCGCTGCCCGAGCGGTTCGAGTCGACGGCGGTCGACACGGAATACGGTATCCGGGTGGAACTCGCTGGCGGAGGCTGGGTTCTCGTCCGGCCCAGCGGCACCGAGCCGTATCTGCGAATCTACGCAGAAGCCGACGCCGTGGACGAGGTGGTCACCACTGCCCGAGGGGTCGTGGAAGGGGCGGTCGAAGCGGCGTGAGCAGCCGTCAGGAAACCGGGGTTACTTCGCCGATTCGAGTCGAGTGGTCCCGAGCTCCGCCCTACAGATAGCCCGCGTCGTCCAGGCGCTCGACGGCCTCCTCCAGCCGGTCGAGGCTCGCCGCGTACGAGATTCGTGCGTAGCCGGGCGTGCCGAACGCGCTCCCGGGAACCATGGCGACGTGGGCGTCCTCGAGGGCGTTCTCACACCAGGCCTGGTCGTCCTCGTCGACGGGCAGCATCATGTAGAATGCGCCCTCGGGTTCGGGCACCTCGACGCCGCGCTCGGCGAAGGCCTCGACGAGGAAGTCGCGGCGCTCCTCGAACGCATCGGTCATCTCGACGATCTCCTCCTCGACCTCCTCCAGCGCGGTGACGCCTGCGTGCTGCACGAAGTTCGTCGCGCAGGTGACGGAGTGGCTGTGGAGCTTCCCGGACTGCTCGACGAGTTCCTCGGATGCGGCGTAGTAGCCGAGACGCCAGCCGGTCATGGAGTAGGCCTTCGAGAAGCCGTTGACGGTGATCGTCCGGTCGCCCATCCCGTCGAGCGTTCCGAGGGAAGTGGCGTCCGTGCCGTAGGTGATCTCCTTGTAGATCTCGTCGGAGACGACCGTAATATCGTGTTCGACCGCGAGGTCGCGGACGCCCTCGAGGGCGGCGTCGGAGAAGACCGCGCCGGTCGGATTCGAGGGGGAGTTGATCACCAGGAGCTCCGTCTCGTCGGAGACTGCTTCGGCGAGGTCGTCGAGGCCGGGTTCGAGCTGGAAGTCGTACTGGGAGAGGTCGACGCGGGTGGGCTCGGCGCCGGCGAGCTTCGCCATCGCCTCGTAGGAGACCCACGCTGGGTCAAGCAGGACGACCTCCTCCCCGTCGTCGAGGATCGTCTGGAAAATCTCGTAGAGGGACTGCTTGCCGCCGGGCGTTACGACGATCTCGCTGGGGTCGTAGTCGAGGCCGTCGTCGGCGAGCTTCGCCGCGATCGCCTCGCGGAGCGCCGGGATGCCGTTCGAGGGCGTATAGCCGGTGTGGCCCTCGTCCATGGCGGTCTTTCCGGCATCGACGATCGGCTCGGGCGTCGGGAAGTCCGGCTCGCCGACGCTGAGGTCCACGACGTCGACGCCGTCGGCCTCGAGCTGGGAGGCGAGGTTCGAGACGGCGACCGTCGCGCTCGGTTCGACCCGCTGCACGCGATCCGAATAGTCCATACTCAGCGGTCCGAACGGCTCCGTCTTACCCGTTGCGATGCGGCAAGCGGGAGCCTCGTCCGGTGCCGCCCGCGGACCGTGGCCGATCAGGGCCAGAGCCCGCGGTGACTGTGGGCCTCTGCCACCCGCGAGAGAGCGACGACGTAGGCACCGGTCCGCCAGCTCACGTCTCGCTCGGCGACTTCCTCGCGGACGCGATTCCACGTCCCCACCATCTCCGTCTCGAGTTCCTCGTTGACGCGCTCGAGCGACCAGCTCCGGCGGTTGATGTCCTGGAGCCACTCGAAGTAGCTGACCGTGACGCCGCCGGCGTTCGCGAGAATGTCGGGGATCACCGGGAGTCCGCGCTCGCGGAAGATCGCGTCCGCGGCGCTGGTCGTCGGCCCGTTCGCGCCCTCGACGATCAGGTCGGCCTGGACGGCGTTCGCGTTCGTCTCGGTCAGCACGTTACCGATCGCTGCCGGGATCAGGACGTCGACGTCCAGTTCCAGGAGGTCGTCGTTCGTCAGGTGGGAGACGGACGACCCCTCGTGGGCCGTGACGGCTCCTGGCTGTTCGTCGTGGAGTGGAATCTCGTCGACTGACAGTCCGGTGGGATCGTGGATCGCTCCTTCGACGTCGCTGATCGCGACGATCGTGGCGCCCCAGTCGTCGAGCAACCGGGCGGCGTGGCCGCCGACGCTGCCGTAGCCCTGGACGGCGATCCTAGCACCCTCGAGCGGCGTATCGTAGTACCTGAGCGCCTCCCGCGTGATGATCGCGACGCTCCGACCGGGTGCCGCACTGCGACCGGGACTCCCACCGATGACTTTCGGCTTGCCCGTCACGACGCCCGGTTCGGTCTCGCCGTTCTCCATGCTGTAGGCGTCCATGATCCAGGCCATCGTCTGGGCGTCGGTGCCCATGTCGGGTGCCGGGATGTCCTGCATCGGGCCGATGGCGGTCCGCAGTTCGTGTGCGAAGCGACGGGTGAGGCGCTCCTTCTCGTCGTCGCTGAGCGCCTTGGGGTTCACCTGAATCCCGCCCTTCGCACCGCCAAAGGGGAGGTCCATTAGCGCGCACTTCCAGGTCATCCACATCGAGAGCCCGACGCACTCCTCTTTCGTGACGTGTGGACTGTACCGGAGTCCGCCCTTGTACGGGCCGCGAACGCTGTCGTGCTGGGCGCGGTAGCCAGTGAACACGTCGACGGAGCCGTCGTCTCGCTCCACGGGCAGCGTCACCTCGTGGACTTTCGCGGGATGGCGAAGTCGCTCGACGACGTTCCTGTCGAGGTCCAGTTCCGCCGCTGCACGTTCGAGCTGTTTGCGTGCCGTTGCGCGGGCTGATTCGGAAGCCGTATCTGCGTCGTCGGCTGTCGAGTCTGCCGGAACTGCGGACTGATCAGAAGACATGAATCGAATACAGAAACGATTATTCGAGCGACATCGCGCGATTGTGGAAGTCCCCACCGCACTCCTCGCACTCCCCGGGGTGTGTCTCGCTCGTGACGATTGCGCCACATTGCAGACACTCGTAGGTCGATTCTTCCGCCTCGTCGTCGGGGACGTCGTGGATCATGCAACTGCACATCCGTTATAGATATTAATAAGTACCAGGTGTTCAAGGTATATTAACACATAATAGGGCACTGTACATTCACCCGCGTATCTGGCTCCGGAGCGCGCTGACGAGACTGGCCGCTCCTGCGGCTCATCGAGTCCGTGCCGATACCGTCCCGTGACGGTCGACGCAAATCGAGCAGACGCACGTGCTCTGCCGAAGCACTATTGGCCGTCCGATTCGGGCAGTTCCTCCAACAGCGACAGCGCGCTCTCGACGGCACGAGAACCGACGTCGGTCCGCTCGCGCGCCTCGGCACCGCTCATCCCCGGACCGCTAACGCCGTAGGTGACGGGAAGATCCCGATCGAGGCTGACTTCGCTCAGCGCGTCGGCGCAGGACTGCGCGATCACCTGATCGTGGTCGGTGTCGCCGGTGACGACCGCGCCGATCACCGCGACGGCGTCGATCGAATCCTGCCGAGCCAGGCGATCGGCGGCTAGCGGTGCGTCGTAGACGCCCGGAACCGAGACGGTCTCGACGATTTCGGCATCCCTGTCTTCGGCCGCTTCGTGGGCCTCCGCCTCCATTGGTTCGGTGACCGACCGGTTGAACTGCGCGACGACGAGACCGAGTCTGCTCATGCTCGAGGGGTCGGGTGGCCGCACAAAAGGTGTACCGTTCCAGGGAGGACTGCAAGTTGAAGTACCGGATGCAGTCGATCTAATTTCGACGCGCTCGGGTCACGTGCAGAATCCCCCTGTAGCATTCCGAAAGCGGGCTTCCCTTGGCAGCTCCTACAATTGCTACTCCGGTGTTCGAACGCGACCCCAAGGATTATCCCGGATTCCGCGCAATCGGGGCACGATGGACGCAGACGAACGAACGATTTACTTCGCGCGGACTGCCGCCCTCGCCGCCGCCTCGACCATCGTCATCACGGCGAGTTTCATCGGCGTCCTCGCGCTGCTGGAAGGGGAGTTCTCGACGCTCGACAGCCGGATTCCCTGGTACCTCGTAGCGACGTCGCTGATCTTCCTCGCGACGATCTTCCTCCTCGAGGAACACGGCGCCGACGGCGTCGAGATCATCGCGATCACGGCAGTCGTCACGATTCTTGGATTTATCCTGATCGTGCTGGCAGTCGAGGGCGTCAACTACGCCCGGACGAACCCCGGCGACGTGTTCGTGGACAAGTTGGTATTGTACTTCCTCGCAGCGGGAATGTTCGGCACAGGTATCGGCTACTGGGGGATCAAGCACTGGCGGGAGTTCACGGGGCAGCGGCAGGGCGCTGGGCAGCTATAGCGGGCTAACCGCCAAAGAAGTCGCTCGAATAGTCACTCCGGCCGGCCGACCGCGTCTCCTTCGATTTCACCGACGGTCTCCACGCTCGCGTGATCCAGCAGGTGCTGGTGCAGGTTCTGGTACACCGGCGTCGCCGAGTCTGCTGGATCGCGCCGCCCCGGCAGCGTCGTCAGGCAGTCCCAGTCGCCGACGAGCACGAGGCGCTTCTTCGCCCGGGTCAGCGCGACGTTCAGCCGCCGCGGGCCCTCGTTCGGGAAGTCCAGGAATCCGATCTGGCCGGCGTCGTTGCTCCGGACGAAGGAAACGACGATGACCTCGGACTCGCTCCCCTGGAAGGCGTCGATCGTGTTGACGGTCACGTCGTGGTGGAGTCCCGGTGGGTCGTGACTCGCGAGCGCGGAGCGAATCTTCGCGACCTGCCCGGTGTACGGAGTAATCACGCCCACGTCTGCGGGATCGACACCGTAGCGGAGCAGTCGATCGATCTCGGCGACGACCGCGTCGACTTCCGCTGGGTTGTAGAGTGACTCCCGCGGCGTCCGTTCTTCCGACCCTGTCACGTCCACGCCCACGAGCGGATCGAGCGTCCCGATCGTCCAGTCCCGATTCCGACTCGCGTGCGTGAGGATGCCGTCGTAGAACGCGTCGTTTGGGAACGCCGCGATGTCCTCGTGCATCCGGTACTGGGTCGCGAGCGTCGTGGCGATGTCGTCGCCGTAGACTTCGAGGACGTGCTCGAACAGCGACTTCTCCATCTCCTCGCGGTCGGCGTACTCCCCGGAGTGGTAGGGCGGAAGCTGCTTGTGATCGCCCGCGAGGATCGCGCGTTCGCCCTTCGAGACCGGGATGAGCGTCGCCGGAATCGTCGCCTGCGTGGCCTCGTCGACGACGACGAGGTCGAAGAGGTCGTCCGGGAACTGGTGGGCCGCGCTCATCGTCGCGCCGACGACGTCGGCCTGCCAGTGGTCCTCGCCGACGTACTCCTCCTCGACGACCGGGTGGTCGCAGTTCGACCCGACCCGGGCCATCGAGAGTTCGTCGTCCTGGGCGAGCGCGTGGAGCGATCGCGGATCGGCCTGCTCGGTCGTGCTCGAACCCACGAGGAGGTTGTCGACGGCCTGGTTGGAGTGGGCGACGGCGAGCACGCGCTGGTGGTCGCGAGCGGCCTCCCGGATCAGCTTCGTCAGGGTGCGGGTCTTCCCGGTGCCCGGGGGTCCGTGGATGCAAAAGACGTCCTCGGCGCGCATCGCGGAGGTGCACGCCCTCGCCTGGTACTCGTTGAGGTCGCCGGTCCGGACGTCGACCTCGGTCGCGTCCCGGAACCCGACGTCCCGTCGCCCCGTCAGCACGTCTGACTTCCGGTCGTCGGCCTGGATCGTCTCGATGGCGTCCCACTGCCGGTCGAAGGGGACGACGTTCAACAGTTCGCCGACCACGAACGTCGCGTCGCTGTCTGCTTTGAACGCTGCTTCGGCAGCGGCCTTGTCCTCGGTCTGGCGCCAGTAGACGCCGAGGCGCATCGTCCGGCCCTCGACCTCGTAGAGTTCGGCTTCGACCGGGAAGCCGCGACCGCCGCGCTCGTGCCCGATGATGACCTCGCTTCCGGGGTAGAGGCCCGCCGCGCGGAAGTCGAAATCGTCAGTCGCGGCGCTGGACGGATCGCCAGCGCCCGTCGCGTCGCCGTCCGCTTCACCCTCGCCGTTGATCGCTGCCTTGCGTTCTTCCCGGACCTCGTCCGGTGACATCCCGGCTGCCTCGGCGAGTTCCTCCCAGTTGTCGTACCGGGCACCACCGGCGGTGGGATCCTCGGCGGTGTCGTCGCCATTTCCGGCGGTGTCGAAATCGCCGCCGGGGACGCCATCGTCATCGTCTTGGTCCTCGCCGGGGACGCGAAGTGTGACGATCTGTTCGCCGTACTCGCCGACCTCGCGGCCGGCCGGTTCGACGCCGCTCACGCCGCCGAACTCGGCGAAGAACTGTTCTGCCGAGAGGTCTGCGAAGTGCCGTCGCGTCTGTTCGCGCTCGGCCTCCTTCTCCCGCTCGACGAACGCGGTCAGCTGGTCGAAGAGATCCTCGCCGTCGACGCTCTGGAGCCCCGCGACGCTGCTTCCGGGCGCGGCGCTCTCGTCGGCGAGGTCCGTCGACTCCTTGAGATAACTGGGCTGGCTCGGCGGCGCGTTGCTGTGGTGCCAGAACCGCAGCCGCCAGGCGGGGAACGTCTCCGCGAAGTCCTCGATCCGGATGTGCGTGAGGTCACCCTTCTCGTACTCGTAGAATCCGACGCACTCGACGACGTGCTCGGGGTGATAGAGCAGGTACTCGCCGGTCAGCTCCGCCGAATCGACCTCGTGCAGTGGGATCCGGACTGTCGCGCCGTCGCCGTCGAAGCCACCGTGGCGCGCGAAGCGCTCGATGATCTCCTCGGCAGGCACGGGGTCGGCGAGCCGCCACCGATCGAAGCGCTGGCGAAGCTCCCGGTCGAAGACGGCCGGCCTGGTCTCCATGCCATCGACCTGCGCCTTGATGGCGTCCAGGGCGTCCTCCATCTACCTCCCAGATAGCCGCTCGGTCACATGAACGTTTGTCGGACGCGCGTCAGACGTCGCGCCATCGTTCGGATTCAACTGGTCGACGCGGACGACGGCCTGTTCCGCCGACCGCCCACGCCTCACTGGAACTCGCCGAGGGTCAGGTCCGCGTCGTCGTCGATCCACTCGCGATCCGGTTCCTGCGGTTCGATCTCCTGGATTCGTGCCGTGTACTCGTCCGGAAGCGCCTCGACGTCGAGTCGGACGAGCAGGACCTCACGATCCCGCTCGCTGGCCGCCCACTGCATGACGCGTCGTTGATCGCGCTCGGTCGAGCCGTTGCCGGTCTTGACCTCACAGAGCAGCCGCCGCTCGATGGCGCCCCCGACGGTGACGGTCGCCGCACAGTCGGGGAGCCAGGTCGCGGTGTCGCCGGTCTCCTGGGAGCGGAACGTGACTGGATCCGGATCGGTCTCGAGCTGCACAGCGGGGTCGCGGTCCTGGTCGCCGTCCAGCGTCCGGCGAGCGTAGGCCAGCAGGACGGGCGGATCCTGCTCGTGACTCGTGAGCAGGGCCTCCCCGAGTGCGCCGTACTGGCTCGCGCTCGTCTCGAAGGCGAGACCGTCGTCGATCGAACCGGTCGGACGGCGGACGCGTCGTTCGGGATTTGCGACGAGGTAGGCGTCGACGTCGCGGGGATCCTGCGGGGCAGGCGCCTGGAGCCGGACGGGAACGTCGCCGTCGTCGCTGTAGCGCTCGGCAGCGGCCGCCGCGGCCTCGCGATCTTCGTACTGGAGGAGAGCACCGGGCCCACCGCGGGCTGCTGCTACGTCGTTGTCCGTCGCGGAGTCGGTGAGGACGACGCGATACACATCGATGGATGGCGTCGGCATGCGGTATCAACGCTCCGGCCGATCGCCTGCGCCGTTCGAGGGTCCGTTCCCCCGGCCGGTCCGATCGACATACGTCGGAGCAGCCTTTCTCCACCGGTCGGCTTATCCATCGAGCAGCCGGAGTCGAACCCATGCGACGCCTCGCTGTCGTCGGCGCCCTCCTCGTGCTGGTTCTCTCGGCAGGCTGTCTCGGCGCGATTGGCGTCGATGTGGAGACGGAGACCAGCAGCCCGGACGCCGGCGATTCGAGCGGCTTCGACGGCGAGATCGGTGCGAACGCGAGTCTCGAACCCGTCGACGCGGAACTCTCCGTCCACTACATCGACGTCGGTCAGGCAGACGCGACCTTCGTCCGCGGTCCCGAGAACGAGACGATGTTGATCGACAGCGGGCACTGGTCCGACGGCGGCGAGGTCGTCATCGAGTACCTCGAAGCCCGCGGCGTCGAGCGCATCGACTACGTGGTCTCGACGCACGCCCACGCGGACCACATCGGCGGCTCCGCGGAGGTCATCGATCACTACGAGACGGAACGCGATGGGATCGGGAGCGTCTGGGACTCCGGCGTTCCCCACACCAGCCAGACGTACGAGGACTACCTCGACGCGATCGAACGTCACGACGTCGACCTCTATCAGACGCAGGCCAACGACACAATTCCGATGGAGGGCGCAACCGTCGAGGTGCTCAATCCGCCGATCGACCACGGCGACGAGGACCTCGACGCCAACGCCGTCGTCGTCAGGATCGGCTACGGCGACGCCGGCTTCCTCTTCACGGGAGACATGACCACCGAGACCGAGGACGACCTCGTGGCTCGGTGGGGCAGCGATCTCCAGTCCTCCATCCTCCAGGCCGGCCACCACGGCAGCTCCACGAGCTCTGCCCCGGAGTTCCTCGATACGGTCTCGCCGCGCCTCGCGATCGTCTCCTCCGCCTACGACTCCCAGTACGGACATCCTCACGAGGAGGTGCTCGCTCGCTTCGCCGACCGCGGCATCGACACCTACTGGACCGGAACGCACGGCACGATCGTGGCCGGCACAGACGGCGACGCGGTGACGATCAGCACCGTCGCGGACGCGAGGACGGATCCCGCGGACCTGCGATCCTCGCCGGCAGCCGACGCGTCCGCTATCGCACCGATCGAGGTCCGTGGCACCTACGACGTCGGCCCCGATGCGAGCGCACTGATCGTTCCGGCACCGCTGTCCCCGACGAGCAGCGTCGGCTCACAGCCGGCGACTGCGATCGCTGGAGGTGACGGCGCGTGAGTCTCGACGGCCGGCACCGCGCCGTCGTCGACGAGATCGACGACTGGAGCGCAGTCCTATTGATCGAGAACGAACGGGGCGACGAGGTGATCGACGAGGTTCGCGTCGACAACGACGACCTTCCGACCGGCGTCGAGGAGGGCGCGGTGCTCACGGCGTCCTTCGAGGCCGGTGATCTCCTCCACCTCGTGTTCGAGCCGGCCGAGACCGAACGCCGCCGTTCGGAAATGGCCGATCGTTTCGATCGGCTCGCCGAACGACCGCCCGGGTCCGAGGGCAACGGCGACGGCGGCGACACCGACGAACCGAGCGACACGGACCCCTGATACAGGGCGGATCGGGAATCAGGCGCAGCGGATACTCGAGAAGGGGACTGTCGACAGACTGCGTCTCGAAGGAGAAAACGAAATTAGTCGTCGGCCTGTGCGGTGGGCTCGCCGATCTCCGGGCGCGTGACGTCGCGGTCGGTCGCCTCGCCATCGATGTCGTAGGGGTACTCCCCCGTGACACAGCCCAGACAGAGATCCGCCCTGGAGCGGCCGATCGCGTCGGCGACGGCGTCGATCGAGATGTACTCCAGCGAGTCGGCGCCGATCTCGTCGCGGATCTCCTCGACGGAGCGATTGCTGGCGATCAGCTCCTCCCGCGTCGCCATGTCGATGCCCATGTAACAGGGCGCGACGATCGGCGGCGCGCCGATGCGGACGTGGACGCCCTCGGCGCCAGCGTCCCGAATGAGGTCGACGAGCTGGGTCGAGGTCGTCCCGCGGACGATCGAGTCGTCGATGATGGTGACGGTCTTGCCCTCGATCGTGCTCTTGATCGGATTCAACTTCAGGCGGACGGCCCGCTCCCGTTCGTCCTGGGTGGGCATGATGAACGTCCGGCCGACGTACCGGTTCTTCATCAGGCCCTCCGCGAACTCGACGTCCGCGCCATCCTCCTGGGCTGCCTCGGCGTACCCGGAGGCGAAGGCCCGTCCGGAGTCCGGCACTGGCATGACCACGTCAGTCTCGACGCCCTCCTCCTCCCAGAGCGCACGCCCGAGATTCCGCCGGACCTCGTAGACGAGTTCCTCGTCGATGACGGAGTCCGGTCGCGCGAAGTAGACGTGCTCGAAGAAGCAGTGGGCGGTGCGGTCGCGGTCGAACAGCTGGTAGGAGTCGTAGCCGGAGCCGTCCTGGTGGAGGACGACCAGTTCGCCGGGTTTCACGTCCCGGACGAGTTCGCCGTCGAGGGTGTCGATCGCGGCGGACTCCGACGCGAGGACGTAGCCGTCCTCGAGTTCGCCGATCGCGAGTGGCCGGTTCCCCTCCGGATCCCGCACGCCGAGGACCGTCTCGTCGTGCATGATCGTCAGCGAGTAGGAGCCGTGGATCCGGTTCATCGTCCGCTTGACCGCTCGCACGAGGTCCTCTTCGAGGAGATTTCGCGCGAGGTCGTGGGCGATGACTTCCGTGTCACCGTCGCTGGTGAAGGCGTGGCCGAGGTCGGCGAGTTCGTCGCGGATCTCGTCGGCGTTGACGAGGTTCCCGTTGTGGGCGAGCGCGAGCGAGCCACTCTTGAACGACACCGAGAACGGCTGGGCGCAGGAGCAGTCGAGGCTCCCCGAGGTCGGGTAGCGGACGTGCCCGACGCCGTTCTCGCCGTTCAGGTTCTCGAGGTCGTCCTCGTCGAACACGTCGCCGACGAGGCCGACGTCGACCTGGCTATGTTGCTGGAACCCGTCGTGAGTGACGATGCCCGCGGACTCCTGGCCGCGGTGCTGGAGAGCGTAGAGCGAGTAGTAGAGCGGGCGGGCGGCGGCACGGTCAGCGAGTGAGACGCCGACGACGCCGCACTTCTCGTGCATGACCCGTTATTCGCCGGATTTCGACTGCCACTCGTAGTCTCGGCGCTTGCTGGATGTGCCGAAGCCACAGGAGGAGCAGCGCTCCTTGCCAGTGTGGTAGGACGCCTCACCGCACCGACGACACGTCACGTGCGTCGTTTTGTTCTTCTTCCCTTCCGCAGAGGTTCCCGTCGTCATGGTGTGATCGAGACGACGTTGTCGCCGCGTATAATCGTTGTGTCTCGTACGTCCACGGACGATCCGTCGTCGGATTCGGCGTTCGAATCGTCGCTGGGCTCGGCCTCCTCGGAACTCGCCGACGCCACGACGTCGTCCAGCACGAGATTCATGTGCTGATCGTAGCCGGCGAGGGTACCACGGTAGGTCTCGCCGCTCTTGAGCCGCACCTCGACGTCGTCCCCGACGGCAGCCTCCAGCACGTCCAGTGGTCGACCGCTCATGACAAAAGTGCCTCCCGACGGCCGCATAAACGTACCGACTGGTACCGCCAGAACGGGCGTGCAATCTGCCCATCCTTGTTCGGACCGGGCTTCTGGGTACGTCGGAGGCGTCTCCGCACATCGGAGGGTTCTCGGTCCCCAGGCTCCCAGCCTGTGTCGTGACGAGCGAGGACGCAGATCGTGATCGGCCCGTCGAGGCCGAGCGACACTCGTCTAGTGAGAGCTATTCAGATCCAGAGCAGCCCGATGCCCCCGAAAATGATGTGCGAAGCGGTCCGGCCGCTGTGTCCGAAAAACCGGCGGGCAAGGGCCGGTCCGTCAACCCGCTACGCTTCGCCGCGATCGGTCTGGTCGCGGGGCTAGCTGGTGCCATCACTGCGACTACGGTCGCCCCGGACAGCCTCGTCGTGACGATTCTCCTGATCGTCGTCGTGATCGTGGTCGTGACGCTCCTCTTGCTCCGCGTGGTCACCCGGTAGTCGATCGACGCGACGGGCGGTCGCCACTGAGAGGATGGCGCGAAGGCGGGTCCCTGCTCAGAGGTCGACCGAGAACGGCGCGCTCTCGGAAGCACGCTCGGCGGTCGCGGCGAGCACGTCCGCCGCAGCGTCCAGGTCTTCGGTGTCGACGACCTCGACCGGCGTGTGCATGTATCGGTTCGGGAGTCCGAGGTTCAGCGACGGCGTGCCGCCGGCCTGCGTGAAGAACGCGTCAGCGTCGGTCCCGGTGTAAATCCCGTCGGCTGCGATCTGGACGTCGAGATCGACGTCGTCGGCCGCCGCCCTGACCGCGTCCACGACCGCCGGGTGATTCGCGCTGCCCCGACCGACGACGGGGCCGTCGCCGAGTGCGACCTCGCTGGACTTGTCACCCGGCGCGTCGGGGTAGTCCGTCGCGTGATAGACGTCGACGGCGACCACCGCGTCCGGGGCGAGGTCGTCGCCGATCATCTTCGCGCCCTTGAGGCCGACCTCCTCCTGCACGGTCGAGATGGCGTACACCGTCGCGTCGACGTCCGCTTCGGCCGCGCGACGGAGCGTCTCCGCTGCGACCCACGTTCCGACACGGTTGTCGAGTCCCCGCCCCGCGATGAGGCTTCCGTTGAGTTCCTCGACGGTCGAGGAGATCGTGATGGCGTCGCCGACCTCCACCAGTTCCCGGGCTTCCTCGCCGTCTTCGGCGCCAACGTCGACGCGCTGCTCGGCGATGTCGTCGTAGGTGTCGTCGTCGTTCTCCCGGAGGTGGATCGCCGTCTGACCGATGACGCCGTTGACGGGGCCGTCTTCGCCGTGGATCGTCACGTGCTGTCCCCGCGAGACGGTGCGGTCCGAGCCGCCGATCCGGCCGAGGTGGACGAACCCCTCGTCGTCGATCTTGCGGACGATGTACCCGATCTCGTCCCCGTGGCCAGCGACGGCGATCGAGGGTGCGTCTGCCTCGCCTTCGAGCACGGCGACGGCGTTGCCGTAGTCGTCGGTCCGAACCTCGTCGGCGTGGGGCTCCACGTACTCGATCCAGCGACGCTGTCCGTCGACTTCGTAGCCGGACGGACTCGGCGTCGTGAGCAGGTCGTCGAGGAACTCGCGTCGAACGTCCTCCATGCCCGGTCGTCGTCGTGGCTGGCAGTTGAATCCTCGGATGCCGGGTGACCGCTCACGGGGAGCAGGTGCTTGCCGCGACGGCGCGCGAAGGACAGCCGAACCGCGTAGTCGACGGCTACTCGCGGCGGCAGCGCCAACGTCTAAGGCGTGCGGCGACGTACGTCCAGACGCCATGGGAGACAGAAATCTCACCCTCTTCGCGTTCCACTCGCACGGCGACGTCCAGTTCGGGCCCACCAGCATCCCCGCCCCCGGCTCCAAGGACGAATCCGAGGCCGAATCCGCGGGCAAGTCCTGGTTCGGCGGTGGGTCGTCGAAGGAGGAATCCGAGGACGAGTCGATCGACGTCCCTGCGGAGGACGAGAGCGGTGGACTCGGCGGACTCGTCGTCGCGCTGGTCGTGCTCGTCGGCATCGCGATGGTCGTCAAGAAACTCAAGGGCGGCGACGAGGGAACCGAGGTCGAGGTCGCCGAGTCCGACGACCTCTGATCGGGTCGCGTTCCGGAGCGTCCCCGCTCAACCGACCACCGGTCACCTGGCGTTCGTTGCAGTACACCGGCCATCTGTTCTGTGGCAGCGCTTCGCTGTCCCGCCATCGATCCCTCCGATTCGCGTGCCTGCGGTGGGGAGAAGGGTTTTGACCCCCGAGCGGCAACGGAGTCTATGACGATCTATCACAGCGTCCGGGCCGTCGCCAACGCGTCCGGGGACGGACTCATCGACTGGGACGCGGTCACGGAGGCGGCCTGTGCCGCTACCGAGCCGGGGTCGCTCGCCCTCACGGCCGCCGACCGGGAGGGGTATGCGAGCGACGTCCGCGACGCACGCCGACGCGTTCGAGCGGTCACGACCCACGAGTTCGTCGTCCCGGAGACGCTGGAAATCCAGCACCGCCACCACTGGGTCGACGCGAACGTGGAGACGTTCCGGGAAGTGATGCGACCGCTCGAGGGGATGGCTGACGAGGCGCTCGTCCCCGGTCTCGCACGCAAGACGAACACCGCCTCGATGTCGGTCATGCTGGGCTATCTCGCCCGGAACGTGCTCGGGCAGTACGATCCGCTCTTGCTCGCGGATTCGCCACAGGACGCACACGGGCTCTACTTCGTCCATCCCAACATCGTCGCGGTGGCGGAGACGCTGGACGTCGACTTCGAGCGATTCCGGCGCTGGATCGCGTTTCACGAGGTCACCCACGCTGCGGAGTTCGGCGCCGCGCCGTGGCTCAGCGACCACCTCGCGGAGCGGATGGAGCGCGGTATCGACGGCGTCGCCGACGGCAACATCGACCGGGAGACGTTCGCGGAACTACAGACGGCGATGACCGCCGTCGAGGGCTACGCGGAACTCCTCATGGACGAGGCGTTCGACGACGAGTCGGACGACCTCCGCGCGAAACTCGACGACCGCCGCGCCGAGGCTGGCCCCGTCGGGCGGCTCCTCCGTCGGCTCCTCGGTATCGGGCTCAAGCGCGAGCAGTACGAACGCGGGAAATCTTTCTTCGACGAAGTGGCGGACGCACGCGGGCTCGCAGCCGCCGGCGCCGTCTGGGAGTCGCCCGACCACCTCCCGACGGACGAGGAACTCGACGAGCCAGCGCTGTGGCTCCAGCGGATCGATCCCTGAGTCGACGAGGGAACCACCGCGTCCCGTCGTTTTCGCGCTCCACTTTTATGCGCGCCCGTCGTTTTCGCGCGCCACGTCGTCATCGCGGTCCGTCGTTATCGCGGGCCACGTCGACGTCCCGGTCGATTGGACGCGCCGCCCTCCGGCACGATGTACGTGAGATAGGCCGTCAGGAGGACGCCAGCCACGAGCCCCAGGAGGATTGCGAGGCCGATCACCGGCAGCGACGCTCCGACGCTGGCCGATGCGAGGCCCCCGCTGAGTCCCACGGTCACGACGATCGCTAGCTGGAACCGGTTGGGCCGCAACGCGGTATCCACCAGCGCGTCGATCACTCGAACCCCCTGCCCACGCTCGCGTCGTCGACGAGGTCGTCGAGTTCGGCGTCGAGGAGTTCCTCGGCCTCGTCGAACGTGCCCGCGAGGTCGTCGAGGGCGTCGGGACGGCCGTACTGATCGTACTCCATGGGTCCGTAGGCCGGCGCGTCCATCGCGTCCATCACGTCCTCGAAGAGCGCGTCGGCAGTCGTCGGTGCGTCGGCGTGCGTCTTGACGACCTCCTCGACGCGGCTCGCCATCGTTTCGGCTTCGTCCTCGTCGGCTGGTCCGTCGTTCACCGCGAAGCGGGCACCGCCGTCCTCTCCGGGGAACAGCGGGTCGAGATCCTCGTCGATCCGTCGCGCGACCTGCGCGCCGACGCCGCGAACCTCGAACGGGTTCTTCGCGAACGTCTTGAGTTGATAGACGCCGGCTCCGGGGTGGCCGAGGTACATGTCCTCGCCGAGCCCCGAGGAGCGATCGCCAGCGACGGCGCGCCAGCCTTCCGGATCGACGTCGCTCTCGACGACGTCCTTCACGAGGTCGTCCCAGTCCCGTATCCGCATGCTGGCGGTTCCTTGCCGGCCGCGGAGAAAGAACGTGTCGATGCGTCGAACGCGACTGCTACCTGAGCGCTTAGTAGCCCACTAGCGTCGTAATCGGTTAGAACGCCCCCGAACAGTTTTGCCGCTTCCCCGTCATTCGGTACCAGGGAGCATGTACGAGCGGATTCTCGTTCCGACCGACGGTTCGGCTGGCGTCGAGCGGGCAGTCGAGCACGCGATCGACCTCGCGACGACCCACGGCGCCACCATCCACGCGGTCTACGTCGTCAACACGGCCAGCTACGGCGGTATCCCGATGGAGACGTCCTGGGACGGCATCCGGGACGTCCTCTCCGACGAGGGACAGGCCGCGCTCGAACGCGTGCGCACGCTCGCTGAAGCCGCCGAGGTCGAGGCCGAGGCGGCCGTCCTCGACGGGTCGCCCAGTCGCCAGATCGTGAACTACGCGGAAGAAGCAGACTGCGACCTGATCGTGATGGGCACGCACGGTCGCGGCGGACTCGATCGCCTCCTCCTGGGGAGCGTCGCCGAACGCGTCGTCCGGAGCTCCGAGATTCCCGTCCTGACCGTCAGGGTCGGTGAACCGCCGGACGCCGAGGAACGGACGGCGAGCGAGGCCAGTAGCTCGACGGAGGAATCGGTCGAACCGGCTGAAGACGCTCCGTAGCAGTTCCGTTTCGTCCGCCTCTCGTTCAGGTGGGGCGCAGATGCTCGCAGTCGCCGGCGTGGATTCGTTCGACGCCGTCCTCGGTCTCGACGAGGAGTGTACCGGGATGCTCGACGTCGACAGCGGTGCCGACGACCGTATCGCCGCTGGCAGTTTCGACGCGGACCTCCCGCCCGAGCGTGAGCGCGTCCGCTCGCCATCGCTCGAGGATCCGGTCCGGATCGTTTCGGAGGTCGTCGAACGTCTCTAGCACTCGCTGGACGAACAACCGGCGATTCACGTCCTCGCCCAGTTCCGTTCGGAGGCTCGTCGAGCCGTCGGGCAGTCGGTCGGCGTCGAGGTTAGCGTTGATCCCCATGCCGACGACGAGCCACTCGACCCGGTCGGCCTCGCCTTCCATTTCGGTGAGGACGCCGGCGAGTTTGGCTTCCTCGCCGTCGGGGTCGGGGGAAACCGGCACACCGTCGGACTCGCTTTGCTCCCCCGACGAACCGTCGTTCGCTCGCTGGCGCTCGCTCACCAAGACGTCGTTCGGCCACTTGATCCCCGCGTCGACGCCGGACTCGCGGACTGCCGTGGTGATCGCCACGGCAGCAGCGAGTGTGAACAGGGGGATCGTCGCGGGCGGTCGATCGGGCCGAACGAGGATCGAGAGCCAGATCCCGCCCGAGGGCGAGGCCCACTCGCGATCGAGCCGACCCCTGCCTCCGGTTTGCTCCTCGGCGACGATCACGAGGTCTTCGGCACCGTCGGCTGCCCGCTCGCGTGCGAGGTCGTTCGTACTTCCGGTTTCCTCGTGAAACTCGATCGTGAACGGAGCGTCGAGGCCGAACTGGATCGCATCGCCGCCGTACTCTGGAACGTCGACCAGCGCGTACCCTTCGTCGTCACTCTCGATCACGAAGTCCTGCTCGCGGAGCGCCTCGACCTGTTTCCAGATCGCAGCACGGGAGACGTCGAGGTCGTCGGCGAGCGCCTCGCCAGAGCGTGGTCCGTCGGCGAGCCGTTCGAGAATGGCACGGCGCGTGTTGGTCATAGGTTTGCTTGTGTGAGTGGGGCCTTGAGAGTTCGTGGACGATCGGGGCCCGCGAACTGAGCAGCGGGTAGGTGGAGGGTATCACTGGAGAGATGACAAGCTGATTCGGACGCCGTCTTTTGACAGAAAATCGAACGACGAGGCGATGGTTTGTACCTGGTAAATAAAGCATACTTATTTTATTCACTAAGGGAAATAGTTAAGGGAGAACGTGATAACCGCTCCCGTGTATGTCCGAAACAGAGGCCACGATGGAAGACGGCGACGACGGGTCTGCGGAGGCTTCCACGGAGGCGACGACCACGTCGATTCAGGAGGGGAGTTCGGGGGGATCGAGCCTCGAAGACTTCGTGAGCGCTGCGGAACAGGAGATCATCAAGGAGTGGGTTGGGTTCGTAACGGGCCTGTTCGCGGCGATCGGCATCGGCATCGGGCTCAACTCCATCATCCAGGATCAGTGGGGTCACGCACTGATGAAGACGAGCGTCATGGGTCAGTCGGCGGGGACGCCGTTCTCTCCGTTCAGTGGTCTCGGTCTTGCGATGAACATCGGTATCTTGCTGGTCGTACTCCTCGGCGTCGTCTTCGCATGGAACATCGATAACGAGGAATACACCGCGATCAAAGTCGCTGCCGCCACGTCGCTGGTCGCTATTCCGGTGTTCTCGCTCGTGACCGGTTTCCTCGTGCTGGTTCCCGCCGACAACACGTCGCTCGAGGTCGTGAACGTCATCGTCAGCGGTCTCGGTAGCGGGATCGCGGCAACCGTCGGTGCCAGCATCGTCATTTTCCTGACCGATAGCCAGGCGCCCGACGGTCTCTCGAACTAGCGCACTCGCGAGCATTTCGTCGTTTCGTGGTAGTCTCTCGGTAGTCCCGACTGTATCGACAGGGGACCGTCTCACCCCTCGCGGTAGCGGACGGCCAATGACACAACGCCTTTGAACACCCCTGCCCTCCCCGAACCCATGGAGGCCTACGAGCTGCTCTCCCGGAACGCCGTGGAGGTCGTGACCGACGAGGAGGCCCGCGAACTCGCCGCCGATCCCGAAGGCAAACGGGCCTACGTCGGCTACGAGCCCTCCGGAGCGCTCCACCTGGGCCACCTCCTCACCGCGAACAAGCTGATCGACCTCCAGAAACTCGGCATGGAGGTCGTCGTCCTGCTCGCGGACGTCCACGCCTACCTGAACGGCAAGGGTACCTTCGAAGAACTGCACGAGACTGCCGAGGCGATGCAAGCACAGTTCCTCGCCTACGGGCTCGACCCCGACCAGACGGAGTTCGTCTACGGCTCCGACTTCCAGCTCGAGGAGGATTACGTGCTCGACGTCCACCAACTCTCGGTCGAGACGTCGCTCAACCGCGCTCAGCGCGCGATGGCCGAGATTCAGTCCGGCGAGACAGCGAGCGTCGCGCACGTTGTCTACCCGATCATGCAGGCACTCGACATCGAGTACCTCGACCTCGACCTCGCCATCGGCGGCATCGACCAGCGGAAGGTGCACATGCTGCACCGCGAGGGGATGCCCGAGATGGGCTACGACGTCCGGCCCTGCCTGCACACGCCGATCATCGCCGACCTCGAGACCGGCGTCGGCAAGATGTCCGCCAGCGAGGGCATCGACATCACGATGGAGGACTCCACCGAGGATCTGGAGGAGAAGATCAACGCCGCGTACTGTCCCCCAACGCGCGATCCCGAGCCGACCGATGAGGGCGAGGACCGCGAGCATCCCGTCCTCCAGCTATTCCAGTACCACGTGTTCCCGCGGTTCGAGTCCGTGACCGTAGAGCGTCCCGACGAGTACGGCGGGAACGTCACCTACGACAGCTACGAGGCGCTGGCGACGGCGCTCGATACTGGCGAACTCCACCCTGCTGATGCGAAGTCTGCGCTCGCGAGTGCACTCGACGAACTGATCGCGCCGGGTCGCGAGAAACTTCGTGAACTGGAAGCCTGAGTAGTAGCGTTTCGCACTGTTTTCGCAGTCGACTGCTGGCGTCCGGTGGTGGACGATCGCTCGGATCGCCCGCTCAGATCACGATCAGCAGATCCGTCGCGTACATCACCGCGAAGCCGACGAGGAAGCCGAGCACGTTCCATGTCGAGCCGATCTCGCCGCCGTCGGTCCGGACGAGCCCCGCGAGTTCCCAGAGCACCTGCGCGATCGCGCCGACGCCGAGTGCGAGGAAGAACGCGCTGACGGTTGGCGACAGCGAGAGGCCACCGATCCAGCCGCCGAGGATCACCGGAGCCCCAGCGATCGCACCGAGTGCGACGAAGTGCCAGAGTGCAGGCCGTTCGCGCTCACCCCGGGCGACAGGGGCGACTACCGCCGGCCCCTCCGTCACGTTGTGGAGCATGAACCCCACGACGAGGAAGGCGCCGAGCGAGACCCGGCCGAGTGCGAAGGAACTCCCGATCGCGAGCCCCTCTGCGAGGTTGTGGAGTCCGATGCCGATCGCGACGAGGTAGGCGACGTAGAGACCGCCGCTCGCGCCGTCGGTGCGTGACTCGCGCCACGCGCTGATCGCCTGCACCGAGAGTGCTGCCCCGACGGCACCGAGTGCGACGAGGAGCGTCCCCTCGTAGGCGCCCGGCACGCGCTCGGCGAGTTCGAGCGCCTCGAACCCGGCGTCGACCGCGAGGAAGGCGAGGACTCCCCCCGAGAACGCGAGGACGGCGTGGAACCACTTCGCGTCCATCGCTCGAATGAACGGGAACCAGCACATCCCCAGCGCGACGGGGATCACGCCGACGAACAGTCCGATCAGGGCGAGCGTCCACAGCATGCCGCCGTCGGGACTCGGCGACTCCTGGATCGCGACGATCGTGTGGCCGAACGTTGCGCCGTTGTCGAGTACCAGGACCACGTGGTAGTCCCAGCCAGCCTGCCAGTGGTACGGAATCTCGACGCTTGCGGTTTCTCGTGGCTGGATCGTCCGTTTCGTCTCTCCGTCCTGGACGACGTCGTGGTCCCAGTAGGCGTCGTCGACGAGCACCTGCTCCACGCGGACCGGCTCGGGGCCGTTGTTCGTGACGTGCAGGACGATCGTCTCGTCGTCGGGCACCGTGTGATGCGAGATGGTGACGTCGGGTGTCGGCTCGCCACGCTGGAACTGGTCGGTGGGATCCGCGAGCACGAAGCCACCGACCACGAGGCCGAGCAGGACCAGTGGGATCAGCGCGATCCCCCAGGTCGACGCGTCGAAACCTGTGGTTTCCTCGCCGGTCGAGTCAGTTTCGACCGTTGCGCCGGCGGCTTCCGACCCCGGCTCCGGTGCCGGGGCGGGCGCGTCGACGTCGCTCCCGCTCGGGGCGTCGTCGGTCATTCGACCACCTCGAAGAAACTCATCCAGCCCAGTTCGGAGAACTCCGACTGGTGGGCGTGGAACATGTAGAGGCCCTCCTCGTGTTCGCTGTAGTCCAGTTCCAGGATTCCTCGCTGTGCCTGGCACTGCATGATCGTGTCGATGCGCTTGTGGGTCGGGAACAGCGTCGTCCCGTGATCGTAGTAGTCGAAGAACTGGGAGTGGGTGTGCAGCGAGTTGATCGGATCGAACTCGGTCGTGTTGAGCAGGTGGATCCGGACCGGCCGATCGCGGTCGATCTCGATGGGGTGTTTGGTCTCGCCGGGCGTGTAATCGCCGTCGTCGGCGTCGGTGCTCGCCGGTGCGTAGGCGAACGCCCGTGTGTTCGCGGCGTAGACCTCGTTCTCGCCGTCGAAGTTCGTGTCGAAGCTGTTCATCACCATCACCAGCTCCTGGACGTCGTCGTTCTCGTCGTAGGTGTGATTCCGGGACCTCGCTCGCTGGACGAGTTCGTCGGTGTACGTCTCGTCGATCGGTCCGTGGTAGTTGACGTACTCGCGGGGGTGCTCACGGACCCGTTCCGGATCGGGGTCGACGATCAGTGCGCCGTACATGCCCCTGTGCATGTGCTCTTTCAGCGGCAGCGCGTGACAGTGATAGAAGTGGACGCCGGCCGGCTGTGCGATCCACTCGTAGCGGAACGACTCCCCGACGTCCACCAGTCCGGTTCCGTTCTGGGGGACCCCGTCCATCTCCGGCTGGTGGTTCTCGAGGTGTGGATGCATCGTGTGGGCGTGCTGGCTGCCGTTGACGAAGTCGATCCTGACGAGGTCGCCCTCGACGGCCCTGAGGGTCGGCGCGGGCACTTGTCCCTGGAACGTCCAGGCTGGGAACGTGACGCCGGGGGCGATCTCGATCTCGACGTCCTGTGCGACGATCGTGTAGTGCCGGATCGTTCGGCCGTCTTCCTGGTAGACTTCTTGCGAGAGGTCGTCCTGGCCCTCCGTCCCGGTGTTGAAGGTTCGCAAGAACTCGTGTGGATCGAGCGTGTCACCGTCGAATTCGCCACGCGCACCGAAGTTCCCGTGGCTGCTGCCGTGGCTCCCACCGTCGTGGCCCTCGTCGGCGCCCGCCAGCCCCATCAGCCCGCCCGCGGCCCCGGCGATGGAGAGGCCACCGAGGACCGCGCGTCTGTCGACCTGCGGTTCGACGTCGACGCGTTCACTCAGTCGTTCTTCGAGGGCCTGGGTGATCGCCCCGGCCCGATCCCGATCTACGCCACCCATCGGTACCTCCTCCCGCCGCTGGTACAGAGTTGCATGGCAGAGTTTTAGATACATCTAAACTTGTAGTTTGCCCTATCGATTTCGACTGGGTCGAAACCTGTGCCGGGATCGGTCAGAGTCGGATGCGGTGCAGACAGCTCCCGGCCGTCGTCACCGCCGGGTGCTGTTGGATGCTGAGAACTCGGGAAAAGGTACTACGAGCGCAACCGTCGGCCGAACGGATCTGGCGATCGACGACCGACGTCTGCAGATGGATCGATCGAACGACCGGACGATCGAACGACCGGACGATCGAACGACAGGACAGGACACCGATCGAGAGCGGGAGAGAACGAGGGAGAGAAACGGGGAGAACCGGATCGCCGGCGGAGCGCTACTCGTAGATCGGGTGTTCGGCGCAGAGGTTCTCGACGGTCTCGCGCACGTCGGGGACGACCTCGTCCTCGGTGCCTTCGGCGACGGCGTCGACGACGCGGGCGATGAGGTGTGCGACCGTACGCGACTCGTCTTCGCCAAAGCCGCGAGTCGTGATCGCCGGGGTGCCGATGCGGATGCCACTCGGATCGAATGGCGAGCGGGTCTCACCGGGGACCGTGTTGCCGTTGAGCACGAGACCGGCGTCCTCGAGCGCTTCCTCGGCGTCGCCACCGGAGGTGTCGGGGTGGGACGGGCGGAGGTCGACGAGCACGAGGTGGTTGTCGGTGCCGCCGGAGACGAGTTCGAAGCCGTGCTCCTGGAGGTGCTCGCCTAGCGCCTTCGCGTTCGCGACGGTCTGTTCGGCGTACTCCTCGAACTCCGGCTGGAGGGCTTCCTCGAAGCCGACTGCTTTCCCTGCAATGTTGTGCATGAGCGGGCCGCCCTGTCCGCCGGGGAAGACGGCCTTGTCGAGGTCGTCGGCGTACTCCTCGTCGCACATGACCATCCCGCCGCGCCCGGCGCGGATCGTCTTGTGCGTCGAACCGGTGACGAAGTCGGCGATGCCGACCGGCGAGGGGTGAGCGCCGCCGGCGACGAGGCCAGTGATGTGGGCCATGTCGGCGACCATCAGCGCGTCGGCGGCGTCGGCGGCGGCCCGGATGCGCTCCCACTCGACCTCGCGCGGGTACGCTGAGTAGCCGGCGACGATCACGTCCGGCTCGTACTCCTCGGCGTGCTCGTGGAGCCCCTCGTAGTCGAGGTAGCCGGTCTCGGGGTCGACCTCGTACTGCTCGACCTCGTAGAGCTGACCGGCGAAGTTCGCGGGGTGGCCGTGGGAGAGGTGGCCGCCGTGTTCGAGGTCCAGCGAGAGGATCTTGTCGCCGGGTTCGAGCATCGCGTAGTAGACGGCCTGGTTGGCCTGCGTTCCGGAGTGGGGCTGGACGTTGACGTGGTCGGCCCCATAGAGCTCCTTGGCGCGGTCGATGGCGAGCTGTTCGACCTCGTCGGCGAACTCGCAGCCGCCGTAGTAGCGGGCGCCAGGGTAGCCTTCGGCGTACTTGTTGGTGAGGACGCTGCTCTGTGCGTCGAGCACGGCCTCGCTGACGTGGTTCTCCGCGGCGATGAGCTGGAGAGAAGTCTGCTGTCGCTCGATCTCCCCTTCGAGGGCGTCGGCGACGGCAGGATCGGCCTCGCGAACGCTGTCGTGGCGCATACAACGTGGTTCGGCGGTGACGCCCTATATCCATCGGAACGGCCCGCCTGGAGCGTGCGGAGTTTCTCTCGGTGGGCACGCTTTGGCCCGACAATGTCACTGGTAAGCATACGGAAAGCTCTTTGAGGAAAGCGGCAAGATAGGATACTCCAGATGCTCGAGTGGGAGGCGACCGAGAGCGGTTTTCGGGTTCACGACTCCGCAGGAGCGGAGTGCTCGGTCGGTGGCTCTCAGCTCGAATTTACCGAACCGGAACGCGAGCTTCCCCGTCCGGTCGACATCACGCTGGATTGCCTGACGACGGAGCTCACTCTCCCAGGCGCCGTCGTCTACCTGATCTCACTGACCTCGGGTGAGACCGAGGAGCTCCCTGGGACCACCGAGCCGAAGGCGATGCCGGAAGGCGAGTACCTGGTGGACGTCGACGCGGAGGTCAAGACGTATCTCAGGCTCACCGGACCGTTCACGCTCTGTCGGACGGCCGACTACGACGGCGTCGTCCTCTCGGTTCCGGCCCGTCGCCGGATCACGCTCGGCTTCCGCAGCCGCAACCGGAAGCCCACTGCCGAACTGACGATCCCACCGACGCCCGAGGGCGTCGCAACCGCTCTCACGTATTCCTCGGCCGCCCACAAGACGACGGGGACGGATCGCTCCTATCCGACGCTCCGGGGCCATCCCCCGCTGCTCGAGATCGCCGACGAAACCGCCGACGTCGAGGTCCCAAGTGCGATTCGCGAGGCGAGAGACGACACTGGGATCGAACTCCTCGCGCCGAACGCCGTCGAATCCCTGCTCGTTCTGGCGCCACTCGCGTACTACATCGGAGCAGACGTCCAGGTCGGGAACGTCGCCTCACCCATCCTGCGTGCCCCAGACGCCGACGTCGCGCACGAGCTACCCGCCATGCCGGACCTCGAACGCGACGCGACCCGGCTCCTCCGGAAGGTCTTCTTTCTCGATTGTCTCGTTCGCAACGCCGGCCCGTACGACACGGAACTGGCCGAGGCGAGCCTCCTCGACGCGCTCGGCGTGGATGCTGAGACACTCTACGCCGCCTCACCCGCCGATCGCCTCGCAGCGTACCTCGACGTTCCGTACGGAGCCATCGAACAGCGGCTTCCGGACTGGCACTGCTCGACCTACGTCGAGCCCGACCGGGACGGACTCCGGGCGCTTCCATTCCTCCTCGACCGGATGAGCCTGATCTACATGCCCAGGACGTCAGAACTCGAAGGAAGCGAACTGGTCGAGCGCTCCCTCGACGACTTCTACCGGGGCCGCTCGCCGGAGGACTACCGATCCATCTCTTCCCGTTCCCCCCGAAATGTGGACACGGAATCCGCCGAACGGGAGGAAGCCCACGGTGCTCGCTCTGGTGATCGAACTGCTACTTCCGGCGATTCGGACGTCAGAAGCGCGGGCGACGTTGCCTCCGTCGACGTCCTGAAGCCCGAACTCCGCGGGGGTCGCATCCACGGCTGGCTCGCCGAAGGGACGCCCATCGACGTGTTCAACTGCTTGCCAGAGGCGTTCGAACACCGGATCGACGCGCTCGATCGAGCGGGCGACGGCATCGACATCGCAGTCGTTCGCAACGACGCAGCGATGGAGGTCGAGCACGCCGACGTCGCGGACATTTATCGGACGCGTGGCGCTGACGTCTCCATCGACGTCTCCGTCCACGAACGGCTCTCGACGACCGAACTCGCTCGCCTCTTCGAAGCGGAGTACGACTTCGCTCACTACATCGGCCACTGCGAGACCGGCGGATTTCGTTGCCCAGACGGTCACCTCTCGGCTTCCTCGCTGACGGGCTGTGGTTTACAGACATTCTTCCTGAACGCCTGTGGCTCGTACCACGAGGGGGTCGACCTCGTCAGGCAGGGCGCCGTGGCTGGAGCGGTCACCTTCTCGCAGGTGCTGAACGACCACGCCGTCTCGGTCGGTTCGACGTTCGCGAAGCTGCTCGTCCACGGGTTTGGCTTCGAGCGAGCGCTCCAGCTCGCGAGGCGACGGATCATGATGGGGAAAGACTACGCCGTCGTCGGCGACGGCACGCACTCCCTCGCCCAGAGCGAGAACCGGTTACCGGCGACCGTCGAACTGGAGTCCGTTGAAGCAGGCTTTCTCCTGACGTACGATCAGTTCAGTTCCCGACACGCAGGCGCGTTCTACCGCCCGTACCTCGGCGAGGACCGCTACGCCTACCTCTGCGGGAACGAGTCCGACCACGTGCTCGACCGGTCTGCAGTCGCGGCGTTCCTCGAACGTGCGGCCCTTCCCGTGATCTACGACGGCGACGTGTACTGGTCGGACGACCTCGCCGACCGGATTCGATCCGGTCACTGACTGGCTACGTCTGTAATCCGCCCGGACTACGCTCCCCGTGACCTATCACCGACTCGCCTGCCGAGGAGCAGCCCATTTGCCCGATCACTACATCGACTGCCTACAAGCATCTCGCTTGCACTATCAGTAAGATGCTCGCCAGTCTGGCACCCGGCGACACTCTCGATGGTCACGCTCGGTCGGTCGAACTCGATCGGGCCCCGGACGGCCAGCTGGGCTATCCGGAGACCCGATTTATCCCGAAGTGACAGAAATCTACGGTCTCAGGGGCCTGTATAGCCGCTTCCGCCAGCTGTGATCGAGAGGTACTGGACGATTCGAAGCACGTCCCACGTTACACACCCACACCCACTTCAATCTTGCCACGGGAAATCGCAGTAATGCGTTCGATAGCTAACCGCCATTTCCATTGCCGCTTCGTCAAGGAACTTGAATGATGTGGACAACGAACGGCCAATAAAATTAAGTATTGACGCCCCTTTTATACCCACACGTCTATGGAATCGAATTTACTGGGTGATCGGCTTGACGATATCCTTCGCACGGCGCTTTCCGAGGCCGGCGAGGAACTCGTGGTCGTCAATCCGACGGGGGATGGGCTCGAATCGCTGATCGACGTCGCGTCCGAACGCGACGACTTGCCGCACATTCGCGTCCTCGCGGAGGAACGTACGCTCAAGGACGTGATGGACGACTTCATCGTCGCCAGTAACGCCGCCGTCCTCATCGAGGACGACGTGCTGGACTTCCGCACCGTCGAAGACGGTCCGGAGAACGCACTGCTGGTTACGGAGGATCGCGTCGTTGCGATCGTCGACGCCGGTACACAGGTCGCCGGCCTCGTCAGCGACGAGGCCGACTTCGTCGGCGCGGCGAACGACCGGTTCGAGAGCGACTGGGACGGTGCCGACGAGTACTCGCTCCGCACACCGTCGATCGAACGCGTCCGCAAGACGCTCGCCGACGACATCAGCCCGGATGCAGAGGAGGACTTCACGAACATCCTCGCTTCCCTCGAAACCGCACGCGGTGACGGTGACGGGCTCGACGAGGTGACGATCAGTCTCCTCGTGGCCGCCAAGAACGAGGCACTGCTCTACGACATCAGCAAGTGGGGCGAGGACATCGGCATCGCCAGCAAGGCGACGTTCTCCCGCACGAAGACGAAACTCGAGGACAAGGGCCTGCTCGACACGGAGAAGGTCCCGATCGACGTCGGCCGACCCCGGCTGCGGCTGAAGCTCGGCGACGAGCGCCTCCAGGCCGCGGACAACGGCGAAATCGCGAGCGCGGCGCAGTCGCTGCTCGCCTGATCGGCGATCCGAACGACCAATTTTCGCGAAAACAGCCCGGCTCCAGCGACAGCGTCGGTGGTGGCGACCTGTTCGCATCGGCGGTCTCAGCCGATCGGTCAGGGCGAGGGGAGTTCGATTGGTTCGCCGTCGACGTACACCGTCGGGTCGCGAACGATGCCGTCGAGGTGCAACGGCGCCTCGGTATCGCCGCCGATCCCCGCGTCGTCGCCGATTGCGATGTGGATCGTGCCGGCGGCTTTCTCGTCGAGGAGCACCGATCCCACGAGCGAGTCGACCGCGAGGTTCGTTCCGATACCCAGTTCTGCGAGGTTGTACGCAGCGTCGCCGACTTCGGCTGCTGCAGTCTCGACCTGCTCGCGGATTTCGGGATCGGAGATCTCGGTCACGTAGCCGTCGTCGACCTCGAAGCGAAGCGTCTGGTCGTCCTCGAGCAGGCCGTGGGGCATCATCGTCCCGTCGACGACGTAGGTGCCTTCGGCGGTCTCCGGGCTGACGAACACCTCGCCCGCGGGGAGATTCGAGAAGTCGCCCGCCTCGTGGACGAGGCCGGTATCGGCATTCCAGCTCCGCTCGCCGGGACGGACCGTGAAGTCCGTGCCGAGCTCCGTCTCGATGCGGATCTCCTCGGCGCCGGCGACGTGGTCCAGCATCTGTTCGCACTCCCGAGCGATCGACTCGTAATCGGCGCCGAGGCCAGTGGTGAACACGTCCTCGGTGATCCCGGGGAGCGTCGCTCCGCGTGCGCCGTCGTCGCACGCCCGCGAGCGAGCGCGCGTGTGACTCAAGCTCTTCGTGGTCGGCGCGACGAACACGTCGCTGTCGGCCATCGCCCCCGAGACGGGGGCAGGTGGCTCCGCGCCGTGCTGGTCGCCCGGCTGGTAGCGAACCAGCGTCGCGTCGGCAGTGACCTCGCTGGCGACGTCGTAGAGCGCCTCGCCGATCGGCAGGCGTTCGTCGTCCGTGACGACCGCGACAGACTCGTCGCTTCCGACGGCGAGACAGTCCTGGATCGCGGTTTCGGCGGGCGACTGGAGATCCGGCATAGCTGGGCAGTTGGTCGCGGGTGCCTTGGTCGTTCCGCCGTCGGTCGGCCGGCGAGCTCTGCGACTTCGTCGTCGAGACCCCTATCGGAAGAGCACGGTGGGCTGCCGGGCGGCCTCCTCGACGGTCTCCTCGTCGCCGATGCCCGGCACCCTGACAGTGGCGATCGACCCGTCGCCGTCGTCTCTCGCCTCGATCCTGAAGGACCCGCCGTAGCGCGTGACGATCCAGTTGACGAGCCAGAGACCGAGGCCCGAGCCGTGCTCGAGCGGCGTCTCCTCCCCGCGTTCGATCATCGCTCGCTCGAGTTCGTCGATCCCGGGCCCGTCGTCGGTGACGCTGATGTCGACCCACGCATCGTCCCCCGTCACCTCGATCGCGACCGAGGGATCGGCGGATGGATTGTGTGCGATCGCGTTCGCGACGAGTTCCCGAAGCGCGTCCTCGAGCTCGGGACCGGCACAGACGCCGCGATCGGTCGCGATCGTCGTATCGATCGTCGCCGCTCCCTCCGTCTCGCGGATCGAGGATAGCACGGCGTCGAGTAGCTCGTCGGGATCGAGGCGGACGGGGTTGCGATCCCGGCCGGCGACCCGTTTGAGCGTGCTCGCCTGTTCGCTGAGTGCGACCAGCGAGCTGGCAGTGTCGAGAATGCGATCGGCGTAGTCGCTGCCGTCCTCGCGACCGGCCAGCAGCTCAGCGTAGCCCATGACCGACGTCATGTCGTTGCGCAAGTTGTGTCGGAGCACGCGGTTGAGGAGCCGGACGAGCTGTTCCGTTCGCTTCCGCCCCGTGACGTCGTCCTGGAAGCCGAGATAGTGCGTGACGGCGCCAGTTTCGTCTCGGATCGGACTGATCCTGACGTCGTTCCAGAACGGCGTCCCGTCGGCGCGGTAGTTGACGACCTCGTAGGCACTGCTCACGTTGGCGGCGACGTCGTCGCTGATCGCGGCGATGGTGTCGAGGTCGGTCGCCTCGCCGGTCAGGAGCCCCCAGTTTCTGCCGATCGCGAAGGATTCGTCGTAGCCGGTGATGCGTTCGAAGCCGTCGTTGACGTAGACGAACGGAACCTCGGGCTGTTGGGGGTCGGCGATCGAGATCCCGAGGTTCGCCTCGTCGATCGCCCGATTCTTCAGGCGGAGCTCCGCCTGCCGTTCGCGGCGTTCGCTGACGTCGCGCCCGACGCCCTGGACGCCCTCGATCGTTCCATCGTCTCCACGCAGCGGGGTCGCGTTCACCTCGATCGGGATCGCTTCACCGCTGGACGACGAGAACAGCACCTCCAGCTGCTCGACCGTCTCCCCCTCGAGGAGTTCCTCGAACTCCGTCAGGGCCGCTTCCACCGACGGCTCCGCGACGAACTCGGTGAACGACGAGCCTTCGAGCGTCGTCGGCTCGTACCCCAGAATCGACTCGACGACGGACGAGACGTACGTGAACGTCCCGGTGTCGTCGAGCCGGAACAGGATGTCCGCGCTCGTCTCGGCGATCCCCCGGAAGCGCTCGCGCTCGCGTTCGAGGTTCGCGTTCCGTTCCTGAAGTTCGCGCCGGTACTCGCGGGCCTCCAACTCCTGTCCGACCAGCGTCGCGAGCAGTTCGACGAAGGCCTCTTCGGCTGCAGCGAATTGCACCGTTCGCACGTCGCTGTCCGCGAAGCAGACCGTCCCGTACGTCTCGCCGTCGACGATCACCTGCACGCCGAGATAGGTGCCCAGTTCGAAGGTGTCGTAGGCGACGTCGGCGATCTCGGTCGCGGCCGCCGCGTCCTGAACCGCGAGCGCACTCTCTTTTTCAACCGTGCGCCGGCAGTACGCCTCGTCGAGCGGACACCGTTCGCCGGGTCGAATCCGGTCGTGGTCGCCGACGACGGCGACGATTTCCTGCGTTCCGTTCTGGATTCGTGTGAGGAAGCCAAGCGGTACCTCGAGATACGCGATCCCGACGTCGAGCGCCTGCTCGATCTTGGCGTCGAACGCACCGCCTGTCCCGGAGAATGCCTCGTACAGTGCACGTCGATGCCCGGCGGCGTCCATCTGCTTTTACAATCGCAATTCTCGACTTTCTATGTGTCGGCCAGCGAGGTCCAGATCCCTTCGCTTCCAGCTATCGTGGAGCGGCCCGAGCGATTCCCGATGCTCGCTCGGCAATGAATCGCACGACGACCTGCTCGAATCGGCGTCGGACGCTGCGCGCCGGCGGGGACCGCGACGCTGCGACGCATCGACTACGGATTTGTGGGCGACGGGTCGGGGCAACACGGGTCCGGACTGCAGCAACTGTGGAGGATGCACTCGGCCCGGGCCATCGACTGCCTCGGTACCGGGGATCGTATCGACGCAGGACTCACTCGTCGCTACCGCTCCTCGTTCGTTGTTCGCCGCGAGAAGCGCCCGGAGCGGGATTTGAACCCGCGTCACAACCGTGACAGGGTTGTATGATGGGCCACTACACCATCCGGGCTTTTCTGTCTGCCTGCCTGCACTCAATCGTAGACCGGGAATGGAACTTAAGGCTTTGCAAAGAACCTCGGTATGGCACAGGGACACGCCCCGGGGAGGTGTCCGGACTCGGTCCTCCGGTAGACTACCTGATGACCGACCAGCCAATCCCACCTGCACACCGAAGTGGGTGTTCGTTTGGGTGATACAGTGGAGAACCACTTCATCGACGAGGCGGGCGGGCTGGCCGCCGTCACGAGCACCCACAAACCACCCCCAGACGATCGCCACCGTGCCCCCAAACGCCTATTAGGAGTAGTCCCCAATATCGAGGTACACATCGTCACACGTCGTTTCGAACGCGGCGCTCGGGCGGGTCGGTCGTAGCTTCTGCCATCTGATTTGACAAGCGTTAAGGGGTTGCCGCTACGTAGCTATCTGTAGTATCTCGTGACAGCCGCTTCTCCCCCAGTAGTCAACACATGGTAGACGTCAGCCAGCACGAACTCGTCCCCGAGCACGAGGTCGTCGACGAGGATGTCCTCGACGACGTGCTCGAGGAGTACGACATCAAACGAACAGACCTGCCGAAAATCAAGCGGAGCGACCCGGCGCTACCGGCCGCCGCGGAGGTCGGCGACGTAATTCAGATCGTCCGGGATTCCCGAACCACGGACAGAGCGGTCACCTATCGACTGGTGGTAGACTAATGGATCGACAGGACCGACGCGCGATCTCCCGGGAGTACTTCTCCCAGGAACGACTGGCGGAGCATCACTTCCGCTCGTTCAACGACTTCCTCGACCGGGGCATGCAGCAGGTCGTTGACGAGAAGGAGACCATCGACACGGACATCGGCGACAAGGAGGGCGAGGAACCCGTCCACGTCGAACTGGGCGAGGTGCGGGTCGTCACGCCCCGCGTCCGCGAGGCCGACGGCAGCGAAGAGCTGCTCTACCCGCAGGAAGCGCGCCTCCGGAACATCACCTATTCCGCACCCGTCTTCATGGAGATGGCGATCGTGAAGGGCGACCCCGAGCAGGGTGAGGATCGGGTCGTCGACCAGACCGAGACCAAGATCGGCCGGATGCCGATCATGGTCGGCTCCAACAAGTGTAACATCGCCGGCTTCTCCGACGAGGAACTCATCGAGATTGGTGAGGACCCCGCAGACCCCGGCGGCTACTTCTGCGTCAACGGGTCCGAGCGCGTCCTGATGACCAGCGAGGACCTCGCACCGAACAAGATCCTCGCCGAGTACGACACCAAGTACGGTGACGAGATTCAGGTCGCCAAGACCTTCTCCCAGCGCCGTGGTTACCGCGCCCTCGTGCTCGTCGAGCGGAACCGCGAAGGACTGCTCGAGGTCTCCTTCCCCTCCGTCTCGGGGAGCATCGACTTCGTGACGCTCGTTCGCGCGCTCGGGCTCGAGTCCGACGAGGAGATCGTTCACCGCGTCTCCGACGACCCGGACATCGTGAAGTTCATGCTCGAAAATCTGGAGGCTGCGGACGTCCAGACCGAGGAGGGGGCCATCGAGACCCTCGGCGAGCGCGTCGCGAGCGGCCAGGGCAAGAACTACCAGCTCAAGCGGGCCAACTACGTCATCGACCGGTATCTCCTGCCGCATCTCCACGAGGAGGGCGTAGACGAGGAGGAGGTCCGGATCAACAAGGCGTTCTACCTCTGCCGGATGGCCGAGGCCTGTTTCGAACTCGCGCTCGATCGTCGCGAGTCCGACGACAAGGACCACTACGCAAACAAGCGTCTGAAGGTCAGCGGCGACCTGATGACCGACCTGTTCCGGACGGCGCTCAACAAGCTCGCACGCGACGTGAAGTACCAACTCGAGCGGGCCAACATGCGCAATCGGAATCTCTCGGTCTCGACGGTGGTGCGGTCTGACGTGCTGACCGAGCGCCTCGAGCACCCGCTCGCCACCGGGAACTGGGTGGGCGGCCGCTCCGGCGTCTCCCAGCTCGTCGACCGCACGGACCACATGGGCGTACTCTCCCACCTTCGACGGCTTCGATCGCCCCTCTCGCGATCCCAGCCGCACTTCGAAGCGCGAGACCTGCACGCCACGCAGTGGGGGCGCGTCTGCCCCTCCGAGACGCCGGAGGGACCGAACTGTGGCCTCGTGAAGAACTTCGCGCAGGCGATGGAGCTGTCACAGGACATCGAGGACGACCGGGAGCTGAAGCGAGAACTGGCCTCGATGGGGGTCGAGGGGATCCCCGGCATCGAGGGCGTCGATCGACGAGCGGAGGGCGACTGACGTGCGATTGGAGGGCAACTAACATGGCAAGTCAACAGCGCGAGGCGAAAGTCTACGTCAACGGGAGCCTGGTGGGGACGCATCCGGACCCAGACCGGCTCGCAGCACAGGTACGGGAGGCACGGCGTCGGGGCGAGGTCTCCGAGATGGTCAACGTCTCGGTCAAGGACCGGACGCAGGAGGTCATCATCAACGCGGACGCGGGCCGTGCCCGCCGCCCGCTGCTGGTCGTCGAGAACGGCGAGCCCCTGATCGACGAAGAGGAACTCCAGGCCGTCGAAGACGACGACATCGAGTTCGAGGACCTCGTCGAGGCCGGCTACGTCGAGTTCATCGACGCCGAGGAGGAAGAGGACATCTTCGTCGCCGTCGACGAGGAGGAACTCACCGAAGACCATACCCACCTCGAGATCGACCCGCAACTGATGTTCGGGATCGGGGCAGGGATGATTCCCTACCCCGAGCACAACGCCAGCCCGCGGATTACGATGGGTGCAGGGATGATCAAGCAATCCCTCGGACTGCCAGCGGCGAACTACCGGATCCGACCGGACACCCGCCAGCACCTCCTGCACTACCCGCAGCTCTCGATGGTCAAGACCCAGACCACCGAACAGATCGGGTACGACGATCGCCCGGCGGCCCAGAACTTCACGGTCGCCGTCATGTCCTACGAGGGGTTCAACATCGAGGACGCGCTCATCCTGAACCAGGGGTCGGTCGACCGCGCCCTCGCCCGCTCGCACTTCTTCCGTACCTACGAGGGCGAGGAACGGCGATACCCCGGCGGCCAGGAGGACCACTTCGAGATCCCCGACCAGGACGTTCGCGGCGCCCGCGGCGAGGAGGCCTACACGCACCTCGACGACGACGGCCTCGTGAACCCCGAGACCCAGGTCGGCGAGAACGACGTGCTCCTCGGGAAAACCTCGCCGCCGCGATTCCTCGAGGAGCCCGACGACATGGGCGGTCTCTCACCGCAGAAGCGGCGTGAGACCTCGGTGACGATGCGCTCCGGCGAGTCCGGGGTCGTCGACACGGTCACGCTGATGGAGGGCGAGGACGGCTCGAAGCTCTCGAAGGTCTCCGTGCGCGACGAGCGGATCCCCGAACTCGGGGACAAGTTCGCGTCGCGGCACGGCCAGAAGGGCGTCGTCGGCCACATCGCGCCCCAGGAGGACATGCCGTTCACCGAGGAGGGCGTCGTCCCCGACCTGATCGTCAACCCGCACGCGCTGCCCTCGCGGATGACGGTCGGGCACATCCTCGAGATGATCGGCGGGAAGGTCGGCGCGCTGGAGGGCCGGCGCGTCGACGGCACGCCGTTCCTCGGCGAGGACGAGGATGAACTCCGCGGCTCCCTGGAGGACCACGGCTTCAAGTCCTCCGGGAAGGAGGTCATGTACTCCGGCGTCACCGGGGAGAAGATCGACGCCGAGATCTTCGTCGGCTGTATTTTCTACCAGAAGCTCTACCACATGGTCTCCAACAAGATCCACGCCCGCTCGCGCGGGCCGGTGCAGGTCCTCACCCGCCAGCCCACCGAGGGGCGTGCGCGGGAAGGGGGTCTGCGGATCGGGGAGATGGAGCGCGACGTGTTCATCGGACACGGCGCGGCCATGACCCTGAAGGAGCGCCTGCTCGACGAGTCCGACCGCGAGTTCGTCCCGATCTGCGCCCAGTGTGGGATGGCCGCCGTCGAGAACGTCGAGCAACACCGCGTGTACTGTCCGAACTGCGACGAGGAGACCGACATTCACGACATCGAGATGAGCTACGCGTTCAAGCTCCTCCTCGACGAGATGAAGGCGCTCGGCATCGCGCCGCGCCTCGAACTGGAGGACGCAGTCTAACATGGTCCGAGAGACGACACCCAAGGCCATCGGCTCGCTCAGCTTCGGCCTGATGAACCCCGAGGAGTACCGGGAGATGAGCGCCACGAAGGTCATCACGGCCGACACCTACGACGACGACGGGTTCCCCATCGACATGGGGCTCATGGACCCGCGTCTCGGCGTGATCGACCCCGGACTGGAGTGCAAGACCTGCGGCAAGCGCTCCGGTTCCTGTAACGGCCACTTCGGCCACATCGAGCTCGCAGCGCCGGTCATCCACGTCGGCTTCACGAAGCTCATTCGGCGCCTCCTCCGCGGCACCTGCCGGGAGTGTTCCCGCCTGTGTCTCACAGAGGACGAGCAACAGGAGTTCCGCGACCAGATCGTTCGCGTCAAGGAACTCCAGAAGGACGTCGACGACGTCACGAAGGCCGCGATCCGGCAGGCTCGAAAGAAGGATCGCTGTCCGCACTGTGGCGAGATCCAGTACGACATCCAGCACGAGAAGCCGACCACGTACTACGAGGTCCAGGACGTGCTGGCCTCGGACTACTCCGAACGCATCGCGGTCGCGATGCAGCCCGAGAAGGACGACGACGGCGAGGTGGTCTCCGAGGGCGTGGCGCCGCCGGAACTCGCCGAGGAGACCGACATCCCGCTCGACCGGATCCAGTCGATCATGTCGGGCGAGCACCGCCCGCGCGAGGAGGACCGCAAGGCCCTCGAGAAGGCCCTCGACGCCGACCTCACCGAGGAGGACACGAACAAGCTGATGCCCTCGGACATTCGGGACTGGTTCGAAGCCATTCCGGACGAGGACATCGAGACCATCGGCATCTCCGCGGAGAAGTCCCGGCCGGAGTGGATGATTCTCACCGTCCTCCCGGTGCCGCCGGTCACCGCGCGACCGTCGATCACGCTGGACAATGGCCAGCGCTCCGAGGACGACCTCACCCACAAGCTGGTCGACATCATCCGGATCAACCAGCGGTTCATGGAGAACCGCGAGGCCGGTGCGCCCCAGCTGATCATCGAGGACCTCTGGGAGCTGCTCCAGTACCACGTCACGACGTTCATGGACAACGAGATCTCCGGAACGCCGCCGGCCCGACACCGTTCGGGCCGCCCACTGAAGACGCTCTCCCAGCGTCTCAAGGGCAAGGAGGGTCGCTTCCGTGGGTCCCTCTCCGGGAAGCGCGTCAACTTCTCGTCGCGTACCGTCATCTCGCCGGACCCGACCCTCTCGCTGAACGAGGTCGGGGTGCCGGATCGGGTCGCGACGGAGATGACCCAGACGATGAACGTCAACGAGCGGAACCTCCCGAAGGCCCGCCGCTACGTCTCCAACGGGCCCGAGGCACACCCCGGCGCGAACTACGTGCGCCGACCCGACGGCCGCCGCCTCAAGGTCACGGAGAAGAACTGCGAGGAGCTCGCCGAGAAGGTCGAGCCCGGCTGGGAGGTCAACCGCCACCTCGTCGACGGCGACATCGTGATCTTCAACCGGCAGCCGTCGCTGCACCGGATGTCGATCATGGCCCACGAGGTCGTGGTCATGCCGTACAAGACGTTCCGACTGAACACCGTCGTCTGCCCGCCGTACAACGCGGACTTCGACGGCGACGAGATGAACATGCACGCCCTTCAGAACGAGGAGGCGCGTGCGGAGGCCCGCGTCCTGATGCGCGTCCAGGAGCAGATCCTCTCCCCGCGCTTCGGTGAGAACATCATCGGCGCGATCCAGGACCACATCTCGGGGCTCTACCTCCTGACGAACCAGAACCCCGGCTTCAACGAGACGCAGGCGCTCGACCTCCTCCGACAGACGTCGATCGACGAGCTCCCCGAGGCAGACGGCGAGGACGAGGACGGCGAGCCGTACTGGTCGGGACACACGCTCTTCTCGGAGCTGCTCCCCGCTGGGCTGGACCTCGAGTTCACGTCCTCGGCCGGCGACACGGTCGTCGTCGAGGACGGCGAACTGCTCGAGGGAACGATCGACGAGGACGCCGCCGGCGCGTTCGGCGGCGAGGTCGTCGACACGATCGCCAAGGAGTACTCGAAGACGCGAGCCCGCCAGTTCGTCAACGAGGTCGCCGCGCTCGCGATGCGGACGATCATGCACTTCGGGTTCTCGATTGGGATCGACGACGAAACGATCTCGACCGAGGCCCAGGAACGCATCGACGAAACGATCACGGACGCATACGACCGAGTCGACGAGCTGATCGAGACCTACCGGGCGGGGGAGCTCGAATCGCTGCCAGGCCGGACGGTCGACGAGACGCTCGAGATGCGCATCATGCAGACGCTCGGCAAGGCACGCGACAACGCCGGTGACATCGCCGAGGAGAACTTCGACGACGAGAACCCGGCGGTCGTCATGGCCGAGTCCGGGGCTCGCGGATCGATGCTGAACCTCACCCAGATGGCCGGCTGCGTCGGCCAGCAGGCAGTTCGCGGCGAGCGCATCAACCGTGGGTACGAGGGACGCACCCTCAGCCACTACGACGCAGACGACCTCTCCGCCGACGCCCACGGCTTCGTGGAGCACTCCTACACCGACGGCCTCGAGCCACGGGAGTTCTTCTTCCACGCCATGGGTGGCCGAGAGGGGCTGGTCGACACCGCAGTCCGGACGTCGAAGTCCGGCTACCTGCAGCGGCGACTGATCAACGCGCTCTCCGAGCTCGAGACGCAGTACGACGGCACGGTGCGGGACACCTCCGACACCATCGTCCAGTTCGAGTTCGGCGAGGACGGCACCTCGCCCGTCGAGGTGTCCTCCTCCGAAGAGCACGACGTCGACGTCGAGGGCATCGCCGACGCGATCCTCGACGAAGAGTTCGGCGAGGGCGAGAAGCGCGAGTTCCTCGGGGAGGAGACTCCGGCGACGAATCTCTCCGAGCACGGCGAATCCTGGCGGGTGGAATCCGATGACTGAGATCACCAGCGCACACGAGGACATCGTGGAGGGATCGGAACTCCCGCTCCGTCTGAAGGAACGGGTGTACCAGGCGATCGAGGACCGGGACGTCGACTCCACCGAACAGGTCGAAGAGATCACGCAGGCCGTCGAAGCGGAGTACGTCGACTCCCGCGTCGATCCACTCGATCCCGTCGGCACCGTCTCGGCCCAGTCGATCGGCGAGCCGGGAACGCAGATGACGATGAACACGTTCCACTACGCGGGCGTCGCGGAGATCGACGTGACGCAGGGCCTCCCCCGGCTCATCGAGCTTGTGGACGCCCGGAAGGAGCCCGACACGCCGATGATGACAGTGTTCCTCGAGGAGGAGTACGCCACGAGCCGCGAGAAGGCCCACGAGGTCGTCTGGCAGATCGAGGCGACGAAGATCCTCGCGCTCGGTGACGTCTCCACGAACGTCGCGGACATGCAGGTCCTCGTCGACCTCAACGAGGAGACGCTCCTCGAGCGGTGGCCGACCGAGGACGACGCGACGGAGGTCGCCGCCGAGATCGCCGGAACGATCGAATCCTCTCTCGGCGTCGAGGCGATCCAGCAGGGGACATCGATCCAGTTCGGCCCCGAGGAGCCGTCTTACCGCGATCTCCTCCAGCTCGTGGAGGAGCTCCGCGAGATCACGTTCAAGGGAATCGAGGGGATCAACCGCGTCGTCGTCCGCAAGGAGGACACCGACACCGGCGAGGAGTTCGTGCTCTACACCGAGGGATCGGACTTCGGTACCGTCCTCGACATCGAGGGCGTGGACGCCTCCCGCTGCTCCACGAACGACATCCACGAGGTCTACCGTAACCTCGGCGTCGAGGCCGCCCGCGAGTCCATCATCAACGAGACGATGGAGACGCTCGAGGAGCAGGGGCTCGACGACGTGAACGTCCGGCACCTCATGCTCGTCTCCGACATCATGTGCAACAACGGCGAGATCGAGTCCATCGGCCGCCACGGCATCTCCGGCTCGAAGGACTCCGTCCTCGCCCGCGCGGCGTTCGAGGTCACGGTCAACCACCTGCTGTCCTCGGCGATCCACGGCGAGGTCGACGACCTCGACGGCGTCACGGAGAACGTAATCGTCGGCAAGCCGATCAAGCTCGGCACCGGCGACGTCGACCTCCGGATGGGATCGTTCGTCGCCGACGGCTCCGCGGACTGACGACGGCGGTTTACTTTCATCTTCATGCGCTCGACTATCGGCTCCGAATCCACCAGGAGGCCAGCGTAGCGAATGCCCACGCGAACGCTTACGGACGAGGCTCGCCGCACGCTCGCGTTGTTCGAAGACGTCACCGACGTCTCCGGCGTCGACTGCGTGATCGACGACGAGTTCGATCGCGCGATCATCCTCGTGCCGGCAACCGACATGGCCCAGGCGATCGGTCCCGGTGGCCAGAACGTTCGGGCGGTCGAGGAGGAGCTCGGCCGCGACGTCAAACTCGTCGAGGACGCGGACACGAAGACGGACTTCGTTGCGAACGCCCTGGCGCCGGCGGCAGTGCTCAACGTCACGATCAGCGAGAACGACGACATCGTCGCGTACGCAGAGGTCGCGGAGGCAGACGTCGGCGTCGCGATCGGGGAGGACGGCCGGAACATCGAGGCGGCGCGGACGATGGCACGACGGCACTTCGATCTCGCCGACGTGGAGTTGGCCTGATCTTCGCGGCTTCCGTGTCCCTGCACGCGTTCTGTCACGCCCTCACACACTCCCCAAACTGTTAGGATTGGCTCGTTCTCACGGTTCGCTATGACCAATCTCTTCCCTGAGCGCATCGAGACGGATCGGCTCGTCATGGAGCCGATGCACGAGGTCGACGTCCACCGGCTGTACGAGATCTGCGCCGAGGACGATGGCATCGAAGACGTCACTGAGTACATGCCGTGGGATCCACACGACACGCCCAAGGAGACCGCCGAGTTTCTGGAGCACCAGGCCGAGCAATGGGAGGAGTGTGACTCCGCCGGATACGTGATCCGGCCTGGGAAGGATGAGGACGGCGCTGGCGAGATCGCCGGATCGACTGCCCTCCACGTCGATTGGGACAAGCAACTCGGTACGATCGGACTCTGGCTCCGGAAGCCGTTCTGGGGCCGTGGGTACTCCGGCGAGCGCGCCGGTGGACTCCTCGCGGTTGCCTTCGACCACGTCGACCTCGAGATGGTCTCGGTCACGCACCAGGCGGGAAACGAGAAGTCTCGGCGTGCGATCGAGAAGTACGTCGACCGGTTCGGCGGACGGCACGAGGGATTGCTCCGGAACTTCGAGCCCGCGAACCTCGAGACGGGCGGTGCAGTCGACGCCCATCGGTACACGATCGCCGCGGAGGAGTTCGAGGCGAACCGCGGCGAGCCACCGACCGTGACGTTCGATCGCGAGACGTAGTCCGCCGACGGGCCCCGATCCCCGTGTCGAAGGTGGTAAGAGCCGTGCCTGAATAGGACGCTGCAATGAAAGAGGCCGCGGGCGACGCGGTGTCGGACGGTCCCGGCGAGGTCACGGTCGTCGGCACGGCCCACGTCTCTGAGGAGAGCGCCGAACGCGTTCGGGACGAGGTGGAGGAACACGACCCGGACGTCGTCGCGGTGGAACTCGACGAGGCGCGCTACCGCCAGATGATGCAGGACGAGGCGCCGGACGACCTCGAACCGGCGGACCTCCTCTCGGGCAACACCGTCTTCCAGTTCCTCGCGTACTGGATGCTCTCCTACGTGCAGAACCGGCTGGGCGATCGCTTCGACATCGAGCCCGGCGCGGACATGCGCGCCGGGATCGACGTCGCGGAGGAGCACGGCCTCGGCCTCGCACTCGTCGATCGAGACATCCAGGAGACCGTCCAGCGGTTCTGGGCGCGGCTGTCGATTCGCGAGAAGTTCGGCCTCGTCGGCGGGCTCGCGATCGGCGCCGCCGACGGGCCGATGATCGGCCTCTCGATGGGCGTCGCGTTCGGCGTCATATTCGGGCTTATCGGCGGCCTCGCGCTCGCGCCGGCGCTCGGACTCGGCGGTGCGTTCACGCTCGGCCTCGGGGGCACGCTCGCCGCTGGGATCGTCGGCGGCGTCGTCCTCGGCGGGCTGGTCGGTCTCGTCGTCGGTGTGGGTGTCGTCCCACCGTTCTCGCTCCCGGGGGTCGGCTATCTCGGGCCAATCGAGCGCTCGCTCGGTGGCCTGCTCGGCGGGGTCGCAATCGGTGGCGCCCTCGCGGGTACCGGTGCCTCGCTCCCGATCGTCGGCACGCCGGATTTCGTCCCGATCGGCGGAACCGTGCTCCGTGGACTCGTCGGCGCGCTCTCCGGCGGTGCGGTCAGTGGGATTCTCGGGATGGGACTCGGCGCCGTCTTCGGCCCGAGCGGCTCCGCCGAGGACCAGCTGGAGGAGTTCGACATCGAGTCGCTCACCGACGCCGACGTCGTGACGGCGATGATGGAGGAGTTCCGGCAGTTCTCTCCCGGTGGTGCCGAAGCGCTGATCGACGAACGCGACGCCTACATCGCCCACCAGCTCGTCGGCCTTCGCGGGCAGGGCTACGACGTCGTTGCGATCGTCGGTGCGGGTCACCGCGAGGGGATCGAGTCCTATCTCGCAGCGCCGGAGACGCTTCCGACGATGGAGTCGATCACTGGAACCGAGGATTCCGGGCGGTTCTCCTGGGGCAAGGCGTTTGGCTACCTCGTGCTCGTCGGGTTCGTCGCGTTCTTCGGGCTGCTGGCACTCGGCGGCGCGCAGAACGTCTTCCTGCTCAAGCTGTTCGGCGCCTGGTTCCTGTTCAACGGCACGTTCGCGTTCGTTTGCGCTCGCGTTGCAGGTGCTCGACTCGATTCCGCTGCCGTCGGGGGCGGCGTCGCCTGGTTGACGAGCATCAATCCGCTCCTCGCTCCCGGGTGGTTCGCAGGCTACGTCGAACTCCGCCACCGGCCGGTCAACGTCGCGGACATTGGACGACTCAACGAACTGCTCGACGACAACGAGCGCCCGCTGGGAGACGTGCTCGGCGACATGCTCGACGTCCCGCTGTTCCGGCTGATCGCCGTCGTCGCGATGACCAACGTCGGGAGCTTCCTCGCGTCCATTCTCTTCCCGTTCGTCGTCCTCCCCTTCTTCTTCGAGGGGGTGGGCGGCGTCGGTGAGGTTGGCGAACTCCTCCTGCAGGGCGTCGAGAACGGCCTCGACCTCCTGATCGACCTCGTACGATGAGTAGTAGATACGATCGCCGCCAGGACGCGACGATCCGGTTCTCACGTCGGGAGCTTCGAGACCTCGCGGCAGCCTGGCTCGCGCTCTCGATCGCATTCACGATCTTCATCGGCCGGCCCCCGGTACTCGCGGCGCATCCAACGTGGGCAGCCCGCCTGTTCGTCGTCTGCATCTTCTCCGTCGGCGTCGCGTTCATGCTCCACGAACTCGCGCACAAGGTGACCGCGATCAGGTTTGGACAGCTAGCGGAGTTCCGCGCCGACTACAGTATGCTCGGGGTTGCGATCGTCGGTGCGTTGGCGGGGTTCATCTTCGCCGCACCGGGTGCCGTCCACCACGTCGGTCGAATCACCGACCGCGAGAACGGTATCATCGCGCTCGCGGGGCCGGCTTCGAACGTCGCGCTGGTCGGCGCCTTCGCGCCGCTTCTGCTGTTCGACGGGATCGTCTACTCGGTCGGCGCGTTCGGCGTGTTCGTGAACGCGTTTCTTGGGGCGTTCAATCTCATCCCCTTCGGTCCGCTCGACGGCCGGACCGTCTACAGGTGGCATCCCGGCGTGTTCGCACTCGCCTTCGGGGGAAGCATCGCGCTCGTCGCCGGCGTGTTCCTCACGATCGGCTTCCCGATTTGATCGGCCGAGCGTGTTCCCGTCGCGGGGATGGCCGCCCTGGCCGGCAAGCCTACGACCCGTCGCGTCGAGAAACGCCCATGGCCACCTTGGACATCGATCCCAGGTTCGACGTCCACGAGTACCGTTCGTCGTTGAAGCTCCTTCGACAGGACGACGCGTCGATGACGCTCTCGAACCGCGAAGAACTGGCGTGTCCAGCCTGCGATCGACAGTTCGATCGGCTGTTCGTCAGCGAAGAGCCCGAGGTCACGTTCGCGAGTGCACCCTCCGGTCCGATCTGTATCGCCCGGACCGACGAACAGGTACTCGTACTCACGCACGAATCGCCCGCCTGACGGCGGTGATCCCGGTCGAACCGAGCAAAAGGCCTATAATTGATCCTCGGCTACGCTGGGATAGACATGGTAGTCACACCCCTGTTCGGGATTCCGATGGGTCCGGAGCTCGTGGTCATCCTGCTCATCGCGATCCTGCTGTTCGGCGCGAACAAGATTCCCAAACTCGCACGCTCGACCGGTCAGGCGATCGGTGAGTTCGAAAAAGGCAAGACGAAGGCGGAGCAGGAGCTCGAGGACATTCGCAACGGCGAAACGGACCTGACGGAGATCGACGCCGAGGGCGAGTCGACGACCGAGACGGAGTCCAGCGGGACGAGCACCGAGGAGAGCGGCTCGTCGGAATAACGCAGTCGACTTTCTTCGGGGCGCGTGGCCTAGTGGACAGGGCAAGGGGTTCCTAACTCCTGGATCGCGGGTTCGAATCCCGCCGCGCCCGTGAGCGCCATGGGCGCGAATTGGCACCAGGGATCGAAGTAGAACAGAAGCGCACAGCGTAGCGAGCATTTCTGGACGTGGTTCGAATCCCGCCGCGCCCGTGTGGCTTCGTTTCACGCAGCCAAACGGCCGCGTCGACCTTCGCAAAGTACTCCGTATTTTGCTCAGTCCCGCCGCGCCCGTGAGCGCCAGAAGCGCGAACTGGCCCGCTGGAATCGGGAGCGATAGGGAAATACAAGGTCCTGTTCAGGATGCACAAAATGCTCCGTACCGTTGCAGTGGTCGACTCACTCTGTGTTCCAGCGGTGAGACAGTAGCACCGGCACCCTTTCCGGGTGCTGCGTTCCAGAACGGATCGCCGTAGCCAAAGCAACGAAGTAACTCGGGTACGAGTGGCTGGTAGAGGCTGACACGCAGCCATTTTGGCCATCATAAAGGCGGTTCGGTCACAGAGTTCGTAATATAATATTATTATACATCAAACTACAATAAACTGGCCGCTCGTTCGCGAGACGAGCCGAAAATTCACCAACAGTGGCCGGGTTTGTACCGGCTTACCGCGATGGTCGTAGCTCGGTGTAGAATTATCAATTAATTACTATTAACAAAAGCTTTTTTGCTTGGCCAGCAGAACCCTGTGAGCAATGGCTATTGACGAGGCTGATAGTGCCGAATCCGGACAGATCGGGGAGTCCGACGATTCGGAATCCACGAGCGAGACAGGCGCTGGTGATGCTTCGCCGGATCCCGTCGCCGTCGGTCGGTACACGTGGGCTGATTTCCTGGACGATCACGGCCTCGAAGACCAGGTAAGCGACCTCTACCCCCGCGGCCGTCCACAGGCCGGCGCGGCGGCCGACGTGGGACTCTCCAGCGGCGACGACGTGCAGCGCCGAACGCCATCCGGTTCCGACTGGGATGACGTTTCCTTCGACCCGGCCGACTACCTCGGATTTCACCCCGACGACCTCGAGCAGCGCATCACCGAGGAGGCCGGTGCCAGTGCGAAGTGGCTCGACGCCGAGTTCGAGGAGTTCGCAGATCCCGATTCCACCCCGGTCGTCAAGGACGTCTGGATGTGGGAGCACTTCAAGCGGCTCTACTACTACGATACCGACGGCTCCCGCCCCCGTGATTCCGACGGCGAGGTCGAGCCGTTCGACTCGACGGACTATCTCTCATTCGACGCCGAGGAGACCGAGGGCGTGCTCGCCCAGGCTGGCTCTATCGCCCGCGAACTCGACGAGGTGGTCGAGCGACGGACGGTCGACGTCGAGGACGACGTCGACGAGGACGAGTTCTTCTCCGACGAACACGGCAATACGACCGTCACCAATCGGTACGACCTCGAGAAGGCCGTTCCGATGGAGAAGAAGACCCACTTCGTCGAGGAGGATCGGTACTGGGTCAACAAGCCCTACGCCTTCGTCATCCTCTTTCACTCCCGGAAGGAAAACGAGAAGAAGTACTACGCCGTCGAGCCCAACCTCAACGAGATCGAAGAGGACCTGCGCGAGTTCCTGATCGGAAAGCTTCGAACCGCGATCAAGTACGCCGATGAGGACGTCGCCGCTGGTGCCGACAGCACCGAGGCCGAACGCCGAGCCGTCATCGAACGCGAGACCAAGCGACTGCTCGATCGGTACGATCTCTTCGATGGCTCCGTCGAGACCGCAACCGGCTCTGGCTCGGACGGGGGCTCCGGGGGCTTCCTCGACGAGATCAAGGCGATGTTCGGCGACGACGATGGGAGCTCCCCGGAAGCGGACGAGGACGAGTCGGTCCCCGACCAGCTCGCCGGCATCGAAGCGCGACCAGAGCCAGCAGTGCTCGCCGACGACGCCGAGACGCTCACCGAGTACCAGATCCAGAAGCTCCTCTACCTGCTCAAGCGGGACTTCATCGGGTACGAGCGGATCGACCCCATCAAGCACGACATCAACGTCGAGGACATCTCGTGTGACGGGTACAACTCACCTGTCTTCGTCTACCACACGGACTACGAGCAGATCATCTCGAACATCTACCACGGACAGGCCGAACTCGACGACTTCGTCGTCAAACTCGCGCAGCGATCCGGGAAGGGCATCTCGAAGCGACGCCCACAGGTCGACGCCACGCTCCCGGACGGTTCACGTGCCCAGCTTACGCTCGGCCGCGAAGTCTCCGACCACGGGACGAACTACACCATCCGACAGTTCAAGGACGTCCCGTTCACGCCGATCGACCTGATCAACTGGAACACGTTCTCCCTGGAGGAGATGGCGTTCCTCTGGCTCTGTATCGAGAACCACAAGAGCCTGATCTTCGCCGGCGGTACGGCGTCCGGGAAGACGACGAGCCTGAACGCGGTCTCGCTGTTCATCCCGTCGAACACGAAGATCGTCTCCATCGAGGACACCCGCGAGGTCGAACTGCCCCAGCGTAACTGGATCGCGAGCGTCACCCGACCGTCGTTCTCCGACGACGCCCAGGGCGACGTCGACGAGTTCGACCTGCTGGAGGCCGCACTGCGTCAGCGACCGGACTACATCGTCATGGGTGAGATTCGTGGTGAGGAGGGACGAACGCTCTTCCAGGTCATGTCCACCGGGCACACGACCTACACGACCTTCCACGCCGACTCCGTCGGCGAGGTCCTCAAGCGGTTCACCACGGAGCCGATCAACGTCTCGAAGACGATGTTCACCGCGCTGGACCTCGTCTCGATTCAGACTCAAACGCGCGTGCACGGGCACAAGGTTCGTCGGAACAAGACGCTCACCGAAGTCAATCACTACGACGCAGAGAACGACGAGATCAACGTTCAGGACGTCTACCAGTGGCAGGCGGAGACCGACGAGTTCCTCAAACTCGGCGACTCGAACACCCTCGAGGAGATCAAGTTCGACCGTGGGTGGAACGACGAACGCCTCCAGCAGGAACTGTTCAAACGGGAGATCATCCTCGCGTACCTCATCAAGAACGGTCTCAACCAGTACCGCGAGGTTGCCGCGACGATCCAGGCGTTCATCAACGATCCTGACACGATCCTGACGCTGATCGCGAACGGGCAACTCGAAGACAGCCTCGAGGACCTCCGCGAGATGGAGAGCGTCCTGATCGACGTCGATCCAGCGAAAGAAGAACTGGTGCCCCGTCCGGACCCCGACGACGAGGGGTACAATCTCGCGATGAGCATCGTCGAGGAAGCCGACGAATCGCTCTTCGACGAGTACCGTGGCAAGTCCGTCGAAGGCCTCGAGAGCGCCCTCGAAGGCGTCTCCGAGCCCGAACCCGGCGTCGAGACCGACGTCGACGAGGAGGAGATCAGCTTCGAGGGCGAAGTCGCAGACGGCTTCGAGAGTGAGTTTAGCTTCGGGGGCGACTCCGCACCGTTCGACGGTGACGACGAGGCGGAAGCAGGTGCCGATGCCGCGGAGCCCGAAGCAGCCGCCGCGGCTGGCGACGACGCCGGGGACTCCAGCGATCCCTTCTCCGGTGGGCCCGACTGGCTGGGTGGCGACGGCGAGGAAACGACGGAGGACATCTGGGCCGACGCGAGGGAAGCGCTCGAAGGTGGGGACTCGCCGGACGACGAGCAATCGGGCGAATCCGACGCCGCCGACGCGACACCCGCGGCCGACTCCGACCCCGAACTCGAGGACCAGGACGGTGAGACGGTCGGCCCCTCGGCGCTAGCGGATAGCTCCGAAGCGGCGGACGGTGCGACCGACGCTGGCGACGGCGCCGAGCCAGCAGCGTTGCCCGACGACGAAGCTTCGAAGCCGGAGTCCGGGGACGACGACGAAGCTCCGCAGCCTCCTGAGTTAGATGCCGGGGAGGCCGTCGAACCCGGCGACGAAGACGAAACGGACGCAGTCTCGGGCGATCGACCAGACGTCGAACACGACGACGAGACCACAATGGAAGCCGTCGATGGCGACGGTGACGACGCGGACTCGGATTCGGAGCCGGCTGCCGAGGCCGACGCGACTCCCGACGAGGATTCGGATTCGTCGAAGCCAAGCGATGCGGCTGCTACAGCAGCTGCCGAAACGACAGCAACGTCTTCAGAATCGAACGCGGCCGAGTCGACCGAGTCCGAGACTCCGGCCGAATCGAATCGTTCCCAGTCCCCGGACGAGTCGAATCGGTCCGATTCGCCGGCGACGTCGACCCAACCGAGTGAAGCCTCGAGTGCCGTCTCGTCGTCGGTGGACGACAGTGACGCACCCGGTGACGACGCCGAGGCCGATAACACCGAAACGTCCACTCGGGCCAGCAGCGACGCTTCCGAATCGCAAGCCAAGGCAGAACGTGAACCAGATACTGAAACAGATGCCACGGACTCGGCGGGTGACGCCGCGTCCCAGGCGTCCGACGAGTCCGAAGCCGACGACCCCGACGGCGACACTGACGCCGATGCGTTCGAGACTGGCGGCGAGTCGGACGACGAACCGGCAGTTGCAGGCGTCGACGAGGAACCCGACGATCCGTTCGATCGGGTCCTCGACGATTCGGACTCGGAACCCGACGAGGAAGCCGACGCTCCCGGTCCGTTCGGCAGTGCTGCAGAGGACGACACCGGACCCTTCTCCGATGACGACGGCGACGATCCGTTCGGAGGTGGATCGGGCGGACCGTTCGCGGACCCTCCGGACGACGAGTCCGAAGCCGACGACGCCGACGGGAGCGATACCGACGGCGAATCGTCCGATGGTGGCCCGTTCGGCAGTGATCCCTCCAGTGATCAGGGGCCGTTCGGTAGTGCCGAAGACGACGCCGACGAAGACGAGGACGAATGAGCCTGGATACCCTCGGTGAATCAGGACAGGGGACGACGGTTTCGGGAGCCGACTCGCTAGGTGACGCGTTCTATCCCCTCTACGAGTGGCTGTTCTCGGAGGACAGCGAGTTCGTGTCCGACCTGGAGACGAAACTCGCGCAGGCTCGTATGCCCGACACCGTGGAGCTCTACCTCTCCAGGGCGCTGGCTATCGGTGCGATCACGGGCGTCTCGCTGTGGATCGTCGGAACGGTCCTGGGATACGTGCTCTTCGCGACGGGCGTGATCGATCTGGGCTCTGCCGTGATCGTCCAGAACGTCTCGCCTGGCGTCGCGGACGTCTTGAAGATGCTGCGGGTTCCGTTGCTCGTACTCGTCACCGGTCTGATGTTCGGATCGGTCGGATTCGCGATGGGCTTCGGGGTGCTCGTGGCCGTTCCCTACTCGCGTGCGTCGACTCGGAAACGGGAGATCAACATGCTCCTGCCCGACGCCGTTTCGTTCATGTACGCCCTGTCGGTTGGAGGCCTGAACCAGCTCGAGATCCTCCAGGCGATGGCGGAAGCCGACGACACCTACGGGGAAGTCTCCCGCGAGTTCAAGTCCATCGTCCAGGAGACGCAGTACTTCGACACAGACTACCGGACTGCAATACGGAACCAGGCGCTGACGACGCCGAGCGACGAACTCGCCCAGTTCCTGACCGACATGCTCTCGATCGTCTCCAGCGGTGGGAACATGGAGGCGTTCCTCGACGACAAGAAGGACAAGCACATGCGCACCGCCAAGCAGCAACAGGAGATGACCCTCGAGACCCTGGAGCTGTTCGGCGAGATGTACATGACGCTCTCGCTGTTCCCACTGTTGTTGATCATCATTCTCGTCATCATGATGATGATCGGCGAGGCCCAGGCGATGATGATCTACGCGACCGTCTACGCGCTCGTTCCGATGACGGGACTTGGCTTCCTCGTCCTCGTTTCGACGGTCAAGCAGGACGAGGTCGGTGACGGGTACCTGATGCCAAGCGGCGGGAGCGATCGGTTGCGGGTCCAGCAGCAAAGCGGCTTGCTCAACCTCGGGATCGTCGAGAGCTTTACCGGAGAGTACAGCGTCTTCGATCGCATCAAGAACCGCGAGGGGAGCTACGAGGCGACGCAGATCATCAAGCGGCCCCACGTGTTCTTCAGGGACAATCCGCTGTACACGCTGGCGATCACCGTGCCGCTCGCGCTCGTGATCGTCGGGGTCGCCGTCGGGACCGGATCGGCACCGACGGCCTGGAAGGGCGCCGGTGGCATGATCGAATCACCGATCTGGGGGACCTTCCTGTACATCTACCTCCCGGCGTACATCGTTCTGGTCCCGCTCACCATCTTCTACGAGTGGAACACCCGTTCCCGGTACGGCGTGACGAACAACCTCTCGGACAACCTCCGGAAGCTCTCGAGCGCGAACGACACTGGGCTGACGCTGCTGGAGTCGTTCTACACGGTCGCAGACACGACTTCCGGGAAACTCGCGACCGAGTTCAGGACCATGCACGCGAAGGTCAACTACGGAATGAGCCTCCGGGAGGCGCTCGTCGAGTTCAACAACAAGTACCACATTCCTCGGCTGTCCCGGACGGTCAAGCTCATCAGCAAGGCCCAGGAAGCCTCGAGCCAGATCACCGACGTCCTTCGGACTGCCGCGACGGCGAGTGAGAATCAGGACGACATCGACCGGGAGCGGAAGTCACGGACGCGCATGCAGGTCGTCATCATCATGATGACCTTCCTGACGTTGCTCGCCGTGATGGCGATTCTCCAGACCCAGTTCCTGGAGACGATGGCCGAACTGACCTCGGGATCGGAGGAGGAGTCCGCCTCCACCGCCGGTGCTGGATTCAACCTCGGGGCGGTCAACCCCAACGAACTCTCGCTGTTGTTCTTCCACGCCGTCACGATGCAGGCGATCCTCTCGGGGTTCATCAGCGGCTACATGCGCGACGCCGACATCCTCAGCGGCGTGAAGTACGTGGTCGTCCTGTTGACGATCGCACTCGGCGTCTGGATGTTCGTCGGATAATATGAACCAGGATCTCACCTCTCGCGGCGGACGGGATCGCGGCCAGACGGCCCAGGACTTCGCCGTCGGTATCGGCCTGTTCCTGCTCGCCGTCGCCTTCGTCTTCGCGTTCGTCCCGCAGGTCGTCTCGCCGTACGACGTCGGTGTCGGCGCAAGCGAGTCGGCACAGGCCGACCGCGCCGCATCGCTGATCGTCGGGAACCTCTCCGTCGAGGATCGTCCGAACGAGTTGCACGCGTCCCGGACGACGACCTATTTCAACGGAGCAGACGTCGACGCACTCCGAAATCGTACGGGCTTGCCGTTCACGGCGCGAATCAACGTCACCGTCCGTAACGTCGCGAGCGACGATCTGGTCTGGTCGGGTGGCGCGATGCACCGTGAAGGTCGTGCGACGGCTGCTGCAACCCGTATCGTGCGGACGAACGAGCCGGGGACGTGCGATCCAGCCTGTCGAATGACCGTGCGGGTGTGGTAACGATGGCAGGATCTGGGGACCGTGGGCAGGCCTACACGCTCGAATCGCTGATCGCTGCGCTCCTGCTCGTGACTGCGGTGCTGTTCGCCCTGCAGTCGGTCGTCATTACGCCGACGAGTGCCGGGGCGCTCGACCGCGACGTCCAGGGGCAACTCGAACAGGAGGCCAACGACGTGCTCGTCACGGCGGCCAACGAAGGCGAACTCTCCCGACTGGCCCGGTACTGGGACTGCTCGACCGGCACGATGGCGTCGGATATGCAATCGGGGGCCTGGGTACCTAACCAGGGCTACGCGAACGACGTCGCGCCAGTCGAGGATCTCGGCGAGAGCCTGAATCGAACGTTCGGTGAAGGGACGCGGTACAATCTGCTGCTGGTCTACGACACCGGCAGTGGTCAGAACGTCACGCGCGTGATCTATCAGGGGACTCCGGGTGACGAGGTGGTGAGTACCTCGTACACGATCACGCTCACCGAGTCACAGCAGATCACTGCCGCCAACGCGGCTGGACAGTCGGTCGCTGGCTGTGGAGATCCGGTCATCGAGCGACACCCGGGATCGACGGGAGCGACCTGGAACGTCGTGGAGGTGCGATTGGTGCTATGGTAACGCGAGATCGCGGTCAGTTGATCCTCGTTGGTGCCGTAGCGATTGCACTTGTGCTCCTGGGTCTCGTGCTCGTGGTCAATACTGCGTTGTTCACCCAGGTAGTCGGCTCGGAGGGGACCGTCGAGACGGCGAAAGACGGGGCCATTTCCGGGCAGGAGGTGGGTGAAGCCATTGCTTCTTCCGCACGGTCACTGAATGACGACTACGGACAGACTGCGAGTTCCAAGAACAACACTCTTGACACAAATACCATCCCGAATCTGGAACCTATCCTGCAGAATCGTAGTATGGAATCTGGTGGTGCGTTCGTTTCGGTGAATTACGATTCCATTAACGAAAGTGGAACGTTCGTGTCTCAAAATCAGTCGAGTGGCTTCACCTCAGTCGCTGGCAATCCGACCTGGCAACCGATTCCACTTGGGCAAGAAGGTGATATCGGCGGGTTCCTGATGACGATCGACTATGCCGCCAGTGGAACTGGCGACCCATTCACCGTATACGTCGATTCGGTCGGTGGGCCAAATCGCTCGCTCACGATCACCCCGGAGTCCGGCTCAGAGGTTGCTATTTCGACGAGTACCGGAACGACGTGCTCTGACGTGCCGGTGACGTCGAATACAGTCCGGATAGACGTCACGCACGGGGTCGTTTTCGAGGACCATAGCTGTCAGTTCGACCTCTTCGCGGGTACGAATCCGGGATACGTGATGACGTTCACCGGCGGCGACGAGGTCGCCGGCACGTATCAATTTGTAACTGACTCGGACTTGACTTCGTACCCGGCCTACGGTGCAGCCGGAAGTCAGCCGACGCCAACCGAGGCCGTCTGGTCCTTCGAGTACTCTTTCACCTACGACACCCCCGGAGCGACCGTCGAGAGCGAATCCAGGGTGATCGACGTCTATGACTGACGACCGTGCGGTCTCCATCACCGTCACCCACGTCATGACGATCGGGATCACCACGATCCTCATCGCCGGATTACTCCTCGGCGCTGGAAACATGCTCGAGGACCAGCGACGGTCGACCGGCAATCAGGAGCTTCGATCCATCGGCGACCGCCACGCCACCGAAATCGTCACCGCGACGACGAGCGGCCTGGAGTCGAACGGTAACGTGACGATTCACTCGCGCCAGCCGAGCAGCTCCGTCGGCGGATCCTACCGCGTCGAGCTCACCGACAGGTCGTCGTGTTTCGAGGAGTCGGGCTACGATGGCTGTCTCTTCCTGAACGCGTCGGGCCGTGACATCGGCGTTCAGGTGCCGATAGGCGTTCCCTCGGGAGTCACCGTACAGGACGGCAGTGCGCAGGGCGGTCGTGTGGTGATCCAGTACTGGACCAACGATACGGTAACGATTCGGGGTGAGGACGCGTGACCGATCGTGCAGTCAGCGAGGTCATCGCATTCGTCCTGATCTTCTCGATCGTGATCACCTCCGTCGGGTTGCTGTACACGGCAGGATTCGGTAGCATCACGCAGATTCAGGAATCGGAAACCGACCGGAGCGCCGAGCGTGCGTTCGGCGCGATGGCGGTCGCACTCGACGACATCCAGGCTGGCAGGGGCTCACAGCGTGCCATCGATCTCGAACTCTCGGGACGAACCTTATCGGTCAACGATTCGGCGTCACTCACCGCCAGGATCGACGGCGGCTCGCCGACGACGGTCGACGGAGCACTCGTCTACGGTCGTGGAACGGGAACGGAGATCGTCTATCAATCCGGCGCAGTCATCCGGAGCGATGGACCTGATTCGCAGCTCGTGAGCCGGCCCCCGAGATTCAGCTGTCGTGACGAGCACGCTGTCGTTTCCCTGGTGTCGATCGATGGTCCGTCCCGGTCCGTTTCGACGGACGGTTCGCTATCGCTGGTGGCCTCCGGCCCACGAGAGGACGAATCGACGATTGCCGAAGCCCGACATGATTCACCAGTCGGCTCTCCACCGTACAACGTCACGATCGACTTCGGTGGGAGCGGGTACGAAACCGCGTGGCGATCGTACTTCGAGGATGAGGACGGGTGGTCGGTGTCGGGCACGACCGCGGAGTGCACCGACGTCGATACTGCCTACGTTCGCGTCGTCCCTCTCGAACTCACGTATCGAGGGATCTAGCGGCTGATCGGACGGAAAATCGGCCTCAGGCTGCCGTCGCGTCCTGCGCCTTCTCCGCTTCGGCCTGCACGAGATACTCGCGGTCGTCCACGTACTCGCTTGCGGTGTCGAGGGCGTCCTCGGTCCCGATCTGGACGAGCGCCCACGCGGCGGAGGCGCGAACGGAGCCGGATTCCTCTTCGTCGGCGAGGACGTCACCGAGCGGATCGATCGCGCGGGTGTCGCCGATCAGGCCCAGTGCGCGAGCAGCAGCAGAGCGAACCTCGGCGTCGTCGGAGACGAGCTGGTCCGCGAGGGGCTGGACGGCGTCCTCGCTACCGATCTTGCCGAGTGCCTGGAAGGTAACCTTCTGGAGGCCGACGTCGGCGTCGACGTAGTCGAGCAGCGTCTCGACGGGCTCCTCGCTGCCGATGGTGCCGAGCACGCGGATCGCCTGCTTGTCGCGCTTGCCGGCACGGGCGAGCATCTCGTCGAGGGCCTCCTCCGGGCCCATCCGCTCGAGGGCCTCCATGCAGTGTTCCTCCATGAAGTCCGAGTCGAAAGTATCGAGCGCGAGGAGGATCGGCTCGGCTTCGCCGCGCTTCTCGTAGACTTTGAGCGCGCCCCACTCGGGCGGGAAGTCCTTGCGGTGGTCGAGGACGTCGTAGTAGCCCTGGGCGTCGAGTTGCTGGCGAACGGTGAGGTCGTCCCACTCCTCGGCGTCGTCGAGGTCCTCGGCGAGCGCGTCGGTGGCCTCGACGAGGCCGGCGATCGTCTCGGCGTCGTCGTCGGGATCGAGGTCGGCCTCCTCGACGTCCGTCGCGACGGACTGGAGGGCCTCGACGGCGGCTTCCGGGTCGTCGCCGTGGAGCGTCGGCGTGTCGACGTACTCGCTGACGGCGTCGAGATAGGACCCGACGGCGTCGGCGACCTGCTGCTCGCCGGTCTCGGTCCACTCGCCAGACTCGACGGTCTCGACTGCGGCTTCGAGATCGGCGACGACGTCCGCAGCGTAGGGACCACGGGCATCCTCGAGGTCTCCAGCCACCGACTCGATGTCGTCGGTTAGCTCCTCTTCGGGGGGCGTCTCGTCTTCGTCCTCGGGTTCGGGGAGGTCGGCCTCCTCGACGTCGGCCTCGAGAGACTCGATCTGGGACTCGACCTCGTCGAGGTCGTCTTCCGTTTCCGCCGCCTCGAGCTCCGCCTCGATCGCCTCGAGTCGCTCGCGCAACGACTCCACGGTGGGCTCCTCGTCGCTCATTGTCTGTGTGTCTCGCCGGATTCCTTCTAAGCGTTTCGTTCGCGTGGTTTCGGGCTCCTGGGGCGATCGATCGCGATCGTCTCAGGATTCCTCGCTCGGGATCGGGAGGGGAAACGATTCGCGCCAGTAGAGCCACGGCCCGAAGACGAGGTAGCCGAGTCCGAGGAAGAGCAGGGCCCAGGGGAACGCACGCTGGAGTGCAAGCGGGACGAGCACCGCCAGCGCGTGGACCACGCCCATCACGAGCGCGTCGCGTGCCAGGAGATCGGGATAGCGGAGCGGCGAGAGCATGAGGTAGACGAAGGCTGCAGTGATGACGAGCAGGATGTCGGGCCGGGTGATTCCGGTGAGCACTGCGGCGCCGATGAGCGTCGCTGCGAGCGTGGTCTGGACGCCCTCGGTGTACTCTTCGTCTGTATCGTAGGCCGTGTACAGCGCAAGGCGCGTGATCGCGGCCCCGACGAACAGTGCTGGCAACAGGAAGGCAACGACGGCCCGGGGTTCCGCGCTCTCGAGCGGGGCGATTCCCCACTCCTCTGCGGCGACGGCGTAGACGAGCACTGCCGGTGCGATCGCGAAGGAGACGACGTCCGCGAGCGAGTCGAGGTACGGCCCGACGGCCGTTCCGCCACGCCACCGGGCGACGACGCCGTCGAGTCCGTCGAGGATCGCTGCGAGCAGCAGTAACCGTGCGGCAGTCCACGTGTCCGTCGTGGCGACGACGATCGCCAGAAAGCCGAGGATCGCGTTCGCCACGGTGACGGCGTCTGCGAGTCCCGTCCGACCGACGAACCGCGGGCGCATACCGAATCGGTACTCGGGGGTCACCTTACCCCTTTTCGTTCGTGAGGGCGGTCGCTGGCCGGTCGTCGCCCACCATACTGTGGGGATCCGTCGGTCAGTATCGGACGCCCTATAATCGTTCGCCGCGAATCAGTCGTCGATGGAGCGCCGTGCGTATCTCACGGGGATGGGGAGTGCTGCAGTGGTCGGTCTGGCGGGCTGTATGGGCTTTCTCGAGGAGGACTACGACGTCGGGATGTCGCCCACGGACTTCGAACCACGCGACCTGACGGTCGACGTCGGCACGACCGTCGTCTGGAAGAACACCAGCTCTCGGGGCCACACGATCACGGCCTACGAGAACGCGATTCCGGCCGAAGCGAGCTTCTTCGCGACTGGCGAGTTCGAAAGCGAGCAGGCGGCTCGCGAGGCGTGGAACACCGGTCGCGAGAACGACGGGATCATCGGCCCCAGCGAGACCTACGAACACACCTTCGAGGTCCCGGGTCGGTACGACTACTTCTGCATCCCGCACGAGTCCGAGAGTATGGCGGGTGCGATCGTCGTCGAGGAGTAGTCGCCGTCGCGGGTGCGTTCAGACTGGCAACTGGTGATCGAGTCCGAAGGCAGCCTGGTCGTCCCAGAGCGCCCAGAGCACGGCCAGGGCAATCAAGAGATTGTACCACGGTAGACTCCCGGCCTGGAGAAGGACCCAGAGACTCAACCCGATACTGGACACGGTTACTAGCACTGTCCCATACCAGCTCCACGCCCGCACGTTCCAGAGACCGTACGCCAACGTCAGGGAAATCCCCCCGAACACGAATGTGCCGATCGCGAGGACGGTGAGTATTCCTGTTACGTTTCCAGCCACTCCGACCGCGGGTGCCGACGACGCACCGAGCAGGAGGATGCCTGTCGGGAGCGAGAGCACGCCACCGATTGCGAACAGGGCTGTGAGGAGCTTCGTTTTCGTCGGCGTTTCGTCGACCTGGTACCCGGATGCTGTCGATGTCGACATGCAGCGATTGTTCGCTGCGCTATCCGACTTGAAGCTGTGCCCTCCACCGGGCGTGAGAAGAATGCGGTCGTCCGAAAACGACTAGATCTCGACGTCTTCGTCGTCGACGTCGACGGCGGCCTCTTCCTCGGCCGCGACCTCTTCGGGGCGCGCCTCGAGGGTGGCCTTCTGGATCTCGACCCGTCGGAGCGGGTAGATCGACTTCGCCTCGCCGTAGATCGCACTGGAGAGGCGGCCCTCGACGATGGAGTCGATGAGCGCCTCGAAGGTGCGCTCCTCGCCGGCCTCTTCGATCATGTCGATCATGACGCGGCGGATCGCCTTCTCCTGGCTGGCGTCGGCCTTCTTGGTCGTGAACGCAACGGGCTGTATCTGCACGCGGTAGTCGTCCGTCGTGAGGACGGTGACGTAGGCCTCGACCTTCGAGGCACCGCGGCGCACGAGACTGCGGAGGTAGTCCCGCGTGAGCTCGTGCTCGATGAACTCGGTGTAGGCCGCGTCGCTGCCGACGTCGTTGATCTTGAACGTCAGCTTCGTGTTGTTCTCGCCGGCGTCGTCCTGCAGGTCGCCGAGCGTGGTTTCGACGGTCCGTCCGAGGACCTGATCCGGTTCGTCCGCGGGGGTCTCACCGAGCTCCGCCCGGTCGAACTGCTCGGGGGCGTGCACGGTGTACCACCGCTTCTCCTGTCGTTGTCGTGAGACTGATCGCTCGCTCATGGTGAATCTGTGTCGTGTCGTTCGTCGAGCTGTTCCGCTGTGGAGTCCGTCTGTGATTCCTCGATAGCTGCTTCGATGCCAGCTTCGTCCACTGTGGCGTGTCCTGCCGTCGTAGTCGCGACGTCCAGTGCAACGACGTAGTCGTCGATCGTCGCTTCGAGCCCGCCGGTCGTCTCCCGTTCGATCGTGGAAACGACCAGGCCGTCCTCGACGCGGGTGTCGATCTCCTCGGTGTCGTCGGGTGCGATTGCGGCGGCGACGGTCGCTGGCGAGTCGACCTCGCTGGTGATCGTCGCGCGGCGAGTCCCGATGACGGCTTCCGTGGCGTCGGTCGTCTCGGTCTGGTCGTCTCCCGTCATCATGCCTCCCTGATGGCCTCGACGAGGGCCGTTTCAGTCACGTTGGTCGGCTCGCGAACGACTGCATAGCGCGTAGTGACGTCGGCGTCGCCACCCGCCGCGTCTGCGAGTGCGCCGACCAGGTCGGGTGCGTCGCTGTCGCGGCTCGCCAGCCCGATCGCGTCGGTGCCGATCGCGAGTGCGACCGGTTCCGGCGACAGCGCATCCCGGGCGAGTGCGGCGACGATCTCGGGCGACGCGTCCTCAGCGTCGTAGACGGCGACGCCGTCGTAGCGTGCAGGATCGGCGTCGGCCAGCGCCCCGTGGGTGGCGACGCTCGCCGCGCGCCAGGACGATTCGAGGGTGTCGACCGCGAGGTCGCCGATTGCGTGGGCGACTGCGAGACCGGGTTCGACGACCGCGGTCGTCGAGAGCAGGTCCGCGTAGCCTTCCAGCGTCGGCACCGGCCCCGCCAGACGGTGGGGTCGGATGACCCGTTCGATCGAGTCGGCAGCGGCTTCGGGCGCGTCGCTTTCGGTGCCTGCCACGGCGACGAGCGAGGCGATCGACCGGCGCTGTTCGTCGGTGAGCGCTCGGTGCTCGTCGCCGGCGACAGTCTCGCGAACGTCGCCGTCGATCCCGATTCCGTCGAGTGCCGTCGCGGTCGCCTCGGTGTTGCCCGAGAACGTCGCGTGGAACGCCAGCGAGTGGGCGATCCCGTCGACGAGGTCGTCGGTGGCGATCCCGACGCCGTCTCGCCGTTCGAGGCCGTTCGCCTTGGCGCGTTCGAGCAGCGCCGGGGCCACGTCGGCCGGCAGTTCACCGGCAGCGACGACGCCAGCCAGCGCAAGTTCCGCGTCGGGTTCGACCCCGAGTTCTCTGGCGATCTCCGCGGTAGCGATCGACACCGGCCGATCCTCACCGCCGAGTGCGACGTCGGCGCCGGCGACCGGGCCGATCGCAACCGTGACTGCTTTCGGATCGCCTGCGTCGACGCGCTCGATTCGCGCCTGCTCGGTCGCGGTCGGGGAGACCTGCACCGGGACGTCGATCTGGCGGAGTGCTCGTGCGAGCACGCTCGCCGCGGCCACGGCGTCGCCGTCACGGCGTACGACCAGCCGCGCCAGCGGTGCCTCCCGGAGCGACGCAGCAGCGTCGCTCGCGTCGGGGGCGTCCGTCGCGGCGCGACTCGTTGCGGGCATCGATGTTCGGCGTTACTCGAGGAGTTCGACGGCGTTCTCGTAGGTGTACGTGAAGTCCTCGGCGATCTCGTCGCCGCGGTAGTAGTCGACCAGGCGGCGGACCTTCGACTCCGTGTTCTGGAGGGCCCGGCGGTTCTGGTGGTCCTGGCCGTTCTCCTCCATGTGCTCGTTCAGGCGGATCGCCTGCTCGAGGAGGTGTCGGAGGTCCTCGGGGACGTCGTTCTCGACGTGATTGTTCTCCATGATCTCGGTGACCTTGGAGCCGGTCGCTGCCTTCACGTCGGGAATCGGCGTGCCCTGCACGCCCTCGTCGCGAAGCTTGAGACCGATCTGGGAAGGGTCGTACCCCTGCTCGGCCAGCTCCACGACTCGATCCTCGATCGCGTCGGCGTCGACGTCGCTCCACTCCGGAGGTTCGTCGTCCGCGGGCCGGTCGGAACCGGACGAGCCGCGGCGTCGTGAGTGCATTCGTGCCATTGTTGGATGATAGGAACGGCACAACCGCACGAAAGCCGGTTGCGGCGAGCGGCCCACCGCGTGGTGGGATTCGAGCCGCTTCCGGGCGCACTTCCGCAATCCCAAGCCGTGCGTGGCGGAGGGACGCTCCGCGAAGACACGCGGCGGCGAGTCAGACTTGCGGCCGTGCTGTTCCCAACGATCCGTACCCGTGGACCGTTCTAAAGGGTTTCTACTCGGTGACAGGGCTAATCTTCGGTGCGCACGACCTCGACGTGACCGATCTCGAACCACGTGATCTCGGCGCGCACGTCCGCGTCAGCGAGTGCCGCGGGGGACTCGTTTCGAGGGGTTTATCACCAGGCCCGGCAGTACAATTCGAGTGCGGGCTCGTAGATCAGTGGTAGATCACCCCCCTGGCACGGGGGAGGCCGCGGGTTCAAATCCCGCCGAGTCCATCGGAATTTATTCGCCGTGGCCGGGGGTCGTCTCCCCGGAGTACAACGCTTCTTAGCAGAGAAATTCGGTAAAGAGCATTCTAGCGATGCCTCCGGAGGGAGCAGAGTTCACCGCGATTCGGGGCGGGCCAAGCCGCCGTCGGGCTCCAGCGCGAGTGAACCCTCGGTCTCCGGACCGGTCTGCGAGTTCTGCGGCAACGAGATTGCTGCCGAGCTTGAGCGCTGCCCAGCTGTCGGCGATCGGAGGTGCCGGCCATGACGAACTGGCGGCAGATGCGCTCGTACCGCTGCCGGTTCTGCCGGTCCCAGTGCATCAACGAAATCGGGTCTGAAGCCGAGTCTGAGGACGCCTGCAAGCTGTGCGTGCCTCGTACGCGCCCGACCGTTCGTGAACCGGCTACCGGAGGTCGGTCACGATGATCGGCGCGGAGGAGCCCTGCTGTGGCCGTCGCGGCTGCACTAACTGCGCTGTCGCGTATATCGACCGAGACGGCACGACGGTCGTCGTCTGCGGCACTCACACAGATGACGGTGAGATAGTAGAGTATGTCTGAGGGGACCGTTACCGTCGGTCCTCGCGTCGAGTTCGCGCTTGACGGCTACGTACGCATCAGGGCCTACAGCCCGGAACTCGGCAGGGACTGCTACGTCTACGTGCAACGGCTCACCGGCTTCGCCAGTGGCGAACTCGATTCGCCCTGGATCACCGACGATCCGCGTCACGCCGATCACCGGAACGGTGAGAAGTGGGACAACCGCCCCGAGAACATTCGAGGCGAGTGGCCCGACGATCACGGCCGCCGGCATCGCCGGCAGCAGCTCGACGCCTGAAACGTGGTCGGCGAGATCGTCGACGCCGACCGGTTCGAAGGTGAGCCTGTAGCACCTGCTGACGGCCGCGGGGAGCCGGCCGACGAACCGCCTGCGGAGTGCGGTGCGGCTTGGCTCACCAATGAGATAGACTCTGTAAACCGGGCTGACGGCGGTCCTGTCGAGTTCGACGAAGACCGTGAAATGCCGGAGCCCGGCGATGTGTCCGAACGGTTCTGGAACGAGTTTCCTGAGATGGCTCGGATGCCGCTGTCCCACCAGCACGAACGCGGCCTCCGGCCCGAACTACTCGATCGGGACACGTCCGAGGAGTTCGTCGAGCCGATGGTCGAGGACTTGCCCGATGGCGCTAACCTTGACTCGCTCGACGACAAGCCCGAAGATTGGACGTCTGGGTTCGACGTCGAGCAAGAGGACGGCCGGAACCCCGTCATGTGGGGAGAGGCTGTGGTCCGGTTGCTCCAGTCACACGAGGACTGCCGGAACACGACCCTCCACTTGGAGCGGGGATACCCCGGCGACCCCGGCCACGCAACGCACGACGTTGAAGCCGATAACCGCTGGATGCCGTCGTACCAGAAGAAGAAATTCGCCGAGATGAACGGCTGGTTTCGCGAGGTTGTCGGCGTCGGTGAACGTCCCTCGGGTGAGTCTCCCGACGGGATCATGGAGCATCCGAACGTGGTGTTGCTGACTCGTTCGGCCTCCTCTCGCCCGGGCAAGTACAAGCTCGGTCCCGTTGATCACGCCGACCAGCTGCGCGATAGCTGGACGGCGGTGTACCACAAGATGCGGAATCACTTCCGCAGCCTCGGCGTCGAATGGCAGTACGACAAACGGGTCGAACCGCACCCTGGCGACGGTGAAAATCAGTGCTATCCGCACGAGCACATCGTGTTGCTGATCGACTCGCCTGATCTCCAGCTGTCGGACCTCCGCCCGATCGTCGAGGAGCACGTCGAGACGTGCGACGCAGCTGGCCCGGTCGCGCACGATCTCGACGTCGAGGACTGGGATGCGAACCGGGAAGACGTCGGGACTGCCGAGATTCGAAAGCCCGACGAGATTGACAATCTTGCTGCCTACGTCTGCGACTATGCGAGCATCGAACCCGCCGATTTGCTTGAACGCGAGTTGCCATACGTCGCGTTCGCGGCCTCGATGTGGGCGGTCAACGCTCAGACGATCTCCCGATCTGATGCCGCTTGCCGAGCGTCGACAGCCGACGCCTGTAAGCAGCGATTCGAGCATTCGCAGTGCGACCAGGACCTCGACCACGGGGAGGAGATTCGCCGGAAGGAGATACGGCAACAGCGGAAACTCGTCTGTGCGGAGTGCGGGTCACCGCACGGTATCGACCAGTCCCAAACGCTCGTCGAGGCGAAGCACGGCACGGACGATGGCCCGACGGCCGTCGCTGACGGTGGTCGGGACTGGCACGAAGAACGCGAGGATTCGCTTCGCGACCGCTGGCCGTCAGCTGACGCTGCGGTCGCCGTCGGCGAACAGCCGACGCGCACAGGTCGAGAGATTCGAAATCCCGACGACTCTGACAAAGGTAAGGCGATCACCGACCGAGACATTCGGCTGCTGGTCCGTGGTCTCGGTGAGGGCGTTCGCCGTCCGGAGTGGATGAAGGACGGTTGGATTCTCGAACATGATCCACGCTATCGCCCCGATCCCGATGACCCACTGGTCTACTCGGCGTGGTCACGGGCTCCTGATCTCAGGGACCCGCTTCCCCGCATCGTCGTCTTCCTGCAGGAGCGGTATTCTCTTCATCCGGACCGAATCGCCGAATTCGTCCACCAAGAGCGGGCTGATTACGATCCTCAGGAGGACATGGTGAGCTTCAGGCGTCCGCCAGCGTGGCGACTCGACGCGATCACTGTGCACGGCGAACGCCACTCCGTCGACGACGGTGGCGGTGGTGTGCAGCTCGTCGAGACGCGACTATCTGGCGAAGCCCTGAAGGATTGGATTCGGAGAAATACCCGAATCCTCGAGATGGCTGCGGACACCTGTGGCCAGCTGCTCTGGAAGGGTTCGCATACGCGAGTGAGCGACGTCGTCGATCGACTCGCCGAACGTGCTGGCGCGTCGGTCGACCGATGCGAGCACATCATTGAGGCGTTCGTCGATGTACCCCACCGTCCGATTCCCTGGTGGGAACCAGAGTGCTGGGGGTGCAGCGACGGCGAGTATGAGGGCGATCGAGAGACGAGTACATGGGAATGCTGGAACTGTGGTGATCAGTATCCCATCCAGTAATGATATCGATGCAACCATATTAGCTTCCAATTGAAATATCTCTGGTAACAAATAACAACATATACCCTAAAAGTTGAAATATAAATAATAGAGTTTTTATTATTCGTTTGATAGCGGCCTATTTGGTTGAAGTCTCAAAGCTCGATTACTACTTACTAATATATCTGATATAACGATTCGGTAAAGGAATTCCACTTTTTGCTTGAACTTTTCAATATCTTCCTCTTCGTCCTCGTTAATCTCTTCCCCGATGTACACCATGAGTGGTCGATTTTCACTCAGAGTGGTATATTGTGAGTCATAGGTAAATTCAGCAGGATCGGGGGAGTCGCCGAACCACTTTTGGATTACATTTAGTCCTTCGCTGCTCATGAGATACCCATTCTCGATGCCGGAGTCCAGTGGAACCCAGTGAATATTAACAACGTCCCGTCCAGATATCGCTATTTCTCCCATGTTCAGATTATAATCATTCCGTTGTCGCCACTCAAATACAGTATCGTGGAACTCGGCATCCAAAGGGAGAAACAGATGATCGGGATTTCGGACTTGGCTACACCATTCTTGAAAATTTACATGGCTCGCTTCATCGAATGAAACGGTTTCAATATCACCCCTCTCAGCACTGTCGTTCAGCTGATTTAGTATGTACTGGCGTTCTCCAAGCCTCAATCTTCGGGCAAAGCTCTGGATGACGTCAAGCGGTTGATCGGAGTTTAAGATCTCCACTGGTGTCCAACTCCTTTGTCCGATCTGGTTATATTCATGAGTTGAGTGGCCCTTCTTGCTATCTCTCGAATAATATTCCCAGTTTCCAATCGTCCCATATTTCTCTGAGAATTTTTCTTGATATAGGGTAATATCACAAACTTCCGATAGTATTGACTCTTCTGAGTATTTATAGTGGAATAGCCGTACGAAATCCTTGATTTTGTTGTAATCCAATGATTTATCCATGATTCTTACCCCCTCCACCATGTAGTACCGAGGGGATCTCCCTCATCAGCAATATCTGCCGGGGATTCTGCATCCTGTTTCGATTTAGCTTCACCTTCCAGAAGTCCCTCAACCTCTTCTTCCTTTGATAGTACTTCAGCTCGTTTTTCCCTCCTGAGAAGCTTTCTGTACTTTGAATCATGGTCGTAATCTTTATACATTAAAATTATGGCAAAAATGAAGAACACGATTCCTGCTCCAGCGAGTGCGTAGGTCCACAAATAATCCGAATGGTTCAGTTGAATCTGTGTGGAATAGTAGAATGAAGCTGCAGATATTATTAATAAGACTATAGAAGTGCGAGATTTCCTTGCTTCGTCCGCCAGTTGACCACCAGCTGCCATACTCGATGATCTTCTATATCAGCCTCAGAGCCGCGATGTATAAAAGCAATGGCGAATAGTGGGTCAATACAAATATTTCATTCAACTTTTCCTAGATTGTCTCTTTGGGAATAACTTGTATATATAACTTAGACTTCTAGTTTTTCTTTTAGTTCCCTTCCGGGCGGACAGTCTACTGTACCGAGGTCCACTCGGTGCCCCGGATGCCCGTGAGGGCGTCCGGGTTCGACCCACCAAATGGGAACCAACACCGCCCCGATCGAGGGGTACGAGACTGCGGAGGTAGAGCGCGAAGACGACGGCGACGACGTGCCGGAAATCGATCTGGCCGAAGACGGCCCGGTCGCTGGCACTGTCGTCAATATCCGGAGCGGCGAGGACGACCGCGGCCCGTGGCACCTGCTCACCGTCCTCGACGACGACCAGGGCCTCGTGAAGGTCTGGGCCAAGTGGGACGTGAAGCAGCACGTCAACAGCGGCCGCATCCGTGAGGGCACGGACGTGTGCCTCTACGTCGACGACTCGGAGGAGCGTACGCTCCCCGACTCGGACGAGTCCCAGCACCCGCACAAGGCGGCTTTCCCGGAGGCCAGTGACTGATGGCGCACGCGAACCGCTCGATGGTCGCGGCGTTCGGTCAGCTCAACGTGCTGACCACGTTGTTCATGCTGGTCTTCGCCGTGCTGACGTTCGTCGTCACCGGCCTCGCCTCTGAGGCGATCACGTTCCTCGAGGCGCACCCGGCGATCACCGTGGTCGCGTCGCTGGTCTGCCTCGTGGTGATCTTCGCGAGCAGTAACACGCGGAGTCCGGAGTACTACCACTGGGCCGAGATGGGCATCGTCTTCGCCTCGATCGGGCTGATGATCGCATCCGCGTTCCTCGCCGAGTTCGCTGCGTTCGTGGCAACCTATCAGCCCGTCACGGGTGGCATCATCTCGCTGGTCGCGCTCGTCGCGGCGGCGATCACGGGGCGATAGCGATGCTGGGAAGTCCCGACCAGCGCGCTCGTCGCTGGCTCATCGGTATCGCCTGCATGGTCTTCGCCGGCGCCGGCGTCGCGATCCTCCTGGTCGCTGTCGCTGCCGGTGGCGGTGCAGCTGCTCCAGCGGAGGAACCTCTGGTGAATGGATCGGTCAACATCACGGACGCTCCCAATCAGTCGGTGTACGTCGACGTCGAGTTCGCAGCTGATGCGAATCTCGACGCTTACCTGTTCGACCCAGCTGGGAACGAGACGGCGAACGCATCGATTTCCAGTACTACTGGATCGATCGGGAGCCACTCGTTTGTGGCGTCTCAAAACGGTACGTACCGTGTTGAGGTGTATGGCAACGCCTCGGACGTGAGTGCGATCTGGGTCGGCAACGAGTCGGACACCAGCGAGAACGCGACGTTCGTCGGCGGTGCAACCGCCGATGACGGCTCGTCGTCGAACCTCTGGATCGTCGCGGCAGGGCTTGCGTTCACGCTCATGCTCGCTGCCGTGGGCGTAGTCGCCCGGAGTCGCTGGTGACCGACCTTAGCCGGCGTGACGCTTTGCGTCTTGCTGTCGGTGGGACTGCTGTCTCTGCGACAGGCTACAGTGCAGCCCGATACGGTGCAATCGGTGATGCGCGTGCCTGCGGTGGTCTATGCATCGGCACCGCGGTCGCTATCGGAGTCGGTGCCGGCGCGATCGGCTACGCGATCGGCCAGAATTCGGTTTCGGCAAACATGAGCGCTGAGCAGCAGGAAGCCGACTGGGAGCAGTGGGTGGACTTCTACGCTGACGCTCGGCAGGCGAACGCCGACGACTCCACGCAAATCGAGCAGGCCAAGCGAGACGCCTACGGCATGAAGACCGCCGGCAGGCAGGACGGCCTGTATGCCGCCTACGAGGTGGCGATTTCGGACGGCACGCTGTCCCAAGCGAAGACGGCAGCGAAGGACGCCGCTCGCGCTCGCTACAGCGAGACGCTTCAGGGCGTCTACAACCACTGGACCAGCCGTCTGACGCAGGTGCAGGAGATGATGCAGTTGGTCAACTCCTCCGATTTCGCCACGAGCGTCAACGAGGTGGCGGAGACCTACGCGGCTGGTGGCGGGTACAGCGGTTATGACGGCCCGCACGACGCTTGGACGGCTTTTAACTCCTCGTGGGGGACTCAGAGCGGAACGACGGTTAGCTCCGACCTCATGCCCGTCATCACGTCGCTGACTAACTCGGACGTGACCCTGCCCGACGGCCAGACCGTTACCGTTCCCGGCGGTACGGAGGTGAAGACGAGCAGCTACGACAACGAGACCTCCTACTTCGGCGCTGCGCTGTCGATCGACCTCGGTGCGAACGCCGTACACAACTACCGGAACCCGCCGAACGGGAACGCCGATCAGGCATGGTTCCATACCGACGTACGGATCCGAGAACCGGACCCTACCCTCTACGACTCCGTGGATAGCTCGGAGGTGGACACCTCCGACTTCGACGGCCACAAGCCGATCATGAACACCCGCGATTTCCACGCGCTGGTGGCGGAGATCGAGCGGATGATGCAGGACACGCTGTCCACTCTCGATTCCATGGTTGAGGCGAAATTCGACGGCATGAAATCCGGAGACGTGAGTCTGCAGGACCTCGTGGGGTCGCAAGCCATGTGGGAGGCAGCACGGAACGCCGAGAACTTCCGCGAGGCCGCGCTGGCGTTCCGATCGGCCGGCTACTACACGGCCGATACGCCGACCGTCGTGGAATTCGAGCGGCAGGACGGCACCACCGTCGAAGTGGACGCTCACCTTGCAGTCGCTCGGACGACGGACCTCGATCCCCTGCCGGTCGGTTCACAGGTAGATGCGTCGAACATCGCCGGCACCGTCTACATGGCTTACAACGAGGAGGACGCCGACGGCAACGTGACCGGCGGGGCGATCACCTCGATCACCGGCGCGTTCACGATCGTCGCGGCTGAGGACGGATCCAGCGAGGTGGCGTTCACGCGCCGCGGTGTGATCGAGACCTCGATGAGTCCCACGGAGATCCGCAAGATCCTCGAAGAGAACGGAGACGCGAAGGCCGACGCTGAGGAGGCACGTCAGGATATCAACGTCGAGGGCAGTTCGCTCTTCGGCGGTGGTATCGATCTCGGCGGTGGCAATAGCCTCCTCTGGAGTCTGCTCGCTGGCCTCGGCTCACTCGGGGTGGCTGCTGTCGCCTTCGTCATCGCGTGGTTCGTCGCGAGTGACTGACCATGCTCACGCTCAAACTGCTGAAGTGGCTGCTGATCGTCTTCGGTCTCCTGTCGGCTCTCGTTTTCGCTGGCGTGCTGACTGCCCCAGCCGCTGCGCAGTCGGCGACCAACGAGACGGACCAGCAGGCGATCGCGAACGGTGAGCAGCTGAACGACGATCTCGTTCTCGTCGAGCGCGAGCTCAACAACGGTCGCGCCGAGCTGACGTTCTACGCAGAAACCCGCCAACGCGTTACGATCTACGACGCCAGCGGGTTCATGCACGGTGGCGAACCGGCCCAGCGCGAGGCGGTGATCCCGGCGAACCGTACCCGGACGATCTCCGTGGACTCCACGGCGTTCCGCGAGTCCCGCGTCGTCGGGATCATCTACCCAGGCGGCCATATCGGGAAGGTCATTCGCGATGACGAGCCCTGGGTGAGCAACTGGGGTCGCGTCGAGGTCGGCCTCGCAATCCTGATCACGGCCGCGATCTCGTTGACGCTGGCGTTCGGACTGCGACCGATCTTCAAGCGACTGCTCGGCGATCAGGCCGGGAGGGTCGCATGAACGTCTGGAAGTTCGCGATCGTCTTCGTGACGGTCCTGGGCGTCCTGCTCGGCCTCCCGCTGGTCTGGTGGCTCGGTGGCCTTCCTGGCCTCCGCTGGATCGTGGTCGTCGCGCTGATCTCGACGGCGGCCTTCCTGGTCGCCGCGCCGTTCGCAGCGCTGGGCGCAGCGAAGCAAGCACTCGAAGAGTTCCAGTCGCGACCGCTACTCGTCGAGCTGAACCCGCTATGGGGTAGCCTCGACTTCGCGATTCATCGCCTCGATCGAGAGACGATCGCGGACACGGAGATGACGTGGGGCGACTTCGAGGAGCCCAGCGGGACGAAGGTCCCCGTCTTCATCTCCCTCAGTTGGGAGAAGGAGACGAACCGAGCTGTCGGCCCGTGGTGGGCGTCGGCCTCGCCGCGTGAGCTGGTCGGTCTGAAGTACAAGGTGCACGAGACGTACGACCGGCTCGAACGCGAGGCGGCCAACGCGATGCACACCGAGGCGACGATGCGCAGCGGAATGCGTCGCGGCGTGCAACGGCACCAGGCCGGCGTCATGGACGCCTACGACTCCGAAACGCTCCCCGAGGGCGAGGAGTTCGGCGACGTCTTCGCCAACATCGAGGAGCAGTACCGGAAGGACCCCGACGCGGACCCGACCGACGCCGCTGGCGGCCACGCTCGCCCGGACACGCCGGACCCTGACCAAGACGCTGCCGAGGACGACGCGGGCGCGCTGCCGCCCGGAGAGACGCCCGAGGAGCCACCTGCGGCCCCCGACGGTGGTCGCAGTGAGTGACGACGGTATCGTCTTCGGGAAACTCGGGGAGTTCGTCGACCCCGACGGTGATCTCGCCGAGGACAACGATCACGTTCTCCCCCACGCCGGGCGCGTCTCGCCTGATCTCGCCGACGTCTTGTCGTTCGCGGAGCAGTGCGCTCCCGAGACTCCCGTCGACGACCAGTCGGCGTACGTCGCTGATGCCGTCGAGGTCGCTGGCACCCGCCGTGCGACCGAGGTCGCGCAGTCGTCCCCGGCTGCCGAGGCGTCGTTCCTCACGCAGGTGACGGAACAGGAACTCGACGGCAGTACGATCCGACTCGCGTCGCGATTACTCGAGGAGCTACAGTCGCCCGAGCCGACGTACGCGCTCGGTGCTGGCAACCCGGAGACGGGCAAGACCAACACGATGAGCCTGCTGACGGAGCTGGCGCTGCTCGACCACGATGAGGTGGTCGTGCTGTCGAACGTTCGCAGCTGGGAGCTGACCGACGTGGTAGTCACGTCGGCTCACGATCTCGCCGTCGAGCTGCTGCGGCATCGAGGCGTCCCCGTCGTGATCTTTATCGACGAGGCGTCGACGCACTTCGACGCCCGGACGTTCCAGCGTGCAGTCGCTCACCAGTGGTCGCCTCTCGCCAAGCGGTTCGCGAAGCTCGGTGTGGTGCTGTGCGGTCTCGTCGGTCACACCGGGAAGGACGTGCATCCCGAGGCCAAGGCGATGGTGAATCTCGCGTTCCTGAAGCCTGAGCAAACGGTCGCCGGATTCTACAGCGATTGGCCGCGGGATTCCGACGTGCCGGTTGATCCAATCTTCGCCGGCGACGTCCACCAGCTCGAACCGACCGCTGTCGAGTACGACCCTGACGACGCTGCCCCCTGGTCCTGGAACCTCCGACCGGAGCTGTTCACTGAGGATCTCGACTGGGCCGGCTTGCTATCCGCATTGGAGAAACGTGGGCCTCAGTAGTCATATCCCGATGATTATTTCTGCGTAATCGCTGCTACAGCAGCAATCTCGATAGCAACAACGAGTCCTCCAATTATTGGATTTATTATTGATGTGAGGACTCCTGGGAAGACCAGTATCCAAAATACACTCCCCATCAGAAATCCGTATCGATACCCGGTATTCCAATAGTTTGCTGCGCTGACTAGTTGTTGGAGCGACATTGCAACTGCAACCAGATATAGTAGACTCGCAATGATGACTCCCCAGATGTCTAAAGATAGGACAACAACAATCAGCACAGCAATATTCGGAAGTAAAAACACTTCCGTCGATCGTCTCAGGCCATCTTCAAACGTCGGTGCTGCCATATTCAATTATCCAATTAAATAAACCGATATCCCATAGAGCTTGATATTTTCACCGACCCACCGACCGAATCCGCCAGGTGGTCATTGGGGCACGATCTCCGACGCTACGCAGCTCGAGTGACGGTTTCTCCAAGCGAGTACGCGGGCGATGGCCCCCTCCCATGGGGGCTGGAGCCCGCGCACGCAGCGCCACCCCGACCGGAGGGAGGGGAACGAGAAGGCGGTGCTGTTAGCCGTAGCGGCGTATGATCCTCAATCTACCGACTGTCTACGGTTCGTGTGCACGGATGGCGTGAGCTACGTCTTCGAGCTTACTATTCTTCGAGTTGAACTCGTAGCTCTTCGATGGAGTGTGAATCTCAAGTGTGTGACGAACGAGAATTAAGCCACTTATCACGAATCCGAGTCCGATGACGCCAAAGGTCGCCGTCAGGAGAGTAGTCAACCCAGATTCGTTTATAAAATCGGGACCAACAATCCAGATAAGGAACCCGATAGCCAGGAATAGAAACCCCGAAGCAAGATACCTTGTGTTCACCGTCGGTAATTCGTACTCCACCGAATTGACTGACCTTAGCGATATATCAGCAACGTAGTTTCCTCTAGAATATACTACTCGTTCCTCCGTCGCGGCGATCTCCCCTTGCTTACTGCTATCTGTCGGATCCATCGAGTCGCTGGCGGTCGTTCTGACGGCCACCGTTTCTCCTGATGCGATATATTCCCCAACTGAAGGCATGTGCAGAACTGTAATCGACTTCCTCTTGAGTGTTTTTGCTGGCGATGGCGAGCATCCATCATGGCGATGTGATCAGGTCAGGGACCTCCCGATCGAAGTAAAGAGGGGAACGACCATCCGATTGCGGTATGCCGAGTTTAAGTGTAATCGTCAATTCGAATCTATCTTAGAGTCTTGCAGCCGGTCGATATCTACTTTTAGTAATATCTCATTTCCAGTTGCTTTATCTTGATATGTGTTATTATGATCAGAATATCCAATATTATATACTATTTTAAATTTGTGTCCTTCGCTTAGCTCAATCAGAAATTCGTCGCTAAGGAATCTTCTCGATTCAATCAGGATGGTCTTTGCTTCACCTTTCTGCACCTTCGTTTTGGCCTTTACTTCATTGGTATCAGGGTCTATGAAATTTGAATTGGAAAGGTGATGGTCATCTACAGATACAGGAAATAATTTCCCTAAGAACTGGTCTGTGTAGAGTATATTATCCGTGGTAGTTGTCTCATAGACTTTCATGCTTTCAACATCTACGAAATCCATGATCGCATTTCGGTCACCAATGTTATGCGCAATTATTTCAGAAGTAAATATAATGACCTCTTTTCCGTCTATCCGATCTATTCTTACGTTTCCCTGACCCGGAACAACATCTTGGAATTCAAGATTCGCCCCTGTCCGTTTGATATGAGAAAAGTAAATGTCAGCTATTGATAGAACTAGTATCAAAACACCCGTAATCGCTGGGATGGTGATAACCCAGTTAACCATTGTTTTCAATCTTCCTCTAATTCACTTCCTCTTCTACTTCATCTAGAAGTTCCGTAATCACATCGTCAAAGCTGTCTCCCGGCTCTTTCCGCATAGTGAGGCGTTTCCAAGTTTTCCGCCGCACCTCGATATTCGTCTTATCGTCGGCCATTGAGTTCCTTTGGCAGGTGTGAACCTTTAGCCCTGGTAAGCTGTGGCTACTGTGGCCACCAAAGAGATAAGGGAATACAGCTACCACAGTGACCACAGAAGCATGGTCGTCACTCTCGATCTCGTTGGAAACGAGCCGGAGTGTCCGGCCCGCTGCTTCTGGTATCCTAGGCAGAAGCATGCTTAACACAAGCCCCACCGGGCATAAGCCCCCGGATCGACGCCGCTGTCGTACAGTTTCACTTTCAGTCTTGGCCTTTGGCCGCCCGCCATTTCAGGTGGCAATCAACTGCAGGTGGATGCCTGCAACGAAGCGAGAAATTCGGTTGTCGAATAGCGCCGACCGCTGGCGGTTCTGCTGCCCTGCAGGCCACCGCTCGTGGGAGCCCACCAATAACCATTTCTGGTGCCAGCAGTGCGCGTCGCGCCCTGTTGGTCCTGATCCCGAGTTCTACGAACTCCGTGATCGCAAGACGAACGAGCTGATCGAACGCGATCAGATCGAGGTCGTCGACGACGGCGGCCTGGAGGTCGAGGCGTGAACGAGGACGACCTCGATCCGATCCCGCCCGCCGAGGCGGTCCCGCTCTACCTCGATCACCGCGAACCCGAGGTCACTGAGAAGACGCTTCACAATCACGAGTATCGTCTCGAACTGTTCTGCGAGTTCTGTGGGAAGTTCGGTATCGAGACGCTTGACGAGCTGACGCCACGGGACATTCACCAGTTCCGCTCCTGGCGTCGACGCGAGGGCAACGTGGCGACCGTCACATTGCGCGGTGACCTCGCGACGCTTCGCGTGTTCCTCGAGTTCTGTGCCGATCTGAACTTCGTCCCTGACGGGATGCGCGAGCGCGTGAAGCTGCCGTCGCTCGACCGTGCCGACGAAGCACGCGACGTGAAGCTCGACGTAGACCGCGCCGAGGACATCTTGCAGTACCTTGAACGGTACGAGTACGCCAGTCGCGATCACGTCGTTCTGGCGATCCTGTGGCACACTGGCATCCGCATGGGCGCGCTGCGCGCCCTGGACGTCGACGACTTCGACCAGGAGGCCCAGTGCCTCGATCTCCGTCACCGACCGGAATCGGGGACGCCGTTGAAGAACGGCGACGCCGCCGAGCGCTCGATCGCGGTCGGCGACTACTACTGCGGCGTCCTGCAGGACTTCATCCGAAACAACCGGTACAAGATCACGGACGATCACGGTCGGCGTCCGCTGATCTCCTCGAATCAGGGCCGCCTCACGGCGACGCCCATTCGGGATACCGTCTACGGCTGGTCACGTCCCTGCCAGGTCGGCAAGGACTGTCCACACGATCGAGACATCGAGGAGTGCGAGGCGATCCCGCCGAAAGCGGCCTCGAAGTGCCCTTCGAGTCGCTCGCCTCACAGCATCCGCCGGGGTTCGATCACCCACCACCTGCGGACGGGCACGCCCGAGCGCGTGGTGTCCGACCGGATGAACGTCTCCGCTGACGTGCTCGATCAGCACTACGACCGTCGTACCGATCGCGAGAAAATGGAGCTGCGGCGCGACCACCTGCCAGACTCATGATTCAACGAGTTCCAACCACACTGAGTTCAGTCGCATCGACCGTTCGATCAGTCACCGCGCGACCTACCCCGTCGCGGCCTTCCCGCCGAGTCCACCTCCTTCGCTCACTTCGTTCGCTCAGTCGGCGGACTCGGCGACCTTCGCGAATCCCAGGGATTCGCTCAGTCCCGCCGAGTCCACCGGCGTCGAGGAATCCTGTATTAACGGACCGCAGTTCACACTCGCTCAGTATCCTGTTTCATCGTCGCTACTGCCGCCGAAGTCGCCCTCCGACGATCCACCGATGTCCCGGATCGGAGCGCCACTCGGATCGAGCACCCACCAGCCGTCCTGGACCCCCTGTCCAGTGGCGTCACCCGGCTCCGAATCCTGCGCGTAGTTGTACAGTGGCCACCCGTTCGCGGCGACCTGCGTGCTCCCGCCGGATCGATCGAAGGTCGTGAGTTCGGCATCGAGATCGGTCCCTGCCATCGGCTCCTCCTCGACAGTGAGCGGCGGCCACGCGTCAGCGCAGCCACCTGAGCAGGCGCTCGAACCGCTCCCCTGACTGTCCGAGTCGAACATGTAGAGGGTCATTCCCTCGCCGTCGACCAGGATATTCCCGAGGTCGCTGTGCTCGCGAATCTGGACGTCCGGGCGGACCGGCGTTCCGTCCGGGCGCAGCACCCACCAGTAGCCGCCGAACCCGTCGATCCCCTGCCCAGCGACGTCTCCGGGTTCCGAGTCCTGAGCGAAGTAGTACAGCGGCCAGCCGTTGGCCGCGACCTGCGTCGAGCCGTCCGACCGTTCGAACGTCGCGAGCGAGGCAGTGACGCCGTCGCCGCTCTCGGGATTTGTCTCCGTGGTCAGGGGCGGCCACGCTGCCGCGCAGTCCCCGGAACAGGTGCTCGATCCCTCGCCCTGCGGATCGGGTTCGAACATGTACAGCGTCGTACCGTCTCCGTCGACGAGGATCTCTCCCAGTTGCTCGTGGTCGCTCGTCTGGATCGACGCGGCAGCGCGGCCCGTCCCCCCGTCTTCGGACGTGTTCTCGTCGTCGGCCGTGTCACCGTCGCTTCCGTCGTCGCCACTGCCGGTCGTCGTACCGTAGACTTTCCCGCCGCCGTCCGATTCCGATCCGCCGTCCGAATCGCCGTCACCGATGCAGCCAGCGAGTGATGCGCTCGCCGCCAGGGCCGCCAGCCACCTGCGTCTGGTCTGTGCCATACTGTAGCACACGCCGATCTGCCGGTTGAAGATTTTCCGAAGTCGGTCCAAACTTCGTCCGAGATATCACGAGGTACGCAGGGGCCCGAGTACGACTGCGACGATCTGATTGGCTCCGCACTACCGAAACGTGATCCAGGAGAGGAACGCCAGTGCCGCGAGTTCGAGCCCGCAGAGCAGCGTGATCCCGACCTGGACGTCGGTCCCGGTCACGCGGAACCACTCGATGAAGTCGGGGTGGAGGACGTAGAAGTACAGCCAGAGGAGGTTCTGGACGAGCAGCATGACGGCGAACACCAACAGGCCGAGCGTGTGGCTGGCGCCGTGGCTCCTGTAACCCCGGAGCCACACCGATCCCAGCGCGAGCAACAGCAGGACGTTGACGCCTGCCGCGGCCCGTGCGGCGTTCAGCCAGACCTCCATCGGTTCCCCCTATCGACGGCGCGGTTATAGGTTCTGTCCAAAGTTCCTCTGAATTACCCCACGTCCACGGTGTCGAGCACCTCCTCGAGCGTCTCTCTGTTGGCCTTCACCTGTTCGGTGAGGAGGTAGACGTCGCCGTACCCGTCGCCGGCCCGGCGGACGACGTTATTGTCCATGAGGACGTCGAGGTGGTGCCTGATCGTGGTGTAGTCGTACTCCAGTGTCTCCGCGAGCTGGTTGGCGTTCCGTGGTTGCTCGTCGATCGCCCTGACGAGCTGCGTCCTGGTCGGCCCGCCGCGCGAGCTGGCCAGCACGTACCACAGGACGCCCTCCATGCAGGCGGGGTTTGGGCGGGGGTGTTGTAAACGCTCGTACGGCGAATCGGGTGGATTTGGGCGGGGCTCGGAGTCGAATTCGAGGCCACGATCGAATCGATAGGCAGGGAGGTAGATTTGAACAACGCGAAGACGGACACGCTCGTTCCGCTCGCGAGTTGCGTCTTCTCTCGTTCAAATCTACTCGGCTATTTTCCGACGATCGGCTCACTCGTCGCTGCGCTCCTCGTTCGTTGTGATCGTCGGAAAATAGCGGGAGGTAGATTTGAACTACCGGTCTCCGGGTTATGAGCCCGGCGGAATCTCCTGGCTATCCCATCCCGCTACCGATTGATTCCGCTGTGCACCCATTAAGGGTTGTGATTCCTGTACGGCGTGGCACTCGCTATCGGTGGGTGCGCCACGTGAACAGGTTTTCCATCATGTAGTTGACAGTGAAGCCAGCAGCGATGCCAGCGGCGTTCGCGAGAATGTACGAGACGCCGTACTGCGTCGTCAAAATTGCGAGGACGACTGTCGCGACGGCCATCCCCCCGAGACGGACGAGATTCGAGGTCAGCAGGCGACGGAGGATCCCCCGGAACGTGTCGACGCCCCAGCTGGCGAACGTCCACGTCTCGTTAATCGCGAACATGACCACGATCGCCGTTTCGGCGCTGACGATCTTCGCGGCGACCGGCCAGACGTCGAACAGTTCGACGAGTCCGATCAGGACCGCGAAGTCACAGGCAGTGCCCACGGCGCCAACGGCGACGAACTGCCAGATGCGGGTGAACTGGATCGCGTCGGCGAACGCAGTTCTGAGATCGACCATCGACCTGATCACTCGTGGTCGGCCAGTTGCTCCAGTAGCGGTCGTCGTCCCGTGCTGCCGAGTAGCCGGTGTCGTTTCGTGCGCCACAGTGCGCCGCCCAGCGTGAGCGTCGCCGAGAGCGGATCGACCGTCGAACTGGGATGGTCCGACCACGAGACGGGGACCTCTGCGACGGTGAGGCTGTGATAGCCAGCCGCAGCGACCAGGTTGACGTCCCAGCCGAATCCTGGTTCGTAGAGGTCTCCGCGGACGATGGCCCAGCTATCTGCGTCCATGGCTTTCGTTCCACACTGGTAGTCGAACAACGCGACGGGGAGGAGCAGACGAGCGATCCAGGCGAAACCGTCACCCAGCGTCCCCCGGAGTTGTGATTGCGTGTTCGAGACAGTCGCCTCGGGATGTCGCCGTGAACCGACCGCGAGGTCGCAGCCACCAGATCGCACCTGGTCGATCACTCGCTCGACGCTCTCCACGTCCGTACTTCCATCTGCATCGACGAAGCAATACAGGTCGGTGTCGAGCGCCTCGAATCCCGCGGTGATCGCCGCGCCTTTTCCGCGACGAGTGGCCGAGACGGCGACCGTCGCGGGAAGGTCGTCGGGAATCCGTTCGCGGACTCGTCCCGACGGATCGTCCAGTTCGATCCGGATGGTCGCGGGATCGAGACGCTGCTCGAGCGAATCGACGTAGCTCGCCATTCGCTCGACGTCGGGATCGTATGCGGGCACGACGATCCCGAGTGAAGACTGCATTCGTCAGATCGGCTGTGCCGTGGCGCCAAAGAACTTCCCCTCGCACCACCTGCTCGCCGCGACCGACGAACGGACGGAGGCGCTCCGTACCGCCCGACCAGCACGATCTAACCGCCCGAGCAGTCCGATCTACCGCTCTACCAGTTCGATCTCGTGCCCGTCGCTGTCCTTCGTGAACGCGTAGTTGAAGTCGCAGGATTCGGGGTCGCGATAGTCCTCGGCGTCTCGGAGCATGAGCGTGTCCCAGTCGGCCTCGAGGTCGTCGACGCGAGCCGCGAGGTGGCCCCAGGCGTCGCCCAACTCGTAGCTCCGGCCGTCGTAGTTGTACGTCAACTCGACGGTCATCGCCTCCGCCGGCGCGTCGGACGGCGCCATGAAGTAGAGTGCGAAGCTGTCCATCTCCGCACGCCGGACGAGGTCGTAGTCCATCGCGCGCTGGTACCAGCCGATCGCCTCGTTGGCGTCCTCGACCCGGATCATCGTGTGGTCGAGCGACCAGCGTGCGCCGTGGTCGCGCTCGACGATTTCGATCTCGTGGCCGTCCGGGTCCTTCACGAAGGCGTAGGAACCGCCACAGGAGTCGGGATCGCGGTAGTCCTCGACGCCGGCCTCCATCAGTTCGTCGTAGGCTTCGTAGACGTCCTCGACGCGGACGGCGATGTGGCCCCAGGCGTCGCCCATCGTGTAGCTACGGCCGTCGTGGTTGTAGGTGAGTTCGAGCGTGGCCGCGTCGTCGCTGGCGTCCGGCGGCGCGAGGTGCACGTTCGTGAACGTGTCGGCGTCCCAGCGGCCGACTTCCTCGTAACCGAAGTGGCCCTTGTAGAAGTCCTCCGCCGCTTCGAGGTCCTCGACGCGCATCATGACGTGATCGAGTTGTCCTGTCATGGACGATACTGTGGCTTCCCGGCAGGAAACTGTGTCGCCAGCGGCGGGGCGGGTGGGGTAGGTACCCGGGTTGGCCCGTTACTTCCGCAGTACGAGTCGCAGCACGTCCTCGTCCATCAGTTCGTGGTCGAGCCCGACCTGCTGCTCGTCGTGCTGCCCGCTAGGGCCGGTGACCCGGCTCATCCGGTAGCGGTCGTCGAAGCCGAGTTTCTCGACGGCGTCGCCGACGGTCTGACCCTCGCGGAGGATCAGGGGTTCGTCGTAGTCGACGCCGCGTCCGGGCTTGTCCATGTAGATGCGGATGAGCCCCAGTGCGTCCCAGAGCTCCGCTTTGAACGAATCGAGGCCCTTCTCCTCCTCGGCGCTGATGAAGATGGCCTCCTCTGGATCGATGCCGCGCTCGCGGAGGCCCTCCTTGACGGTGTCGACGTAACTGGGGTCGATGAGGTCGGCCTTGTTGACGACGGTGAGCGAGTCGACGTACTCGCGATTCTCCATCACGCCGTCGATCAGCCGATCGATGTCGACCTGCTCGTTGATACTGACGTCGGCGTTGACGTAGCCGTGCTCGCGAACGACGTTCTTGATCGTGGCCTCGTCGAGGTCGAGGTCGACGCTGGCTGTGACGTCGATTCCGCCCTTGCCCTTGCCGACGACCGATACTCGCGGGGGAACCTGGTCGACTCGGATCTTGTTGTCGTAGAGCTCCTGGGCCAGGAGGTCGTACTGCTCGAGTTCGAACGGAGAGAGGACGTAGACGATCAGGTCCGCCGAGCGCACGACGGAGAGGACTTCCTGCCCGCCACCGCGCCCGCCCGCTGCGCCCTCGATCAGTCCCGGCACGTCGAGCAGCTGGATCGACGCACCGCGAAAGTCGAGCATTCCCGGATTCACGTCGAGGGTGGTGAACTCGTAGGAGCCGACTTCGCTGTCGGCGTTCGTCAGGGCGTTGAGGAGCGTTGACTTGCCGACACTGGGAAAGCCCACGAGAGCGACGGTGGCGTCGCCGTGCTGTTCGACGTGGTAGCCACCACCGCCACCGGAGGACTGCTGGCGCTTCGCCAGCTCCTCTTTCTTCTCGGCCAGCTTGGACTTCAGCCGGCCGATGTGGGCCTCCGTGGACTTGTTATACGGCGTCTCGCTGATCTCCTCGCGGAGCTCCTCTATCTCCTCCTCGAGCCCCATATCTCGCTCGGGCCTAACGCGACCGCCCCGAAAACGCTTCCCATCGCCGGCGGGGATTCGTCGGTCGGTTCGAGCCGTTCGGACGGCCGATCGTCGTCGGGTGACGCAGCGATCCGCGCGCGATCGGCACGACGAGACGCATTCCGACATACTATTGGGTCGGTCCCGAGAAGATGCCGATAGCCATGCCCGAACCCTCCAGCCTTCGTGACAGCACGCAGATCGTGCTCCCAGCGGCGACGCTGGAGGGTCTCTGTGCCGATCTCGAAGAACGCTTCACCGTCACGATCGTCGGCGACGGGCCCTGCCGGATCATCGGCAGCCCGGTCGAGATCAAGAAGGCGAACGACTTCCTCGCCCGCAACGGCGTGACCCTGCCCTGACGCCGCTCGGTCGCGGTGGCAGTTTCCTGCTTACGGTTCGCGCAGCCGTTCGAGCACCGCGAGCGTCCCGTCGGCGTGCGCGTCGTCGAGGAGTTCGTCTGCAGCCGATCGTGCTGCGTCGTCGGCGTTCGCCACGGCGAAACTCCGGTCGACCAGCTCGAACGTCTCCACGTCGTTCTCCGAGTCGCCGATCGCGACGAAGTCCTCCGGTTCGACGCCGATCGCAGCGGCGACGATTTCGAGCCCCTTCCCCTTGTCCACGTCCGGCGATTTGACGTGGTAGGCGTACCCCGAGTCGACCACTTCCAGTCCGTGCTCGGCGGCGAGTTCGCGGAGCGGCGCTTCCGGCTGATCGATCTGCACGGCGACCTCGGTTTCTCGCCACCGGTTGAGCGGTTCGACGCCACCCCACCCGAGCGAGTGACCCGCGTCCTGATAGGCTTGCGCGACGGCCCGCGACGCCTCGCCGTCGCCGAGGATCTCCGTGACGCCGTCCGCGAAGGCCACGCCGCCGTTTTCCGCGACCACTCGGATCGGAATATCGAGGTAGTGACACAGCGCGACCGGGTACGGGAACGCCTTGCCCGTCGCGAGGACGATCGGTTCGGGCCACTCGAGGAGCGGATCGAAGAGGCGTGGATCGAAGAGGCGTGGATCGATCCGATCGTGTTCGGGATCGGTCAGCGTTCCGTCGATGTCCAGCGCGAGCGGCGGCGTCATTCTGGTGTTGAATCTTCGTCGGACGGTGAGAAGTGTGGCGGTCGAACTGAGGTCTTGCAACCGCGGTCCCAACCGCGACCGCGAACAGCTTGGAAGCCCCCTCCCGCTCGTCGCAACTACCTCGCTGCGCGCTTCGCTCCCTCCCTTCGGTCGGTCGCTGCAGTGCTTGCGTCGCTACTTGCGACGAGCGGTCGGCCCCTTCCATTCCCACCCGATAGTGACTAGTCGAAGCTCGTGAAACCCCGGTGGAACGGTTCACTTAGCGCTGGTCGGTGGATGGCGAAATCGCAAGAAACGGTGGTGCGGATTTAGACCAGCGACGCGCCGTCGAACTCGCTCTGCTCGTAGTCGACCTCCATCAGGTCGAGAATGGTGGGTGCGACGTCGTAGAGGTTCGCGTCGACGATCTGGGCGTCGGGGTCGTCGACGAATAGGGTGGCGTCCTCGAAGTTGTGCATACCGTTGCGCGGGCCGTTCGTGAACACGTCCTTGCCGCCCTTGAAGCCGGACTTCAGGTCGAAGCCAGTGTTCGGGATGACGACCAGGTCGGGCGCGATCGCGTCGTGGGCGCCCTCGAAGACGTCTTCGCCCTCGACGACGCGCATGGCAACGGGGTTGCCATCCGGCCCTTCGAGCGATTCGAGGTCGTCTTTGAGTTCGGCGCGGACGGCCTCGTAGTCCTCCTGGGCGACGCTCCCGCGTGGCTCGCGGCCCTCGAGGTTGAGGTAGAAGCGGCCGGGGATGAGCGAGTACGCACGCGACTCGTCGGTGATATCGCCGAGGTTCTCGTGTTCGTCGTCCTCGAAGGAAAGCCAGCCCTCATCGCGGAGCCACTGGTTGCAGTTGACCTCCCAGTTCAGCTCCTGGAAGCCGTGGTCGCTGGCGATCACGAGGGTCACGTCGTCGCCAAGTTCGTTCCGGAGCTGGCCGAGGTAGGAGTCGAGCTGCCGATAGAACGTCATGAACTCCTCGGCGAACTCACCGTCCTCGACGTAGTCCTTGAACAGGAAGTGGTTGACCCGGTCGGTCGTCATGAAGACGCCGAAGAAGAGGTCCCAGTCGTCCTGCTGAATGTAGTGGTCGAACGCCTCGAAGCGGGCGTCGAGCGTCTCGTGCGCGTCCGCGACGAACTCCGTGCGGTCGTCCTGGTGGCCGAGTTTGGCGTTGACGTCGATCCTGTAGTCGATCGAGTCGAGGTAGGATCGAAGCTCCTCGGGGTGGGCAGCCTTGTCGACGCCGGGCGAGAGGAAGCCCGAGACCATCCGCTGGACGTTGCGCTGTGGCGGGAACGTGACGGGAACGTTGAGCACGGTTGCCTTCCGGTCGTCTTCGGTCACCCGATCCCATACTCGCGTGGCCTGGACGTCGTTGCCCATCGGGACGTAAGTGTCGTAGGAGTCGATCTCGCGGTCCTGGAACCCGTATACCCCGGTCTCACCCGGATTCTCCCCGGTCGTCAGCGCCGGCCAGCACGCGCTAGATTCGGGTGGTACGATACTCTCGATCGCACCACCGGCGCCGTCCTCGGCGAGCGCGGTGAGGTTCGGGAACTCGCCGGGATTGTCGGCGACGAGACTCCAGGGAACGCCATCGATACCGATGAATGCGACTCGCGGCCTGTCGTCACCGCTGAGCCGGTCGAACAGCCCCATGTGCGCGGGTAGTCCGAGCGGGTACTAAACGCTTGGTTTCGCCGTTTCGGCTGTGCATCGTCATCGACGTCGGCCGGTCTTGCCGTGGACTGACGGAGCAGCCGCTATCGGCGAGCTGGTAGCGTGGAGGAAGACGGTGAGAGGTGCTACGCTTCGCTACTCGTCGTCCATCGGCGACCCACACTCCGGGCAGTTCTCCTCCTGCTCGGCGTTCGTGGGCACGACCGTCGGGTGGGCCATGCCGGGCGTATCGCGGGAAGGTTCCTTGGCGGCCATCGAGCGTAGCTACGGTCCAGGCCCCCAAATAATTACCCATAATCATAAAACATGGCCCGAGCGGCCCGGATTACTGGTGGGTATCTCGGTCCCGATCTCCGGTGTCGAGAGCCTGACCGAACGGATTCGGGACGGGGCACTTCCGGACTCCTGGCCTACGGTCGCACGATGTCGAACGCCATGCAGGACCCCGTCACCGACGAGCGACACGACAATTCGTGGTCGGCGAACCTCGAGAAACCGGAACACGCCGACGATCCGGACGTGGTGGTGGCCGGTGCGAAACGAGCCGTCGAGTACACCCTGCCCGGGAATCACGTGAATCTCGTGACCCACGGTGACCACGGTCACCCCGAGGAGTATCTCTACGACGTCCTCAGGGATACGTTCGGGCAGCAGATCGCGGTCGACTACGTCGAGCAGTGCGGCTGTGGTGGCCACGTCTCTCGCGTGCACGTCCTGGGTGGCTAATCCAGAAACGCCTTTCCTTCAGCATAGGCACCGGCTATCGCTCCGCGCTAGTTTCCGATGGTCGACTCAGACGAGCACTCGCTCGAGCTCGACGGCGAGTCCCTCGTCCGCGTCGGGGTCACCGACGAGCCGGCCGAGGCAGACCACCGCGTCGTCGGGCGTGTAGCAGCCGACGAGCGGTGCCTCCGTCTTCGCGTCGCCGGCCTCGAGTTCGGCTCCCTGATTCCCACCGTTGGGTCCTCCAAGCACGCCAGGAGCGTACACGGGAGCGCCTTCTGCGACCTGCTCGGCGGCACTCGGCGCGATCGTCACACTCGGGAGATTCTCGAGGGCACGTTCGGCGGGATCGACGACGTCGCGGAGTTCGATCGGGGCCGGATCTCGATCCTCCGACCCGTCGCTCGCGTCGGCTGTCTCCCGGGCGTAGGCCAGCGCATCGACGAGTTCCGCCATCGATACGAGATCCGAGTCGTCGAACGGCGTCGTTCCCGTCCGTCGCAGGTGCCCCATGTGGGCTCCGGTCCCGAGGGCGAGTCCGAGGTCGTGGCAAAGCTTCCTGACGTACGTCCCGCCTTCACAGCGAATGCGGAGGAGCGCCTGCCGATCCCTGACCTCCAGCACGTCCAGCTCGTAAATCTCGCGGACGCGAATCTGTCGCTTCACGGCGCTCTTCCGCGGGGGTTTCTGGTAGATCGGCCCCTCGAACTCCGAGACCACTGCCTCCAGATCAGTCGGTGGATCGGCGTGGAGTTCCAGCACGGCGACGTACTCCTTGGCTCCCCGATGGAGTACCTGCGCGAGCCTCGTCGCGTCGCCCAGCAACGTCGGGAGACAGCCGGTGACCTTCGGATCGAGCGTGCCACCGTGGGCGGCGCCGTCGATTCCGGTGATCGGATCCGGATCGTCGGGACGGCTTCCCGTCAGTTCCCCACTTCCGAGGGCGTCGTTGACGGCGTCGCGAACCCAGCCGGCGACCTCGTGTGCCGACGGGCCGGGTTGCTTGTCGAGGTTGACGACCCCGAAGGAGAGGAGTTCGGCGTCGCTGCGTTCCTCCGGGGGTCCACGCATCGTTACAGTTCGAAGCCGACGGGGGCTTTGCCCTCGTCGACGGCGGGGTCGTGGCGTTCGATCGCGCTGGCAAGCAACTCGGGGACGTCGTCCTCGCCCCAGCGGGCGGTGTTCAGGGCGACGTCGTAGATCGAGAGGTCCTCGATGTCGATGTCGTAGTACTCCAGATAGCGCTGGGCCTCGCTGGCTTCGCGCTCGACGGTCTCCTCGCGGGCCTGCTCGACGGACTTGTCCTCCCGCTCGGCGATGCGCTCGGCGCGGACGGCGACCGGCGCGTCGAGCCAGATCCGGAAGTCGGCGTGGTCGCCGGAGAGCCAGCCGGCGAGTCGGGATTCGAGGACGAGGTCTTCGGCGTCCGTCGCGATCTCGTGGAGGCGGCGATCGAGGTCCCGGTCGATCGCGGGATCGGTCTCCGCACGCTCGTTGAGTTCGGCGAGCGAGATGCCCTTCTCCTCGGCGAGGCCCCGGAAGATGTCACCGCCGCTGGTGTGCTCGAGCCCGAACTGCTCGGCGAGCGCCGCGGCGGTGGTACTCTTGCCGCTTCCGGGTGGTCCGGAGACGGTAATGAACATACGACGACTGTGCCGGCGGCGCTCAAAGGCGTTGTGAATGTCGCCGGTTGCAGTCGGGAACTGCGGGTCAGATCTTCGGGCACGAACCGCACCGCTCACGGCACGCCGTCAGTCGGTGGTCGGCCGCCATCCCGAGGCCGTCGCAATCCCGAGCAAGCAGAGGTACGCACAGAGCGCGCCGGTGGCGAAGGAAATCGCTCGGTCGGGAACGAGCATCGCCCCGGCTCCGATCGCGGCACCTGCACTGGCGACGGATGCGGCAACGACCCAGCGCCGGTCTGCCGCCGCTCGCACTGCCGCTGCTCGGCGGTAGGCAAGCACCTCTGCGAGGACCGTCGCCCCGACGCCGCCGAGAAACCATGCGCCTCGCGGCGCGGCGGCCCCTAGCCAGCCGAACAGCAGTGTGATACACAGGAGGGTCCCCGCTAGCACAGCGTCGCGTTCGCGTGTCACGTCAGTGAATCGTCGCGCCCAGGCCGACCGCGGTCTGGTAGGCGCGACACTCGACGCCGCGTTGGTCGAAAGCCTCGACCATCGCGCTGGCGATCGCTCGGCGACGGCCGGGATAACACGCGGCGATCACTCCCGGACCGGCGCCGCTGACCGTGACTCCCGTCGCGCCCGCTTCGAGTGCGGCGTCGCGAACGTCGTCGTACCCGTCGATCAGCTTCGCGCGTGCCGGCGTGACGACCTCGTCGTGCATCCCGGCACCGACGAGTTCCGGATCGTCGCGAGCCATCCCGAGGGTCAAGGTCGCTGCGCGGCCGACCGTGTCGACGAGTTCCTCGAGGGACGCGGTATCAGGGAGTACGCCGCGCGCGTCGCGCGTGGACACGACGACCTCCGGGAGACAGACGACGAGGGGGATCCCTGCGTCGACGGCAGTGACGCCGACGTCGCCACCAGCGGCGACCGTGAACCCACCCATGAGCGCCGGCGCGACGTTGTCCTCGTGGGCTTCACCGGAGACGAGTTCCTCGCCCTCGGCCGCGATGGGCACGAGTTCGCTCCGGGAGTAGCCGCGATCGTAGAGTTCGTTGAGCGCGAGGGCCGCTCCGGCAGCACTCGCCGCGGAGGAGCCGAGGCCGGAGGCGGGGCGGACGCCTTTGTCGATCCGGATGTGGGCTGGTGCGTCGAGGGCCTTCGCGACGGCGCCGACCGTGTTGCCTTCCGGATCCTCGGGGATGAATCGGCTCCCGACTCCGGTCACCTCGATGGAGGTCTCGTCGGCTTTCTCGACCTGCACGACGTCCGCGGGACGCCCGAGCGCGACGCCGAAGACGTCGAAGCCGCTACCCAGGTTCGCACTGGTAGCTGGCGCCCGGACGGTAATCATACGCAGGCGATAGCCCGACGCACTCAAAAAGCCGTTGGTACGATCCCCCACGCCGGCCTTCGATCCGAATGCTTACTCGCCAGTGGGACACGAATCGGGAACTCGAACTGGCCCTCACCGTTCCACATTATGGCCCGCGTCCGTCTATTCTCGCACCCGCTTCCCGCAATTGAGACACGGCTCTGCTTCTCACCTCCGCCTTCTCGCTTCGATCGTCACGAATGTCCGCACCTACTCGCCAGCTTCGACACCTGGAGCGTCACCGGGCGACACGTCCGCGGGCTGGTCTTGCCCACCGACCACGAGGTCGCCGTTCTCGGTTTCGACGTACGCATCGTCCGCGAAGCCACCCTCCGCGTGGGGATGATCAGGGTCCTCCAGATTCTCTGGCGTGGCGGGTGCATCTGGCAGTCCGCCCGGCGGCGCGAACGTTCCGAGGGGATCGTCGATCGTGATCTCGTACTGCTCGAAGAACGCCTCGTACCGCTCGTAGTGGGGTACCAGTTCCTCGATCGGGATCTCCATCATCTCCGTCCAGCCGTGGTTGTAGAAGTCGAAGTTCGCCTGCACGTGCGTGATCTCTCGGGCCTCGGCCTCCGGGAACCCGGCGTCGAGTGCGGCGAGGTACGTGTCCGTCGTCGCGTCGAAGAGTTCGTCCAGGTGCTCGCGGCGCTCCGCACGGCGATCGGGGTCTGCTTTGTCGAGGAAGATTCCCGTGTGCATGTCGACGAGTTTTCCACGGGTGTAGCCGCCGACGATGGGTGCCGTGAGTGCGGCCTTGAAGGCCCAGTGGCGAGCGTTCTGACGGAGTTTCATGCGCGATCGTGCGGGCCGGACGACCTTGAAGGCCGCGTCACCGGTCGATGTGCGGGGAGCGAAGGCAGGGGATCGCCGCGATGGAACGCCGGTAGATCACCGCGAAAGAACAGCTTTCCCTAGCCTCGGGTGACGTCGTCCGAGAGTACGAAGAGCGTACCGCCGGTCGTGTGGGTTGGTACCACTCGATCCTCCAATTCACGGACGTTCGTACGCAATTTGCCGGTATTGACGCGCCAGTATTGGACGAGTGTACACTACCGTTTCACCAGCCGGCGGCGCTGTATTCGCGCGGATAGCAATTCACTTCAAGGCCGACGACTAACGCCACCGACATGGCTGCTTCGTACGTGATCATCGGTGACGGGATCGCGGGGAGCTCCGCCGCGGAGACGCTCCGCGAGGAGGCACCCGGCGCGGACATCACGGTCCTCACCGATGAGGGGGAGGCCCTCTACAATCGGATTCTCATCAAGGAACACGCCAAGGGGAAACTTCCCGAGGCGCCCATCTCCATTCACGATCCTGGCTGGTACGAGGAGCGGGACATCGATCTCTGGCTCGACACCCACGTAACGCGCGTCGATCCCGACGCGCACGAAGTCCACACCCACGAGGGCGACGTGCTGGAGTACGACAAGCTGCTCGTCGCGACGGGCGGGACGCCGAACCAGCTCCCCGTCGACAACGCGGGGGCCGACGGCATCCACCACTTCTGGACGTTCCAGGACGCCCGGAAGATCCGCGAACACGCCGAGCAGGCCGACACCGGCGTCGTCGTCGGTGCGGGGCTGCTCGGGATCGACTTCGCCGCCGTCTGTGGCGCCCAGGACGTCGACGCCCACTACCTCATGCGCGGCGAGTGCTGGTGGCGCTACGCCCTCAGCCAGGAGGGTGCCGAGATCATCCACGAGGGCCTGCGCGAACTCGGCGTCGAGCCAGTGTTCGACTCCGGTGTCGATCACTTCGAGGTCGACGACGAGGGCCACGTCGAGGCCGCCGTCGACCCCAACGGCGACCGCTACGAGGCGGAGTTCGCCGGGGTGGCGATCGGCCTCGACTTCAATCTCGAGTTCATGCACGGTACCGGCCTCGAACGCGACGACGGCGTCGTCGTCGACGAGTACATGCAGACCAACCTCGACGATGTCTACGCAGCGGGCGACCTCACGCGTTTCTACGACACCATCACGAACTCCTACGAACAGAACGGGTCCTGGGGGTCCGCGAAGGAGCAGGGAGCGACCGCCGGCAAGAACATGGCTGCCGACGACGAGGTCGATGAGTTCCGCTGGGTCTCCTCTTACTCGATCACCCACTTCGACTTCCCCTTCCTCTCCTTCGGCCACCCCACCCGCGGCGAGGAGTACCTCGAGCAGTCCTACGGCGAGGGCGAGTGGCGACGACTCGCGATCCGCGACGGCCAGATCGTCGGCGGCGTCCTGATCGGCGACCTCGCCCCGCAGTCGGCGTACAAGACCCTCGCTCGCGAGGAACGCGACGTGCGGGGCCACGAGGAGGCGCTGCTCGAAGAGACGGTCGATCCCGACGCGATCGCGCCCGCTCAGCAGCAGTAACGACGACGGCAGTTCGCGAGCGCTGTGTCAGCCGTTCGATTTCTCGAATCCAGAAGAGACTTTATCGTTCGATCGGTCGGGTGGAATCATGGTCCCTGGTCCTCGGCTCTCCCAGCGACGCGCAGCGCTCGGGTTCCTCGTGCTCGGATTGTTGCTCTGCACTGCGCCAGTCTGGATCGGCTTCCTCCACGTCGACCAGCCAGTCTCCGTCTACGAACGGGCAGCGGTGACGACCGACGACGGACGGATCGAGTTCGTCGATCGCCCGCTCGAAGCTGTCCAGCCCGTCGAGATCAGCCAGGATCTCGGCTGTACGATCGCGAACGACGACTGGCCCAGTCGCCTGTGCTATCACGAGAGCGCGATCGCTTCGAACGACGCCGAACCGATCGTCGGATGGACCGACGACCCGGACGAGGATCCGTGGATCCGCAGTCAGTTCAGCTACGTTCAGGTCAATGGCTCCGTCTACGACCAGATGGCATTCGTCGGCGAGGCTCGTCGACGGGACGCTGACGACGCCGCCTCGAGATACCCGATCGTTCTCGGCCTCGAGCGAGTCGACGCTGATGCGGCGCTCCGGGACCTCTCTATCCCGAGTACCGACGAGGCGGTTCCTGGCGTCGTCAGGGACGCTGCAGCGACGGGTACCGTCCGAACGCAGCGAAGCGTGGACGTACCTCGCCATCCGATTCGCACTGCCGATGGACGGTACTACCGCGTGTATCTGCGTTCGACGGAGTCGCCACCGTTGTTCGATAGCGTACTATACACCGTGGCACGATTCTTTGCGCCGGTGGTCGGCCTGCTTTCACTCCACAGTGCCTGGACGCGAATGGAGATCTCGTACAGCTCCCCAGGGCGTCTGTAACACTACGTCACGCCGGATCCGCCGACCGACATGGTTTTCCCCGCGTCTTCGCACACTTCAGCCATGGACGGCAGTACGGACATGACGCTCGCATTCGAGCTCTCGGCGCTCGAGGAACTCGCCGAGCCCGACGCTGCATTCGGCAATGCACGTCGCTGGAGCGAGTACGTCGGCGTCGTCTCTGCGGAACCGACCTACGTCGTCACGAACTACACTCGCAAGCACCGAATCCGCCAGGATTTCTTCTCCGGCCCGCGTGGGAAGGCAGAGAGTCTCGAAAGCGTTCGGGAGCAGTTCGACACTGAACGGCACGTCTTCGTCGGCACGTCCGAGGAGGATCGGGAACTCGCCGACGCCGAGGGCTGGGAGTACCTCTCCGTCGAAGACGCCGCCGACGCCGCCGGCTGGACGCTCGCCGAGGACGCCCCCGAGGCAGACGCGGCGCCGGTCGAGGAACCCGAGCGGGACGACTGGCCCTGAACGACGCGCCTTCCTCTGGACGTTTCCGCTCCGAAAGCTCCGATTCGCACTGTTTCAGCGTCGGCAACAGGTGCTTGCCTTTTTCTTCGGAACGGGCATAGTTACTCGTACGATGTCACTGGAAGTAGGGGACGCCGTTTCTGAAGCGTTCGATCGCATCACGACGCAGGCCGCCCTCGTACTGATCGGGCTCTATACCATCACCTCTGTCTTGCAGTCTGCCGCGAGCCAGGACGTACTCCGAGAGTTCGTCGAGTCGATTCGCGACTGGGGACGCGACGAACTCACGGCCGAGGAGTACCAGGAACTGGTCGACTCGACCGATCCGGTGCTGAACGACCTGCCACTCGCGCTCGGACTCGATCTCGTGCCCGCGATCGCGCTCTGGTTCGTCGCACTCGTTGCTGGCGTGGCGATCGTCGCCGTCGCGATCGACGCGTTCGCGTACGGTGCGAACACGATCGACGACCTCGATACGTCCCGCTTGCTCTGGCGCACGCTCAACATTCTGGTCGGTGGGCTCGTCTTCGGAATTCTGCTGTTCGTCGGGTTCGCCTTCCTGATCATCCCCGGATTGATCGTGTTCGTGCTGTTCGTCTACTTTCCCGTCGCCGTGGTCGTCGACGACACGAACTTCGTGAGCGCGCTGGGGAACTCCCTGAACACGGTGACGGACAACGCCGGCCAGACGTTGCTCCTGATAGCTGTCGCGATCGGCGTCGGCATCGGGATCGGTATCGCGTCCTCGATCGTGACGTTCGCTCTGCCGGGAACGATAGCGGGAATCGTCAATGCGGCGTTCAGTGCGACCAGCGCCCTCTTCGTCCTCGCGATTCTCACGCGAGGGTACGTCGCCGCGAACGCTCCGGAGGCCGACGAGCCAGTCACCGGGAGCGAGTTCTCCACGGAGTAACTGTTCCTGATCGTCGACTCCACAGCGTGGTTTTTGCCCTCGACTCCACAGCGTGCCCACCCCGGGTCGTCGATATCCCGCGGGTGACGCAATCGCGGGCAGCGCGACGAGCGCCCAGCCTTGCCATTGCCGTTCCGAGACGCGCCCTTTATCCAGCATAGCCACCAAACCCGTTCATGACCGAACCGCGCGTCCCGGGCACGGATCCGGGTGGTGCGATCGAACTCCCCTGTGGCGAGACGATCGGTCCGCAGGACCTCGACCTGGGGCTGCGGGAGTTCCACTGCGCCTGCGGCGAGGACCACGCGGTCGTGATGGACGTCCACCCGCCGGCACGATTCGTCCCCGAGTTCCTCGTGGAGGTCCTCCAGTCGGTGGTCGACGTCGAGGACGACTTCGAGACGTTCGGAACGCCCCACGTCATGGGTGCCGTCATCGAGGAGTTCCCGGAGCAGGTGGCGACGCACGACGCCAGCAGCGACGGCGAGGTCGGGTACGCGATGGTCTGGATCACCGAGTTCGACGACCGCAGGCTGCACGAAATCGTCGTCGAGTTGCTGATCGAACTGATGGACCACGCGATCAGCCACGCCGAGGACCAGGACCACGCCGCCGTCTTCGACCAGCACCTCGAGGACTTCGACGTCGAGGCGTTCGTCGACCAGTACCGTGCGGAGCGGGACTTCGAGTCCGAGCGCGACGCCGCGATCTGAGGAGCGTCTCCCCGATTACTCCCCGCGTCAGACGCTCGTCTGACGCCGTTTTATTGACGAGTACGATCAAGACGTGATCGATGGCCGCCCGTCACAGCGAGTACGAGGTGATCCGCCGCATCCTCGAGGAGGCCGACGAGCCGCTGACGGCGAAGGAGATCCTCGAGCACCTCGACGAGGACGACATCGACAGCGCCCACCGAGTCGCGACGGTGCTGGGCCGCCGTGCCGACAGCGGCGACGTCGACGTGATCCGCGACCGCCCGTACCGCTACCGAGTCTGAGCGCTGTCGATCGAACCTCGGATTCGCGCCTCATTCGTCCGTCCGCCTGCACACTGCCGAGTCCGATCGGTCGCTGACGCGAGGTTTTTGCGTCCACGCCACGGACTCCGACCCGATGGCCGATCGCAGCAGCGACATGACGCTGGCGTTCTCCCTGGAGGCACTCCAGCAACTCGCGGATCCGGCCGTGGCGATCGACGACGCTCGCGAGTGGAGTCAGTACGTCGGCGCGGTGTCGGCGGCGCCCAACGGCGCCCTCTCGTTCACGAAGGAACGGCGGATTCGACTCGACTTCTTCTCGGGGACGCGCCCGCCCGCGGAAACCCTCTACGCGGTGAAGGGGAACTACCGAACCGAACGGTACGTCTTCGTCGGTGTCGACGGTCAGCGAGACCTGGCCGAGAGCCGGCACTGGGAGTTCCAGCACGTCGAGGACGCGGCGGACCGCGCTGGCTGGGCGCTCACCGACGTAACGGAGAACGCCGACGATTCGGGGATCCTCGGCAGGTTGCTGGCCCGCCTGGGTTCGGCGCTCGATCGCTGAACTTCGTTCGTCACCCTGTCCATTTTTCCTCGTCCTGCTCTCTCGCTCTCTCGGCTTCTCCCTCGCTTTCTCGGCTTGCCATCGCTCCAGGTCCGCTAGCTCGCTTACTCGTCCGTTCTCTCGGCGGTGTCCGCACCTCGACGTCCACGGGCTTGGGGTGAGGCACAAAACGTATGCCGGGACCCTTCGAGGGCCCTCCATGGCAAGTGGGGCGACCTCGTCGATTCTCGTGCTCGTCGTGAGTATCCTCATCGGTGGCCTCGCGATCCACGTCGGGGCCGCTTTCGCGCTCGCCTCAAAAGACTACGGACATGCCGTCGTCACTGCGGTCCTGGGTGCTTTCGCGTGGGCAGTCGTGAATTACCTCTTCACCGCAGTCGGACTCTCGCCTGGACTGAGTTCGTTCGTCGCACTGGTCGTCTGGGTCGGCGTGATCGGCTGGCGGTACGAGACGGGGTGGCTCCGCGCCGGGTTGATCGGTGCCTTCGCCTGGGTCGCTGCGATCGTCGCACTCGTCGTACTGAACCTGCTGGGCGTCGGCGGTATCGGCGCCTACGGGATTCCGGGCGCCTGAACCGGTTGGAGCGAGCGGCGACCTCCGACTCGCCGCGGTCGCGCGTGCTCACTCTCGTCCGACCGCAAGTCCAAGTTCCTCGTTCACGAGGTCGACGGCGTCTCGGAGTGCACCGACGGAACTCAGGTAGCCAACGCCGACGCTCGCTTTCATCGCGACGGCTGCGGTGCCGGTGACGACCGTCGGTCCGACCTGGGCGACGGCACCGTTCCCGATGCTGACGACCCAGCCGGGTGACTCGAAGGTGAACCGTTCCAGTCTGGGTTCGAACGTGGTGCCACCCTCCAGTACGCGCTTCACGTTCGTCGCGACGGTGTCTGCCTCGCGGACGGCGGCTTGCGCGGTCGCCGGCACGGCCTGCCCGTCGCGGTCGACGACGCGCACGGCGTCACCGAGGCCGAAGGTCCGGTCACCGAGTCGGAGGCGGGCGTCGACGAGCGGTCGATCGCCGTCGAAGGCGGCCTGTCCAGTGATGCCGCCGGTCCAGACGAGGAGGTCGTGCGGGACCGATTCGCCACGCACGAGGTCGACGGCGTCAGCCGTGGCACGATCGATGGTTGCGTCCGTCCTGACCTCGATGCCCCTGGATTCGAGCGCCGAATGGATCGCACTCTGGAACGGGGCGTCGAACCCCGGTGCGACCTCGCGCTCCTGTTCGAGAACGGTAATCGTCGCCCTGCCGTCGTCGGGAGCGGCACGATCGGCCAGCACGGCGAGTTCGCCAGCGACCTGGATGCCCGAGAGCCCTGCCCCGCCGACGACGATCTGCCCGTCGGTTCCGTCGAGCACGTCGGTCGCACGCTCGTGAATCGACCGGGCGTCGTCGAGGGACTTCAGCGGAAGTCCGTGCTCCGTCGTGCCCTCGACGGCCGTCGAAGGCGCGGCGCCGATGGCGACCGCGCAGGCGTCGTACTCGAGTGTCTCGCCCTCGACGACCACCGCTCGATCGTCGGGACGAATAGCGTCGACGGTGCCCACCCGGAGTCGTGCCCGGTCGAGAACGGTCCCGAGGTCGACCGCGATGTCCGCTGCGAGTTGCGGTCGGCGAACGACGCGGTGCAGTTCGTGCTGGAGCACCTGCTGGCCGTCTTCGTCGATCAGTACGATCTCGTGCTCGTCGGGTAGTCGCCGTTCGAGTTTCCGGGTGAGGGTCACGCCGGCGTAGCCACCGCCGAGCACGAGGACGCGCATACGCTGTCATTGTTGCGCTGCTGGTTTAGGGATGCCGTCGACAGGACCGATTCGCCGGGACGCCGATCGAGGATTTCCGGGCACTCGGATCGGGAGGTGGAACGGCAATGCTGATCGGCTGGAACCCCAGGTTACGCCGATCTCACGTGTCTTCAGGACGCCCACTTCGGTGCGAACGAATCGAGTCCCACTGCCCCTCCCAGCCTTGCGTTTATAGTGGAGGGTGCCCTACCCGTTCCTACGGAGGAGACCACCCGAGTGTCAGCGACAGACCGCGCCGTCGTCGCCAAGCGTGCCGACGCAGGCGAGCCCGAAACCGAGGAAATCGAACACCTCGCCCGCTCGGCCGGCTACGAGGTGGCGGCGGTCGTCACGCAGACTCGCACCGAGGACCCGGCCCTGGAGTTCGGGGAGGGGAAGGCCGAAGAGCTCGCGCGAATCGTCGAGCGAGAAGACGCCGACACCGTCCTGTTCGACAACGAACTCGGCCCCTACCAGACGTACAACCTGGGCCAGCTGCTGCCCAAGGGCGTAGAGGTCCTCGATCGCTTCACCCTCATTCTCGAGATCTTCGGCCAGCGCGCCGAGACCCGCACCGCCCAGCTACAGGTCGAACTCGCGGAGCTTCGGTACGAACTGCCTCGCGCCGAGGCGAAGACGAGCCTCGCGAAGCGGGAGGAACACCCCGGGTTCATGGGGCTGGGCGAGTACGACGAGTCCCGCGAGCAGGACATCAAGTCGCGTATCTCCCGGATTCGCGACGAACTCGACCAGATCGAGCAGACCGAGCAGCATCGCCGTGAGCAGCGCCGGGAGTCCGGCTTCGACCTCGTCGCCCTCGCCGGCTATACGAACGCCGGCAAGTCGACCCTGCTGCGCCGCCTCGCCGAGGAACTCGACGTCGACGAGAACGAGGAACTCCACCAGGACCTCGAGTCTACCGCGGAGTCCGAGGACCAGCTATTCACGACCCTGGGGACCACCACTCGCCGTGCTGACTTCGAGGGTCGCGACGTCCTCGTCACGGACACGGTCGGGTTCATCTCCGACCTCCCACACTGGCTCGTCGAGTCGTTCAAGTCGACGCTCGACGCCGCCTACCGCGCGGACCTCGTCCTGCTCGTCGTCGACGTCAGCGAGCCCGTCGAGTCGATCCGCGAGAAGCTCGTGACCTCCCACGATACGCTGTACGAACGTAACGAGGCGCCGATCGTCACTGTCCTCAACAAGGCGGATCTGGTCGACGACGAGGAACTGGAACGCAAGCGTGAGGCACTCTCCGCGCTGGCGCCGAATCCCGTCGCCGTCAGCGCGAAGGAGGGGCTGGGGATCGACGAACTCAGCGAGCGAGTCCGGCTCGCCCTGCCGCCACTCGAGGAGGAGCGTCTCGTCATGCCGATGACCGACGACACGATGTCCGTCGTCTCCTGGCTCCACGACAACGCTCGCGTCGACGACGTGACCTACGGCGACGACGACGTGCTGGTGGAGTTCGCGGCCCGGCCGGCCGTCGTCGAACAGTCCCGCTCGAAAGCGGAGGCGCTGCAGCCGCGGGCGGAGTCGGCCTGACTCCCCGGTCGAACCCCCGTCGGCTATCGTCTCGCTTCGCTCGTCAACAGATCCACCGCCGTGAGTTGGCTTTTTGCGCCTGCGGAACCGACCCTCCGATGTGAAGTCCTACGAGCGCAAACAGCTCCTGGCCCGCGTCGAGCGCGATGGCGCGACGATCGGCGTCTCCATCCCGGAGACCGTCGACGTCCAGGGCGAACCCGTCGATCTCCGGGAGTTCGTCATGGAGATCTCGCGCCGGGAGACGATCCCGGCCGGCGAGCGCGAGCGCGTCGATCGCGCGAAGCGGAACCTCCGCCGCGAGCGCACCGAGCGCCTGGAACGGCTCGAGGAGGCCGACATCTCGAAGGCGGAGGGCGAGGCGCTCGCGAACGCGATCGTGGGGATCGACCGGGCGCTGAACGCACTCGAATCGCTCGGCCCGACGGATCTGGAGAGCGAGCGGGAGCGAAAGGAGGCCGCGGACCAGAAACGCTGGGTGTCCTTCCTGAAACAGGCGCTTGGCCGCGACAACGACGACGCGCGGGGGCGGATGGGCCCATGATCGTGGGTGGGACCGTGATCTGGGCTGAGGCCGGGCGCGTCGATGCGATCCGGAGGCAGGTGATCTCGAACTCATGAGCGACGACCAGACGGAGGTGACCGACGCAGACGGCGAACTGGCATTCGACCCGACCGGGGTCTCGAACGACGAACTCGCTGGGCTGCTCTACGAGTTCGCCGATCGACTGGAGGCCCAGGACGTGGAGTACAAGCCGACGGCGTACCGTCGTGCGGCGGACAACGTCCGGGACTACCCCGGTTCGATCGCGGGACTCGCTGCCCAGGATCCCGAGACCGTGGAACGCGTCGATCGGGTCGGCGAGGCGATCGCGGAGAAGCTCGTCGAGTATCTGGAGACGGGAGAGATCGAGGAGCTGGAGACGCTCCGCGACGAGTTGCCCGTCCAGATGGACGATCTCACCGCCGTCGAGGGCGTCGGCCCGAAGACCGTTGGAACGCTCTACCGGAACCTCGGCGTCCGCACCCTCGCCGACCTCGAAGCGGCGGCCGAGGCCGGCGAGATCCAGAAGGTCAAGGGATTTGGTCCGAAGACCGAGCAGAACATCCTCGACAACATTGCGTTCGCGAAGGAGGCCCGTGGGCGCGAACGGCTCGGGAACGCCCGGCCCGTCGCCGATCGCCTCCTCGAGGCGATGCGCGACGCCGAACCAGTCCAACAGGCCGAGGTCGCCGGCTCGATCCGCCGGTGGCGGCCGACGATCGGCGACGTCGACCTGCTCGTCGCCGCCGATCCCGACGAGGCCGAGGACGCCGTCGACGCGTTCCTCGACCTTGCCGACGAGGAGATGCAGTCCGGGACCACGAAGGCCAGCGCGCGACTCGACGGCCAGCAGGCAGATCTCCGGGTCGTTGCGCCGGATCAGTTCGGCTCCGCGCTCCAGTACTTCACCGGCAGCAAGGAGCACAACGTCCAGTTGCGGAACTACGCGCTGGATCGCGGCGTCTCGCTCAACGAGTACGGCGCCTTCGACGTCTCCGACCCCGACGTCGATCCCGGCGACGCCAGGGACGCTGGCGAACGCCTCGCCGGCGACACCGAGGAGTCGATGTACGACGTGCTTGACCTGCCGTGGATGCCACCCGAGATTCGCGAGGGACGAGGCGAAGTCGAGGCCGCTGCCGATGGGACGCTTCCCGAGGTCGTGGCGGAAGGCGACGTCCGGGGCGACCTCCACGTCCACACGGAGTGGTCCGACGGCCGCGAGACGATCGAGTCGATGGCGCAGGGCGCGGCCGACTTCGGCCACGACTACGTCGCCATCACCGACCACGCGGAGGGGCCGGGCGTCGTCGCCGGCATGGGCCTCACGCCCGAAGAACTCCGCGAGCAACAGGAGGCCGTCGCCGAAGTGGACGCCGACGCCGAGATCGACGTCTTCCACGGCACAGAGACGAACGTCGACGTCGACGGCGACGTCTCGACGCCGGACGACGTGCTCGCGGACCTCGACGTCGTGATCGCCTCGCCTCACAGTGGCCTCGACGGCGAGGCCACGAACCGGCTGGTCGACGCGATCGAGCATCCCCACGTCGACGTCCTCGGCCACCCGAGTGGCCGCCTCCTGAACGAGCGCTCCGGCCTGGAGTTCGACGCCAGCAGGATCGGCGAGGCGGCGGCCGAGAACGGCGTCGCCCTCGAGATCAACGCCAACCCTGCGCGCCTCGACCTCTGGGGCGAAGCCGTGCAGGCGGCCGTCGAATCCGGAGCGACGATCGTGATCGACACGGACGCGCATTCGACCGCGGAGTACGCCAACGTCCGCTACGGCGTTCACACAGCACGACGCGGGTGGGCCGAACCCGCCGACGTCCTCAACACCTGGGACCCGGCGGACGTGCGCGAGTTCCTCCTTTGATTGCCGTGGTGCGGCTTTTCCGCTGAGGATCGTGGTACGACTCCTCCTCGACGTCATGTGTGGCGGCATCCGAGCCCACCTCCGGATGTGCGGTCACGACACGGTCTACGCACTGGATCGTGGTATCGAGACCGACGAGGAGATTCTCGCACTCGCACACGATGAGGGCCGCACGATCGTCTCACGCGATCGCGACCTCGTCGTGCGAGCCGACGACGCCATTCTGCTCGAATCGACTGACGCGACCGAGCAGCTCGCGACGCTCGCATCGGAGGGCATCGAACTCCAGTTGTCCGAGGAACCCACGCGGTGTGGGCGGTGTAACGGCCGCCTCGGGCGCATCGACCCCTCAGATACCACCCCATCCCACGTTCCAGATGCCGCCAAAATGGCTGTCTGGCAGTGTCGCGACTGTGGACAGTGTTTCTGGAAAGGGAGTCACTGGGAGCGCGTGGCTGCGACGCTGGAAGCGATCTGAACGGAGCGAATGGACGGGACGACCGGACCGTCTCAGCGACCGGCGTTCGGCGACCAGTCCTCGCAGGCCTCGACGTCGTCCATGTACTCCGATCGGTGTGCGCAGTACGGCGTCATCCCCTGCTCGGTGCGGGCGTAGCTGAAGTGCTCGCAGTTGCCGCAGTACTTGTCCGCAACGTCGGCCGATCGATCCGACCCCGCGTCCGGCTTGGGCTGTGGTGAAGCGAGGGTCTCCGTACCGGAGCCGCCGTCGCTCGCGGTGCCGAGGCCGGTCGCCGGATTCGATCGCGTGGTGGAGGTGCGACCCGTGCTGGAGGTGCCGCCGGAACGACCACTGCCGCTCGATCGCGTGACCGTGGCGTCGTCGTTTGCGGACCGGGAGTGCGAGGATTCGGCGTCCCGCTTCTCCGGCCGGTTCGTCTGCGTCTCGACGGAGCCGTCGGGCGTTCCCCCGAGCAGGCCGACGCCGCCGCCGAGCGCGCTCTCCTCGTTGTCGGCCTCGACCTCGACGTACTTCGTCTTGCCCTCGCCGACGCGCAGCGAGACGGTGCCGCCGGGATCGTTACGTCGCTTGAACGTGGCGATCCCCGCGAACAGACAGAGCGCGATCGTGAGCATCCCGAGGAAGTAGATCGCGGTCACGTAGGGGGTTAGCTGGTCGCCGTGCCCGAGCCAGTGCTGGGGATAGGCGTGCCAGAAACTTGCGACGCCGAGGAGGGTCAGGCTCGCACCGATCGCCGCCGCGGCGCGGAGCCGGGGGTTCGCGGGAAGGATCACGACCACGCCGCCGGCGAGCGCCGGGGCAGCCAGGAGTCCGAGTGCACCCGCGACGCGTCGGGCGCCCCACTCGGTCGGGTTGGCGATGGCGACGACGACCGCGAGCAGCCCCAGGAGGGTCCCGACGGCGAGCAGGGCCACGCCCGCCTTGAGCCGGGTGTCGGTCTGGAGCCCACCGACGTCGTCGGTGTAGGCGTCAGCGAGACCAGTCATGTCCGCGTGCTACGACGCCACCGACCAAAAGCACCCGTCAGACGCTCGTCATGCGCGGGCGTGAGGGGTCGCGCGGACGTGGAGGATTGCGGGGACGCGTGGGATTGCGCGGCCGCCGTGTGATCAGTCGCTTCGCTTCGCGTCCGCGGGTGCAACTGGCTCCTGGTCGCCGGACTCGTCGCTCGATCGTTCCGGCGGCGTCGGCGTGTGGTCCACCATCGGCGTGCCGTCCGCGCGGGGGCCCAGGGCCGGCCCGATGACGTCGGCCTCGGGGTCGATCTGGCGACGCTCACGGTAGTCAGTGGAGCGCTCGACGGGCGTCCGGCCGATCGCGGTGATCATGTCGGCGTACTCCTGGAAGGAGCGGAATTCCCCGTAATCTCCGCCGGCGCGTTTGGTGATCTCTTCGGAGAGGATCGTCCCCATGAAGTCGTCGGCGCCGCAGGTGAGCATCTTGAGGCCCTGGGCGTCGCCGTACTTGACCCAGGAGGACTGGATGTGGTCGATATTGTCGAGGAACAGCCGGGAGACGGCGATCATCAACTCGTCCTGGTCGGTGCTCGCGCCGCCGTCGACGTAGCCGCGTTCGAAGAGCGGGGTCTCCTCGTGGACGAAGGAGAGGGGGACGAACTCGGTGATCGCACCGGTGCACTCCTGCAGGTCGCGGATCCGCTTGAGGTGCATGACCCGGTGCATTGCGTTCTCGACGTGGCCGTACATGATCGTGGCCGTGGTGTCGAGGCCGACGGAGGCGGCGGCGTGCATCGCTTCCATCCACTCTTCGGTGTCGATCTTCCCCGGACAGATCACGTCCCGGACCTCGTCGACGAGGATTTCGGCTGCGGTCCCGGGGACGGAGTCGAGGCCGGCGTCCTTCAGTCGGCCGTAGACCTCTTCGTAGTCCCAGTCCGCGCCGCGCTGGGCGTGGTAGGCCTCCTCGGGCGTCATCGAGTGGAGGTGGACGTCGTCGACGCTCATCGCCGCCATCTGCTCCACGTAGGTCCCCGGCGAGGTGTCGTACTCCGCTGGCGGTCGGTAGTTGACCATCGTCGGATCGTCTTTCGCCTCGAGGATCTCCCGGTGCTCCTCGTCGAGCGCGAAGGCGGGATGGAGGCCGGAGACTGACGTGACCTCGTAGATACCCATGTCGAGCGCGTCGTCGACGATCCTCCTGGACTCCTCGGGCGTCTTGGTGAAGCCACCGTGGTCGCTCTGGTACTCGCTCCGGAACTTCTGGGAGCGATCCTTGAAATTACAGAACAGGCAGCCCGTGTTACAGGCCGTCGTAACGTTGTTGTTCAGGTTCGCGACGAACGTGACCTCGTCGCCGACCGCCTCGGCGCGTCGGCGGTTCGCGATCTCGAGCACGCGCTCCTTGCGCTCGGGGTCGATGCCCGGCTCGTCGGTGCCGGTGGTGATCAGCTCGACGCCGTCCTCGACGGAGAGGCGATCGCCTGCTCGGGCCCGCTCGAGGGCGTTCTCGAAGGACTGGTCGGTACAGGGAAAGTGGTCGAAGGAGACGGAGACGCCCTCCTCGGGGACGTCGACGCCGCAGATGAACCCGTCACCCATTATGCTCCAATCACAAACTCCGGTAGGTAAAACAAGGGGGTTTCCGGCAGTGCCCGCCGGGTGCGATGACGCCGGAAGGCCGCCGATGCGGTGGTTTTCGCCGGGACTTCGAACGCGGCGGGCTGGCTCCGAGGGATTTGCCCCTTCTCGAGATTTTCTGCTTATATCGAAAAATTCCTCCCCCGTCGTAATCGTCGACCTGTCGGCGCCGAAGCCACCGCCGAGTGCAACGCTTATTGTAGCGGGGCGGAGAGCGTTCGAGCATGACGAGCGTCAAGGAGTTCCGCATCGAGGAGCCCGCGACGGCCGAGGAACTCGGCCACGGCGTCTTCGAGTTCACCGACGACTACTCGGTGTTCGACTGGGGGAAGATGCCCGACCCGATTCCCGACAAAGGTGCCTCGCTGTGTACGATGGGCGCCTTCAACTTCGAACTGCTCGCCAATGAGAGCATCCGCACGCACTATCGTGGCGTCCTCCCTGCCGATGGCGGCAAACCGGTCGGACTGGACGTCGTCGACGAACCGCCGACAGAGATGGCGATCGCGCTCTCCCAGCGCCCAGATCTCCCCCGTGAGGGCACTGACTACGACTACGACGTCTACCACGAGGCAGCCGGCGAGAACTACGTCGTTCCCCTCGAGATCGTCTTCCGGAACTCGGTGCCGATCGGATCGAGTCTCCGCTCCCGCACTGACCCCGCTGACCACGGACTCGACTTCGAGACCTGGCCCGACGAGCCGGTCGATCTCGACGATCCGATCGTCGAGTTCTCCACCAAGTACGAGGAGTCCGATCGCTACCTCGACCGGACGGAAGCCGACGCGATCGCCGGCAAGGCGCCGATCGAGGACCTCGACGGCCTCGCTCGCGAGGTGAACGACCTCGTCACTCGCTGGGCAGCGACGCAGGGGTTCGCTCACGAGGACGGCAAGATCGAGGTCGTCTACCACCAGGGCAATCTCCTCGTCGCCGACGTCGTCGGCACGTTCGACGAGAACCGCTTCGCTTACGACGGCCAACAGCTCTCGAAGGAGGTGCTCAGGCAGTACCATAAGCGAACGCAGCCAAAGTGGGTCGAGGCCGTCGACGTCGCGAAGACGGAGGCCAAGGCCCAGGGCGTCGCCGACTGGAAGGGGCTCTGCGACGCAGCGCCAGCACCGCTCGACGACGACGTCCTCCAGGTGGCACGCGACATGTACGCTGCCGGAGCGAACGCTTACGTGGGCGAGCAGTTCTTCGATGCGCCGTCGATCGAGGACGCCGTCGCGGCGATTCGCGACCTCTGAGATCGGTCCTCGCCCATCTTCGATCTACCTGAGCGCCTCCCGCCAGCGAACGCTGAAGGTCATCGATCGCTTCCGTCCTCCTATGGGCGCTCTCCGGGACTCCAGCCGGTTCCTCTTCCTGTTGAGTCTCGCCGGGGCCAGCTACCTCCTGATCGCTGAGGGATACAGTTTCGACGACCGAGTGGTCGCCGTCGTGACGTTCGGGCTGGGAATCTTCGCCGTCGTGCTCATCGCCTATCGATTTCGAGAGGACTTCGCATACGAGGACGAGCAGCGCTGACCCTGGGGGAGCGACCATCCTGGGCGGAGCAGTTACCCGCGGAGGACACTGGCTAGAGGCAGTTGCCTAGCCCGGATTTCAGTATCGATCGAGCCCAGTCTGTCGTCGCTTGCGTCCCTCCGGTTCCGCGACCCAGGGCGACGCGCGCATTCGCTCGGTCTGGCCGTCGACAACCGGTGCGTCCGCGGGTTCGAATCCCGGGCAATCAGGTCCGCACTCGCTGGCCGGGTCGACGACCCGATCCTTCCAGGCACACCACGGCAGCGACGCGCCATGCCGGTTGCGCGTCGTCCCTTGCTCGCACTCCGGAAACGAGAACGTTCGCCAGCCCTTTCCGTACGCTCGCTCGGCGATCCGGCGTCTGGCACGAGCCTTCGCGTCGGGATCGACGACCTCGATTTCGGCGCGGCCCGCTTGCCGCTCGAGTACTTCGACTCCGGGTTCACCGGCCGGGAGTAGTGCTGCTTCTCGGATCACGACGAGTTCGTCGGCCTCGGGGTCGAACCGCCAGATGCCGACATCGTCGGGTATCCGGTTTCGGTGGGCACCCGTCACGTAGCTCTCCGTCGCGAGGACGATTCGATCGGCGACGCCGAGGCTGACGTCGATTCTGAGTTGCTCCTCGAGCGCGCCGGGGGTCCCGAGATCCGGCTTGTTCTCGATGCCGACGAGCCGATCGAACCACCGGTCGGGATATCTCGCAACCTGTCTGGCGTGCAGGTGTCCGGAGCGTCGGTCGAGTTCGAGCACGCCGATCTCCGCAGCGTGCTCGGCGATCGACCGCGCGCGGTCTGGCCGCACGTCGAACGCGTCGGTCACGCGCCGGGACCGTCCGGGGCCGAGATCGGCGTCGATCACCGACGCTGGAATCCGTTCTGGCGTGATCGCCGCCCGGTCGTCGAACGCTGGGCCTGGCTCGACGAGTACGGCGTCGAGGACTCGGCCGCCGGGGTTCGCGACGCCCGCGCCGAGTTGCCGAGCCACGATCGCGTCCTTGCCGTCCAGCGTGGGGACTCCACGGGCTTCCAGCCGAGCACACAGCGACAGTTCGAACCCGAACTCGCGCACGGCGGCGGGTCAGGGCCGCGTCGGCAAAAACACGGGGTGTGGGGTGGCAGTGATCGGTCGCGATGGATCGCGATTTCGGGGTCCAGAGTCCCGACTCGACTGCGCCGAGCATCCGCACGCGGGCACGCACCCAGAACAGCACCTTTATGAATCGGAGGAGGCGAAGAAAAGACACGATTACTCGCTCACATGGCAGGTAGCAACCGACATCCGGAGGTGAACATCGGGCTGGTCGGCCACGTGGACCACGGGAAGACCACCCTGGTCCAGGCCCTCTCTGGGGAGTGGACCGATCAGCACTCCGAGGAGATGAAGCGAGGGATCTCGATCCGTCTCGGGTACGCCGACACGACGTTCCGAAAGTGCCCCGAGGAGGACGGCACCCAGGCGTACACCGTCGCGGAGGAGTGCCCCGAGCACGAGGTGGAGACCGACGTGCTTCGCACCGTCTCCTTCGTCGACGCCCCCGGCCACGAGACCCTGATGGCGACGATGCTCTCCGGAGCGGCGATCATGGACGGCGCCGTGCTGGTCGTCTCCGCGACGGAGGACGTCCCACAGCCCCAGACCGAAGAGCACCTGATGGCGCTCGACATCATGGGGCTGGACAACCTCGTGATCGCCCAGAACAAGATCGACCTCGTCGATCGCGAGCAGGCCGTCGCGAACAACGAGGCCATCGAGGAGTTCGTCGAGGGGACCGTCGCCGAGGGCGCCCCGATCGTCCCCGTCTCGGCACAGCAGGGGGTCAACATGGACCTCCTCATCGAGGCGATCGAGGATCAGATCCCGACGCCGGAGCGCGACCCCGACGCCGACCCGCGGATGCAGGTCGCGCGGAGTTTCGACATCAATCGACCGGGCACGACCTGGGAGGACCTCCTGGGCGGCGTGCTCGGTGGCAGCCTCGTCGAGGGAACCCTCTCCGTCGACGACGAGATCGAGATCCGCCCCGGCCGCGAGGTCGAGGAAGGCGGCGAGACGCGGTACGACCCGATCTCGACCACCGTTCGATCGATCCAGGCCGGCGGGACGCCGACCGACGAAGCGACGCCCGGTGGACTGCTGGGAATCGGGACCGGACTCGACCCCAGCCTGACGAAGGGTGACGCGCTCGCTGGGCAGGTGGCGGGCCACGAAGGGTCGCTGCCGCCCACCTGGGAGCAGTTCACGATGTCCGTCGACCTGCTCGACCGCGTCGTTGGCGACATGGACGAGGAGGAGGTCGACGAGATCACCACCGGCGAGCCACTGATGATGACAGTCGGGACGGCCACGACCGTCGGCTCCGTCACGAGTGCCCGCGGCGACGAGGCAGAGGTCGCGCTCCAGCGACCAGTCTGCGCCCAGGAGGGTGCGACGATCGCGATCAACCGCCGCGTCGGTTCCCGCTGGCGACTCATCGGCATCGGCACCCTCACCGATTGAACCGTTCCGGCCAGGCCACACAGCACGCACCGACTCCAGCAGATGACCAGGACCGTCGCGATCGACACGAACGCGCTCATGATGCCAGTCGAACTCGACGTGCGGCTGTTCGAGGAACTCGATCGCGTACTCGGCGGTGCGAGCGCCGACGGTGGCCGGGCAGGGTTCGAGCCGATCGTGCCCCAGGCTGTCATCGAGGAACTCCGGCGGCTCTCCGAAGGCGGCGGTGGCGAGGAGGCCATCGCTGCGAGCGTCGGGTACGACCTCGCCACGGAGCGCTGCATGCCGGTGGACACCGAAACTGCGGTCGCCGACGACGCGATCGTCGAACTCGCTCGAGAGGGCACTGCGGACTACGTCGTCACGAACGACCTCCCCCTGCGCGACCGCGTCCTCGACGCTGGCGTTTCGGTACTTAGTTTACGGGGGACCGATAAATTGGCAGTAACCCAACCGTAGCCGCCACTCATCTACCAATGTACAAACGGGTCAGAGTCACCGACACGGTCGAGGTACCGCCCGAGGAGCTCGCGAACGTCACGCCCGAGCTCGTCAAGCGACTGCTCCAGGACAAGCTCGAGGGTCTCGTTGACGAGGACCTCGGCTCCGTCGTCTCCGTCACGGAGGTCCACGACGTCGGCCAGGGCCGGGTGCTCCCGAACCGTCCCGGCGTCTACTACACCGCAGAGTTCGACGCAGTCACTTTCGACCCCCAGATGCAGGAGGTCGTCGACGGCGTCGTCGTCGAGGTCGTGGAGTTCGGTGCGTTCGTCGGCATCGGTCCCGTCGACGGCCTGCTCCACGTCTCCCAGATCTCCGACGAGTACCTCGCCTTCGACGGCGAGAATCGACAGCTCGCCTCCAACGAGTCCAATCGGGTGCTCGCCGAGGGCGACTCCGTCCGCTCCCGGATCGTCACGAAGTCCATCGACGAGCGCAATCCGCGGGACTCCAAGATCGGCCTGACGGCCAAGCAGCCCGGCCTCGGCAAGCACGGCTGGCTCGAGGAGGCTCGACAGACCGAGGACGTCGCGGCAGGTGAGCAGTAATGGCCGACGACCGTCTCGTCTGCCGGGAGTGTCACTCCGTCGTCGATCCCGACGTCGATGCCTGTCCAACCTGTGGCTCCTCCTCGCTGACGGAGGACTGGGCGGGCTACGTGATCATCGCTCACCCCGAGGAGAGCGAGATCGCCGAGGCGATGGGCGTCACGGAGCCCGGGGCCTACGCGCTGAAGGTTCGCTGAGGCAATGTCGGGGGGTGAGGACAGCGGCACCTCGGCGGACCGATCCGCGTCGGAACCGGACGTCGTGCTCGAACTTCCCGAAGCAGCGCGTGGAGAGTTCAAAGATCCCTTCGGGCCCGTCTACACCGACGTCGACGCTCTGCTCGCAGAGCACTCGGGCCCGATCGTCACCGTCGGCGACATCGTCACATATCACTTCGAGCAGGCCGATCACCAGCCAGCGGTCGCGTTCGTCGACGGCCGAACCAAGCGCGAGACCGCGCCCGACGACGTCCGGGCCGAACTCGACGAGCGCCCGAATCGGATCACCGTCGGCAACCCCGCCGGAGTCATCACCGCCGATCTGCTCGGTGCGATCGCTGACGCCCTCGACACGGACGGACCGACGACCATCGTCGTCGACGGCGAGGAGGACCTCGCGACGGTGCCGGTCGTCCTCGTCGCGCCGCTCGGCGGCACCGTCGTCTACGGCCAACCCGACGAGGGGATGGTCGCCGTCGACGTGACCGAGGACCACCGCGCGCAGTTCCGCGACCTGCTCTCGACGTTCGACGGTGACGTCGAACGAGCACTGCAATTACTGGGCGTCTGAACTGCTCTCGGCGGCCGAACTGCTCTCTCCGTCTGAATCGCTCTCTCCGTCTGAATCGCTCTCTCCGTCTGAATCGCTCTCGGCGTCTGAACCGCTCTCGCCGTCAGTACCGTTCTCGCCGTCTGTCTCCAGGATCGCGGTAGCTTCGACTTCCACCACCAGGTCCGGATCGATCAGCGCCGAGACCTCGACCATCGTCGCCGCGGGCCTGGCATCGCCGAAGGCCTCCCCGTGCGCACGGCCGACGTCCTCCCAGTCCTCTACGTCGGTGACGTACATGCGGGTGCTGACGACGTCGGACGGCTCACCTCCGGCGTCTCGGATCGCCGCCTCGACGAGTGCGAACGCGTGGTTCGCTTGCTCGTAGGGCTGGCCCGGTGCGACTGGTTCTCCGTTCTCGTCGACCGCCGTCGTTCCGGCGACGTGAATCTGGTTCCCGACGCGTACGGCCCGCGAGTACCCGACGTGGTCCTCCCACCCGGTCCCGGTGGACACTTCGATGCGGTCCATACGGCGTCCCCGCGTCGAGTCGACACAAAGGTACTGGGTCTGGCACCGATCGAGCGAACGCATCGGTCCTTCGGCAATCGCCTGCTGGGAGCACCGCTGTCGCGGTGACGAGGGTCGCCCGCAGTCCGTCCCGGTACCACCAGAAGCCTAAAAAGGTCCCTTCGAAATCCTTTTAGGCGTTTCCCGGCCAGATACACGTAACTGAGCCATGGACGTCGACATCATCGAGGAAGACGAGAACCCCATGTTGCATCGGACCGACGTGCGATTTCGCGTCGTGCACGAGGAGACGACGCCCGAGCGCCTCTCCGTTCGCGACAGTCTCGCTGCGATGCTGAACAAGGACGCCGAGGAGGTCGTCATCCGCAAGCTCGACACGAAGTTCGGGATGCGCGAGACGATCGGCACCGCGAAGGTCTACGACGACGCCGAGTACGCGACCGACATCGAGCAGGACCACATGCTCGAGCGGAACAAGATCGGCGTCGAGGCCGAGGCCGACGAGGAGGCCGAGGAGGCATGAGCCGCCACGAACTCTACGGCGACGACGGCGAGATCGACCGCCAGCCGTGCCCGCGTTGTGAGGACACCTTCCTCGGCGAGCACGAGGATCGACTCCACTGCGGCAAGTGCGGCTACACCGAGTGGAAGTAGGGGATGCGCGTCCTCGGGATCGAAGGGACCGCCTGGGCCGCCAGCGCTGCCCTGTACGATACTGAGGACGACTCCTTTTTCGTCGAGACCGACGCGTACGTCCCCGAGAGCGGCGGCATCGATCCGCGCGAGTCGGCCGACCACATGGCCGACGCGATTCCCGAAGTCGTCGCGGTCGTCCTGGATGAGGCTCGCGATCGAGTGGCTACCGACGCCGCCGAGGCGGGCAGCGCCGAACCGCCGATCGACGCAGTCGCGTTCTCGCGAGGGCCTGGCCTCGGTCCCTGTTTGCGGATCGCGGGAACCGCTGCCAGGGCCGTCGCTCACACGCTCGACGTGCCGCTCGTCGGCGTCAACCACATGGTCGCCCACCTCGAGATCGGCCGGCATCGATCGGGCTTCGACGCGCCGGTCTGTTTGAACGCCAGCGGCGCCAACGCACACGTCCTCGGCTTTCATCGCAGTCGATCGAACACGGCGAGATCGGCCTCGTCGAACGAGCGAATCGAGTCCGACGGTGGTCGGTATCGGGTCCTGGGCGAGACGATGGACACCGGCGTGGGCAACGCGCTGGACAAGGTGGCCCGCCACGCTGGGCTCTCCCATCCCGGCGGCCCGAAGCTCGAGGAGCTTGCGGCCGACGGCGACCTGATCGATCTTCCCTACGTCGTCAAGGGGATGGACTTCTCCTTCGCAGGGATCGTCACGGCTGCGCAGGACGCACTCGACGACGGCGCGGCGATCGAGGACGTCGCCTGCTCGCTCCAGGAGACCATTTTCGCGATGCTCACGGAGGTCGCCGAACGAGCACTTTCGCTGACTGGGAGCGACGAACTCGTCCTCGGCGGCGGCGTCGCGAACAACGCCCGGCTACGCGAGATGCTCCAGGGGATGTGCGAGGAGCGTGGCGCCGCGTGTTTCATGCCTGAGTCCCGCTTCCTCGGCGACAATGCGGCCATGATCGCACTCACGGGGTCGAAGATGCTCGCGGCCGGCGATACGCTGCCGATCGAGGACTCGGGCGTGCGACCGGACTACCGTCCCGACCAGGTCCCCGTCACCTGGCGTGATGGTGACTCCTCGACGGCCGTCGTTCCCGCCGAGGAGCGCGAGCGACGAGGCGCGGAGGCCGTCGTCGAGGTCGGCGAGGACCGCGTCGTGAAGCGACGCGTGCCGAAGGGGTATCGGCACCCCGACCTGGACGACCGCCTCCGACGCGAGCGCACCCGATCGGAAGCGAAACTGACCGCTCGGGCGCGCAGACTCGGGGTCCCGGCGCCGGTCGTGCTCGACGTCGATCCCGTCGAAGCGACGATCGAACTGACCCGGGTCGGCGACCGGGATTTGCAGGCCGACCTCGATCCTGCGTTGCTCGAGCAGGTCGGGACCCACCTCGCGACGCTGCACGCCGACGGGGTCGTTCACGGGGATCCCACGACGCGAAACGTGCGGATCGTGGACGCCGATGTCGAGTCCGCGTCCGACACCAGCGTGGCGCTGATCGACTTCGGCCTCGGCTACGACAGCGACCACGTCGAGGACAAGGCGATGGATCTGCACGTCCTGGAGCAGGCACTCGACGGAACGGCCGACGACGCGGTGGCCTGCCGGGACGCGCTGGAGACTGCCTACGCCGACGCGGGCGATCCTGCAGTGCTCGATCGGCTCCGGGAGATCGAGGGCAGGGGCCGATACCAGTAGCTCGAACCTGGCGATGTCGGCGAGATTCGTCGGCTCCAGCGAGTCGCTCCTGCGCCCACACCCTCCCAGTTTTTATCCCGGATGGCGACGTATCATCGGACATGGTCGACAAGCCGAATTCCGGCGAACTGTTCGGGATCCCCTACAACTTCGAGAAGCCGAGCATGCGGCGGCTGCTCTCCTCTTACTGGCAGCCCGGCGACGGCATGCTCGTGAAGAAGCCCTTCGGCGTCGGCTACACGCTGAACCTCGCGAACTGGCGGTCCTGGGTCGTCATCGGGATCGCCGGCGCGCTCCTCTGGCAGGAGCGCTCCGGCAGCGACGAAGCGATGGCCGAGGAGTCGTCTTCGGACGAACCCGTCGAGGTCCTGGTCGACGATTGAATGCTGCGGTTCGTCACGGGGAACGAGGGCAAGGTCGAGGAGGCGCGGGAGTACCTCCCGATGGCCGTCGAGCAGACCGACTACGACTACGTGGAGGTGCAGTCCGACGACCTCGCGCCGATTGCCGCGCGTGGCGCCCGTGAATCGTTCCGGGAACTCGGCGGCACGGAGCCGGTCGCCGTGGAGGATTCCGGCCTCTTCGTCGACGCCCTCGGGGGTTTCCCCGGTCCCTACTCCGCGTACGCCGAGTACACGCTCGGGATCGAGCGCGTCTACCGTCTGGTCGAACCGGAGGACGACCACCGCGCGTCGTTCCGGAGCGTCGTCGCCTACGCAGCGGATGCTGATTCACTGGACGAAGACGTCACCGACGACGACCCCGACTGGCACGACGGCGTTACCGTCGAGGACGGCGTCGCCGTGGCGACCTTCGAGGGAACGGTGCGTGGCGAGATAGTCACGCCCCGTGGCGATGGCGGCTTCGGCTACGACCCGATCTTCGAGCACGAGGGCCGGACGATGGCCGAGCGGTCGACGGCGGAGAAGAACGCGATCTCGCACCGGGGACGGGCGCTGGCGAAGCTCGCGGACTGGCTCGCGGCCCAGGAGTAGTTCCGATCGAGTCAGTCGCGTGGATCGCGATCCGGTCCCGGATAGCTCCGCTCGTCGAGGGACTCGTAGAGGGACTTCGCGTCGAAGACGGCGAGAAATGCGTCCGGCGTCCGGACGCTGACGGAGACGTGGCCATGGAGGCCAACCCCGGCAGCGGCGCTCGTGAGATTCTCGTCGAAGCTCAGCAGGTGCGCCGCGTCGCCGTGGAGTGCGCTGGCGAGGCCTGGATGGTCGCCCGCGGGGTGGGGAACCGAGCGTCGCTCCGCTTCGATTCGCTCCCGCCAGTCTGCCGCGAGGTCGGCGTCGGAGCGGCTGGCGATCACCGCCTCGGCGTCGTCGAGGAGCGGATCGCTCGCGACGAGGTCGATCCAGGAGTGGGATCGCACGACGTCTAGCGCCTGGCGAGCGGCTCCGTCGACGAGGAGGTCCGCCGCGAGCACGTCGGCGTCGGCCACGACGCTTGCCGGATCAGGCGTCGGCATCTTCCCCTCGTAGGCGATCGAGCGTCGATCGAATCTCGTCCTTGGCGACCTCGTAGTCGGCTGCCCGCTCGAACAGATCGGCCCAGCTCACGACTAGGCCGTGGTCGCCCGGGGCAAAAAGCGCGCCGGGATCCCCGTCAGCGGAATCGGACGCCGACGTCTTCCAGCGCCGAATTCTGACGCATGAGGGTCAACTGGAGTGCGGTCAGGCATTCGACGCCGTGGGCGTTGGCGAGTGGTCCGACGTCGAGGGCACGGAGCCCCTCGATCTCTTCGACGAGCGCCGCGATGCGGTCGCGAGCGTCTGGATCGTCGCCGACCACCAGTGCGTCGATCTCCAGGGCCGCATCGAGGTCGGAGAGCCGGCCCGCTGCGAGCGTGTGGAACGCGCCGACGACCGGATTCGACGCCGGCGCTGCGTCGGCAGCGGTTGCGGTCACGCTGCCTGGCGCCGGTTGGGCCGCGTCGAACCCGTGGGCGTGGGCGTCGATCCCGACGGCTGGCGAGACGACGATCGCGTCCTCGTGTAGTCGATCGGCAACCGTTTCGATGGTGTCCGCCACGTACGTTGCGGGAACGGCCGCGACGACGACGGCTGCGCCAGCCGCTGCATCGGGGTTGGCACCGCTCTCGATCCGGGAGTTTACGCCGCGATCTGCGAGCGTCTCGCGGTACGAGGCCGCTGCGTCCGCGGCCCGCTCCGGGTCGCGGGAGCCGATGGAGAGCTCGTGATCGGTATCGTGTGCCAAACGAAGGGCCAGGCCACCGCCGAGTGCGCCGGTGCCGCCGAGGATTGCGATCTGCACGATCGATGCGTCGCCGACCGCCGCGAAAAACGTTCCGTCGATTCGCTAGTCCTTGCTGGGCTGCTGGGCTTCGCGACGCCGCTCCGCTCCGGACCCGGGCGGCCACTCGCCGACGGTCGCGTCCCGAACCACGACGGCGAATCCGATCGAGAGGATCGCCCCTGCCAGCACCGCGACGCCGTAGAGCGTCCCACTGAGCCCGACGGCGTCGGCTGCCCAGACGGTCGCAGCGACTGGCGGCGCGACGGCAGCGACGAAGACGACGTCCTCGGGGCCCCACGGTCCGAGGTGACTGGAGTCGACGTCGAAGACGTAGACGACCAGCACGGCGAACGGGCCGCCCGCGACGATGGCGACGGCGGCGGACGTCAGGAGCCGATCCTCGAGTCCGGTGACGCCGAAGCGTGGGACGGCGAGGACGGCGATCATTCCGACGATCACGATCGTCGACAGGAACTCGACGAATCGATCGGTGTCCATGGCAGTGCCTATCGCGTGGCGCACAAGGGAATGTCGCTTTCGCGGCACCGTGGCGACCGCGGACGGAGGGGCAGCTGCGTCGAGAACTCCGGCCGGACTCAGTCGTGGGGCGCCAGCAGCGTCCGAAGCCCGTTCACGTCGTCGACGACGGTGCTCGAACCGGCCTCCTCGTACTTCTGCCGGCCAGCCTCGCCGGTCAACCCGCCGGTCAGGACGCCGATTCCGTGGTAGGTCCGGGACGGATCGGCGGCGGCCGCGTTCGTCGCGGTCCGGACGTCGTCGAGCGTGTCGCCCACGAAGGCGACTTCCGTCGCGTCGAAGCGCTCCGCGAGCGTCCGGAGCGCGTGAGGGTCTGGCTTGCCCGCTTCCCAGTCGTCCATGGTGAATCGGTGGTCGTCCGGTACGTCGAGGCCGACGCGGTCGAGGGCGATGTCGGCTTCCGCGGCCGGGCGGCCGGTCAGCACGCCGATCGGGAACCGCTCCTCGAGCCACTCGATCGTCTCCGGCTCGATCAGTACCGGCTCGTCGTGGATGTATCCCCGAAGCTCCCGTTCGGGCTCCTCGCCTTCGATCTCGCGATAGAGCTCCGCGCCGAGATATCGGAGCTGGAACGCGTCGCGAACCGCGTCGGGATCCCACTGGGACTCGACGTCGGTCGCTGACTCCTCGCCGAGCGCGTCGCGGAGAACGGCACGGGCACCGTCGAGGCCGCCGCCCGCCTCGGCGATCGCGTCGGTGAACGCTTCGACCTCGACGTCGTAGCCGGCGTCCTGGGCGATGGCGTAGAGCAGCAAGGCGTCCGTCAGCTCCCAGTCGTTGTTGAAGCCGCCGGCGTCTTTGAACGGCTGGATGACGTCGCGCTCGAACCTGGTGCCCTCGAGGTGCGTGACGGTTTCCACGACGGCGCGTCGGTAGGAGTCGGCGACGTCGACGAGCACGCCGTCGACGTCCAGCACGATAGCGTCGACCTGCATACCTGCGACTTGCCGGCCTCGCATTTGGGCGTACCCATTCGGATCGGACCGGTGCTGGTCAGAAGATCGGTGGAGGACACCTGTTTGACGGACTGCTTCGCAGATGGCCCGAACACTCCTTATCGGGGCACGCGAACACCGCCCCGATGTACGACACGATCGTCGTCCCGACCGACGGGAGCGAGGGGCCGTGTCGGGCCGTCGAACAGGCATACCGGCTCGCGGCGGCGTTCGACGCCACGGTCCACGCGCTCTACGTCGTCGACGAGACGTTTCCGGCGCACAGCCACTACGACGTGGTCCGCGAAAACATGGAAGACACCGGAGAGAGCGCCGTCGAGCGGATCGAATCGAACGCACCCGAGGGCGTGACCGTCGAGAAGGTGTTCCTCACTGGCGTCCCCCACGAGGAGATCATTGCGTACGCCGAGGACCACGACGCCGACCTCATCGCGATGGGCACGAACGGACGGACGGGGCTATCGCGGTTCGTCGCCGCTGGGAGCACGACCGAGCGAGTCGTCCGCGCCTCGCCGGTACCGGTGCTCACGGCCCGTCGGGACGACCCGACGGCGGACGAGTGAGGGATGCGACCACACCCCGCGGCGATGCGGATCAGTCCGTCACCCAGTAGAGCGTCTCCCCGCCGGGAAGCTGTTCGGGACGAACCGGGACGATCGGCGGATCGCCACCGAGCGTCGTGAACGCGGCCGGTACGTCCAGCGTTCTCGCCAGGTCGGCGATGGGGCGGTGGAGTTCGGGCGGCGCTCTGAGCGCGTAGACGCCGTCGATACCCTCGAACTCGGCCGCGTCGAGTTCGGTCACGTCCGCTCGCTGGAACGCCATTCCGTCGGGAACGGCGCGCGCCACGACGTCGACGGCACTGACCGCGATCCCACGGTCGAGCAGTGTCGCGGCGATTCCGGTCCGTTCGCCGATCCCGACCTCGAGCAGCGCCGCTGGCTCGACTCCGCCGCCACTCTCCTGAGACTGCCGGGATCGGACCCCCTCGATCAGGGCGTCGGCCAGCGCAGTCGTTCGATCCGCGTCCGACACGCCGGGACGTTTATGGCCGGGAAGGCATAACAGGTGTCCATGCTCGTCGACATCGTGCCGGTCGGGGAGGTGCCGGCGCCAGTCAAGCGCCAGGCCTCCGACGCACTCCAGTCGGTCTACGACTGCGACGTGTCCGTGCACGAGCCCCAGCAGGTCCCCGCGAGCGCCTACGACGACGGCCGCTCCCAGTACCGTGCCGAGGAGTTCATCGAACTCGCCAGCCGCGTCGGTCGTGGCGAGAAGAACATCGCACTCACGCCAGAGGACCTCTTCTACCGTCGGCGGAACTACGTCTTCGGTCTCGCCTACCTCGACGGCAACGGTTCCGTCGTCTCCACGTACCGCCTCCAGACGTCCTCCGACGGTGGTTTCTCCGAACGCGGCTCAGACGAGATCTTCGGCGATCGCGTCCGGAAGGAGATCGTCCACGAGATTGGCCACACGCTCGGCCTGGAACACTGCGACAACAAGCGCTGCGTGATGAACTTCTCGCCGACGGTCCGCGAGGTCGACGTCAAAGAACCACACCTCTGTGGGTCGTGCTCCCGTCGCGTCCGGTAGCGATGTCGGAGCAGGAATCGTCCAAATCCGTCTTCGAGTCGAGTGACGACTCCGAGCCGATCGACTCGGCTACCGGCGAGGCACGGACCGACGAACCCGGGCCAGCCGGCTCCCTCGACGATAGCGAGGTCGACGATCCGCCGAGCGACTCGCTCGACGAAAACGCTGCCGCTGATCCGTTCGACGAAACCGTGGCCGCCGATCCGCCCGCCGATCCGCTCGACGACACAGTGGTCGGCGATCCGCTCGACGAGACGGTGGAACCGGGTTCCCACGTGGTCGTCGTCGGCTACGACGGCTGGACCCCGGCCGTGCTCACGGAACTCGAGGTACTCGACGTCTCCGTCTCGGTCATCACGCGCCGCGAGTCGGCCTCCGAGGGGCTGGCCGAGCGCCCGGTGTCCGTCGTACCCACGGACGACGTGAACGAAGCCTGCTTTCGCGAGGCTGGCATCGATCGGGCCGACGCGGTCCTCGTTGCGACGCTCGACGACCAGCTGAACGTCCTCGCCGTCCTCACCGTCATGAACGTCGACGAGTCGATGCACGTCGTGACCTTCGCCGGTGAGGAAGAGGACGTGCCGAAGCTACGGGCCGCCGGGGCCGACCGTGTCGTGAGTCTCGGTCAGGCCGTCGGCGAACTACTCGTGGAGGTCGCGCTCTCCGAGCGGCAGGTCGACGACGTCGTCGCGCAGCTCCTCGGCGAGAACGCCTGAGGGCCGACTCCTCGCGCCTGCAAGCGCCAGCGAGTAGCTCGTATTCATTGCGTCAGGGGCTTGACTCCACGGGCCACGAGGTTCGAACCGACGGGATCCACCTGGGTTCGAACCGACGGGATCCACCTGGGTTCGAACCGACGGGATCCACCTGGGTTCGAACCGACCGGATCCTCCACTGGCTCGTCGGAGCGAATCCTCATGGGCTCGTAAGATCGTATCCTCGAGGAGGAGCTCCACGATTGGCTCGTCCGACGGTTCGGTGCCGGGACCTTCTTACCGTGGCCCTACCCAGACGCCTGTATGTTCGGGGCCTGGACCGGCAAGCGATTGAGCGTCCTCCTCGCGGTGATCGTGGGCGTCCTCTCGGTGCTCACGGGGATCGCCAACGTGGGGATCGGCGCGATCGCAGTCGTCGGCCCGCTGGAGCCCTACGTTCCCGAGACCGTGCGGCTGGTCGCCGGGTTCTCCGGGGCCATCTCTGGGTTTCTCGTGTTGCTCGCTGCCCTGGGACTCAGGCGCGGCTACCGCGCCGCGTGGATCCTGACGATCGTCCTCCTCCCCATCACCGCTGCGCAGGGGTTGATCCAGTCCAGTCCGCTCTCGCTCCCGCTGGTCGTCTTCTCGCTCCTCTCGATGCCGACGCTCGTGCTCAGTCGCCACCACTTCCGCAGCCCGCTTTCCCTCTCGACGGCGCAGATCGCCGCTGGCCTCGCGCTCGTCGGCGTCCAGCTATACGGCACGGTCGGCACGTACGCGCTTCGCGAGGAGTTTTCCGGCGTCTCGACCGTCCTCGACGCGTTCTACTTCACGCTCGTGACGGCCTCGACGGTGGGGTACGGCGACGTGACGCCCACGACGCAGGTCGCACGACTGTTCACGATGAGCGTGCTCGTGTTCGGGACGGCGACGTTCGCGATCGCTCTCGGTACCCTGCTCGCTCCGATCCTCGAGTCCCGGTTCGCCGCCGCACTCGGCAGGGTTCGCAACCGCGAGTTCGACCTCCTCGAGGACCACGTGCTCGTCCTGGGCCACGGCGATCTGACCGAGCCGATCGTCGACGCGCTGAAGGATCGGGATCGCCAGTTCGTCGTCGCGACCCGCCAGGCCCAGACCGCCACCGAACTCGCCGAGCGCGACGTGCTCGCGCTCCACGCGGATCCGAGTGACCACGCGACGCTCGAACGAGCGAACCTCGACGAAGCGACCGCAGTCGTCGCAGCGACCAGCAGCGACTCCGCGGACGCGTTCTCGGTACTCACCGCCAGACAGCTCGATCCCGAGATCAGGATCGTCGCCGCCGCGACCAACGCCGAAAACACGAGCAAGCTCCGTCGCGCTGGCGCCGACGTCGTCGTGAACCCGGCCGTGATCGGTGGGCAACTCCTCGTCGGGACGATTGCGGATCGCGGGGACGACGGCCTCGACGGGATCGATATCGATCGCTGATCGCCCCTCCGCTACCACCACCGTCCGCCAGTCAGTCTCGATCGAGGATCGTGTTCGCCTCGAGTCAGGACGCGATCGGTGCTGGCGTCCGGTAGGATCGCCGTTCAGCGAGCACCGTCGCCCCGAAGAGTGCCAGGAGCGCAGCGCTCGCCCAGGTCGTGCTATCTCCCGGATCCAGGCGATCGAGGGTCCGATGCGCCCAGCAGACGTTGGCGAGGATGGAGTCGTGGAACGCGAGCGTTTCGGGAACGGCGTGGAGTTTGCTCGCGTCCGGAACGAGCGCCCACCCGCCGCCGACCAGCGTCCACGTCCGCGGGTACCGGACGGTGGGAATCGCCACCGTCACGAGGAGCACCGTCACCGTCGCGCCCACAGCGAAGTGGGTGATCCCCTGGGACATACAACGCTAGTGACGCCGTACGTGCAAAGTGCTAACGGGGCCCGTACCCCTTCGAGTGCCAGCGCTCACTGGAGCAACTCGACGCCAGGGTCGTCGTCCGAGGCGACGACGACGCCGTCGAACACGCTGCGGATCGCCGCTCGCGTCTGCGTGTCGACCGCGTCTGGATCGAGGTGGAAGTGCGCGATCGCGTCGCTGGCTTCGACGTGCTTGCGAAGTTCGCCGAGGAAGCGGACGAGCTCCTGGGTGCCGACGTACTGGTGCGTCGTCGTCAGGGATCGGAAGCAGACGACGACCTGTTCCTCGGCGTCGGCCCACTCGGCGAGCTGATTGCTGACGGTGATCCCCAGTCCGGTGAGATCGCCCGGATCGTCTACCTGGTGGGTCGTCAGCCAGGAACTCGCCGTGGGTTCGGGCCCGTCAGCAGCGGCCGGGGTGGTGCCCCCCGCCTCGTCAGGGGCGTCTTCACCTGGGGCCGACTCCGCGAAGCTCGCGCTCACGACGGCGAACTCGTCGGGGTGCTCGCCCACGTGATCGTCCCAGCGGCGGTGGGTCTTGCCGATCGTCTCCGTGACGCTGACGATCAGCAGCTTCTCTCCGGCAGGCTCCGACGCAGTGAGCAGATCGAGGCAGGCCGACGTGTCGCGTTCGTCGAAGCGGGGGAGTTCGACGAGCAGGAAGGAGGGCGCATCGACGGCTGCGGAGAGGCTTCCCCGGCCGTTCGAGGTAGATGGCTCCATAGCGCTTGAAATCAGGTTCGGGCCGGAGGTTTTAAAACCCGCCGCTCGTTCGACCGACGCTTCGAACGAAGGTGCCCACTACGCGTGGCCCGGGCTGTCGGACCATCGACACGGTTTTGCGGGCCCCCGGAAAACGTCACGCCAAGAATGCTCGACAGGACGACCCTCCGGGAGGAGCCCGAACGGGTCCGCGCGGCACTCGACGCCCGTGGGAGCGACCTCGACCTCGACGCGGTGCTCGAGGTGGACGCGGAGTGGCGCGAGCTGAAAGCACGCGGCGACGAGCTTCGTCACGAGCGCAACGAGGTCAGCCGCTCTATCGGCGACCTCAAACGCGAGGGCAAGGAGGAGGAAGCCGAGGAAGCGATCGAGCGCTCCAGCGAGTTGAAGGCCGAACTCGAGGAAGTAGAGGAGCGTGCCGACGACCTCGAAGCCGAACTCGAGGAGCGCCTCATGGAGATTCCCCAGCTCCCCCACGAGTCGGTTCCCGACGGCGAGGACGAGAGCGACAACGAGGAGCTTCGACGGGAAGGCTTCGACGACCTCCGGGCGGAACTCCCCGAGGACGTGATCTCCCACTACGACCTCGGCGAGGAACTCGACGTCATCGACGAGCGACGCGGCGCCAAGACCACCGGCAGCGGCTTCTACTTCCTCAAGGGCGACGGCGCGCGGCTCGAACACGCACTCGTCCAGTTCATGCTCGACGTCCACCGCGAGCAGGAATACGTCGACGTCTTCCCGCCCATCCCCGTCAAGTCCACGTCGATGGAGGGCACCGGGCAGCTTCCGAAGTTCGCCGACGACGCATACCGACTCGGCGGTGCGGAGACAGAGGACTACGACGACGAGGACCTCTGGCTCTGCCCGACGGCCGAGGTCCCGGTCACCAACATGTACGCCGACGACATCCTGCTGAAGGACGACCTCCCGCTCAAGCACCAGGCGTACACTCCGAACTTCCGGCGCGAGGCGGGCGAACACGGCACCGAGACGCGCGGCATCGTGCGCGTCCACCAGTTCAACAAGGTCGAACTCGTCAACTTCGTCGAACCCGAGGAGAGCTACGACCGTCTCGAGACGCTCGTCGGCGAGGCCGAGGAAGTGCTCCAGCGCCTGGGGCTTCCCTACCGGATCCTGAACCTCTGCACCGGCGACCTCACCTTCGCGTCCGCGAAGACCTACGACATCGAGGTCTGGGCGCCCGGCGACGACATGCCCGACGGTCCCGAGCAGGGCGGCCGCTGGCTCGAGGTCTCCAGCGCTTCGAACTTCGAGGCGTTCCAGGCCCGGCGCGCGGGGCTGCGCTACCGGCCCGAACGCCACGAGTCCGCCGAGTACTGCCACACGCTCAACGCCTCCGGTACTGCCGTGGGTCGGGTGATGGTCGCCATCCTCGAGTACTACCAGAACGAGGACGGCACCGTGACCGTACCCGAGGCGCTCCGGCCGTACATGAACGGCCAAGAGGTCATCGAGGGACACGAACCGGTCGGCGAGGCGGCGGTCGGCGCAGGCGAGAAGGAGTAGCTGCAACCCACGGGGCAGCCACTGCTCGAACCGCTGGCATCAGACTGTGTACGTCCGGAGCGACGCCAACCGTCCGTTCTCGACGTCGAATGCGTCGGCGAACCGGAACCAGACGTCGCCGTTTGCGCGTCGGAGCGTCCCTTCCACGACCACGCGGTCGCCGTCTGCCGTCACGTGCTCGATTTCGTGGGTCGTGTCGGTCTCCGGACGGTCGTCGCGCATGAACGCGACGAACGACTCGCGATCCTCGAAGGTGCGATCGCCCCGGACCTGGGTGAACGCTGGGGCCAGCACCTCGCGCAGGTCGTCGTACTCGCCATCGTCGATGGCCGCGTAGTACCGGCGGGCCAGCGCCTCGGCGTCCATGGCCGTGACTCGGAGCGGACGGCAGATAATCGCGGTGGTTACACCGCACCGCGTCGCACGGCAGGTCGGCGAGTCCGCCGCACCGATCAGTCGTCGTCGCCCGCGATGTCGAGGTCGACCTCCTGCTTGAGTGACGGAAGTTCACCGACCTCCTCGATGGCCGCGGTCGCGTCGTCGTGGTACTCCTCGGCCGCCTCGTCGTCGCCGTCGCCGTGGTTGCGCGCCGCGGTCGCGAACCAGTCTGCGGCCTGCCGGAGACGGCGGGCTTTCTCCGCGGCGCTGGCGGCCGCGGCTTCGATGCCGTCGGACTCTGCGAACCGACGGGCGGAGGAGAATCCCTCCGCGGCTTCGTCGAGGTAGTACTGTGCCTCCTGAAACGTCTCGATGGCGAGCCCCCAGTGCTTCTCGTGATACGCAGCGCGGGCCGCGTCGAGTTCCGAGCGGCCGTACTGGAACTGTTCGTGGGCGTCGCGGTAGCGGTGCATCGACGTGCGATCGTCCTGGATCGCCTCGATGGCGTCGGTCACCTGCCCCAGATCGGGTTGTTCGAGGGGGTCGTCGGTGCTCCAGGCGTACTGCACGGTTCGGTGGAGGTCCACGACGAAGATCGCTCGCTTCGCGACGCGTGGGTGCCCCTCAACCTCCCCGGCGAGGACGTCGTAGGATTCGGCGACGTCGCCGAGTCGATCGGAGAGGAGTGGAAAGCCGAGTCCGTTTTCCTCGGCGAACCGGCGGTGGCTGTAGGCGCTGTCGACGCCGATCCCGAGCAACCGGACGTCACGTTCGAGGCCGAAGAGTTCGACGTCCCGCAGCGAGCACATCTCCCTGGTGCAGGCCGGACTGAAATCCAGCGGGTAGAACACGACGACGTGGACGCGGTCTGGCTCCGCTGGCAGTCCGAACTCGTCGATCTCCCCGTCGTGTGCGCCGGGCAGAGAGAACGTCGGGGCTGGTGCGCCCGGTTCCAACATGGGGCGTGGATAGTACACCAGCCCGGAAAGCGATTGTGGCGGCGGCACCCGTCGACTCTCGCTCCAGTACCGCCTCGCTCCGCTACCGTCACCATCCAGTACCGCTTCAATCCAGTACCGCTTTAATCCAGTACCGCCTCGAACCAGTATCGAGGTCCTACCGCGGTATCCGCGGTCTGTTTAATGGCGTTCGAGACCAACGACTACACGTCATGGCTAACGGTGACGCCTCGCGCGCAGACGCCGATCGCAGTGCGTCCACGACCGCCCTGCCTCGCCAGAACACGTCGCTCCTCGTCAGAGCACTCTGGTTCGTCTTCGTCGGCTGGTGGCTGACCGGCATCTGGCTGGCCGTCGCCTGGTTCCTGCTGATCACGATCGTCGGGGCGCCACTCGGGATCGTACTGATCAACAGGATCCCGTTCGTGCTCTCGCTCAAACGCAGAGACGTCAGGACCCAGATCGTCACGGAGGGCGACGAGACGACGACGGAGACGACCCGTCCCGAGCAGTCGTCGATCCTCCTCCGGGCCGTCTACTTCCTCCTCGTCGGGTGGTGGCTGAGTCTGCTCTGGACGACGGTCGCCTACGCGTTCACGGTCTCGATCATCGGGCTCCCGATCGCGATCTGGATGTTCGGCAAGCTACCCTACGTCGTCTCGCTGTACCGGTACTGACGACGCCGGCACCGAGCGCTCGGTCCTCCCCTCCGTCGCCCGATCCCGGGACGCAGGTCGCCGGTTCGGGCATCGGCGGCCGTCACTACGTCTTACGTGATCGCCGATCCGCGTTCGAATCGTTACTGGCGACCGATGGGCTGATAGGGACCGTGCTCGTCCTCGAAACCAAACGATGCAAACCCACGTCGTCCCGGTCGGCTTCGACTACGACCGGCTGATCGCGCCGCTCGTTCGCGACCAGCTCGACGTGGATCGTGCGATCCTCCTGGAGGGCGCCGTCGGGAGCGAGGCGAACGTCGAGTACTCCCGCCGGCTCTCGACGAAGCTCGAACAGGACTTCCGGAACCTCCTCGGCGCGACGACCGAGCGGGTCGTCCTCGCGGACGTCTACGACTACGACGCCGCCTTCGAGCAGGCCTACGAACTGATCAACGACGAACTCGACCGCGGGAACGAGGTCTGGGTCAACGTCTCGGCGATGCCCCGGCCGGTTTCCTTCGCGTTTGCGACTGCCGCACACTCGATCATGGTCGAGCGGGAGGCCGACCGAGAGAAGATCCACACCTACTACACGGCTCCGGAGAAGTACCTCGAAACCGAACTCGCCGAGGAGCTTCGCGAACAGCGCGCCCTGCTGGAGGACGTCCGTTCTGCAATCGAGGACGACGACGTCGACGCCGACGTCGCGACGGCCGTCGCCGACGAGCGCATCGCACAGCGACTGGACGCCACCGAGGACCTGCTCGCGGAGTTCGACGAGCGGGGAACGACGATCGGCGCCAAGGAGATCGGCGACAGCCACATCGTCGAGTTACCGGTCGCCTCCTTCTCCAACGTCAAACCGTTCGAGGAGGTCATTCTCTACAAACTCGGCGAGGCCGGCGTGTTCGACTCCGTATCCGAACTCGCCAAGGCGCTGGCCGACGAACTCGACGAGGAGTACACCGACAGCTTCCGCTCGAAAGTCATCTACAACGTCGATCGCCTCGGCCCCGGCGGGAAGGGGTACATCGAGCAGGAACACCACGGCAAGTCCCACCGGACGCGACTCTCCCGGATCGGGGAGCTGTGGGTCCGGGCGCACTCCGACTCGCCGCCGGCCGAAGCCGAGGTCGACTGAGCGGGCTCGATTCCTCGGCGTTCCAGTCGAGTCGGCGTCGAAGTGAGGCCGGCGTACACGTCACGACTGCCTTTCAGTGCCACCGGCGTCTTCCCTCGACCGTATCAGGCGCCGCTCGGTTCCTCGGCCTCGCGTCCGTTCCGCCACGCGATGACTCGCTCGCGGAGCACGAGCAGGCTCGGGAGGACCGTCAGACACGCTACGAACGCGTAGACGATGCTGAGGCCGGTCACAGTGCCGAAGCGCTGGAGCGGCGGTGAGAGCGCCAGTGCGAGCACGCCGAACCCGCTGGCCGTCGTCGCAGCGCTGCCGAGCAGCGCCCCGCCCGTCCCGGTGATCGTCGCCGTGAGTGCATCCTCGACGCCGTCGTGACGCCGGCGTTCGTCGACGAACCGCTCTGCGAAGTGGATGCTGTAGTCGACCCCGAGTCCGATCGCGAGGCTCGTGACCACCGCGGTCTCGCTGTTGAACGGCAGATCGAAGGCGGCCATCGTGCCCAGCAGCCACGCCAGGGCGACCACGACCGGCGTCATCGTCACGAGTGCGAGGTCCGGTGCGCCGTACCTGTACCACTGGAGGCCGAGCAGGAAGACCCCGATCACGACCAGGGTGATCGCCAGCGCCTGCACCAGCGTCTCCAGGAGTGCGTCCTGGAGCACGGCGGTGATGACGGGTCCACCGGTCGCGACCGCGGAGACCGGAGCGTCGGCTTCGATCGATCGGGCGAGGGACCGCACGTCGCTGGCGACGGTCTGGGCGCTGGCGTCGCCCCGGACGCCGACGGTGAGGCGTCCGGACGCGTAGCTTCCGTCGTCGGTGCGATAGAGGACCGACGCTCCGCGGTCGGGAGCGACCTCGAAGAGCACGTCGTAGACGGCGGCCACGTCGCGGTCTGGCAGTCCGTCGCCGTCGTCGTCGCGCTCCTCGATCGCAGCCGCGAGCCGCTCGTTCTCCGCGGCGACGTCTCGGAGCACGGTCGCCGGCGTCTCCGCGGCGACGGAGCCGTCGGCGCGGTCGGCGATCGCGTCGTCGGGACTGGCTTCACTCGTCGAGGCGTCGATCGCCGACAGCGTCGCAGGATCGGTCACGCCATCGCGTATCAGTATCTGGGCTTCCGTCCCCTCGCCGCGCTGGCGGAAGTTCTCCGAGAGGTAGGCGACGTTCTCGCGGATGTCAAAGTCGCCTGGCGAGAGCGGGCCTGGCAACGACTTCGCCCAGTCTGGCGCGTCTTCGGGCAGAAAGTCGGCGCGGTTGAACTCGGTATCGATGGTCGTGGCGCCGTAGACGCCCGCGGTCCCCAGCAGCAGTGCAACGATGACGACGGCGAGCGGCGCTCGGCGTGCGAGCCTCCCGAGCCCCGAGAGCAGCCGGTTGATGGGTCCTGCCGTCACGCCGACCGCGGGTTTGTGCCGTTCGCGGCCGCGTCGGTCGAGCAGCTTCTCGACCTCGAGTTTGACCGCTGGCACGAGCGCCGTGAACACGACGAAGGTCGCGAGGATGCCCGCCGCGCTGAGCAGCGCGAAGTTCTGGATCGCGACGAGCGGGCTTACGTAGTTCGAGAGGAAGCCGATCCCCGTCGAGAACGTCGCGGCGGCGAGCGCGACGCCGACGCCGGCCACTCCCACGCGCATCGCCGCCGATGGACTCCTGCGACCCGTCGCTTCGGTGTCGGTATCGAGGGAGCCCTCCCGAGCCTCCCGATAGCGCATCACCACGTGCAACGAGTAGTCGATACTGAGGCCGATCAGGAGGAAGGGCACCGCGATCAGGAGCTGGCTCGAGGGAATCTGGAGCCAGCCCTGGACGCCGCCGAGCCAGGTCATGACGACCAGGATGCCGAAGATGCCAAAGAGCACGTCCAGCACGTCGCGATAGGCGACGCCGAGGACGAACAGCACGAGCACGAGCGCCACGGGCGTGATGATCAGGAAGCTGTCACCGACGGCGCGACTCGACGCGTCGTCGCTGATCCCCTGGCCGAAGACGAAGCCGTCCTCGAAGCGGTCCTGCACGAGGTCGTCGATCGCGACCTGCGCCTCGTAGGCTTCGGTCGGCACCTCGTCGGCGCCGGTCGGATCGCTCTGGAAGACGAAGGTGATCCTGCTCTCCGCGGTCGTCGTCCCGGGCTCGTAGCTCGTCGGGAGGTACCGGTAGGGGTCGCCGGCACGAACGTCGGTCTCGGGGTCGAGCACCCGCTCGAGCAGCGCTTCGACCTCGGCAGACGAGCGCCCTTCGAGGGCGGCGATCTGTTCCTGGAGCGTCGGCCCTGCTGGCGGCGCACCGCCACTCGAGGCGTTGGTGTCGTTCCCGCCTGGAGCGGCGGTCGCCGGATTGTCCTCGTAGTAGGCTGCGGTCGCGACCACGTTCTCGAGTCCACCGATCGCGTTCTCCTCGACCAGCGTGCTCGCGATCGACTCGTCCGATCGGATCGCCTGCTGGAGATAGAGTCCCTCGAGGAGCGACGCTTTCGTCAGGACGTTCCCCTCGCGATCGCGGACGACGATCTGGGCGACGGTGGTGTCGTCGGTGCCGTAGGTATCTTCGATCTCGTCGAGGGCCTCCCGCTCCGGGGACTCCGTCTGGAACTCCCCGATCGTGCCCTCCTCGCTACTGCCGACGACTGCACCGGCACCGACGATGGCAGTGAGCAGCAGGAGCACGACGATGACGATGCGACTGTTGTCGACGAGCACGTCGGCGTAGCGGTCCGCGAGATCCCGATCCATCTGTCAGCGACCTCGCCCACGCGACTGACCGATCTCGTTCCCACCTGGCTGCGCGTTCGACCCGCTCTCGCACATACCGATTGCTTGCGTCCGCGACCGGTGTATAGGTTCGGTTCGCTGCCATCCTGGCGCACACTGCCGTGCTGGTCCCTCGGCGAGGACCCGGTTCGCCAGACGGCGAGTCCGTGCCGACCTGGTTCGCCTGACTGCGAGTCCGCGACGTTCCACTCTGCCAGACGGCGAGTCCGCGATAATCCGGTTCGGCCGATCGTCGTCCCGGGCCGATCGGAACCGATCGTCACCGTCACGCGGTCGCTGCACCCACAGCGACGACGAAAGAGGTAAGTGCCGAACGGAGACACGTTCTACTGATGCATTCCGGGTCCGTCGTAGCGGCGGTCGTAGTAGGGGCCTCGTAGCCCCACATATCTCACCTCCAGTTCTCGCATCGCTCGCCGCCCGCGGCCCCCGGCCTCGGTCAGACGCCACGGATCCGGTACGCGGTCGGCCGACGACGCCGTTCCAGGCCCGAATCACACCACACAGTTCAGCAATGCCAGACGCTACACAGTCAGATCCCGACGACGCCGACGCGAACGCAGCATCGACGCCCGACCAACACGACTCATCGAGCACGGACGCCCCAGCGGCCAGCCTCGAGGGGGAGTACGACCCCCGCGAAGCAGAATCGCGGTGGCAAGACTACTGGCTCGAAGCAGGCGTCTACAGCTACGACGACGATATCGAGGACCCCGATACCGCATATTCGATCGACACTCCGCCGCCGACGGTTTCGGGGAGCCTCCACATGGGGCACCTCTACGGCAGCACGCTCCAGGACTTCGCCGCGCGGTTCCACCGGATGGACCGTCAGGATACGTTCTTCCCCTTCGGCTACGACGACAACGGGATCGCCTCCGAGCGCCTGACCGAGCGCGAACTCGACATTCGCCATCAGGACTTCTCTCGTCGGGAGTTCCAGGCGAAGTGTCGCGAGGTCTGCCAGGACTACGAGGAGGAGTTCACCGAGAAGATGCAGTCGCTGGGGATGTCCATCGACTGGAATCGGACCTACAAGACGATCGAGCCCCGGGTCCAGCGCATCTCACAGCTATCCTTCATCGACCTCTACGAGCAGGGCCGTGAGTACCGGCAGAAGGCGCCCGCGATCTGGTGTCCGGACTGCGAGACCGCGATCAGCCAGGTCGAGATGGAGGACGCCGAGCGCGACTCCGCCTTCAACGACATTCCGTTCGAACTCGTCGAAGCCGGCGACGAGCCGGATGCCGACGCAGTCGCTGAAGCCGCCGAGGAGCGCCCCTACGCCCCACCGACCGAGCCAGGCGACGACCTCGTCATCTCGACGACCCGGCCGGAACTGCTCCCGGCGTGCGTCGCGATGTTCGTCCACCCCGACGACGAGGCGAACGCCCACCTCGTCGGCGGTACGGCGAAGGTCCCGCTCTTCGGCCACGAGGTCCCGATCTACGAGGACGACCGCGTCGACCTCGAGACGGGGACGGGCCTCGTCATGTGCTGTACCTTCGGCGACCAGACCGACATCGAGTGGTACCAGGCACACGATCTGGACCTCCGTGTCGCGATCGACGCCTCGGGCACGATGACCGACATCGCCGCCGAGTACGAGGGAAAGTCCACCGAGGAGGCCCGCGAGGCGATCATCGAGGACCTCGACGACGCAGGGCTCCTCTACGACCACGACCCGATCACCCACGACGTGCAGGTCCACGAGCGCTGTGAGGTCCCCGTCGAGTACCGCGTCTCCAAGCAGTGGTACGTCGAGTTGCTAGACCGGCGGGAGGAGTACCTCGAGGCCGGACGCGAGATGGAGTGGTACCCCGAGAAGATGTTCACTCGGTACAAGCACTGGATCGAGGGCCTGGAGTGGGACTGGCTGATCTCGCGGCAGCGCGACTCCGGGATTCCCTTCCCGGTCTGGTACTGCGAGGAGTGCGACGAACCGATCCTCGCGAACCGAGAGGACCTCCCCGTCGAGCCAATCGAGGACGAGCCGCCGATCGACGCGTGTCCTGCGTGCGGACACGATGCCTTCGAGCCAGAGGAGGACGTCTTCGACACCTGGGCGACCTCCTCGCTCACGCCGCTGATCAATGCGGGCTGGGACTGGGATCCCGAGGCCGACCCAGCCGATGGAATCGGCCACGCCAGCGACGCCGTCGACGGCGCGTTCACGCTCGACAACCCCGAACTCTACCCCTTCGACCTCCGACCACAGGGCCACGACATCATCAGCTTCTGGCTGTTCCACACTGTCGTCAAGTGTTACGAGCACACCGGCGAGGTGCCCTTCGAGGGCGTGATGATCAACGGTCACGTGCTGGACGAGCACCGCGAGAAGATGTCGAAGTCGAAGGGCAACGTCGTCACGCCCGAGGAGGTCCTCGACGCGTTCCCCGTCGACGCTGCTCGCTTCTGGGCGGCCGGCACCGCCGTCGGCGACGACTTCCCGTTCAAGGAGGGCGACCTCGAGGCTGGCGAGCGGCTCCTGCGAAAGCTCTGGAACGCTTCGAAGCTGGTCCACCAGCTCGCACCCGTCGACGTCGAACCGCCAGGAGCGGCGTCGGGCGACGACACCGGCGATGCGGTCCTCGACCCGGACGATATCGCTCCCGACGACCTCGACCTCGAACCGATCGACGAGTGGCTCCTCGCCCGGCAGGACGCCGTCCTCGAGTCGATTACTGAAAAGTACCGCGAGCACGAGTACGCCAAGGCACGGACGGAGCTGCGAACCTTCTTCTGGGAGACGTTCTGTGACGACTTCCTCGAGATCGCCAAGCAGCGACTCGACGACGCCGACCGGGCGGCGCTGGCAGACGGCACCGCCGACGCCGAATCGCGATCGGCGGCCTACGCCCTTCGGACTGCCCACGAGCAGTTCTGCTCGCTGTTCGCCCCGATCCTCCCCCACGTGACCGAAGAGATCTGGCAGGCCGCGTACGCGGACGGCAGCGAGGCTGCGAGCATCCACGCGACGGACTGGCCGGACGCGACCGGACAGACGGCCGACCTCGACGCCGGGGAGACTGCTCTCGCCGTCATCTCGGCACTCCGCGGGTACAAGACCGACAACGGACTCCCGCTCAACGCCGACCTCTCCGCCGTGACCGTCTACGGCGACGTCGCCGGCTTCGAGGGCGCTGTCGCTGACGTCATGCACGTCGAGGAGGTGACGGCAATCGAGGGAGACGCGCCGACCACGACGCGAATCGTCGACGTGGATCTCGACTACGCGACGCTTGGCCCCCAGTTCGGCGAGCAGATCGGCGAGTTTGACGCGGCCATAGAGGCAGGCGAGTACGAGGAGACCGACGAAGGACTCGTCATTGCGGGCGAGACGCTCGATCCGGACCACTACGAACTCGTTCGCGAGCAGACCTACGACGGCGAGGGCGAACTACTGGCGATCGATTCGGCGACGGTCATCGTCGACGCGTAAGCTGGGCGCTCTGGCCTGCGTTCGCACGCTGTATTTTCGCGGTCGACGACCGATCCGGTAGCGAAGCACTCGTCGCTCGCGGTGTCGTCAGGAAGATGGGGTGCGGGGTAGGTGGTTGGAGACCGTAGCGCACCCCATCTCTGAGAGGGTAATCCCCCGATAAAAGTTTTGTGAGTTTCCGGGTGACTTCCTTCGATCGAGCGCGGCGAGCATTTGTGCAATCGCCCCGACGAGTATGCGGAGTCTCGCGAGCGTCCGTTCCGTGACGGGGCGTTTTTGCCCCCTGGGAAAGTAGCCGGGAGCAATGCAGGTGGGGATCGTCGGCCAGCGTGGGCGCGACCGGGCGGTCGAAGTGACCGCGTCGGTTCGCGACGAGCTGGAGGCCCGTGGGGTCGAGGTGGTGCTCGACGAGGCGACTGCGAGCGCCCTCGACGTGGCGGGCGTTCCGCCGGAAGCCTTCGAGCGGTGTGATCTCGCGATCAGTATCGGCGGCGATGGCACCTTCCTCTACGCCGCCCGCGCTGGTGGCACCACGCCGATCATGGGCGTCAATCTCGGGGAAGTCGGCTTCCTCAACGCCGTCCCGCCGGATCGGGCGGTCGAGGCCGCCAGCGAAGCGGTGTCCAACCTCGAGGACGGCACGCTCTCGATCCGGGACGTTCCGCGACTCCGGGCCGAGTGCGGGAACTGGTCGTCCGAACCGGCCATCAACGAAGTACTCGTGCAGGGCCCTCGCCGCGGGGCCGGTGCAGACGCCACCGTCTCCATCTCGGTCGACGACTCGACCTACACTCGCGAGATCGCCGACGGCGTGCTCGTCGCGACGCCGACCGGCAGCACTGCGTACAACCTCAGCGAGGGCGGTCCACTGGTTCATCCCGCGGTCGACTCGATGGTCGTCACGCCGATGTTTCCCCGCACGGGAGCGCGGCCGCTCGTCGTCGACGACGGTTCCACGATCGAACTTCGCGTCGAGGACGCCACGTCGGGCTACGTGGTGACCGACGGACGGCAAGCACGCGAGTTCGAGGCACCGTTCACTGCCACGGTCGAGGTCAGCGAGGAGCCCCTTCGAATCGCCGGCCCGGACGTGAACTTCTTCGAGGCGCTCGGAAAACTCGAGTAACGGCCCGCATCGTCTGCTTCTGTACCGGTGGCCCGACAGAATCGTCGTTTGCCCGCGATTGCATGGTGCATCGCGGGAGAGACGATTCATCCCGGGTTTCGTAAGTCCTAATCGGCCGAAGCACCCCATACGACACAATGAGTCAGCAACTGCCGGACGTCCAGGCCGACAGGCCGGACGTGCAGGTCGGGTTGAACCGGGTCGGCGTGACTGGCGTCGAGAAACTGGTCAAGATCGCCCGGCCTGACGATCGCCCGATCGTTCTCATGGCGGAGTTCGAGGTGTTCGTCGACCTCCCGTCGTGGCGGAAAGGCGCAGACATGAGTCGCAACATGGAGGTCGTCGACGAGACGCTCGAAGCAGCGACCCGGGACGAGGTCTACGGCATCGAGAACGTCTGTACGGAGGCGGCGCGACGCCTTCTCGAGAAGCACGACTATACGAGCAAGGCCGAAGTGTCGATGGAGGCCGAGTTCGTGCAGCGAGAGGACACGCCGGCGAGCGAGCGGGAGACGCAGTTCGTGAGCGACGTTCTCGCCAGGGCGACCGCCTCCGACGAGGGCGTGCGAACCGAGATCGGCGCAGAAGTCACGGGAATGACGGTCTGTCCGTGCTCCCAGGGAATGTCCGAAGCCAGGGCGCGAGAGACGCTGGAGGATCTCGACGTCGACGACGACACCGTCGAGGCTTTCTTGGATGAGGTCCCCCAGCCCGGCCACTCACAGCGTGGCCACGCGACGCTCACGGTCGAGAGCGACGGTGTGCCTGAGGTTGATCTCGTCGATCTGATCGACGTCGCCCGCGACTCGATGAGCGCACGAATCTACAACCTCGCGAAGCGTCCGGACGAGGACCACATGACGTTCGATGCACACAGCGACGCCAAGTTCGTCGAAGACTGCGTCCGATCGATGGCCGAAGGCGTCGTGCGAACCTTCCCCGACCTTCCCGACGACGCGGTCGTGACCATGCGGCAGTCGAACGACGAATCGATCCACCAGCACAACGCACACGCGGAACGGGTCGTCGATGTCGCGACGCTTCGATCCGAAGTCAACGGCGCGTAAGGAACGGCCAAATCGATGTAGCGAGAATCGTCCGCTGGTTTCCTCGGTGACCAACGATGGTGAGTGGCATCGGTACCGGCGGGTCCCGGGTCCGAGTTCTACTATTCATTGTTGATAGGTAATTACCAGCTCTTGTTACCGTACTAACCCACTGATGGAACCCTCCTTTGGATAGAAACATCCCGATCCGGCAAATCCGGCGCCTAGAGCGGCTCTCTCACCTCTCCACGTTTCAATTTGGGATAGAATTTTCGTCGTTCTCACGGTCACGTAAGCAAGAACGTATATGTCGGAGGAGTCACAAACGGATGACAATCCGGGTAGGTGGTTGGAACCGATGGGTACTGCAGATCACGATCGGGCTGTCGAACTGTTGAAAGAACTCGGGATGAAGACGTATCAGGCGGAGTGTTTCGCCGCCCTGAACACCATCCCTAGCGGTACCGCTCGCGAGATCAGCGAGGTCGCCGACGTCCCGCGGACGCGGGTGTACGACGCGACCGAGGCGCTCGCAGAACAGGGATTCATCGAGGTCCAGCACACGAATCCCCAGCGGTTCCGGGCGATTCCGCTATCGGAGGCCGTCCGGACGCTTCGCGAACAGTACGAGGTCCGGATCGAGCGCCTGCACGAGACGCTCGCCGACCTCGAACTGGACGCCGCCGATCAGGACGTCGACGCGCCTGAAGTCTGGACGGTCGCCTCCGAGGGGACGCTCGACGCCAGGATCGCTGAGACGATCACTGGGGCGAACGATGAGGCCATTCTGGTCCTCGGGACTGCGAACGACTGGACGCCCGAACTCCAGAACGCCGTCGAGGTGGCTGTCGATCGTGGCGTGTCCATGCACGTCGTCACGATCCCGGGGGCGTCGATCGACCTGAGCGATCTCGACGGCGTCCAAACCGTCGAGTCCGAACTGCCCTGGCTGGAAGGGTCCGGCGACGACGGGCAGATCGGTCGCCTCGTCCTCGTCGACCGGGACACGCTCGTCTTGACGACGCCACCCGTCGATCACTCCGGCGGCGAACAGGGGATCGTCGCAGAAGGCCGAACCAACGGAGCCGTCGTCCTCTGTCGCCGGCTCCTCCGCAACGAACTGCCAGCGAGTCTCCTCGTCGAGTGAGGGCCCACTGGCTGGGTGCCGTGCCGGCTTTTTATCACTGCCAACGTATCGAGGAGCTGCTAGCTGGTGTCGCGCTCAATCGAGACGCTTGGCCGCAGTTTCGTGCCCTCGACGCTTCGCACTCCCCGTCGCCATGGCAACGGACACTGCGAAGAGGACCAGCACGAGTGCCGCAGCACCAGCGGCGTCGTGGGCACTGGCACCCAGTGCAACGGGGTACTCTGGCTCGACTGGGAGAGCGGTGTGATGGGGATGGTCGCCGAGCACGGGCACGAAGTAGTCGACGACGAGGTTGGTACCGTACCACAGGACCGCGACCGCGATCGCTCGCGGCGGGAAGTCGCCGATCCGGTGCAGGACGAACGCCTGGACGACCATGGCGAGGTGGCTCCAGAACAGGAACTGCCACATCGGCGGCGAGACCGGGAACTCCGCACGAAACGTGAGTAGGACGAATGGCGTCCACGCACCGAGGACGATATTCCCGACGAAGGCGAGTGCGATCAGCCACTGTCTGTTCCGTCCGAGTTTCCAGCTCGCGACGGCGGCGGCGAACAGCAGCGTCGCCATCGGGCTGTCCGGCAGAAACGGCCACATCGGCGTCGGCGTCTCGCCGAACTGCGCGCGATAGTACCAGAAGCCGAAGGCCGTTCCAAGCAGGTTCGTCACGACGACCGCCCACGCCAGTCGGAGCCCCAGGTTCTCGAGGCGCTCGGGAACCGGCGCGAGATACCACGGGAGTGAGGCGCGCTCGGGGAGGCCGTCGCTACTCGTGAGCGTGCGGAGCCGTGATCCCGTCGCCGCCTCGGAGCTACGCATCACCTTCGACCAACGATGGACGGGCAAAAACGGTAGCGGTCCGTGCGTCGTGAGCGGCGTCCCATCCCTCGCACTCCCCCACGTGAACCGAGTCGGTACGGTCCGATTTCCGGAGAATAAGGTCGCGTTGTTCGAAACAACGATTGCCCGGGTTTATCGAGGTATTTGCCGAATAGACGGTCCATGGAGCATCCATCCCGTCGACGGTTCCTGTACGGTAGTGCACTCGCGATCGGCGTCGGCGTCTCCGGGTGCGTCGGTGGCGACGACGACGGAAACGACACCGAGGAAGACGGTGGTGCGGACGCGACGGACGGTGGGATGGAGGACGGCGAGGACGGCGACGGTGCGAACATGACGGACGGTGACGAGGAGACCGATGGCGGAGGCGAGACGGATGACGGCGACGAAACCGACGGCGGGAACGAGACCACCGACGGAGACGACGAAACCGACGGGGACGGCGAGACCGGCGGCGCGCCGTCGATCGAGGACTACCCCGTCGTCGAAGAGTGGCTGACGGAGACGGAACTCGGCGGGGCCGACGACTCGTGGGACGGCACGCTCGCAGACGAGACCGGCACCGACACCGTGACGGTCGCCGTCGGCGCGGACGGGAACGGCGGCTCGTTCGCCTACGGGCCGTCGGCCGTCGCGATTTCGGTGGGGACGACGGTCGAGTGGGACTGGACGGGCGAGGGGAATCCCCACAACGTCGAAGCACTCCCAGCGGAGCAACTCGGGGAATCCGACTTCGAGTTCAGTTCCGGGGAGGCGACGGGTGGCTCCGGGGTCCAGTACACTCGGGCCTTCGAAGAGACTGGCGTGGCGCTCTATCACTGTGAGCCCCACTTCTCGCTCGGGATGAAGGGCGCGATCGTCGTCGTCGAGTAACGCCGCCGAGGCACCCACTCGGCGCCCGTCCGGACGTCGACGCACGTTCGCACACAAAGGACACCAGTAAGTGCCTCCGATCCCTATCCGTTCGCATGTCGTCAGAGACCGATCTGGAGGAACTCAAGCGCGGGACGGAACTCGTGAAGCGCGGGTTCGCCCGGATGCAGAAGGGCGGCGTCATCATGGACGTCGTGAATCGCGAGCAGGCCCGCATCGCCGAGGACGTCGGTGCAGTCGCGGTCATGTCCCTGGAGGCGGTACCAGCGGACATTCGCAAGCGCGGCGGCGTCGCACGAATGGCGGATCCTGCCGACGTCGAGGCGATCATCGACGAAGTCTCGATTCCGGTGATGGGCAAGTCCCGCATCGGCCACCGCAAGGAGGCTGAGATCCTCCAGGCCACCGGCGTCGACATGATCGACGAGTCGGAAGTGCTCACGCCCGCCGACGACGCGTACCACATCGACAAGCGCGACTTCGACGCGCCGTTCGTCTGTGGCGCGCGGAACCTCGGCGAAGCGCTTCGCCGCATCGACGAGGGCGCGGCGATGATCCGCACCAAGGGCGAGGCCGGCACCGGGGACGTGAATCAGGCCGTCCACCACCAGCGCCAGATCAAGGGCGCCATCCGCCAGCTCGAGGGCGCGACTCACCAGGAGCGCGAGGCCTGGGCCCGGGAGAACGAAGCCCCCGCGGAACTCGTCCACGAGACTGCGGAGCTCGGCCGTCTCCCAGTCGTCAACTTCGCCGCCGGTGGCATCGCGACGCCCGCCGACGCCGCGCTCATGATGCATCACGAGTGCGACGGCATCTTCGTCGGTTCCGGCATCTTCGGTGCGGAGGACCCCGAGGCGATGGGCACGGCAGTCGTCGACGCCGTCAACAACTGGGACGACCCCGAGAAACTCGCGGAGATCTCCTCGAACATCGGCTCGGGTATGAAGGGCGACGCGAACGCCGACCTCCCCGAGGAAGAGAAGCTGCAGGGCCGCGGCGTCTAATCGGGCTACGGTTCTCCTTCTCTCGATCGCGGTTTCCCGAGCGAGTCACCACTCGGCGACGCTGCCGTCCTCGTGGGTCCAGACCGGGTTGTGCCAGTCCACATCCTGCTCGGCCATCTCCTGGACGTGGTCCTCGTCGATTTCGATGCCGAGTCCGGGACCGTCCGGCAGCGTCACGTAGCCGTCATCGTACTCGAACACCGCGGGATCTGCGAGGTAGTCGAGGACGTCGCTCGTCTCGTTGTAGTGGATGTCGAGGCTCTGCTCCTGGATGAGTGCGTTCGGGGCGACGGCGTCGACCTGCACGCAGGAGGCGAGCGCGATCGGTCCGAGCGGGCAGTGTGGCGCGAGCGCCACGTCGTAAGCTGCTGCCATATCGGCGATCTTCTTGCACTCCGTGATCCCACCGGCGTGAGAGAGGTCGGGCTGGATCACGTCGACGTGTCCGTCCTCGAACAACTGCTTGCAGTCCCACCGCGAGTACAGGCGCTCCCCGGTCGCGATGGGAGTCGTCGTGTGCTGGGCGATCTCCCCGAGGCCGTCGAGGTGTTCGGGGAGGACCGGCTCCTCGACGAAGAAGGGTTCGTGGGGTTCGAGCGCCTCGACGAGCCGTTTCGCCATCGGCTTCGAGACGCGGCCGTGGAAGTCGACGCCGACGTCGACCTCGGGCCCGACGCGATTCCGCACCGCCTCCAGCCTGTTCTCGGCTGCTCTGACCGCTGCCGGCGTATCGATGCGCCGGAGTTCCGAGGTGGCGTTCATCTTGAGCGCGGTGAATCCGGCGTCGACCTGTTCGGCTGCTGCGTCCCCGACGGCAGCGGGTCGGTCGCCGCCGATCCACTGGTAGACGCGGATCCGATCGCGCACGGCACCGCCGAGGAGTTCGTACGCCGGTGCGTCGAACTGCTTGCCTTTGACGTCCCAGAGTGCCTGATCGATGCCAGCGATCGCGCTCATCAGCACCGGCCCGCCGCGATAGAAGCCGCCGCGATACATGCGCTGCCAGTGGTGCTCGATTCGATCGGGGTCCTCGCCGAGCAGGTACCCGTCGAGCAGTTCCTCGACCGCTGCCCGAACCGTCTTCGAGCGCCCCTCGACGACTGGTTCACCCCACCCGACGCGTCCGTCGCTGGTTTCGAGTTTGAGGAAGCACCAGCGCGGCGGCACCTCGTAGAGTTCGTAGTCCGTGATCGTCTGCGTCACTGCTCGATGCACGGACCCCCGGGTGCATCAACCCACCGTCGAAGGTCGCTCGGTCGTACGCGTTTCCCTCCCCGGCTTCACTTATATGTCAGAGGGGGAAAGATGTGGAGCTGAACCGGCCCGGGGATAGGAACCTCCTACCGATGTCACCGTGACCGATGCTCGACCGACGGACGCACGATGCGGCCTCTGACACGCTTATTCGCGCGTGTGGGCTTCTTGTCCGCCGGGTACGACCGTTGACCGTCCGGTCGTTTCCGCCGAACTGGAACTACCACCTCCTATGTCAAATACATACTATGCGCCTCCGTTAATATCGTATTAACTCTATATTGAAATAATACTAATACGTGTGCCTTCTTTTTCCATACGTGAGTCACTACCAATGACCAACAGTACGGAGTCAGGACTCGGCCGTCGGGAGTACATGCGCGGCGCAGCAGCCGCGGGAGCCGCAGGCACGACACTTTTCGCGGGCTGCCTCACTGGTGACGACGGCGGTGGCGATGGAGTGGAAGGCGTTCCGGACGAGCCAGCGGAGGACGAGACGTTCGAAATCGTCCACTGGTGGACCGCTGGTGGGGAAGAGGAGGCACTCAACGCGCTGATCGACTCCTACACAGAAGCATACGGTTACTCCGGTAGCGACATCAACAACAATCCGGCGCCGGGCGGTGCTGGTTCCGCAATCGACACGGCAATCCAGACGCGGGTCATCGACGAAGATCCGCCGAGCACGTTCCAGATCTGGCCGGGTGGATCGCTGACGCCGTACACGGACGCGGACGCGCTGAACGCCATCAACGACGTCTGGACGGACGAGATGGAGAGTAGCTACCTCGACGGCGTCATCGACACCGCACAGGACGGCGACGATTTCGTCGCCGTCCCACTGAACATTCACCGCCTGAATCAGGTGTTCTACAACGTCGAGGTGGCCGAGGACGTCGGCGTCGACCTCGGTGGGCTCTCCTCGCCCGAAGACCTGCTGGACGCGATGGCCAGCGCCGACGAAGCGGGCTACATCGGGATGGCCCAGCAGACTGGCTCGGTCTGGTCGACGCTGCAGCTCTGGGAGATGGTGTTCCTGGGCCAGCACGGCGCGGACACCTACCGCGACGTGCTGGACGGGAACGTCGGCGACTACGAATCGCAGATCCAGGAGTCCCTCCAACTCATCGTGGACTACCGGGAGTACTTCACGCCGAACGCCAGCTCCGTCACCTGGGACGAAGCGAACCAGGACGTGATCAGCGGCGACGCGTTGCTCATCCACCAGGGCGACTGGGCCGCTGGACAGTACGCCGCGGCGGAGGGCTTCGACTACGGTTCCGGGTGGGACTACGCCACCGTTCCCGGCACGTCGGACGTGTACTCGATCGTCATGGACTCGTTCGTGATGCCCGATCCGAATCCGTCGCCGACGATGACGAAGCAGTGGCTGCGTCACTGCGGTTCGGTGGAGGGGCAGATCGCGTTCAACACCCGAAAAGGGTCCATCCCGCCGCGAACCGACGTCTCGATGGACGAGTTCCCTCCGTTCCTGCAGGACCAGTCGTCCGATTTCGGCGATTCCAGCGAACAGATCCCGACGATCGCCCACGGGAGCGGGACCGATCCGGACAGCAAGAGTACCTTCGAGCAGATCTTCTCGGGGTTCCTCGAGAACTGGAACGCGTCAGAGACGGCCGGCCAGATCGTCGATCAAATCTGATTGTCCGGCATGGTACGTCGGACAATCAGTCGGCTGCTGACGTTCGTTCGGGGGTGCGCCGCTCGTCTTCCCGTGCCGTCCCGGCAGACTCCCGACAGCGACGCCGCGGTAGCGACGGACGGTGGCGTCTCCGAGCGGCCGGAGAGCCCCGGACGAACGCTGCGCCAGCAGGAATGGGTGCGCGCACTTCCGTTCTGGCTTCCCCCGTTCCTGCTCGTATCGCTGTTCGTCTACGGGGCGATCACGTGGAACTTCGTGATCTCGCTGACCGACTGGCGAGGGCTCGGGGATCCCTCCTACGAGGGCCTGGACTTCGAGTTCTACGTCACGTTCTTCGATCGCGTCGTCGACGGTCTCCTGAACGGCGGAACGATCGAGAGCCAGGCGTTTCGGAACACGATCGTCCTCCTGGTCGTCTTCACGGTGGCCTCACTGATCCTCGGACTGCTGCTCGCGATCCTCATCGATCGCGGCATCCGTCTCGAGAACGGGTTCCGGACGATCTATCTGCTGCCGATGTCGCTGTCGTTCGTCGTCACCGCGATCCTCTGGCGGTGGATGTACCGGAACAACGGTGGCGTGATCAACAGTTCGCTCGAAGCGATCGGTCTCGACGCACTCACGCGCGTGTGGCTCGGCGACCCCGCGACCAAACTCTTCGCCATCATCTTCGCACTCACCTGGCAGTTCAGCGGGTACTGTATGGTCGTGTACCTCGCGGGGCTCCGGGCGATCCCCGACGAGCACTACGAGGCAGCACGCGTCGACGGTGCGTCGACGATCAAGATGTACTGGCGCGTCATCCTTCCACAGCTACGCGCCTCCACGACGAGCGCCGCCGTCGTCCTGATGGTGTTCGGACTCAAGGCGTTCGACTTCATCTTCGTGATCTTCCGCGGCGCGAACCCCGGACCGTCCGCGGACATCATGCCGATCTTCATGTATCGCCTCGCGTTCGGGCAACGACAGTGGGCGTACGGCTCGACTGTCGCGACGGTGCTCTTCCTGATGGCGCTGGGCATCATCGCACCCTACCTGTACGTCCAGTACCGACGAGGTGATCTCTGATGGCAGGTGGTGTCCCCACGCCGCCGACCGACGACACCGACCAGTCCGAGGGCGAGGTTACGGAATCGCGTCGACCGTCCGAGCGTCTGGCCGAAGGCCTGCCGCTCGCGCCGGGCAGGATCGTGCTCTACCTGGCGTTGCTCGCCGGCCTCGTCTTCTACCTGATTCCACTGCACTCGGGTCTCATGACGGCGATCAGTCAGGGGATCAGTGGCGTCCCGTACGCTCCGCCGGGCCTGGACGAGTTCACGCTCGATAACTGGGGAACGGCCTACGAGTCGGTCAGGCCAGGGCTGATCAACAGCTTCCTGTTCGTGCTCCCGGCGACGGTTCTGTCCGCCACCTTCGGGAGTCTCGCAGCGTTCGGGCTAACGAAACTCTCCTGGCGTGGGCAGATCGGCATTCTCATGCTCTTCGTCGCGGGCGTGTTCATCCCCTACCAGTCGGTGCTCGTACCGCTCCGCCTGTTCTGGGGGCAGATGGCGCTGGCTGGATCGCTCGAACTCCTGGGGGACTCGTTGATCCCGCCACTGTCCTCGGGCGCCTACTGGCTCGCGAACCACTCCGATCTGATCGAACTGACGATCACGCACACGGCGTACGGCATTCCGATCTGTACGGTGTTGTTCCGTGGGTACTACCTCACGATCGATACCGACATGATCGAAGCCGCGCAGGTAGATGGCGCGTCGATGTTCACCGTCTATCGACGCATCATTCTGCCGCTCTCGAAGCCGATGTTCGCGGTCACGATGATCTACCAGTTCACGAATATCTGGAACGACCTCCTCTTCGCGTTGATTCTCGTCACGGACTCGGAGCAACAGGTCGCGACCCAACAGCTACAGCAGCTATTCGGGTCCATGACGACGAACTTCCCGGTCGTCATCGCCGCGGCGTTCGTCGTCGCGACGCCGACCGTCATCATCTACGTCCTCTTCGGCAAGCAGTTCGCCGAAGGGATCACCGGTTCCTCGGGGTAACAATGAAACGACGAATCCACACGATCGATCGGAATCGCTCGACGCTCACGGTGATCACCCGTGGCTGAGGTCACGCTCGACTCCGTCACGAAGGTCTTCCAGGACGGAGACGATCAGGTCGTCGCCGTCGACGACGTGTCTCTTTCCATCGACGACGGAGAGTTTCTCGTCCTCGTCGGCCCGTCGGGCTGTGGGAAGTCCACGACGCTTCGCATGATCGCTGGACTCGAGACGGTCACGTCCGGCACGATCACGATCGGGGACGACGTCGTCAATCACGTGCCTGCCCAGCACCGGGACATCGCGATGGTGTTCCAGTCCTACGCGCTCTATCCCCACATGACGGTGCGGGAGAACATGGCGTTCGGGCTGGAGGAGTCGACGACGCTCGAGCGCGACGTCATCGATCGCCGAGTCGAGGAATCGGCCCACATGATGGGGATCGACGAGCTGTTGAATCGAAAGCCCGCGGACCTTTCCGGCGGGCAACAACAGCGCGTCGCACTCGGTCGAGCGATCGTCCGTGATCCGGAGGTGTTCCTCATGGACGAACCGCTCTCGAATCTCGACGCCAAACTGCGTGCCCAGATGCGCACGGAGCTACAGCGTCTGCAGGACGAACTCGGAACCACCACGATCTACGTCACGCACGATCAGACGGAAGCGATGACGATGGGTGACCGGATCGCCATCCTCGATGGCGGCGTCCTCCAGCAGATCGGCACGCCGCTGGAGTGCTACCACCGACCGAACAACCAGTTCGTCGCCGGATTCATCGGCGAACCGCCGATGAACTTCCTGAACGTGGACCACGAGGACGGCACGCTGGTGAACGAGAACGTCGAGTATTCGCTACCGGCGGACGTCGAGGAGTCGCTCGAACCGGGTGCGGAGTACGTCCTCGGCATCCGCCCGGAAGACATCGAACTCCAGATCGGTGGCGACGGTGGCGACCACCTTCTCGAGGCGACCGTCGACGTCGTGGAACCGACCGGCGACGAGAACGTGGTCTACCTGGCGCTGGACGAGGCTGCAATGGGTGAGGATTCGGATCGGCAAATCGCCGTGGGCGTCGGGGACGAGGAACCGAGTGCAGGAGGATCGCCCACAGGCTCCAGCCAGTCGGGGCTCCTCGGTCGGCTGGGTTCGCTCGTTCGCGGACTCGGCTCCCGCGGTCGATCGTCGGCTGCAGCCACGAGTCCGGATTCCGAGGGGGATACGGCAGACGCCATCGAAGCTGGGGATTCGTCCCGCCTCACCGCGACCGTCGGTGGAATGGAACAGTACGAAAGTGGCCAGGCCGTCACTGCGTACCTCCCGCCGGAAGCCATCCACGTCTTCGATGCAGCTAGCTCGGCGGCCGTCCACAATCGCAGACTCGACGAGGTCGACCGCGCTCCGAACGCCTGACTCGCTCCATTTCCGCCCTGCATCCGGTTAGCGCTCGATGTCGGTCGTCCGATCGTCGAGCACGCGCTCGACCGCCCGCTCGGTCACCACGGCGAGATCACCGGTGATCGTTCGCTTGAGCGCTGCCGTCGCTGCGCCGTAGGCGAGCGCTCGCTCGACTGCCTCGCCGTCGAGGATCCGCGAGAGGTAGCCACCCACGAACGCGTCGCCCGTCCCGATCGGATCGAGCGTGTCGGCGTCGATCGCTGGCTGCTCGACGGTGCCTGCGGGCGTCCGCGCCAGCGCCCCGTGTTCGCCGCGGGTCAGCACGACCGTTTCACACCCGAAGCGGTCTCTGAGCGTCTCGGCGACGGTTCGGGGCTGGCCGTCGATGCCGAGGATCGATTCGACGTCCCGTTCGGGTGCGAAGAGCACGTCGACGTCGCGAAGCAACGCTTCGTAGGCCGAGGCGGCCTCGGAGTCGCTCCAGAGTTTGCTCCGGTAGTTGAGGTCGAACGCGGTCCGATCCGCCACTTCCAGAAGCTGCCTCGTCGTCTCGAAGCAGGTGTCCGAGAGCGCTGGCGTGATACCGGTCGTGAAGAACAACTCGGCGTCTTCGACCGCCTCGACGGCGAGGTCGCCCGTGGTAGCGCTCGTGATCGCCGCGTCTGCGCGGTCGTAGATCACGTCCGTTGCGCGTGGCTCGCCGCCCTGCTCGAGGTAGTAGGTCCCCTGACGGCCGTCCTCGCTCCAGGCGATCAGTGGATCGACGCCGTGCCGCTGGACGTCACCGACGACGCGTCTTCCAAGCGGCGACTCGGGAAGCTTCGAGAGCCAGGCCGCATCGGTCCCGAGTCTCGACGCAGCGATCGCGACGTTACTCTCTGCACCGGCGGTCCTGCACTCGAGTCGCGTCGCCGTTTCGAGGCGCTCGCCCGTCGGCGGCGAGAGTCGCAGCATCGTCTCGCCGAGGGTGACGAGTTCAGCCATCGATCCCTCTTCCCATTCCTGCGTTCACAGTGGACAGTGGGGCGGAGTGTGGAGATAAAGGTAGGGCAGCGGCTGCGACGGGAGCGACGTTCGGGGTTGGCACCGTGCTGGTATGGTCATCGTGTCCGCGAGCAGCCGTCGGCTATGGTGTTCATTACAATGCGTCGGCTCGGGTGTCTGTTACACTGATGCTAGAGCAATCGCAGACGGAGGCGCGAGAGCGTGCACAGCAGGCGGCCCAGGAGACGGCGACCGAAGCCCGAACGCAGCTCGGACGGCGTGCTTTCGACGCGCTCGAGGAGTACTTCCCCGAAGAGGCCGAGCAGCGACAACAGAACAACCGGGGACAACTGCTTGCGGTCGGGTTCGCTATCGGCTTCGTCCTTGGGATCCTGGTGGGTCGGTAGTCTGCTATCGACGAGGACTATCGACGGTACTGCAACCAGAAAGTAGTCGTACGAGGGTAGTTCCTCGGTTCCTCGCCGTTCGTTACGTCCGCACCTCGCCGTTCGTTACCTCCGCTCAGGTCCGCTCGTTACGTCCGTTCCTCGCTACGAGCCAGGGGTGGGATTTGAACCCACGGAGTCTCGATTACAAGTCGAGTGCGTGCACCGCCCACGCTCCCCTGGCGCGGTCGGGACTCCGCTCTTGCCTTACCTATTGGTTTCGACTCGGCGTTCCAGGGTCAGCCGGTGCGGTCGGTACCCTCGCTCCTCGTAGAACGCCCGAATCGACTCGTGGACGGCCATCGTCTCGACGGCGATGACGTCTGCGCCGCGCTCGACGAGCCGTCGCTCCCCCGCCTCGAGCAGTGCGCTGCCGAGGCCGACGCCGCGGGCTGCCGGATCGACGTAGAGATTCTCGACGACGCCGCGAACGACGTCTCGCTCGAACCCGCCCGTCTCGAGGGTGAGCGAGCAGAACCCGACGACGCGGTCCTCGATCGTCGCGACGAACGCCAGGTCGTCGGCGATCGCCGCCGCAAGGCTCTCCCGGGCAATCGTGCGGTTCGCTTCGCCGCGGATGTGGAGGCCGTACTGGTCGCCGTGGTCGATCAGTGCCACCCATCGATCGACGATCGCGTCGAGGTCGTCGATGGTCGCCTCCGCGATCCGATCGGCTGGCTCGGTCGTTGTGGCTCCGGCGTCGGACCGGTCGTCTGGTCCGGTCACACGTCGCGGCAGTCCGGGCAGATCGCCTGGCCGTTCACGACCTGGAGGTCGGCGCTCAACGTGCCACAGGATTCACAGACGCTCTGATTCGAGTACTGACCCGACGTTGCCTCGTGCTCCTTTCCCGTGGTGCGTGCGACGGCGGACTGACCGGTGCCAGCGATCGCGTCTTCTTCCGCCTCGCTCACCGGCTCCGGGCCACCGACGCTCGGTGCCCGTGGCTCTGAGACGACGTTGCTGGCGGCGGCGATGACGTCGGCCTCGGTGACGACGCCCACCAGTTCGGCGTCGCCGTTCGTGACGGGCAGCCGATCGACGCCCGACGTGGAGAGGCGGGCGAGAACGTCCGCGAGGTCGCTATCCGCGTCGATCGCTTCCGGCGCGGGTTGCATGATCGATTCCACGGGTGCTGAGTCGCCCTGCGCTCCTCGGCTGAGGAATTCCAGCACGTCGTGGGCCGACACGTGACCGACTGGCTCGTCGCCACGGAGGACGAGCACGTCGTCGACGCGTTCCTCGATCAGTAGCTCGCGGACGTCGTCGACGTCGTCCCCCTCGGAGACGCCGGCGAAGGCGCGCGACATCACGTCCCGGGCGGTCACTCCCTCCATGTGAATCGGTACCGCATCGTCGGTCTAAAAGGTACTCCCGGCAAGCTTATCCCCTACCTTACCGTAGTCGTTCGATTGCACGCCCACTGAGGCTCCGCAGGCCGGCGACGCTGTCGGCACCTCAGGCGCGCTTGCGCTGCGGGTTCTCGCCCTCGGGGTGATACTCCCAGAAGCCGCCAGTGCGCATCGCCTTCCCCACGCCCTTGTGGAAGTCGACGATGTCCTCGAACGTGTCCGCAGTGACGTACTCGAAGACGTCCTCCACGGAGACGACCCGCTGGTGATTCAACCGGAGCGGTTCGTCGCGGTGTTCGGCGACGAACGACTCGACGTCGAGCGGAAAGTCCTCGTCCTCGTCGACCTTCTTCGCCAGGATCGCCATCCCGTACTTTCGTCCTCCCTCGCTCCCCTCCTCGTCGTCCGGGTCGTGGGGCCAGTCCATGTTCGTGAGTGTGAGTAGTGGGCGCAAAAGGGTTGTCCTCCGCGGTGATCGAGGCTCTGCTGCGATCGGATCGAGGTGCTACGCCCGAGCGACTGGGGACGTAGTCACTCGGCGTCCGATTGCCGCGCCGCAGCGTGCTCGGTTCGGATGCGGTCGAGCGAGTCGACGACCTCGCCGAGCGCTGCGGCGTGCTCTTCGGTCGCCGCGGCGACCGACTCCGTCTCCGCGGCGATCTGTTCCGAGCGGCGTGCGAGGCGGTCGACGCTCCCGGAGATGGACTCGGCCGCCGTCGCCTGCCGATCGGTCGCAGCCGCGACTTCGTCCATGTGGCTCGCGGTCGTCTCGGCGGCGGTGGCCATCGCCTCGATCTCGCGTTCGACGGCGGCGACCCGATCGGCGCCATCCGTCACGCGATCGTCTGCCCGTTCCACCTCCCTGCCCACGGCTTCGGCGACCTCCTGGAGCGCCGTTACCTCTGCCGGGAGGTCCCCGAGTTCGTCGCGGGTCTCGTCGGCGAAGGCACTGACCTCCTCGCTGAGGACCTGGAGACTCCGCTTCGCGTCGACGTCGCGGTTCGCCTGGGCTTGCGCGTTGCTGGCGAGCACCTTCGATCGGGACGCGACGTCGTCGATGCTCTCGGCGATCGCGTCGATGCGCTCGGCACGTTCTTCCAGTTCCTCGACGACGGTGACGAGCCCCTCCGTCGCAGTGCGAACCGCTTCCATCTCCTCGACGGCTTCACGTGCAGACTCGAGCCCCGCGTCTGCACGCTCTTCGGTCTCTGCGCTCGCGTCCCGGACCTCCTCGGCGGTCGCCGCGACCTCCTCGATCGTCGCGGTGAGGTCGTCGAGGTCGGCTGCCGCTGCCGGCACCTCTTCGGCTTGGGCGCCCGCGAGTTCGGTGATCGTCGCCGCGCTCGTCGCGACGGAACTGGCCGTCTCGTGGACGTTTCCAAGTGGCACTGCGACGTCGTCCTCGAGTGCGTCGAGCAGCGATGCCCATCGTCGACGGGCCCGCTCTGCGCGTCGTTCGGAGTGCTCGGTCGTCACGTCGGCCGCGATCCCGGCGTCGAGGGCGCCGACGCGAGCGAGTGCACCGGCGTCTCCGAGGCCGTCTGCGACTGCCTCGGTGATCGCGGATTCGAGCGCCTCGATCGCCTCGTCCTCGGTCCCGTCACCGTTTCCGCCGACGGCTGCTTTGAGACCGCCGAGAACGCCTCCGCCACCGTCGGTCTCGGACTGGTCCTCGGCCCAGGACTCGATCGCCGATTCGATCTCGTGGGTGATCCGGGCCTCGAGGTCGGCGAACACGCGATCGTAGGTCCGCCCGTGCACTGCGAGGTACTGCGAGAGCGGCACGTCGGCTTCGGTCGTCTCGAGCGCGATCGCCGCCCGGTCACGAGCGAACGACTCGTCGTAGGTTCCAGTGCCGAGGCCGGTCAACTCCGTCCGCCACGTCCGCTCGATCCGCTCGGTAACGCTCGCTCCTGCGCCGTCGCTCTCCTCGTCGCCGTGCTCCGCCGAACCGCTGACCCGCTCGACGATCTCCGCCCGTCGCTCGCGGAGCACGGGCTGGAGCTTCGAGAGTCGCCGGGCGTCCCGCTCGTCGAGACCGATCGCAGCCTTGCGCCGAGCGAGGCCCTCGACGTCGAGGCCGGCGCGATCGAGGAGCGCCGCCGGATCGGGCGGCTCCCCGCCATTGCCGTCCGGGTCGCCGTTCATGTCACTCGCCTCACTGTCGACCACTATATTTCTGCTGCCCGATCGGCCGGGAGAAGCAGTCGGCGTGGGTCCAGCGTCCGCCCAGTCGACCTGTCACTCGCTCGCTTGGACACCCTTTTGAACGACGCCGCCGGAATACCGTGTATGCACGTCGTTCCGGACACGAGCGTCGTCGTCGACGGGCGCGTCTCCGAGCGTATCGCGGAGGGCGCGTTCGCCGACGCCACCGTCTCTGTCCCAGAGGCCGTCGTCGCCGAACTCGAGGCCCAGGCAAACGAGGGCCACGAGAGCGGCTGGGACGGGCTCTCAGAACTCCAGCGCCTCGCCGACCTCGCCGACGACGGCGACATCGACCTCGAGTACGTCGGCGAGCGTCCAGACGCAGTCGAGCGAGGCCACGCGAGCGAGGGCGAGATCGACGCGCTCATTCGCGAGATCGCGAGCGATCTCGACGCGACCTTCTTCACCAGCGACGTCGTCCAGGCGGAGGTCGCCGAGGCAAAGGGCATCGACGTCGACTACGTCGCATCTCGCACGGAGTCGATGGCCGACCTCTCGATCGAGGACTACTTCGACGAGACGACGATGTCCGTCCACCTCCGGGCTGGCACGAAGCCAATGGCCAAGCGTGGCCACGTCGGCGACCTCCGCTACGAGGCCATCGACGACGAGGTCCTCGACACCGAGTCCGTTCGCGACCTCGCACACGAGATCGAGAACGCCGCACGACAGTCCGATCAGGGGTTCATCGAACTCTCCGAGCCCGGGATGACGATCGTCCAGTACCGCGACTACCGGATCGCGCTCGCGGAACCGCCCTTCTCCGACGATGTCGAGATCACCGCCGTGCGGCCGATCGTCCAGACCGACCTCGAGGACTACGAGCACGACGAGGAGCTCAAAGAGCGGCTCCTCGAACGCCAGCGCGGCATCCTGATCTCGGGAGCGCCCGGCGCCGGGAAGTCCACGTTCGCGCAGGCAGCCGCCTCCTTCCTCGCGGAACACGACGTCGTCGTGAAGACGATGGAGAAGCCTCGCGACCTCCAGGTCGGCCCGGAGATCACCCAGTACACGGAACTTGGCGGCGAGATGTCCAAGACCGCCGACTCGCTCCTCATGGTCCGCCCGGACTACACCGTCTACGACGAGGTCCGGAAGACCGACGACTTCGAGGTGTTCGCGGACATGCGGCTCGCGGGCGTCGGGATGATCGGCGTCGTCCACGCGACTCGACCGATCGACGCGCTCCAGCGCCTCGTCGGCCGCGTCGAACTCGGCATGATCCCCCAGGTCGTCGACACCGTCGTCTACATCGAGGCCGGCGAGGTCGAGACCGTCTACGACGTCCAGACAGACGTGAAGGTGCCCCACGGGCTCACCGAGGAGGACCTCGCGCGCCCTGTGATCGTCGTCTCCGACTTCGAGACCGGGGAGCCGGCCTACGAGATCTACACGTTCAACCGCCAGGTCGTGACCGTCCCGCTCCAGGACGACGAGGGCGGCGCCGGCGGCCGCTCCGAGCAGGGAGTCGAGCGCATCGCGAAACAGGAGATCGAACGAGAGATCCGCTCGATCGCCCGCGGCCACGTCGAGGTGCAGCTGAAGGGATCGAACGATGCGATCGTCTACGTCGAGGACGACGACATCTCGACCGTGATCGGCAAGGGCGGTGGCCGAATTAGCGAGGTCGAGAACCGACTCGGCATCAGCATCGACGTCCGAACCCACGACGAGAACCCCGCGAACCGGCCCGGTGCTGGCGGAGGCGGTACGAGCGGAGCGGGCGGCGCCGGAGGAACCTCAGGCTCCGGTGGCGGCGGTCGAGAGGGCCAGATCGTCGAACCGGAGATCACCTCTCGACACGTCGTCGTGCCCGTCGACGGCCACGCGGGGGAGACGGTCGAGGTGCAGGCCGGCGGCGACTACCTCTTCACCGCGACCGTCAGCCGTGGCGGGGAGGTGCAGGTCTCTCGGGGCAGTGCGATCGCCGAGGAACTCGAGGACGCGATCGATCGGAAGCAACAGATCACGGTCGTGCCGTCCTGACTGTCCGGAGCGGTCTCCCTCCTGCTCGTAGCAGCTGTTGCTCCTGTACTCTGGCGCTGTTCAGTCGCCTCCGTCGGTCTCCCACACGAAGTACCGGCGCGTCCGCAGGTAGAAGAAGCCGAACCCGCCGACGAACGTCGCGAACGACGAGACGACGAAGAGCACCTGCCGAGCCGTGGTGACCTCGACGACGATCGCCGTCGCCGGGATCCCTACCGCCGCTGCGGTCAGCACTGTCAGGAAGAAATCGCCGAACAGCCCCGGCCAGCCTCGCTCGCCGTAGTACGTCTCGAAGTCGAAGACGGCGGTCAGGTAGGTCAGGAAGACGAGACCGGCGGGCGTCGAGAGGGCGAAACTCATCGTCTCGACGTAGGGCTGGGTGTCGGGCATCGTCCTGGGCGTCATCGCCTGGAGGAACGCCCAGCCAAGCACGAGTCCCACTGCACCGATCGCCGCAGCGACCGGTCTCGAGCGTGCCATTGAGCAGCACACTCGAGCGGGAGTGAAAAAACGTGCCGATCCAGTACCCGGGACGGTGGTGGCGGACGATGCAGCCGCTGGAGGAACGTGGTGGCAGAAAGAAGACGGCGGATTACTCCGCGGTCGCGCTGGCGTCGACGCCCTGTTCCGCATCGGAGGGCGCTTCGGCGGTGATCGAGTAGAGGTTCTGTCGGGCGTCGGCGAAGTAGATGTCCTCCTCGACGATCCCGATGTTTTCGAGGCGCTCGAGGGCGTACCTGACGGTGCGCGCCGACAGCATCGACTCCTCGACGATTTGCTTCTGTGTCAGTGGCCCGTCGTACTCGAGCACCTTGAAAACGAGTTTGGCACTCGGTGGAAGATCCTCTAGGCCGTCGTCGTCAGTACCTGCCATCACTACGAATCGAAACAGGCGAGGAGTGATAAAGATTTGTGCCGCGGTTGGCGTGACCGCCAGTACTGGGGGTGCGAACGCACGTTCGCTGCCCTCTCTGGCCGCAATACTGGGGACACTGTTCGGAATCCGATCCGTGGACGACGAACTCGACCTGGCGAAAGCCGGGACCCGGCGGCGAAAGCGAACCCCTTTTGCCCCGCCCTCGCGCACGTCAGATCATGAGCGAGGAGGTCGAGGAGCGCCAGACCCACGTGCGGGCGATCGCGATCACGTCCACGGCTGCCCTGGCCGGCGTCATCGCTGCGATCGTCTCGCAGGCGCTGACGTCGGGGATGTCGCCCGGCGCTGCCGCGGGTTCGCGCGACGCACAGTTCGCGCTGCTCGCGATCGTCGCAGTACAGTTACCGGTCTATCACTTCGTCTTCGAGGACTGGGGCGGGTTCAAAGACGTCCTCTACGTCGCCTTCATGACGTTCATCCTCTGGTTCGTCACCTGGGGCGTCATCCTCACTTCCGATGCGAGCATCGTCTAGAGGCTGCCAATGAGCGACGACTCCATCGCGGTCGTGGACCTCGATCGGTGCCAGCCCGACCGCTGCAACTACGAGTGCAAGAACTACTGCCCACCGAACCGGACGGGCAAGGAGTGCATCACGCTCCGTGGCGAGGACGCCGACGAGGGCGACCCGGATCAGGTTCGGATCAGCGAGGAGATCTGTCTGGGCGAAACCTGTGGTATCTGCGTCGAGAAGTGCCCCTTCGACGCCATCGAGATCGTCAACCTCCCCAGCGAGCTCGAGGAGGATCCCGCCCACCGCTACGGGGAGAACGCCTTCCGTCTCTACGGCCTGCCCGCGCCCGAATCGGGTAACGTCGTCGGGATCCTCGGACCGAACGGTATCGGGAAGACGACCGCGATCAAGATGCTCGCCGGCGAACTGGTGCCGAACCTGGGCCACTACGACCCCGACGCCGACGTGGGCTGGGACGACGTACTCGACGCCTATCGCGGCACCGAACTACAGGACTACCTCGCGGCGATTCGCGACGACGACGTCTCCGTCTCCCGCAAGCCCCAGTACGTCGATCGAATCCCTGACCAGTTCGACGGCAACACGCGACAGCTTCTCGAGGGTACGAACGAACGGTGCGTCCTCGACGACCTCGTCGAGGCCCTCTCCATCGGTCCCGTGATGGACCAGTCGATCGACGCTCTCTCCGGCGGTGAACTCCAGCGGGTCGCGATCGCGGCCTGTCTGGCTCGCGACGCCGACTTCTACTTCCTCGACGAGATCACGCCGTACCTCGACATCGGCCAGCGGATGGCCGCCGCACGCCTCCTCAGGGACACGCTCGAGGACGAGGACCGCTCGATGCTCGTCGTCGAACACGACCTCGCGATCCTCGACCTCCTCGCGGACACGCTCCACGTCGCCTACGGCCGCCCCGGCGCGTACGGCGTCGTCACAGATCCCAAGTCCGTCCGGAACGGCATCAACGAGTACCTTTCGGGCTACCTGGAGAACGAGAACATGCGGATCCGGCCCGAGGCCATCCAGTTCGAGGAGCACGCACCCCGGACCGTCTCTCGATCCGAGACGCTCGTCGAGTACCCCGAGATGACGATGAGCTACGGCGACGACGCGTTCTCGCTCGAGGTCGACGCCGGGAAGATCCGCGAGAACGAGGTCCTCGGGATCGTCGGTCCCAACGGGATCGGGAAGTCGACCTACGCGAAGCTGCTCACTGGCCAACTCCAGCCCGACGAGGGATCCATCGACGCCGACCTCGACATCTCCTACAAACCCCAGTACATCGAGATCGATCGTCAGCAGCGCGTCGACACGTTCCTCAGGGGGATCACCGACCAGTTCGGCTCCTCCTACTGGAACACGGAGATCGCCCAGCCCCTCCAGCTCGACCGGATCATGGAACAACAGCTCACCGACCTCTCCGGCGGGGAGCGCCAGCGGGTCGCGATCGCTGCCTGTCTCTCCGAACCCGCGGACCTCTACCTGCTCGACGAACCCTCTGCCCACCTCGACGTCGAGCAGCGCGTGCAGGCGACGAGCGCGATCCGTCGGTACGCCGAGCAACAGGACGCAACCGTGCTCGTCATCGACCACGACATCTACATGATCGACCTGCTGGCCGACCGCCTCCAGGTCTTCGACGGCGAACCGGCCGTCCACGGCCACGCGGGCACGCCGCAGGGGATGCGTTCGGGGATGAACGAGTTCCTCTCCAACCTCGAGATCACGTTCCGTCGCGACGAGCGAATCGGCCGGCCACGGATCAACAAGCCCGGCTCACAGCTCGATCGCCAGCAAAAGCGCGAGGGCGAGTACTACTACGCGCCCGCCGACGCCGAGTAATCTCGGTACCGACCCCGGACTTACAGTCCGACCGGATCAGTCCATCTCGGACCGGATCGCCTGTCGCTCGGGGACGCCCGTGGGTTCCTCTGACCGAGCGACGTAGGTCGCGAGCGACCCGTAGAGGCCGATGTCGTCTCCCAGGACGGTGATCCTGATCTCCGGGCGATCGACGAACAGGTACTCGTCGATATAGCGTTCGATACCGTCGATGATCGCGTCGTCGTTGTTGAGAGCGACGCCGCCGCCGATGGTCAACAGGCCCGGGTTGAACGCGTTGCAGATTCCGGCAACGCCGACGGCGTTGTAGCGGTGAATCCGCTCGAGACAGGACTCGGCGAAGGCATCGCCGTCCTTCGCATGGGTAAACACGGTCTGTGCGGTGATCTCCTCTCCCGATTCCAGCGACGCCGCCAGCTTTGAGTCCGCCGTATAGCTGCCACCGGTGACGTCCTCGTGTTCGAGAATGTGCGAGACGAACCGGGGAATCTCTCGCCCGGAACAGTAGGCCTCCCAGGCTCCGGTGACGCCCGTGCTCTCGAGGTCGCCCGCTGGAGCGACCGAGAAGAGCCCGAATTCGCCTGCCTGTGCGTCCTCGCCAGCGATCAGGCGACCGCGTTCGACGACACCACCACCGATCCCGGTGCCAATCGTCAGGTGAGCGACCGAGTCGATTGCAGGTGCCGACCCGAAGTGCCACTCGGCCAGGACGGACGCGTTGCAGTCGTTCTCGACGTACACCGGGAGGTCGTGTGCGTCTCGAACGGCCCGACGGACGTGGATTTCGGGGACGGTCCGTCCGTCGGGTGCGTCGAGTTTCCTGATCGTTCCTGCGTCCCGATCGATCAATCCGGGGGCGGAGACGGCGACTGCGTCGATCCGTCCCGGGCCGCTGGTCTGGACGTCGTCGACGGCGTCGACGACCTGCTCGGCCAGCGACTCAGGGCGAGTGGGTTCGACGACGGGCTCCGTGACGAACTCGCCAGTTGGTGTGGCGACGGCGTACCGGAAGTTCGTACTTCCGATACCGAAGACGGCGACCCTGGTCATGGCATCAGTACCTCGCTTGGTTGGCATGTACTTTCTGGTACCGTGGTCGGTACCGACGCTCGCGGGAGGGGCGATGGCACGTGGTCCGCGACGGGCGGGATTCTCAAAAGTAGCCGTCCCCTGGGACGAAGTCACACACTGCTACGATCACGACAGGCGCTACGTATATTGATCGCAGACGCGAGCTACTCCCTCCTCGAAGTCGATCGCCGGCTCCCACCCCGTCGCCTCGTGCATTTTGGTGGGGTCGGCCATCGTGTCGTGCACGTAGATCTCCTCGGGGATGGGGTTCTCCTCGTAGACGGGCTCCACGTCGGTCCCTAGCTCCTCGTTGAGCGCGTCCACGAGGTGGTTGAAGCTGTACTGCTCGCCAGTACCGAGGTTGTAGATCCCATTCAGTTCGTGTTCCGCCGCGAGTACCAGTCCGTTCACGATGTCGTCGACGTGCGTGAAGTCGCGGGTCTGTGTCCCGTCGCCCCAGATCTCGGGTCGGCGACCGTTCGCGATGTCGTCGGCGAACTGCGCGATGAGGTTCGCGTACTCGCCCTTGTGCCCCTCGGCGCCTTCCGCCATTCCTTGATAGACGGAGAAGAAGCGCATCCCCGCCATCGAGAGGTCGTAGTGATTGTGGAAGTACTCGGCGTAGCGCTCGCGGGCGAGTTTGGACGCTTCGTACCCGGTGTTGACCTCGACGGGCATATCTTCCGGTGAGGGTTCGGTTCGATCGCCGTAGATCGAGGAAGTCGAAGCGTAGACGATCGTGTCACAGCCGTCGTCACGCGCCTGCTCGACCGTGTTCACGAACCCCTCGACGTTGACGCGAGCGCCCTGCGTGGGGTTCTCCTCGTGCATTTTGTAGGAGGAGAGCGCCGCGATGTGGAACACGACGTCCAGCCCGTCCGTTGGAAGGTCCTCGTCGAGGACGCTCTGCTCTCGAAAGTCGACTGCGTCGCTGAGGTTGTCGGGGGTGCCGAGATAACAGTCGTCGACGGCGATTACCTCGTTGTCGGCGGCCAGGTGGTTGGCGAGATTGGAGCCAATGAAGCCGGCTCCGCCGGTCACGAGGACGCGCTTGCCCTGCATGGTGAATCTGTCCGCTGCACGCGCAAAAAGTATTCCGCGGTTTCGGTTAGGTGGTCGTCGTTCCGGCAGTTCCATTGTGCATGACCGCGCTGCGTTCGTATGAGCAAGCAGTCGATTCGGGACGCGATCTGGGACGCCCTCGAAGACGAGGGAATCGCCAGATTCCCGTTCCCGCCGCACGATCGCATCCCCAACTTCGCGGGGGCGAGCGAGGCAGCCCAGCGCCTCTCGGAAACGGACGAGTGGGCGGCCGCTGACGTCGTCAAGGCGAATCCGGACGCGCCTCAACTCCCGGTCCGCCGGCGTGCGCTGCGTGCAGGCAAAACGGTGTACGTCGCTGTCCCGCGCCTCGCCGACGAGCAGCCGTTTCGAGCGCTCGATCCCGAGCACATCGCTGCCATCGACGGGGCATCGATCGACGACGCGACGACGATCTCCGGGATCGACGAGTACGGCGAACCGGTCGGGCCCGAGGCGGTGCCGCACGTGGACCTGATCGTCTCGGGCAGCGTCGCGGTCTCGACGGATGGCACCCGCATCGGGAAGGGCGAGGGGTACAGCGATCTCGAGTTCGCCGTGCTCTCTGAACTCGGGGCCGTCGACGAATCGACGACGGTCGTGACGACGGTGCACGACCGACAGGTGCTCGACGACCTGCCCGATCCGGGCGACCACGACGTGCCACTGGACCTGCTCGTCACGCCGGAGCGGACGATTCGAACGGAACGAAGCGGTGCGAGGCCCGAGGGCGTCGACTGGCCGCTCCTCGATCCGGATCGCATCGCCGAGATCCCCGTCCTCCAGCAACTTCAGTCCTGATCGGCGCGTACGGGCCGAACTACTCCTCTGCGGCTTCGTCGGCGAAGAGTTCCTCGTGTCGACTGGCGAGATCGGTGTAGGCTCCAGAGGCGTACCGTTCGGCGATTCGATCGGCGTCGAGACTCGTCGCTTCGATGGGGGTGACCTGCGCGGGCACGCCTCGGACGAACGAGTCCTCCGGGATCGTCCAGCCGTCCGGCACGACCGATCCCGACGCCACGACGCTCCCAGCACCGATCGTCACGTCGGAGTTGAGCGTCGCGTTGAATCCGACGAGCGTGTCCTCGCCGACCGTCGCGTCGTTCAGCACCGCCCCGTGGCCGATCATCGCTTCGTCGGCCGCACTGGAAGCGTGCAACACGGCGCCATCACCGACGTGGGCGCTCTCACCGATCTCGACGGGACCGACGTCGCCGCGAAGCACCGCACACGGCCAGACGCTGGCGCCGGCCGCAATCGAGACGTCGCCGACGAGCGTCGCCTGTCTACTGACGTGTGCATCCTCGTCGATCGCCGGACGCGTCCCCTCGAAGGCGTAACTGCGGGAGTCCATGCTACTTCGTAGCACTGCATCCCGGATAAACTATTCCCGACAGCACCGCGCAACGACGCCTGCCGCGAGGCGTTACTGCTCGGCGCAGAGTTCGACGAAGTTCCGGAGGATCCGCAGGCCTGTCTCGCCGCTCTTCTCGGGGTGGAACTGCGTGCCGAAGACGTTGCCCGCCTCGTTGGCGACGACGCTGGCGAACCGGGTCTCGTAGTCCGTCGTCGCGACGGTCGCGGCCTCGTCTTCGGGGACGGCGTAGTAGGAGTGGACGAAGTACGCGTAGTCGCCGTCGACGCCCTCGACGAGCGGGTGCTCCTGTTCGACGTGGAGTTCGTTCCAGCCCATGTGGGGCACCTTCTGCCCCTGGTCGAACCGGCGATTGGTGCCGGGGATCAGGTCGAGTCCGGTGACGTCACCCTGCCCGGCGCGCTCGGCCTCCTCGCTGTCGGTGAGGAGCATCTGCATCCCGAGGCAGATGCCGAAGAGGGGCTGGCCGTCCTCGGCCGCTTCGAGGAGGGCGTCCCGGAACGGCCCCGCGTTCTCGACACCCTCGCGGAATGCGCCCACGCCGGGCAGCACGATGCCGTCCGCAGCGCGGATCTCGTCGCGATCGTCGGTGATCTCGACGGCGGCGCCGGCCCGCTCCAGGCCGCGCGTGACGCTCCGGAGGTTGCCGAGACCGTAGTCGACGACCGCGATCTCCGCGAGTGGGTCCTCGCCGGCGTCGACTGCGTCCCCAGCGACCTGCTCCTGGCTCATGTCCACAGATTCGACGTTCGCGGGCAAGTGGTTTTCCTTCGACGCGACGGTTGCCGCCCGCGGACGGATCGGAATGACGGTGATCGCCACGAGCGGGATTTCAGCCTCCGGCGCACTTATTGAGCCGAGGCGTCAGGGTTCCCTATGGTGCCGACGCTGGTCGCCGCCGCGGTCGCCGCGCTCCTCGCTGCTGCGTTGCTCGGCCCGGCGTTCGACCGGCGCTCGCTCGGAATCGTCGTGTTCGCTGGCGTGGTTCCGGATCTCGACGCCGCCGTGAGTCTCCTCGTTTTCGGTGCGACCAACGCCGCTTTCCATACCCTCCTACTCCCTGGACTCCTCGGCATCGCGCTGTACTGGGACACCACCCGCCGCGATCGATCCTGGCTGCGGGAGCGCTACGGCTGGCGGGGCGTTCGGATCGCGTGGGTCGCGCTCGCGGCGTACGTCGTCGCCGGCATCGGCCTGGATCTGTTCAGTCCCGAGGGCGCGAACCTGTTCTACCCGATTCACGATCGTTTCTACGCCGTCACTGGGAAACTACTCTACTCGACGGAGGATGGACTCGTCCAGACCTATGTCCAGATCGGTGACGAGGGTCTCCTCTCCGTGGGTTCGCCCGGAACGACCGCGAACCACCACGTCGAATCCTGGCTCAATCCGACGCCGGACACCGGGTGGGATCGCGGGGCAGAACGACGACTGACGCTCGTCGAGTCTGGCTGGCAGACGATCGTGGTCGTCGCTTCTGTGGCCGTGCTCGCGATCCGTGGCTGGGAACTGAGTGATCGACTCGAGGTGTCGGCCTGATGCCGGCGACGACGGTGCACCTCGGATTCGGGCTGCTCGTCGCGGCCGCGCTCCTGCCGTCAGAGCGGTTCGATCGGAACCTGCTCGCCGTCTTCGCTGCGATCTTGATCTTCCCGGACCTGGATTCGATCCCCGGCTGGTGGCTACCGGGCGCCCATCGAGCGATGTTTCACACGCTGGTGCTCGTCGGCGTCGCCGCTGCAGCCATCGCCTACGACACGCGAGTTCGCGAGGTCTCCTGGCTCCGAGAGCGTGGTGGCGACTGGGCTGTTCGCGCTGCGTGGGCACTCCTTGCGACCCATCTCCTCGCCCACCTGTTGCTCGACTGGGCACATCTCTCGGGGATCAATCTGCTCTACCCGATCGGCGACCAGTTCTTCCGCCTCGAGGGGAAACTGGTCTACTCGACGGCGGACGGCTGGATCCAGACGTTCGTGGAAATCGGGAGCGACGACGGCGGTCGCACCACCATCGACGTCGGCCAACAGGGGAGCACGGACGACGTGCACGTTTCGACGCCGACGGATCCGGAGCCTGGCGGCGGGGTCGACGAGAACGTCGAGCGGATCGTGCCGTTCGCCGTCCACGGCTGGCAGCTGTACCTGATCCTCCTCGGGCTGTTCACCGTCGGCGCACGGCGGCTGCAGGGCGAACCGCCCGTCAGTGATCGGGAGCCGTGATCGGCCCACCGACGAGTGCAGTGAGAACCAGTTCGGACGATTCAGGCGCTGGCCTGCGGCGCGAGGGTGTGCTCGATGTACTCCAGGATGTTGTCGGACTCGGCCATGGTCACGCCACGGTCCTCGTCGACGATGACGGGAACGCCGCGCTGGCCCGATACCCGCTTGACCTCGTTCCGCTCGGAGTGGGGCGCGTCGACCCAGATCGTGTCGTACTCGATGCCGTTGTCGTCGAGTGCGTCGGCGACCTTCTCACAGAACGGGCAGCCATCTAGCTGGTACAGCGTCAGCGACATGGCCGGCAGAACGAACGCCCGGGCGGTAGGAGTTTCGGTCGTGGAGGGGAATCGTCGCTTCCGGTAATCGTTACGCCGAGGTCGCCCCCCAGGAGATCCGGGCCCAGAGCCGCTCGTAGCCGAAGTACGTCCCGGTCTTGACGACGTTCGTGATGACGCCGATGTTGAGCGCGGCGACGACGTCGTCGGTCACGGCGAAGGCGACGGTGATCGTGATCGCGAGCATCAACACCCGATACCCGAGCGTCTTGGCGACAGACCGGGAGAGGCGCTGGTTCGCGCCACCGAGCAACGAGTCGGACATGTCTCTGGAATGCTGCCGATCGGTAATGAAGCCGTTGCTCAGGGCCACTTTGTGTAATTGAATGTGGTTACGACCTCTCCGACGCGCTGGGCCTCAAAGCGTCCGCGTTCCCGTCAGTCCGCGGCCAGATCCCCTGCTCCCCCGGGTTCCCGTTCGGATTCGCTGAGGTAGCACTGGGGATCCGGTCCGAACGGATCGTCACTCGCCGCGAGCGCTCGGAGCCGGGAGCCGCCGCGGCAGATGGACCGGTACTGGCAACTGGCACAGCGACCGGTGAGGTGGTCCTCCCGTTCGCGAAGCCGACGGACCAGTGGGTTCGTCTCGTCCGTCCAGATATCGCCGAACGATCGGTCCCGCACGTTCCCGAGGCTGTAGGACTGCCAGAACTGCGTCGGGTGGACGTTCCCCTGGTAGTCGACGTCGGCGACCCGCTCCGCGGTCGGATCGCCGCCGTTGCGTTCGAGGTACGCCCGGATCCGCTCGGCTGCGTCACCGCCGAGTTCCGATCGCGCGTACTCGACGAGGAACGCGGCGTCGGCGTAGTTGCCGACGAGGAGCGTCTCGATCTCGTCACCCCGATCGTGGTACTCGCGCGTGAGGTCACAGAGCGTGCGGACCGCTTCGCGCTTGTCTTCGGGGGCGAGGTCGGCGTCGGCGATTTCGGCGCCGCGACCGCCGTAGTCCAGGTGGTAGAAGCAGAAGCGATCGACGCCCTCCTCGTGCAGCAGGTCGATGACGTCTTCGAGGTCGTCGGCGTTCTCCTCCGTGATCGTGTACCGCAGCCCAGTCTTGAGCCCAGCGTCGAGACTCGTTCGGATCCCTCGGAGTGCGGCGTCGAACGCGCCCTCCTGCCCCCGCATCTCGTCGTTGTGCTCTGGCATCCCGTCGACGGAGACGCCGGCGTAGGCGAGTCCGGCGTCCCGGAGCGCCTCGACCCTGCCCTCGGTCAACAGCGTGCCGTTCGTGGAGAGGACGGGCCGGATACCGAGGTCGCTCGCGTAGGCGACGAGTTCCTCGAGATCGTCGCGGACCAGCGGTTCGCCGCCGGAGAACAGCACGACCGGCACGTCGAAGGCCGCGAGGTCCTCGAGGAGGGCCTTCCCTTCGGCGGTCGATAGCTCTCCCGGCGCGCTCGCGTCTTCGGCGCCAGCGTAACAGTGCGAACAGTAGAGATTGCACTGCTTGGTCGTGTTCCAGACGACCACGGGCCGTCGTTGCTTCCGTTCGCGAATCTGGGGCTTGCGGGATTCGCCGGCCGCGTCGTACCGGAGCCCGTCGCCTTCCGCTTCGCCGCCACAGAGCAACTTGCTGATGGAGATCATGGGGTGGGTTCCTCGGTGCGTCGCGAGTCAGAGTTCGGTCACGCGCGGCTCGTCCGCCCCGTCGTAGGTCGCAGTCTCGTCCTCGTCGACGACGGCCTCCGAGCTGGATCGATCTTCCGGTGTCGGGGACGATTCCTCCGATTCTGGGGACGATTCCTCCTCGGCCAGATCGTGCGTGGAGAACCGCCGGACTTCGTCGGCGGGACACAGCCAGAGATCGTCGGCGTACCACGCGAAGAGGCGGCTCGATTGCTCGTGCGCGACCTCGGCGCTCGGAGCGCTCACGCTCCCGACGTGACGGAGCGGGTCGTCGGAATTCTCGCGGACGAACACTTCCCACTCGCGCGTCGGGTCGCCCCGGGGTTCTTCACCGACTCGCGATCGATCTGCCGTCTCGACCATACACGCAGTTCCAGGTAGACGACCAAAACCGCCCCTCGCGTTCCCAGGCCGTGGGAACGGGCGGCGCGGCCTTTTCGGCGGCTATCGAAGACGATTACAAGCGGCTACCTCGCCGCCACCACCATGCGACCGAGTTCTCTCGACACCGACCAACGACCGTTCGTGTTGATCTGGGAGCTGACCCAGGCCTGCGAACTCGCCTGCGACCACTGCCGGGCAGAGGCACAGGCCGAGCGCCATCCCGACGAACTCACGACTGCAGAGGGCAAGGAACTGCTCGAGCAGGCCAGGGGGTTCGGCGACGGCCAACTCGTCGTCCTGTCCGGCGGCGATCCGGCCGCGCGGCCGGACCTGATCGAACTCGTCGAGTACGGCACGGATCTCGGGCTCTCGATGACGGTGACGCCGAGTGGGACCGCGTCACTCACGCGGGACGTGATCGACGACCTGGCCGACGCTGGCATTCGCCGGCTGGCACTCAGCATCGACGGCGGGTTCGCGCTCGACCACGACGCGTTTCGAGGTGAGGAGGGCAGTTTCGTTGCGACGCTCGAGGCCGCGAGCTACGCGAGCGAGGCGGGCATCCCGCTCCAGGTGAACACCACGGTTTGCGCCCGGACCGTCGATCAGCTTCCCGCCATCCGTGACCTCGTCGCCGATCTCGGGGCGGCCCTCTGGAGCGTGTTCTTCCTCGTGCCGGTCGGGCGTGGCGAACTCCTCGACCCGGTCTCGCCGGAGCGCGCCGAAGAAGTGATGGAATGGTTACACGAGGTCTCCCGGGAGGAATCGTTCGGCGTGAAGACGACCGAGGCACCCCACTACCGTCGGGTCGCGATGCAAACACGGCGAGCGCAGGACGAGACCGGCGGTGGCCCCTCGCGAGACGGAACTGACGGAATGGAGCGCTCCGACAGTGGCAGCCCTGGCCGCCGTAGCGGAATCGTCGCCGGTGACGGCTTCGCGTTCGTCTCCCACACTGGGGAGGTCTACCCATCGGGATTCCTGCCGGAATCGGCGGGCGTCGTCCCCGAAGAGTCGATCGTCGACGTCTACCGCGACGCTGATCTCTTCGAGCGACTCCGCGATCGGTCGGAGCTTCGCGGCAAGTGCGGTGTCTGCGAGTTCAAGCACGTCTGTGGCGGGAGCCGCTCGCGAGCGTTCGCGACGACCGGCGATCCGTTCGCAGCCGACCCGCTCTGCCCGTACGTTCCCGAGGGCTACGACGGACCGATGCCCGGTTCCGGCGCGACGCCGCCTGCAGATTAGGCTGGTGTCACCGAACGGATGCGCCAGCAGCTTCCAGCACCGTCTGGGTCCTCGTGACGGTCGAGCTGGAAGACGTACCAGGCCGTGTTCTGGTCGGTCCGAGCGAGGGCGGTAACGGTCGCCCGATCGCCCTCGCGCTCGACGATCTCGGACGCGACCTGGTCTGCTTCCCGTAGCGCAGCAAAGCGGGGCCCTTCGTAGTACCCGCGGAAGGCTCGATAGTGCATGGATTCCCGGAGGTCCCGCACGGTGAACTGCCAGAAGGTGTGCATGCCAGAGGCACCGACTTCGGGCGGCTGGAGTGCTTCGCCGACTGTCGTGGCGACTTCGGCGGGGCTCCGCTCGCAGGTGGGCTCCGGAACAGGCGTGGCCGACGCCTGGCCATCGTCACCGAAGGGATCGCCGAACGATCCGACGGCGTTCGAGTAGAGAACCGGTCCTGCGATGAGAGCGAGCACGACGAGGACCGCGATTCCCGTCGATAGCACGCCGTCCCGAGTGGTCCGCTGGCCCGAAGCGGTCGATCGGCTCCTGGCTGGACGCGTCGGTATCCAGCGTCGACGTTGCGGCGCCGTCTGGTTCCAGCGCTCGTCCCTCGCTGGACGGCCGAGGTGACGCTCGCAGAGTTCGTCGGCGACTGGCGGGTCCACGCCGAACAGTACTCGATCACGAAGGTCGTCGGCGTCGAGGATCGGCCGGTCGCCTGTAACCGGTGGCGCTGCCGATCCCCGGCCAGCCCACGCGACCACGTCGGCGTCGTCCGGAAGCGAGACCGATTGCCACCGCCGAGCGATCCGACGAAGACGACGGCCCGAGAACCGCCTGGGCGGAAGGACGGCGATGCGTTTCACATCGGCTCCATTGCTCGCGGTTACGACTGCTCCGTCGATCCGGGTGTCCCACCCGCAGGCTGCCCACAGGTCCGCCAGAAAGTCAGCGAACGCCGCTCGGTCGAGCGTCTGCAATCGCCGAACGAACGTCTGCGGCGGAATCGCCGCCATGACCAATTTAGCGCTCCTGGAACGTTACGTCTGACGCCGTCGATCGGACCGTCCGTCGGGCCCGAGCGAACGACCGCCGGAGCCTCCGCAAGAGGTATGGCCGGCCCGGACGCTCGTTGGCACATGACGGCATTCTCCGAACGCGTGGAGTCGGTGTCGATCAGCGGGATCCGGAAGGTGTTCGAGGCCGCTGGCGAGGACGCGATCAACCTCGGACTCGGCCAGCCCGACTTCCCGACGCCGGCCCACGCTCGCGACGCCGCGTGCGAGGCGATCCAGGACGGCCTCGCCGACGGCTACACGTCGAACAAGGGTACCGAATCGCTCCGTGAGGCGATCGCCCACCGGTACGACGTGGACTGGGACATCGACGTCGATCCCGCGGACGTCATCGCGACCGCTGGCGGTTCCGAGGCGCTGCACATCGCGCTCGAAGCCCACGTCGATCCGGGCGAGGAAGTGCTGTTCCCCGACCCCGGGTTCGTCTCCTACGACGCACTGACGAAGATCGCCGGCGGCGACCCGGTGCCGCTTCCGCTCCGGGAGGACCTGACGCTCGATCCCGCGACTGTCGAGGAGGCTATCACGGACGACACCGCGGTCTTCGTCGTCAACAGCCCAGCCAACCCGACCGGCGCCGTCCAGTCCGAGGCCGACATGCGCGAGTTCGCCCGGATCGCGGACGAGCACGACGTGCTCTGTCTCTCCGACGAAGTCTACGAGCACATCGTCTTCGACGGCGAGCACCACTCACCGATCCAGTACGCCGAGAGCGACAACGTCGTCGTGGTCTCCGCCTGCTCGAAGACCTACTCGATGACTGGCTGGCGACTCGGCTGGGTCACCGGGAGCGAACGACGGATCGAGCGGATGCTTCGCGTCCACCAGTACGGCCAGGCCTGCGCGAGCGCACCGTCGCAGTACGCCGCCGAGGCGGCGCTGACCGGCCCACGCGAACCCGTCGAGGAGATGGTCACTGCCTTCGAGGAGCGCCGTGACCTGGTGCTCGACGAACTCACCGACATGGGCCTCGAGGTGCCGACGCCACAGGGCGCCTTCTACGCGATGCCGAGCGTCCCTGAGGGGTGGGTCGACGAGGTGATCGATCGCGGCGTGGTCGTCGTGCCTGGAGACGCGTTCGGCGAACGGGGTGCCGGATACGCCCGGATCAGTTACGCGACTGGACTGGAGGAACTAGAGGACGCACTCGCGATCATGCGCGACGCGACGCGGGCGATCCAGTAGCGCTACGCGATCGATCCAGTAGCACTACGCGAGCGATCCAGTTGCGCGACGCGAGGCTCCGCCGGCCGTCGATTCGTCCCGGTTTCCGCTGCAAGCGAGTTCGGTTCCTGCAGTCGACCACGTTCTCTCGAATGGTCGCCAGCAATCGCACGTGCTATTTTGTAGCATGCGACCGTCTGTCTCAGCATGGAAGGTCCCCGCGGCAGCATCGCACGTCACGGTAGCGGGCCGTTTGCGGCCCTCCGTGCGTTCGGGTCGCAGGTCCATCCAGTGTTCATGCTCCCGCCGATCGCAGCGTCCTGGTTCGGCGCCGTACTCGGCGGGCTCGAATCGGTCGCACTCGGGGCGGTCCACTCGTTAGCGATCTTCGCCGCGGTCTACACCGCCCACGTCAAGGACGGCTACGTCGACTTCCACGTGCGCGACGAGGACGACGACCACCCGCTGACGGTCAGTGGCTGCCGGATCGCACTCGCCGGTGCGACGGCGGTGTTCTTCTCGTTGCTCGGCGTCCTCTGGATCGGCGTGAATCTCGTCGCTGCCCTCCTCACGCTTCCTGGCTGGCTGATCGGTTACCACCACGCCCCTCAGCTCGATACAAATCCGCTCACGGCGACGACGGGCTACCCTGCGGGGATCGCGCTAGCGATTCTCGGGGGCAGCTACGTCCAGGCAGTGTCCATCGGAGCGGTGACGGCCGCCTTCGCACTCGTCTTCCTGCTCGTGCTCTCCGGCGTGAAGGTCATCGACGACGCCCAGGACGTGGCGTACGACCGCTCCATCGACAAGCGCACCGTCGCCGTCACGGTGGGACCGCCTGCGGCTCGCCGGCTCGCCTACGGGCTGATGGCCGTCGGTCTCCTCGTCGTCGTCGCGCTCGTCGCAGTCGCAGTGTTTCCGCCGACGAGCGTGCTCGCAGTCGCCGCGTTTGGTGCCGTTGTCGTCGCGACCCGGCGGGCCGACGCCGAACTCGCGACCATGCTCCTCGTCCGGGGTGCCTACGTCTTCCTCGCCGTGCTTGTGGCGGCGGTGTGGTTCGAGCCGCTCGCGTGACTCGTAGGGCATCCCCGAGCGAGGCCAGCGCAACTGGCGATCGGCCTTAACCCGGCAATCGTTTGACGAACGATAACAGTTAACATGGATGGGCGCATAGCAGTGCTTGAATCGCACGACAATTGCAAGACGACGGGGTCACGACGACCCTGCACTCCAAACTCATGCCAGCAGACGAGACGGACGAGATGATGGCGAACGGCTCGGTCGACCACGAGGCCACGGACGGCGACCGCTACTCGGCGGTGGCCGTCGATCACGAGGAGACAATCATCTACGACCGAGAGATCGAGGACGCCTGGATCCAGTCGGACGCCGTGGGTCCGCTCGCCGAGTGGGTCTGATCGCCGCTCGAATCGGCCGCACCTTTCACCGTTGCTTCAGTTGTCGTCGACCACCAGTCACTCCGCCGCCGGTGCCACCAGTTCGCCGTCGACGGGCGCGAGTCGCGCCGAGAAGTGCCGGAGCGACGCTCGACCCGGTTCGTCGACGATTTCCAGGCCGCCCAGCGACGCCGCTCGATCGACGACCTGGCCGAACGTGTCGGCGACCAGTTCGAGGTGTTCGCGGTGGTAGGTCCGTCGCGGGAGCGCGAGTCTGACGAGTTCCGGCCGATCGGTGTCGGGGAACGCGAAGCTCCCTAGCTCGACCGTCCGTACCGCCCCTTCGAGATACCCCGCACAGACGAGCGTCTGTCCGGGGAACTGGTGAGCGGGAACGTCGGGCAGTGCGCTCGCCGCATCGAGGTAGACGGCGTGGCCCCCGACGGGCCGATAGATCGGTACGCCGGCGGCCTCTAGCAGGTCGGCGAGCTCCCGCACTTGTCCGATCCGATCCTCTAGGTACGGTAGCTCGACGGCCTCTCGGAGCCCCACGGCCATCGCCGCCATGTCCCGGCCGGCCATCCCGCCGTACGTCGGGAATCCCTCGTAGAGGATCGCGCGCTGTTTCAGTTCGTCGAACAGCGCGTCCGCGGCCTCGGTCCCGTCGTCGGCTACGGCCACGAAACCGCCGACGTTCGCGAGGCCGTCCTTCTTCCCGCTCATCACGAGCGCGTCGGCGTAGCCGAGCAGTTCCCTGGCGATCTCCTGGATCGACGCGTCGCCCCAGCCCGGTTCGCGCTCTTTCACGAAGAACGAGTTCTCCGCGAACCGGCAGGCGTCGATCACGAGTCGAGCGTCGATCTCGTCGGCGAGCGTCCGGGCGCGCCGGACGTTCTCGATCGAGACCGGCTGGCCCGCCGCCGCGTTGTTCGTCACCGTCACCACGATCGCTGGAACCTGGTCCTCGCCGTGCTCTGCCGCGACGGCCCGCGCCGCGTCCACGTCGAGATTTCCGAGGAAGTCACCCTCGGCGTCGGGATCCCTCGCCCCCTCGACGGGACAGTCGACCGGATCGCCGCCCGCCGCTTCGACGTGTGCCCGCGTCGTGTCGAAGTGGGTGTTGTTCGGCACGACGTCCCCGTCGTCGACGATCGCCCCGTAGAGGACGTGCTCGGCGCCACGGCCCTGGTGGGCGGGGACGATCCGATCGAAGCCCATGACCGCCGAGACTGCGGATTCGAGATCGGCGAAACTGCTGCTGCCCGCGTACGCCTCGTCGCCCTGCAACAGGGCGCCCCACTGTTCGGAACTCATCGTGCCAGTTCCGGAATCCGTCAGGAGGTCGACAGCGACGGCGTCTGCCGGCACGGCAAAGAGATTGTACCCCGCCTCGGCGAGGATGCGCTCGCGCTCGCCTTGATCCGGTACCGATCTGCGATCCACCATCCGGGATTCGTACATGGTCAGGACTTGCTCCGCCGCAAACCTATATGTGATCCGAGGAATCCTGTGCCCTGACGGTGAACCTCGTTCCTCCGGTGCCGGAGGTGTGCACCTCGGTACCGAATCGCGGTCGTTCGAGCTAGCCGGGCCGACGCACTTCCCCGTAGCTTCGGCGATCGATCGCGCTCGACCGACGGCGAGGGGATCCGTGAGATCCGAGCACCCGATCCACACGCGTTATACCGTTCGGCCGGCAATGACTGTCCATGACCGCGGACCCCGCCGCTATCGACGTTACCATCGTGGACGGGTACGTCGACGAACCGGCACACTTCGGGGTTCCCCCGTACATCTCGACCTACCCTCGCTACGCCGCTGGCGCAATGGTCGACGCTGGCGTGCCGGAGGAGCGGATCACCTACCACACGATCGACGAACTCCGCGACGAGCGGAACCGCTGGGCCGACGTCGCGAACGCCGACCTCATGCTCTACATCGGCGGCATGACCGTCCCCGGAAAGTATGTCGGTGGCACGCCGGCCGAACCCGACGAAGTCCGGGAACTCGCGTGGACGGCAGAGGGTGTCAGCGTGATGGGCGGCCCCGCGAAGTTCGGCGTCGGCGAGGAGAACGCGGGCGGTATCGAGACGGAGCGCGACGACCTCGACTTCGACTTCCTCGCGATGGGCGACGTCGAGGCTGCGGCACACGATATCGTCGAGAGCGGCCTCGAGGGATTCAACGGCCGGTATCGCGACGTCGAGGAGGTCACGCGCTGGGCCCAGAAGGGTGCGTTCGTCGTCGAGGAGCACCCGAACCATCCAGAGTACCTCATCTGCGAGATGGAGACCGGCCGCGGCTGTCCGTATCGCTGTTCGTTCTGCACGGAGCCGCTGTACGGCGACGCGACCTTCCGCCCGCCGGAGACCGTCGTCGGCGAGGTGGAGGCCCTCGCCGATCACGGCGTCCGGAACTTCCGGCTCGGTCGACAGGCCGACATCCTCGCCTACGGTGGGGACGGCGAGAAGCCTGATCCCGACTCGCTCCGGGAACTCTACGGCGGCATCCGGGAGGCCGTCCCCGATCTCGAGACGCTCCACCTCGACAACGTCAATCCGATCACGATCGTGAAGTGGCCCGAGCTCTCTCGGGAGGGCCTCGGCGTCATCGCCCGCCACAACACGCCCGGCGATACCGCCGCGTTCGGGCTGGAATCCGCCGATCCGGTCGTCCAGGAGGCGAACAACCTGAACGTCACTGCCGACGAGGCGTTCGAGGCGGTGAAGATCGTCAACGAGGTCGCTGGCTGGCGGCCCGAGGACGACCAGCCGCCGTTCGATTCCGGCGCACCCGGCGAGCCGCCCGGGGATCGAGACGCCGACGTCGAAGCGCCCACGTTCGGCGACGGCGCACCCCGGCGGCTCCCGAAGCTCCTGCCGGGCATCAACCTCCTCCACGGGCTCAAGGCCGAGCGCGAGGAAACCTTCGAGCACAACGAGCAGTTCCTCCAGCGCGTCTACGACGAGGGCCTGATGCTCCGTCGCGTGAACATCCGTCAGGTCATGGCGTTCCCCGGCACCGACATGGACGAGACCGGGGCCCAGATCGCCAACGACCACAAGAAGCTGTTCAAGCAGTACAAGTCGCGCGTCCGGGAGCAGATCGACAATCCGATGCTCCAGCGACTCGCCCCGCCCGGCACCGTCCTCCCCGACGTCACCTTGGAGTACCACCAGGACGGGACCACGTTCGGCCGCCAACTCGGCACCTACCCGCTGCTGGTCGGCGTCCCGGGCGAGCGCGACCTCGGCCAGACCATTGACGTCGCGATCGTGGACCACGGCTATCGGTCGGTCACCGGCGTTCCCTTCCCACTCGACCTCAACGCGGCCTCGATGACGGAACTCGCTGCGCTTCCCGGGATCGGAAAGCAGCGGGCTGGTGACATCGTGGTGAATCGACCTTACGACTCCGTTGCCGACCTCGGCGTCGACGCCGACCTCTCTGCGTTCGTAACGACGGGCAATCCAGCCGGTGCAGACTGATTTCCATTCGCACGCCATGACCGGCAACTCCGACGACACAGACGATCTCGAAGCCGGCTTCCGCGAGAAGACCGGCCAGTACGAGGCGCTGCTCGCCGAAGCACTCGCGGTCGCGACTGTCGCCGAGGACCTCCCCGAGAGCCAGCGAGACGCTGCCGAGCAGTGTCTCGAGATGGCCGAGGCGTACCTGCGAGACGGTCGGCACTTCCGTGAGACCGACGACCTCCCCGACGCGCTCGCGGCCTTCTCCTACGGCCACGGCTGGCTCGACGCCGGCGCGCGAGTCGGCGTCCTCGACGTCCCCAGCGAGGGACACCTGTTCACACAGTAGGCGTTCGATCTTTCACGCCCCGGCAGGCTGGATCGGCGCTCCACTCAAGAGAGATCCGCTAGCACGCGCTGGGCTGCGTCCCGCCCGCTCTGCAGCGCGCCGTCGATCGAGGACCACTGCGTGTACTCGCCGGCGAGGTAGCATCGACCCTCGGGCGCAGCGACGCCGGGCAGGTCGTCGTGACAGCCCGGCGGCTGGGCGAACTGCGCGAAGTCGATTCGATCCGTTTCGAGTAGCTGGAGGTCGCCGAACTGCCGCTCGGGGTACCACGACTGCAGCGTACGCCGCGTCTTGTCGTCGAGCTTCGCGTTCGTGGCGTCCGGATCACCGAGGAACGTCGCGGAGATGAGCGCGCGGTCGTTCTCGCCTGCGTACTCCGGCGCGACGTTGGAAAGCGTGACGAGGGTGTTCGGCTGCTCGCTCTCGGCGTTGAGGTGGAGGCGCTTGCCCGGCGGGGCCGAGTGCTCTGGCACGGTGTAGTACTGCGTCGCGACCGCGTGACCATCCGTCGGAATCGCGTCGACGCCGGTCAGGTCTCGTGCTGTGGGCGCGTCGGTCGCGACGATCGCCGCGTGGCCGTCCACGGTCTCGTTGCCGAGGTCGAAGTCGCCCCCAGTGCCGTCGGCCGTCACCGCTTCGACCGCCGACCCCGTTTCGATCCTCGCACCTGCATCGCGAGCGTTCGCGGCCAGTTGTTCGGTCATCGCGCCCATCCCTGCCGCTGGGACGACGGTCTTGCCCGCCGCCAGCACCTTCATCACGTACTCGAAGACCCGCTTGCTCGTTTCGAGCGAGCGATCGAGGGTGATCCCACCGAGGAAGGGTGCCGCGAACGCTTCCACGAACCCCTCGGAGAAGCCGCGGCGCTCGAGTTCCTCGCGGATCGTTCGGTCGGCACCGGAGAAGATTGCGCCACGGGATTCGCCCCGGAGTTCTCGCCGGAGTTTCCAGAGGCGATAGCCGTCGCGTGTCGTGATTTCTCGGTTGAGCAGGGTTTGCGATATCGACCCCGGATCCCGTAGCGGATCGCCGACCACGGAGCGGCCGTTCGGCCGGCAGATGACGGCACCGGGTTTGAACGTCCGAAGTTCGAGCACGTCGAGGTCGAGTTCCCGCTGGACCGTCGGGTAGCCGGTGAAGAGGACCTGGAACCCGCGATCGAGGGTGTAGCCCTCGACCGCCCTGCTCGCGACCCGGCCGCCGACGGTCTCGTCGGCTTCGAACACTGTCACGTCGACGCCAGCGTCGGCGAGGTGCCGAGCGGCGACGAGTCCGGCCGGGCCGGCCCCCGCGATCACGACCCGCTCGTCAGTCATAGCGCGTGATTCGGCGTGCCGGACCTAAAAGACGGTGTTCGCGGTGCGACCGGTGAGTAGTCGGTTCGTAGGTGGCGCGTTATCGGTATACGGTGACGGACTCGAGCGTCGCCTCCTCCTGGGGCTCGTCGCTGCGGTCCGTGGGCAGGTTGCCGATCTCCTCGACGACGTCCATGCCGTCGATGACCTCGCCGAAGACGGCGTGCTTGCCGTCGAGGTGGGGCTGGGCTGCCAGCGTGATGAAGAACTGCGAGCCGTTCGTGTTCGGGCCGCTGTTGGCCATCGAGAGCACGCCCGGCCCGTCGTGGCTCAGGTCGTCGTGGAACTCGTCGTCGAAGGTGTAGCCGGGGCCGCCGCGACCGGTCCCGGTGCGGTCGCCGGTCTGGATCATGAAGTCGGCGATCACGCGGTGGAAGGGGACGTCCTCGTAGTAGGGCTCGCCGTCGATCGTCTCGCCAGTTTCCGGGTCCTCCCACTCCTTCTGGCCAGTCGCGAGGCCGACGAAGTTCTCGACCGTGTTCGGCACCTTGTCCTCGTAGAGTTCGACCTCGATGTCGCCGCGGTTCGTGTGCAGGATTGCAGTCGTATCTCCCATGCACGGGGCGACGCGTGCCCTGCCGAAAAGCGTGCGGGTCTCGTTCTCGCGAGGGGTGGAGGGCTAGAGCCGATTCGATGTTAGAGCCGATTCGATGTTAGAGCCGATTCGATGTTAGAGCCGGTTCGGGGCGATCAGTTCCGACATTGGACGCACGACGTCGGCTGGTGGGACGTCGAACCGCCCTGGATGGAGCGTTGCGGCGAGGTGTTCGAGGGTGTCGATCAGTCGCGGCCCAGGCCGATTGACGTAGTGGTGACCGTCCATGGCGTAGGATCTTCCTGCACGGACGGCCCGGAGGCCCGACCAGCCGTCGCGATCGGCGAGATCCCCCAAGTTCGACCTCGTCTGGTCGAGGTCGAACCCACACGGCGCTGCCACGAGGACGTCCGGATCCGCTTCCAGGACGAGGTCCCATTCGCGCGGCGTCGAACGATCTCCGGGCTCGGCCAGGGGATACTGCCCGCCCGCGATCTCGACGAGTTCCGGCATCCAGTGGCCGGCGACCATGACGGGATCCATCCAGTCGAGGATCGCGACGGACGGACGCTCCTCGATCGGTCCGACGGCGGCTTCGACCGCCGAGACGCGATCTCGAAATTCGGCGATCAGTTCGTCGGCCGCCTCGTCCCGGCCGAGCGCAGCGCCGATCCGCTCGACGTCTTCGTACAGATCCTCGAGGTGGTGGGGATCGGTCGTCAGTACCTCGGCGTCGAGATCTAGCTCCTCCACGACCCGCTCCACGAGCACCGTGTCCACCGCGCACACGTCACAGATGCCTTGCGTGACGATCAGGTCCGGATCGAGGCGCTCGAGGAGGTCGGCGTCGATCTCGTAGACGCCGTCGCCGGAGTCCGCCTGTGCGACCTGCTGGTCGATCGACTCGCTCGACGCCGCTGCGTCGATGCGCGTCGACGTGATGTCGGGGCCGTCGGCGACGCCGGGTGGGTGGTCGCACTCGTGGGAGGTGCCGACCGGGTCCACGCCGAGTGCGGCGACGATCTCCGTCGCAGAGGGGAGGAGCGTGACGACGTGCATGGGAGCCGATTCTCGCCCGCCGAGCAAGAACTTTCGGCGTTCGACGGATGGTGGATGCGTCTCTCCACCCCAGATTCAAGTAGAATACCGCGGCGAGTGCCGCGCGTGAACTGACCGTCTCCGCCCGTCGGTCCAGGCTGGTGCGCGGCGCGCCGTCGGGACGGATCCACTACGCGCCGCCTGCTCGCCACGATCGAGGCCCGGTAAACGCTCCGCCGTCCTCAGATGTCGTACAGCTCGCCGTACTTCTCTTCGACGTAGTCGAGGAAGTACTCTGCCGTGAGCGGCTCGCCGGTCGCCTTCTCGATCAACTCGTTCGTAGTGTACCGGGACCCGTGCTGGTGGATCTCGGTCTCGAGCCAGTCGGCGATCGGTTCGAACTCGCCGTCGGCGACCAGGCCGTCGACGTCGAGGTCCTCGCGCATCGCAGCGTCGATCTGGGCGGCGAGCACGCTGCCCAGTGAGTACGTCGGGAAGTAGCCGAACGAGCCGTGGCTCCAGTGGATGTCCTGGAGGCAGCCCTCGGCGTCGTTCTCGGGTCGGATGCCGAGGTACTCCTCGTAGGTGTCGTCCCAGACCTCGGGGACGTCCTCGATCGCCAGGTCGCCCGAGATCATCTCGCGTTCGATCTCGTACCGTGCGACGATGTGGAGGTGGTAGGTGAGTTCGTCCGCCTCGACGCGGATGAGGTTGTCCTCGTACACCTCGTTCAGCGCCTCGAACAGCTCCTGGGCCGTCAGGTCTTCAGCGCCCGGGAGGTGTTCCTGAACGAGTGGCACAAGACGTTCACAGAACTGCGTCGTCCGTCCGACGTGGTTCTCCCAGAAGCGCGACTGGGACTCGTGCACGGTGAGGTCGCGCGAGTTCCCGAGCGGTGTCCCGTACTGGTCCTTCGGGAGTCCCTGCGTGTAGCGGGCGTGCCCGAACTCGTGGATCGTACTCAGGAGAGCGCCGAGCGGTTCGGACTCGTCGAACCTGGTCGTCACGCGGGCGTCGAACTGCGTCCCCGAGGAGAAGGGATGCGGGGCCGTATCGAGCCGTCCGTGCTCCCAGTCGTAGCCCAGTTCGTCCAGCACCGTCCGCGCGAGTTCCTCCTGTGCGTCCTCGGGATACTCGCCGTCGAAGGGCGTCGCGAGTTCGACGTCGCTCTCCCTAACGTCCTCGATCAGCGGGACCAGTCCCTCGCGGAGCTCGGTCAGGACGCGATCGGCCGTTTCGAGTCCGAGGTACGGCTCGTACTCCTCGAAGAGCACCTCGTAGGCCGGCCGGTCGGGGTCGATGTGCTCGGCGTACTCGCGATTGAGTTCGACGAGTCGTTTGAGCGACGGGGCGAACGTCTCGAACTCCGAATTTTCCTTCGCTTCGGTCCACTCGGGGTGGGCTTCGCTGGTAGCCGCGGAGATCTCCTCGACCAGATCGGTCGGGACGCTCGTGGCACGATCGTACTCGCGGCCGACCTCGCGAACGACCGGCTGCTGGTCGTCGTCGAGGTCGGCGTCGCGAAGCGTCGTCATCCACTCGCCCATCTCCTCGTCTGTCAGGAGTTCGTGTCCGATCGCCGAAAGAGCGGAGAGTTGCCCCGAACGGGCGGTCGTTCCACCTTCGGGCATCATCACCTCCTGGTCCCATCGCAGCACGCCGGCAGCGGCATTGACGTTGTACCGTCGCTTGACGCGATCGAGGAACTCCTCGTAGGTCTCGTCGGGGGACGCAGTCGTAGCTGAATCCGACATGATTGTCCGTTGCAGTGGCGACGTGAAGAATCCGTGGATCCCGGTAGCGCTGCCCCATGCACAGCGGGACGGACGGCACGAAGGGGCGATCTGAGCCCATGGATATTATCCAGGGGCTTACTGCTGCAGGTGTGCCTCCAGGGCGTCTCGATAGATGGATCGGCAGCGATCGAGCACCGCTATCGAGACGCTCTCCGTCGCGGTGTGGGCCTCTCCAGACTCTGCAGGACCACAGATCACGCAGTCCGTCCCGGCCTCGGAGAGCCAGCCGGCGTCGGTCGCGTGGGGTTTGACGACGTGTTGCGCCGTGCCCGCCGCGGCGTCGTCGACGTTCGATCGCGCGGCGTCGAGCACGAGGTCCGCGAATGCCGAGTCCTCACAGCGCATCGGCGGGAGATCCTGTTCCACGACCCACTCGATTCCATCTGCCGTCGCGAGTTCGTCGAGCGCGGCTCGTTCACCGGGCACCGTTCGCTCGTCGACCGTCACGGTACAGCGATCGGGAACGACGTTCCACGCGCTTCCCCCTTCGATTTCGGTCGCGACGATGCTGCCTGACAGCGCCTCGCCCGCGACCTCGACCTCCGGCACCGAGAGGTCTCGGAGCGTGGACACGGCGTCGCAGGCGCGATAGATGGCGTTGGTTCCCTCCTCGTGGGCGCTCGCGTGGACGCTCTCACCGTGCGCGACGATCGTGCTCGCTCGACGACCCTTATGGGCGATCGCGACGTCGGTGACGCCGGGGCCCGAGTAGCCGGTCGATCCCTCCCCGACGATCGCGAGATCCGGAGCGAACCCCTCGTCGATCGCGTGGCGAGCGCCTTCGCCACCGATCTCCTCGCCGACGAAACTCGCGAACTGAATGGTCGGGCGCGCATTGCCATCCGGCTCCGGTTGCGCCTCTTCGGCATCGCGGAACGCGAGCATCGCGGCGGCGACGGCGCCTTTCATGTCGGCACTGCCGCGACCGTACAGTCTCCCGTCCCGCTCCTCGACGACGTACTCGCCATCGTCGGTGACCTGCTCGTCGTCCGGTGGCACCACGTCGTGGTGGCCGACGAGTGCCAGTGATCCGTCGCCGTCCGCGAGGTGATCGTCGCCGGCAGGGTGCCAGGCGAGGACGTTTCCGACGGCGTCGCGTTCGACGGTCGCGGTCGTCTCCTCACGGAGCCAGTCCTCGATCAGATCGCCTGCTGCGTCGGGATCATCGTGGCTCGGCGTCGCAACGAGGTCGCGAGCGAGGGCGCGGAGTTCGTCCATATCGGAGCCGGCGGCTGCCAGGGTGATAATCGATGGGGCTGCTCCCCGAGCGATCGCGGAATTCAGAGCCGTTCCAGCCGTTCGTCCTCTCGGACCTTCGGACAATCGACGACCCGGAACCGCTCCATGTCCACGAGTTCGAGGATCTCCGTCCCGTCGTGCGTGCAACGAACATCCGGTGGCGCCGAGAAGAACGGGCACTGCTCGCAGTAGCTCCGTTTCTCGACGACGCGGACGTCCTGTTGAGTTTCCTCGGGGAGTTCGGGCGGCTCGTCCTCGTCGAGTCGGTCCCAGACGACCTCCGTGTCGATCTCCGGCACGTCCTCCTCGTCGAAGAGTTCGTCCTCGGCCGGGTCGACCGCACGATCGCGACGCTCGTCGACCGAGGCAGCGAGCGAACTGAGCGGTGCGTCCGCGTCTGCACCGCCGGAACCGGGCGGGTCGTCGGAGGCGGCTCCGGATGCCGATCCGTCCCCTTCCGGGTCGTCGGGTTCAGCAGTCGGGTCGCCGGCGCGATCGGTCAGGTCGCCACCGCGGAGTCCGAACTCGTCCATCGGCGATTCCTCGCCTGGCTGTTCCGTTCCGTCGTCGCCTGCTTCCTCCACGTCTTCCTCGCCGCCGTCGTCTCCGCTCATGGCCCGTCGTCACCCGCGGCGTCCCAGTCGACGTCGGCTGGATCGGGTCGGTCTCGCTCCACGTCGGATCGGAGTTCGTCAGCGACGGGATCCTCGTCGGCTCCAGTGAGCGCCGGGCGGGCCCCGGTCTGGAACGTCGCCGATCCGAACAGCCCGCGCTTGGGCTCGAGATCGACGAACTCGGCGGCGCAGAAGGGACACTCCGGCGCCGTCAGGAGCGCAGCACGCACCGACTGCCCGCACTCGGCACAGTCCGCACTGCCGATCCCCTCGAGTGCCGCGTCCCGCTTCAATCGGTCGGCGGCGGCTCGTTCCTCGATCGTGCCCGCGAACTCCTGCACGCGCTCTCGAGTGCCGATGGTCGCTCGGGCCAGTCGGTCGGTCCGCTCCGCGAGGTCGTCGGTCGTCTCGAGGAGGTACTCGAGCACCTCCTCGAAGTTCTCGAATCCGTCGTCGATCGCGGATCCCAGCGATTCGACGCGTTCCTGGTGGGCCTCGAGGTCGCCGTCGAGGTCGTCGATGGCGCTCTGCAGTGCTTCGAGGTCGGACTCGATGGACTCGTGGTCGTGGTCTGCGGGGGCTTTCGCGTCGGTTTCGCGTTTGACCTGAATCACGCGAGACCTGACGTCCTCGAGGAGCTCCGTAAACTCCTCACGGACGGAGTCCAGTTCGCCTCGATCGATGGACTCCTCCACCGCGTCGAGATTGGTTCCGTCGCTGTCGAGCGCATGGTGTGCGGCGAGTAGTTCGCGAACGAAGTGCTCGACGTCGACGCCGTGCTCGTCGGCCGTTCGCTGGAGCCAGCGCCGGACGTCCTCGGACACCGCCAGCCCGCCGAGGTCCCCGGTGTCTTCACTCGCCATCTGGTTGTGAATCCGACTGCGAGCCATAAGTATCCGGTGGCCCGTCGGAGGGCAGATTGCCGGTCGTCCTGCCGTTTCAGCGGATCTTCCGGACGTCGCTGATGTCGAACCCGCCGTCGTGAATCTCCGTTTCGAAGCGGATGATCTCCTCTTCCTCGAGCCGCGAGAGCACGCCCCGGAACTGTTTCACGACCATCGTCCTGGCGCGTTCGCTCCCACCGGTCTCCCACTCGAAGAGGAGTGTCCCATCGGTGGCCTCCATCAACCGCCCCAGTTCGGTGTCCTCGAGCGTTTCGAGCGTGACGAGCAGCACGACCATCCCGCCCCACTTCTTCGCGGCCTTGGTCAGGCCCTTGATCAGGAGCGTGATGTCGGTCCAGTCCATCTCGCCGCTCGCGACGCTGATCAGGTCGGTGACCGAGTCGATGACGACGAGACTCCCCTCGCCCTCACGAGTGAGGTACTCGCCGATGGCGTCGAGGACGTCCCGCCGATCGTGTCGGTCGCCGAGTGCGGTGATGTCGGGCGTCGTACCAGCGTACCAGTCACTGGGCACTTGACTGAGCTGGAAGTACTCTTCCGAGAGGTCCTCGAAGGAGATCGCGTCGGTGGCTGCGTCTACCAGTTCCGCGTCCATCGTGTACTCCATCTCCTCGACGATGGCGTTGCGATCGTCGGTGAAGGAAAGGTACTGCACCGAATCTGGAAGCCGAGCCGTCCCCTCGAGGTCGCCGTAGTACAGGTCGAACAGCTCCTCGTCAGCGTGGGCGAGGCCGCTCATCGCGGCCGTGGTGTAAAGGAATTCGCGACCCCCGGCACCGACCTCGCTCGCGAGCAACACCGTGCTCCCGGTGGGTGCGCCACCGCCGATCATCGAATCCAGCCGCGAGACGCCGAAGGGGACCCGAGCCATGGCAGCCGTTCGGAGCGACCGCCGTTAGCACTTACGGCAGATCGGGGCGTGCCCGCTCGATTCGTGGTGGCTTGCTGCCAGGCGGGCCCGGTACCTCGCGGCGGGTGGCTTCGAGAAACCGTTGCGTGGTTCCACGTAGTTGTTCAGTCCCAACACTCTATACTGCTGACTGCAAACCCAGGTCCGTGACGCCGCAGTCGAGCCGTCGTCGATTCGTCAAAATCTGCGCGCTCGCCGGTGCCGGGGCCGTTGGGTCCGCATCCTCGGTCGCTGCCGACGACCGTGACGCATCTGCCAGCGTTTCGGTTCAGTCCGTCGCCAGTTCACCCCCAGCGGTGCAAGAGCAGGACGAGGATCCGGCTGCGGCGGTGGAACGGCTCGAGGACGAACTCGAGCAGCGCCGTCAGGAACGCCGCGAGCGACTCTCGACGATGCCAGAAGCGGCGAAGGAGACCGCACAGGACGTTGGAATTCAGGCGCGGTCGGGCGTCTACGTCCTCAAGGCCTCGCCTGCGAGTCTCGGAACCGCGTGGGCTGTCGACGAATCGCACCTGCTCACCGTCGCGCACACCGTCCAGTCCGCCGATCAGGAGGTCGACTGCTGGACGCTAGATGGCGAGCAGTTCTCGGCGACCGTCGTCGACCTGGTCGAGGATCGACGGCCGGACGTGGGACTGCTCGAAACGGAGCGGACGCTCTCCCCGCTCGAAACGGGGATGTCTGAGGCGCTCGACCCAGAGGACCCACTCGTTCAGGTCGGTCACCCCGGCAACTTCGGGTACTGGGTGCTGGCGGCGGGTCCCTATCTGCACCACGAGCAACAGCACTCGTTCGCCTCCGAGGTGCCGATCCTGATCGGCAATAGCGGCTCGCCCGTCCTCGGACTCGACGGGATGGTCGTGGGAATCTCGAGTTACGCGACGATCAGCCCCGAGCAGGAGGCGGCCTGGGGAGCGCCGGTTCGAAACGAGACCGTCCTGCACGAACCCGTGAGACCCGTGATTACCACCTACCACGTGCCGATCGAATCGGCGCTGGATCGCATGGAGGCGTGGACCTGACGTGACCGATCAGCACGACGTCGACGGTACTCGATCCGAAAGCGGCGAGTCCGACGCGAGCGACCACGCGGCTGGGGAGGGATCCCGAAATCGCGACCGTCCCGAGGACGATCCCGTATCGCACTCGCGTGGACTCCTGGCGAGACTCGGCGGTGCCGCCGGGATCGCATCCGTCGCGGGTTGCGTCGGTGGGGACGGTGACGACGGGGGTGACGGCGACGGACAGGACGACGGTGGCGGAGATGCCGACGGCACCGACGGTGACGGCTCTGGCGGGGACGACGGCGACGACACTGGAAGCTCGGACGGTGACGACCGAGACCCCATCGACCCCGAGCAACGCGCGATCGAGTTGCGGGCGATCCTCAAGGAGTTCGAGGGAGCGTACGACCAGTCGGTCCTGGATCGCGCCGAGGCCGTTCGCCAGCAACACACGGACAGCGTCGTGTTCGTCGATCTGCGGCCCGAGCCCGTCCCCCACCGACTCGCAACGGGCTGGTTCGTCGCGGAGAACCGGGTCGTAACGGTCAAACAGAAGCTCGCTTCGCAGCGAGGCCCGCTCGAACGCGTGACCGTTCACACCGCCGACGGTGAGGCACACGAAGCTGCGGTCGTCGAACGCCACCAGGGCGTGGAGGACCTCGCACTACTGGAACTCGACGTCCCGGGCTCGCCGATCGATCGGTCGGTCGTGGCGGAGTCGCCACCCGAGCCCAACGAACCGCTCGTGCAGATCGGCCACCACGACGAGTACGGCCACTGGGTCGCGACGGTCGGCGATTACCTCCGGACCCAGACGTTCGACGCAAACCCCGATTACATCGACGAGCACTGGAGCAACGTCCACGGCCTCCCGGGCACGGGCGGGGCACCGGTGTTCGACCTCGACGGCCGATTCGTGGGGATGACGAACGGGGCAGTCGCGCGTGAGTCACGCGGGGAGGCGCCGCCCGAGCCACTGAACGACTACGTGTACGACTGGCAGATGTCGCACCGCGAGTGGTTCAACCACCTGGACGCCCAACAGACGCTCGAGGAGATCGATCCCTGGCTATGACAGACGACACTGACGACGCGGACGACCAGAACGATTCTGCCGGTCAGGCGGACGTGCCGACCGATGCGGTCGACGACGCCCCTCGGACGCACGAGTACGTCTGGCGGTGCACTGGCTGCAAGGCGCGATACGACGAACGACCGGATCGCTGCGAGCATTGCGGTGCGACCGAGTTCACCAAGTTCCGCGACCTGTAGCGTCTCGCGGCTTCGTACCGATCCCGATCAGGCGTCCGCCTCGTCGATTTCGATCATCCCCTTGACCAGCGTCGGATCGAGCGCTCGCTCCATGGCGTCGGCGGTCTCCTCGAGTGGCGCTTCGAAGTCAACGAGGCCTGCGGCGTCGATCTGGCCGTCGGCGAGCAGCGAGATCGCCGTCGGGTACGTGTTGGCGTAGCGGAAACAGCCGGCGAGCGTCAGTTCGTCGTCGACGAGGTCGACCACGTCGAGGGAGAGCTCCGACTCGGCGCCCAATCCCACGCAGACGACGGTGCCGCCTCGTCGGACGGAATCGATGCAGTCCTGCAGGGCTGCCGGGTCGCCGGTCGCCTCGATCGCGACGTCGGGGCCGCCGTCGCCGGTTCCACCGACTGCCGACTGGACGTCGTCGGCGACGGGATCGACCGTTCTCGTCGCGCCGCGATCGGCGGCGATCTCCCGCTTGCGATCGACTGGCTCGGAGATCGTGACCTCCGTCGCGCCGAAGGCCTCGGCCACGTCCGCGGCGAGGAGGCCGATCGGCCCCGCGCCGGTCACGAGCACGCTGTCTCCCGCGCCGACGTCGCCCCGGCGGCAAGCGTGGACGCCGACGCTCACGGGCTCCGCGAGCGCGCCCTCTGTAAGACTGACCGCGTCAGGGAGCGTGAAGGCGTAGTCGGCTGGCCAGGCGACGGACTCCACGAACGCCCCGTCGTCCGGCGGCGTGGCCATGAAGGTCACGTCCGGACAGAGATTGTAGCGACCCGATCGGCAGTACTCGCACCGACGGCAGGGGACGCCAGGCTCTAGCGCGACGCGATCCCCAACGCTGTGGCTCTCGACGTCGCTCCCAACGGCAGCGACGACCCCTGCAGATTCGTGGCCGAGGACGAGCGGGGACTCCACGACGTAGTCGCCGATGCGACCGTGTTCGTAGTAGTGCAGGTCCGAGCCACAGATGCCGATCGCGCCGACGTCGACGACGACCTCGTCGGGGCCAGGCGCAGGCGCTTCGCGGTCCTCGAGTTCGATCCGATCCGGTTCGTGTAGAACTGCTGCTCTCATAGGCTGTACTTCCCTGGCCGCCAGCAAAACCCTTCGGCAGCCGGAAGGTCGCCAGCCGTGGCAGGTACGGAAGGCGAGAGAAGGAGAGAAAGATAGAGAGAAGGAGAGAAAGATAGAGAGAAGGAGAGAAAGATAGAGAGAAGGAGAGCAACGAGTACTCCCGTTCTCACCGTGACGGAAACTGGTGACTACTGCAGTGGTAAAATGCTTCAGACGAATCGAAAGCGGAATTATTATGAAGGGTAGTATGGTACGTGGTCACTATGCACCGGCGCGGGGAACGAGGGCGGTCGGGTGGCCGCCAGTACTGGGGGAGTACGTGGGAGGAGCGGCGATCACTGGCCACGTGGAGGGGATCGACGTGAGTGGCACCGATCGCGGGGCCGAACGGCGCCGTCTGCTCGCAGCCGTCCGCGACGACGCGGAGTCGGATGCGGAATCCGACGAGCGCTCATCGGCGCAAACGGGGCCATCTCCGACGACAGATGGCGGCGTGGTCACCTTGTCTGCGCCGCTCTATCACTGCACGGCGTGTGATCGAACCTACCTCGAAGAACCTATCACTTGCCTCGGCTGCGGCGAGCGTTCGTTCGAACGTCGAACGACGGAGTAGTCGTCTGCTTACTTTTCAGTCTGTCCGTCGTCGTTGCGTACGTGACCGACGTTCCGTCTCCAGCCGACGTCTTCGACGACGCAGTCGACGAGGGCAACCGCCGCCTGGAGCAGTCGCTGCTGGAACTCGCCTCCACGAGCTTCATCGCCGGGTTCACCATCGTCTTCGGAATCGTCGCGCTGGGCATCGTCGAGGGGATCGTCGAGCCCGAGTTCGGCGACCTCGCGAAGCTCGCCGGCGCGCTCGCCTTCGGCCCCGGCCTGGTCTTTGTGGTCGTCGGTCGAACGGAACTGTTCAACGAGAACTTCTTCGATCCGACCGCCGCAGCAGTCGACGACGCCAGTGGCTGGCTGGTCCGGCCACTGCTCCGATTGTGGACGCTCACCTTCGTGTTCAATCTCGCAGGTGGGTGCCTGATCGCTCTCATCTTCGCAGTCGACGGCGCTCTCCCACCCGGGGCAGCCGAGACGCTCACCCAGTTCGCGACGGAAACCGCAGCACGAGGCGCAGAGACGTGGTTTGCCCGGGGGATCGCCGGTGGAGCACTCATCACCCTCCTGTCGTACCTGCTGTTGGCCGTCGATACCGCCGGCAGCCGGATCGCGCTCGCGTACGTCGTGGGGTTCTTCCTCGCGCTCGGTCCGTTCGACCACGTCGTGGTCACGGTCCTCCACGTCTTCTTCGGGCTGCTCTTCGGAGCCGAGATCGGTCTCGGCAGACTCGCGTACATGACGGCAGTCGTCACGGCGGGGAACCTCGTCGGGGGACTCGGGCTGGTGACGTTCTCGCACGTCACGCAGATTTACGGGGCACGAGACGAGGACCAGTCGTAGCCCCAGCGCGGACTCCTCGGTGTGTCGTCGCGGTTCGTTGCTGGAGAAGTGGGCCACCGGAGGACTTCGTCCTCCGAGCCTCTCCTCGCTACGCTCGCGTAGACGGCGTGAACTTGTATCGCCCCGGAGCGAAGCTCCGCGACCCCTCGTTCGCTTCGCTCACGAGGACGCGGTTACGGCCACCCGAAGGCCGTCGCTCAGCGGTGAGAGATGCGGGAAGTGGGCCGGCGCGAATTTGAATCGCGGTTACGGCCACCCGAAGGCCGAAGGATACCAAGCTACCCCACCGGCCCGCACGTGGACGAAGCAGTCGTCGGCCTTTAACGATTCCGGAGTGCGGCGGCGACCGCCCTGTTCGGCAGCGGTCAATACCGCTGGAACCCGTCGGTGTCGAGCCAGTTGTGGGCGACCGTGATCGCCTGATCGCCGTGGAGGGCGATCGGTCCGAGCGAGAGCCGCTTCGCGTTTCGGTCTTCGAGGATCCCCCGTTCGTCTTCCGTGAAGTCGTTGTGGTCCGAGAGGACGAAGACGGGACGTTCGGGGGTATCAGCGGCGCCTGCGGCCTCGCCGTCGGCCTCGAGCACGACGAGGGCGCCGTCGGGGACGATCGCATCGAGCGTGGCCTGGAATCCCCGCCGGCGGAGTTCGACGCCGGGCGAAGATTCGACTGGCTGGTGGCCGATCGCTTCCGCCCGTTCTTCGAGGGCGCCACGCAGCAGGGCCGCGGTCGAGCGCTCGTCGGGATTGAGTCGCCGCACGTGAGCGCCGTCGACGGTGATCGTCACCTCGTCGTCGATCACGACGTGCACGCGAGTGTCCTCGCGGATGCCGTGTGATGTCAGGAGTGTAGCAGTGACGGCCCGGCAGAGCACGTCGAACCGGCCGGCGCCCGGGAGGTCGTCGAGCGATATCTCGGCGTCGGTCGTGACCTCGTGACCGACGACGACGAACTGACGCATAGCAGACGCGAGCGGCGGAGTGCTCAAAGCCCCGTCGAATCGACGATGTCCGTCAGTATCCACCCGCTCCCCGGGCTGCCGTTCCGCAAGGTACTACCGCGACGACGGCGCTCCCAGAACTATGGACGTCGTCGCCGCGGCCCGTCGATTGCTCGAGAGCGGGCCGGTTTGCGATTCCTGTCTCGGACGCCCGTTTGCGGATCGGAGCTTCGGGCTCACGAACGAGCAGCGTGGCCGATCGCTGCGCACCGCCGTTGCGCTCGCCGACGACGCGGACTTCGAATCCGGGCCCACAGCGGACTGCTGGGTCTGTGAAGGACACTGCGCCGAGCACGACGCGTGGGCCGAGCGGGTCGTCGACGCGGCCGCCGACTACGACTTCGACACGTATCAGGTCGGGACCCGAACGCCGCCGCTGATCGAGGAGAACGATCGGCTCCTGCGGGAGGAGGCTGGCCTCGACCCCGACGCTGGCGAAGCGTTCAAATCCGCGTTCAACCGCGAGGTCGGGAAGCGATTCGGGAGGGAAGCTGGCGCGGAAGTCGACTTCGACCGGCCGGACGTTCTCGCGCTACTCAACCTCGAACGGGGCGACGTCGACGTGCAAGTCAATCCCGCGTTCGTCTACGGCCGCTACCGGAAACTCGAACGCGACGTGCCACAGACGGAGTGGCCCTGCAGGGAGTGCGGTGGTTCCGGCAAGCAGCTCGGTGAGGACGGGGAGGAAGACTGCGAGTACTGCGACGGGACCGGATACATGTACCCGACGAGCGTCGAGCAGGAGATCGCTCCTCTCGTTCGCGACGCGATGGAGGGCGAGGAGGCGCTCTTCCACGGTGCGGGGCGTGAAGACGTCGACGCGTTGATGCTCGGGACCGGACGGCCGTTCGTCGTCGAAGTAAAACGACCCCACCGTCGCTCCCCAGACGTCGAAGCGCTCGAAGCCGAAATCAACGACGCGGCCGCGGGACGTGTGGAGGTCGAGGGCCTCCGTCTCGCGACGTACGAGATGGTCGAGCGCGTGAAGGAACTCGACGCCAGTAAGCGATACCGGGCGTACGTCGCAACCGAAGCGCCACTCGACGATGCGAGCTTCGCCGACGCCCTGGCCGAACTCGACGGCGAGACCGTCGAGCAGTACACGCCCGAACGCGTCGACCACCGCCGCGCGAGCACGACGAGGACCCGAACCGTCTACGAGATCGACGGCGAGTTACACGATTCCGCTGGGAGCGACGGTGGGGCCGTCGCTCCGGACGCCGTGATCGCCAGTCGGTACGAGGACGAACTCGATCTCGACGCGATCGAACGGACCGGGACCGTCGAAATACACGGCGAGGGCGGCCTCTACGTCAAAGAGCTGATCAGCGGAGACGAGGGACGGACCGAACCGAGTCTCGCCGGACTGCTCGACGTTCCGATCACCGTTACCGCGCTCGACGTGTTGGCCGTCGAGGGCGAGGAAGAGTCCTTCGAGGACGAGGCGTACTTCCGAGACTGATCGGGATCGTCGAGGGTCCGTCCCTGCGTAGAGGATCAGGCTGCAGAACCGTCCGCGTCTGGGGTCGTCTCGACCTCGAGGTAGGTCCGCGACACGGCAGGGTTCGCCTCTTCGATCGCCGTCCGAATCGCTTCCATGCGGTCGTCGATTTCGGCCGTCGCGAGGCCACGCTCGAAGGCCACGTCACCCGTCACGATCACGTTGCCAGGGCCGAAGTAAACCGTCCGGAAGTCGGTGATGTCGGCGATTCCGTCGGTTTCGCGGACGATCTTCCGGAGTTCGTCCTCGTCGTCGGGCTGCAGGCTCTCGCCGATGAGGAGCCGCTTGTTCTCCCAGGCGAGTGCGATCGCGAAGCCCATCAGCATGAGCCCGATGAGCAACGCCGTCGCGGCGTCGTACACCGGGTTCCCAGTGAACCGCGAGAGGAAGATCCCCAGCAGTGCGAGCGCGAGTCCACTCAAGGCGATCGTGTCCTCGGTCAGCGCCGTCAGAATCGTCGTCTGGGAGGTCTTGCGGAACGCCTCGACGTACCCGTCGTATCCATGCCTCTCCATCTCATTCTTCATGCCCGCGCGGGCTTTCATGAGCGCGTAGCCCTCGAAGACCATCGCTGCCAGCAGGATTCCGTAGTTCACGTAGACGCCCTGGAGGGTGAGATCGATCAACGGGATGGTCTGAGTGCCCTCGACGACGCTGGTCTCGCCGTGTCGAATCGCTTCGTAGCCGTGCTTGGCGCTCTCCCACCCGGCGATGCCGAACAGGAAGACGGAGACGAGGAAGGAGTAGAAGAACTCCGCCTTTCCGTAGCCAAAGGGGTGCTGCTCGTCTGCTTCCTTCCGGCCGTAGAAGATACCGACTAGGAGGAAGACCTGGTTGCCCGTATCGGAGATGGAGTGATACGTCTCGGCGAGCATCGACGGACTCCCGGTGAGCAGGAATCCCCCGAACTTCAGTGCAGCAATCGCTCCGTTCGCGACGAGCGCAGCGAGGACGACGGAGACGCTCGAGGCCATTACTGGAGGGTGCGCGGACTGCCCCTTTATTCCTGACGGGATGGGGTGGCTCCGAAATTGCCGGCCGTAGCCCAGTCCTGCGGATCGCTTGACCAGCGGAAGGAGGGAAGCAGGCTACTGGGAATCAGGCACCAGGGGGCTGCAGGTCGCGCTCGAATTCGTCGAATATCGGCCGATCGTCGGACACGTCGTGCTCGATGATCCGGTCCTCGCGATCGGTCTCTTGCGAATCCTCCAGGGGCGCTGCGACGGGCTCCCACCCGGGTTTGACGCGAACGCTCTTGGCCGGTGATCCGACCGCGATGTGGTGGGCCGGAATGTCCGACGTGACCGAGGACTTCGCACCGACGAGTGCGTTCTCTCCGATCTTGCAGCCGGCCCGGACCATCGTGTCGTAGGTGAGACGTACGTCGTCCTCGACGATCGTGTGGTAGTTCGTGATCTCGGTCTGGTCGACCACGTCGTGATCGTGGCTGTAGACGTGGGCGTTGTCGGAGATCGAGACCCGGTCGCCGATCGTCAGTTTGCCGCGGTCGTCGAGGTGGACGTCGTCGTGAACGACGACGTTGTCACCGACCTCGATGTTGTGGCCGTAGGTGAAGGTGATGTTCTTGAAGAACCGGCAGTCGTCGCCACACTCCGCGAACAGGTGTTGCGCGAGCATGCTTCGAAAGCGGAGCGCGAACTCGACGTTGTCCGCGAGCGGCGTCGCGTCGAACTGCCGCCAGAGCCACTGGAGGTACTTCGATTCCCGGAACGTCTCCTCGTCCTTCTCCGCGTAGTACTCGCTCTCGAGCGTCGCGTTGCACGGATCGTAGCTCTGGAGCCGCACGCGCTCCGCTGGCGAAACGTCTCCGCCGTCCTGCCACCGCTCGTAGGCCTCCCGATCGCCGAAGAGGTCGACGAGGACGTCGGTGACGACGCGACACGTGTCCTCGTCGGACGCGAGTCGCTCGTCGACCTCGTCGATGAACGCCCTGACGCCCGCCTCCGCGTCGGCCGGGAGGCTGACGTGACGTTTCGTCATGTCCGTTAGATTGCGCGGGCCTGTTCATATGGGTTTCCGTCGAGGAATTGCCCGCCGTCGCCGCGATAGCAGGTCGGATTCACCCCGAACGATTCGCCCCATGGATTTGCCCCATGGCCAGCCTCAGCGTGAGTTCCGCCAGCCGACGATTCGAAGACTCACTCCAAGGTCCCCCAATCGCAGGGGTGCGCGACCGTGCCTTTCGCGTGGCCTAAGTACGCGGACGCCAATGACCACCTATGCGATACCGGGAACTCGGCGACACCGGCCTCGAGGTCAGCGAGGTCGCATTCGGCGCCTGGGTAGTGGGAACCGACTGGTGGGGCGACCGAACGCACCAGGACGACCTCGACCTGATCGAGACGGCCCTCGACGCGGGAATCAACTTCTTCGACACCGGCGACGTGTACGGGCACGGCGACAGCGAAGCGATCGTCGGCGAGGCGCTCGCCGACCACCGCGACGACGTCGTCGTCTCCACGAAGGTCGGCTACGACTTCTACAACAATCCGCAGGCCGGGCACGGCGAACTGCCGAAGAAGATCGAACCTGACTGGGTCGAGACCGCACTCGATCGCTCGCTCGAGCGACTCGACTTCGAGTACGTCGACCTGCTGATGCTTCACAACGCGAACGCCGACGAGGTCGATGCCGACGTCCTCGAGACGCTCGACCGACTCCAGGAGTCCGGCCGCGTGGAGTCCGTCGGCTGGGCGCTCGGCCCCTCGATCGGCTGGCTGGCGGAAGGTGAGGCCGCCGCGGAGGCCGACGTCGACGCACTCCAGACGGTCTTCAACCTCTTCGAACAGGAACCCGGCCAGCACTTCCTCGAACAGATCGACGCCCACGACGCCTCGACCAGCCTCCTGCCGCGGGTCCCACACTCCTCGGGCCTCCTCAACGAGCAGGTCACCCCCGACACCGAACTCGGCGAGGGCGACCACCGGGCGCACCGACCCGACGAGTGGTACGAGACCGGCTGGGAGAAGGTCGAGCAGATCAGGTTCCTCGAACGAGACGGCGATCGGACGCTCGCGCAGGCCTCGATCCAGTGGCTCCTCTACCACGACGCCGTCGCGAGCGTCACGCCGACCTTCCGCTCCGCGGAGGACGTCGAAGCCTGGGCCGCGGCGTCGGAGGTGCCCCCGCTCAGCGACGAGGAGTACGAACGCGTCCAGGATCTCTACGCCGAGAATTTCGCCATCGATCGCGACGACGGCATGGACGCACTCCGCACCTCGGTCGATGGCGAGGATATCGAAGCTGCTGGCCTCGACAAGGAACCGGCGGCGTACTGACGCACTAGCGATCGCTCACGCCCGTCCGCACTCGTCCGTTTGGCCGCCCCTTCCTCGCAGTTCCCCATTTCCGACGGTGCTGTCGTCGACAGTTCGCTCGCTTCTGATTCCCCGGGTTCTCTCTATTCATCTCTCTTTGCCTGTCTGTCCCTCTTCTCCATCTCTCTGTCTCTTTATCCATCTCTCCCGATCGCCCGGTTGCCGACGAGGGGTGTATCGTCAAGCCTTGCCGAAACGTCGTGGATCGTCGAACTGCTGGTTCCTGTGGAAACCGCACGGCTGCGCTCCTCCGCCTGGCCCCGAGATCACTTTCACTTCGAGGTGACGGAACTCGTTTCGCGGTGGGACGACTCGGGTCGTGGGAGAACGATTCGGTCCGGGCCGGGGATATCGTATCGCCCTAGAGGGAACTACCAGCTACGGGAGGGGAACTCGAAAAAGGTCGACGCGCTCAGATCGATTCGGCGGCGAGCTGTTCCTCCTCGGCGTAGGCTTCGCGACAGGTCGCCGAGCAGAAGGTCACGAGTTCCCCGTCGATTCGTGCGGACTCGCCCTGACTGGTCACTTCGTCGCCACAGACTGCACAGTTGAGCGCGAATGCGGTACCAGAGACCTCTGGAGTCCACTCCTCTTCGGTGAGGAGACGGACGTCGATGGACTTCACGTCGTCCATCGCGACGCTCTCCGCGAGAACGTCGTGGACGGAGTCTTCCGGAACGGTCGCGTGGGCGACGACGGAGCCGTCCGCCGTCGCGTACACGTGCTCCACGACGTTCTGGTCGGCGAGGTCGGCTGCGACGGTCTCTGTGGCACCAGGTTCCGTATCGACGTCGATGAGGACCTGAATCCCCGCGTCGATCGTGGATCGGTCGATGTCGAGCGTGAACCGGCGGATGACGCCGAGTTGCTCGAGACGGTCGATTCGGTCCGAAACGGTCGGTGGTGAGACACCTACTTTGTCAGCGATCTCACTGTACGGGCGCCGAGCGTTGGCGACGAGGAGCCGGAGAATCTCCAGGTCCGTGTCGTCGAGCTGGGGCATATCGCCTTGTACCGAGGGTTGGCATATACCGTTTTCGACATCCGGCGATTTATTTTGATTTTCAGTAAGTAATTAGGAATGAATAACACTCGGACCCAAATTCGGATCAAATCACGAACTAAAACAATGAATGCGGCGTGTATTGAACGAGCGTCGTCTCGGTCAGCGTTATTTTCAGTGAGAATTACGGTTGGATCTGTGGTCGTCGTGCGCTCGTCAGACGACGGACGAGGAATCTCGATCCGTCAGTTCACTGGCCCGCATTCTCCCCGTGAGCGACGCCGTCCCTGGCGTCGGCTTCCAGTCGCCGAATCGCCGCTCGTGCGTTCGAAGCGTCGTACCCGAAGTAGACGGCGTCAGCGGCGGCCTGAGCGACCTCGGTGGCGTGGATGAGCGGGTCGATCTCGACGTCGACGGCGTAGAGTTCGATCGCGAGGTCGGCGTCCGAGATCCGATCCGCGAAGCCGTTCGCGATCGCTTCGAGCCAGTAGGTCGTGCCGTAGGCCGTGTCGTACAGCGGCACGACGAACTCGTCGACGAGTGGCTCGAGCGCTTCGACGTCGATCCCGGAGCGTTCGAAGAGATGTCCGGGATAGGGATCGGGATAGAGCGTCAGGTAGGTGCGGCCGGGGATCCGGTCCACCGCATCCGCGACGAAATCGCTAATGACCGCCGCACGCCAGTCCTGCCACTCGTCGTGGTCGCTCTGGGCGAACTGATCCCGACAGGTTTCACAGCGACAGTAGCCGGCGCGCGGGAACCCGACGTCGTCGAGGCGAACGTCCGGCTGGACCGCTACGCAATCCTCGATCGTTGCCAGCACTCCGGCCCGGTAGTCTTCGCGCGTGGGACAGACGTAGGACCAGTCAAAGTACTGCTGGTCGCGCGTGGCCGGCGTCCCGTCCGCGTCGACGGCCGCGAGGTCCGGCTCTGCTTCGACTGCAGCGGTGTCCCCGAAGCAGGAAACCATGTTCACGGCGGACTCGATCGGTTCGGCGCCGCGACCGGTGACGTCCTTGACCTCGTAGAACGCGTGGTCGAACTCGGCCCACTCCGTCTCTGGCTCGTTGCGCGTGACGACGCCGTACATACGGGGGGTAGGATCCAGGAGCCTGTTAAACGCGCCGCTCACAGACCGGGTTCGTCCTTCTCTGGCCGTTCGAACGAGTCGTCGGAGGGTGGAGGAGTCTGCCGGTCGATCGGGCGAGTGCGTTCGGGACTACTCCGCTTCGTACTCGACCTCGACGGCCGAATCGCTGGAGAGGAGTTTGTACGCGATGACGACGAGGGCGACGAGGGCGATGACCTTCAGAGCACGGGACATACTGTCGCGTAGGCAATCGAAGCGTAAATGGATACCGCCTGGTCCGCTCGTTGGCTGGACTCTCCCTCTCGGGGGTTCGGCGTCCGCCCGCCAGCAATCTGGCTGAGCGGTCTTCCGCCCCCGATCCGATACCGCGGCCACGAACAGCACGGATTCGTCGATCGTTCGATTTCTCCGCACCTGTGCATCCGATCGTGGACGCATGAAAGGAAATCGACGTGGACCGTGTGGCCGTGCCTCACGCAATCCTTATGCTCCAACCTGAACGTTAATGATATATGGACGTCGCCAGTCCACTCCGAGCCGGCACCGCTGCGCAGCCGCAGGGCCGCCCCCGTTCGGCAGCCCGATTCGAGTGGCAGAATATGGCGACAAAATTCTTCGAGGTCATCGGCGATCGTTCCGTCGGCCCACACGGGCACCACTCCCCGATGGCCCTGGGTGAGGGCGCACATAGATAGTCGATGAGCGTCTCACGGCACCCGATCGCACTGCGGATCGAGGCACTGGTAGGTCGACGAGCGGCGCTGCTCGCGACCGTGATGTGTCTTCCGCTCGTCGACGGCATCTTCCCGGCGCTCATCGTCGCCGGCGCGCTCGATACCGTCGCGGGAATCGTCCAGGTCGGGCTCCTGATCTTCGGCGGGAGTGCTACCGTCGCGGTGATCCTCGCGGACTTCGATGGCAGCGCTCGCGAAGGTGCGAAGACCGTGGCACTCGTCGCCGTTCCGTTGCTAGCACTCGCAGCGATCGAGGCGGCGTTCGCCCCGGCCATCGCCGGTGCGCTCGACATGATCGTCTTCCACCGCTTCGCTGCACTGGTCGTCATCGCCGTCGCGGCCTCCACCGCGAGCGCGCGCATCGCGGAGTACGTTCCACGCCCCGCGATCGTCATCGTCCTTGGCCTCGTCGCGAGCGTCGATCCCTCGAACGCGAACCTCGCCGCGACGGCTGAACCGGCGCTCGTCGTCCGCGCGATGGCCGCAGCCCTCGTCGGTGTCGGCTTCGCGTTCCTGCTGGCCGTCACGAGTCCGACGCTCCGCCGCGTGGTGGACCTCGATCGCTTCCGGTTCGGCAGTGCGGTGGCACTGGGACTGCTCGGCGTCGGGCTGCTTCCCGGTGCCCAGGAGATCGGGTTCATCTCCGACCTCGCTCCCCTCGTGGTGCTCGCGCTCTCCGCGCTGTTCGCGTTCGATCCCGACGGCGACCTCGGTCGCTGGACGCGCATCCCCGACGAGCGGTCTCGCGTCCGAGACACGGTGATCGGCGACGGCGGCGAATCCGAGTTGTCCGTCGACGCGGAACAGTCCGCGAATGCCGCGTCTACGGACGACGCTGCCTCGACGGACCGCCGCGCCGGGATCAGAGAGGAGGAGTCCACCAGCGAACGGCCGCCCTGGCTATAGTCGTCCGCCCTACCTATAGCCGCCCGCGTTAACTACAGCCGCCCGCCCTTGGTGTAGCCCAATCCAGCACTATATTCGAAACACTGGCTCCTTCACTTGTATGGGCCTTTCCCGCAGTGGTTCCGCTACCGGTCCGGCACCGGGCCGCGCTCGCCACCGCTCCTAGCAACCCTTACGACGGGGGAGCCACGACGGTGACGCATGTCCGAGAACCGCGTCGTCCAGGGCCGGATGGTCACGCCCGTCTCGCTCGCCGAAATCGTGGAAGGCGAAGGCGTGATCGACGCCGAAGCGATCGAGGACGCCGACCGCGAGTGCCCGGAGTGTGGCGGCGACGTCCTCGCCGTCGGGTACATGCCGACCGTGACGGAGTTCGTGACCGGGTACAAGTGTCAAGAGTGCGACTGGGCCGAAACCGACCGCGAGTAGGTTCCCAGTGACTCCAGATCCGCCTCCAGCGGACGACGATACTGCCGACCTCGACGAGTCCCTCGAGGCGATCCACGAGCACCTCGCTGCGACCCAGGAGCTCCCGGTCGAGCGAACGCCGTCTCGCTGGATCGGCGAAGCCGAAGCGGTCGCCGCGGATCTGGCGACGGCCGACCTCGATGCGCCGGTCGTTCGCGAGCGACTCGGCCACGTTCGATCCTTGCTTTCCGAGGTCGAGACCACCGGCGACGACGCGGCCGACGACCACCTCAGTCGGGCTCGTTCGGTGACCGAGACGGCAATCGATCGGCTCGACGGAGACTGAATCGGCAGCCGCCGGTCCATCGTCGCCGCAGTGTTTTTTCCAGCACCCCGTGAACTGCGGACCATGAATCGCGTCGCGATCGACGATCTGGAGTCTGGCCCGACCGCCGGCACTGCTGCCCGCCACGACCTCTCCGAGGCGCTCGTCAGCCGGCACGTCGCGATCAACCACTACGTCGTCGCACCTGGCGAGCGGATCAGCGGGCTCCACGCCCACGGCGACCAGGAGGAGTGCTTCCTCGTTCTCGACGGCACCGCAACGATCGAGACGCTCGACGGCGAGGTCGAACTCGACGCCGACGAGGCGATCCGATTCGAACCTGGGGAGTACCAGTCCGTGACGAACGACGCCGCGCGGGAACTCGCCCTGCTGGCGATCGGCGCCCCGCCCGAGAGCGAGGACGTGCGAATTCCCCTCAGCTGCCCGGACTGCGACTACGAGTACCGGGAGCCCGCACTCCTCGATTCCGGGCCCGCCCTGATATGTCCGGACTGCGGATTCGAGGAGCCGGCGACGTGCCCGGCTTGCGGCGGCGAGGACCTGTACGCAGCCCTCGGGCATCACGAGGAGCCTGTCTCGGTCTGTGCAGACTGTGGTACGGCCACCGAGCCATGAGAGCCGGCCCACAGCGGGATCCGTTCGGCGTCGGGTGAATCGAAACCCCTAAACAACGGCCAGCGGAAGGATCGTATCGCGGGGTCGTGGCCCAGTCCGGCAGGGCGACTGACTCCAGAGAGCCCGCCTCTGACGAACTACCTGATATACGGAACGGCCGGGTTGATCACCGGGCGTGACGACGACGCTCTGGAGTTCCGAGGCGGATCGGAGATATCAGTCGATCGGGGGTTCAAATCCCTCCGACCCCATTTGAAATAAAAATCGAGAGCGGTTGTAACTCTCGATTTCGACACTTCTCGCGTTGCGGGTGGTCGGCGTGAGTGGAGCGGTCCTATCGGGGCCCGCTGGCACGGCTTCATGCCTGTTCTGCGACGCCCACGTGAGTGAGCGGTTCCGCCGCGTCTACGGTGACGACGATGGTCGAGCCCACCGCTGCCCGGACTGCGACTCCTGGCCGCGGATCGCCGAAGGATCGGCCGCCGGCCTCGACGCCGAGACGCCGGACCCACAGGACCATCCCTGTCGCTCCGGTGGGAGGTGGTCGGCGTGAGCACCGGCCTGTCCCGGTACGGCGTCGAGGCTCCGACCGTGGTGCGAGCACCGACGACCGACGCCGACGGATTGAAAATCTGCCCGGAGTGTGGCGCTCCGATTGGCGGCACGCTCGGCACTCAGCGGATTGCGCACCCGACGATCCGTGACGACCTGGAGGCCGACGAGCTGGTGACGCACGGCTACCGGTGCAACCGACACCCGAGCTGGGTCGTCCTGCCGAGCCACCCGAACGAGCTTCCCGATGGGTGGGCGTCGGTGGAGATCGACCTGGCCGACGGCCGCTCACGTCCGGTTCCAGTTCCTCAAGCGGAGGTGGGAACCGCATGAGCAGCCGGATCGTCGAGCCCGACCCCTGCTGGTGGTGCGGATCGACGGAAGGCGTGCAGCGCCTCGGCCCGCGCTGGCTGTGTGGCGACTGTCGGGACGAACATCGGACTGCGCAGGAGGGTCCACTGTGAGCGTCGATGCCGCCCCCGAGCCCGCTGACTTTGACCAGGTGACGGGCTCGGAGCGAGACACCTTCCCGCGTCCGAGGGCTCACGGCGCGAGCGTCATGAATCAACTGGCGGACCTCCACGCCGATCGGAGCGACCCGATAGCGGAACGCGGCACGCTCTACGACCGCGCCCTCACCTACTGGCGCGAGCACGTCGGTGACCACGAACGCGAGCCCCACGTCGCGGTGGAGGAGTTCGAGGCCGACTGGCTCCCGGAAGGTGAGTATGCGCTAGTGCTCACGTCGTCGCGCTGGAAGGCTGGCACCGGTCGCGGAGACAACTACAGCGCCTACTACGAGCAGCATCTGAAGCTCCGGCGATGGGCGCAGAACGCCGACGGCGAGGAGGTACTGCGAAAGCCACCCGTCGCGCTCCACGTCGAGATCATGCCCCAGTTCCGGGATATGGTCTACAAGTCCGGCGATCCGCTGGAGTGCCCGCACGGTGAAGGGACCCGACTCATCGGCTGGAGCACCTACGCCGAATCAGCCTTCGAGATCGAGCGCCGGATGTACGATGCGCTCCGGGCGGTCTACGGTCGCGACGCGATCGACCTCGACGACAGGGTACACGATTCGCGACGGATCGCGAAGGCCGAGGCGCATATCCGGTTCGATATTGAGAAGAAGGCCGCCGCGGTCGAGACGATCGATCAAACGCGCCAGCTCATCGACTGGGGCGGCGAAGCCGAGATCGAGGCTCACCAGCGCCGCCAGCAGGAGGGTTGGCTGGAGTCCAAGCTGGAGAGCGATCGATGGCACATGCTCGGTTTCGAGCCCCAGGAGTACAGTACGGAGCTCAAGGTCTACCAGGCGTCGCAGTGGTCGAAGCGGCCCCGTTCAGACCCGCTGCACCACCCGAAGATGGAGGCCTCATACGCCGGCGTGGATCGCGGTGAGTTGCCCCACGTCGAGGAGTGGGACGAGGTTCTGGGGCACCTCCGCACCGTCGTCGCGACGCATGGGCGATGGGCCGGCATCGAGCGCGGCGACCTTGTGGCAGACGACTTCTTCGACGGCGACACTGCGCCGCCCTTTGACTACGAGCGGCCGACTGGCCGCCGCTCGATGCTCCAGCGACGGTACGAGGACCTCGCTACGGAGATCTACCGGGAGGCCCTCAAGGAGTCCACTACGGCCGTCTACGATATCCTGCGCGTCGTCGCCGAGGAGACCGGAGCGACCTACGACACCCTTGAGGACCGCACCGGACTCGCCCGGTCGACGGTCCGCTACCACGTCGCGAGGCTTGCAGAGGCCGGCGTTGTGAAGCGCCTCGGCAATCCGGTGCTCGTGGCGTTCGTGAGCCGCGTCGTCCTGGAGCAAGCCCGCGAGATCGTTCGCGAGGTGCGCCCGGACGATCTGGCCGAGGACATGAACGAGCGCGCCGAGGAGCGCCGTGAGCGCCGCGAGGAGCTACGCGAGCAAGATGCTACCGAGGGCGACGACGAGCCCGACCGTGGGCCTGTGGGCGGCGAGGAGGCAGATCGCATCGGCTTCGAGTACCTCGCGAGCCTCAGCGCCACTCTTTCGGATGTGGTCCTCGAGTACGATCGCGACGAGCTTGGCGACCAGGACGTGAGAGTGCGCGTCGACGAGCTGCCGAGTCGACTCCGGTAGGCCCGGCTCCCCGTCGTGATCGCGCCGACGGATAGCTGCAGCACTGTTTCTCGCGGTCGTTTTCGGCGATTTCCGCTCCGATCGGAGACACATTACTCTCAATATTTTCGCAAAACGGGGCGAATTCCACTTTCATCGGGGTGTAAACGGCCGGCACCGGCCAAGATCGAGCCAGTTTCCCGCTACGGAAGGAATTCGAGACCGATCAGTAGCGGGTTCGAGGTGCCCGAATTCGACCGCTGCAGCGGTTCCGCTCCGCACTGGGATTGGCAGGGGCCCCTACGGTAGGTGCCCCTAAGGGGGAGAAGGAATTGCGCGGCGCGCAGAGCGCGCGCCGCGCGGGCTTGACGTCTAGGCTACAATATCGCCGTATCAAGCGAGGTAGGCGGGACTCGTAGGAGGTGAGACCCTGAGAAACGGGATTGACAACCTTGCTTACGACGGGTCTTGTGAATCTCTTACCGACTCGTGCCAGCAATCCGGGCATAGATCGAGGACAGATGTGTTGTAATCCTGCTTTGGAGCATCTGATTGGTCCTGAATTGGCAGACCACAGACGGTGTATAGCTTGGGTTCACCAGTGTCATATCTTGTAGTGACGGCGTGTAGTGTTGTTTCATCCCCGTTGATCCCTTTAACAGCCGCTGACCCGGATAGTTCTGGGTCCCAGTCTGGTGGCTCCTGTCCCATATGAGGAGTCGGCAGTGTTCAAGCACGTAAAACTACTGCCGTCCTGGGAGGCAATTGTGTACAGCACCATTCTTGATTCAGTTGACTGCTATCCCTATTAGGCAAAGCACCGTCAAGACAAATGATGTATTGAGGCCCATCTGCACAGAGTTTACATAGCCCTCTCGTGTTTTCAAGATCCAGTTATTGTGTTCAATACAATCAGCAAAGTCTGATCCGAATACCTCTCTCCTAACATTCTCTTTCTCAAACTTAGTTTCTATCCAAGAAGGTTTGATCGGAATAAAGGTGACTCTCAGAGCCGCGAAAAAGCTTAGATTGAGATCGGAGTTTCTTGGTTTCCCTTCGCCGTCGGGATTGGATGAGAGTCTGAGGTCTGTGTAGCTGATTCTCGACCAAGCTAAACGGATTAGCCAAAGAAATCCAAACAGAACAGCAAATGAAGCCCACATCGCTGACCCCACTTTGATTTGACCAGATGAATTGTGAATGGACAGTGCACTGTCCCCCAGGAAAGAAATCCCCGTTATGATCACTCCTCCAAATATTGCATGAACCCTGATCGTTCGAAGGAGTTCATCATTCAACTGAATCAGAAGTGTGACTTGGTGGTCAATAATGCTACGAGCAACATCAGGTTCAATGTCATTTGACGAAACCTCTTTAGCGATATTTTCCCCAGTCATCGCTGTGATTGCATAGCGGTTAGTGCGGCCCCAAACACGAGCAAGACGAGAAGAATTACCAAGAATAGGTTTGGCCGATTTGCGAACCAGACAAGCACCGTGTCTTGGGAATCAGCGCCACTGATGAGAATCTGGTAGAACGCCACCACAATTAGAATCATGGTAAAAAGGATGGCCAAACCCGCGATGCCCTCCTGATTGCTTCCCATAGCCAACACTCCAACTGATTCTACTTAATTCTACTAGCCCGGAAAGAGATCATGACGAGGCCAATATCTGATCTCGGCTTGCTCGGTGCGCGGTGCTCATCGCCACCGTGCCACCGGAATCTCGACAGCCCTCCAGCGGATATCGAGGTCGTCATGAGCTCTTCGGCGCCGGTCCGGCGTTTCCGGTAAACCGTGAAGCATCAGCGACCGCCGGCTGTGACTAAGATCACAGATCCAAAATAGTCCACACAGAAGTTGGCTATGCAGTCGAAACGTCCCCCCATCGGAGTGCGAAAATGCTAGCGTTCGAGGAGGCCCAACAGACGCAATATCTTCTCAAAAACCAATAGAATCTTCAGACCTATCGCAAGAAGGGGACGCCAAAACGGCTTCTTCTCCGTTTGGAGGATCTCCCTCTCTCCTTTCCGGAGGTTTTCAAACGCGTCAGATGCGAGTAGTTTAACTTGAGTATCGGCTATCCCCAGGCTTTCTAACTCGTATAACTTGTAATTGAGAGTCTGGGCGTCGTTTCGGATATCCTGGAGATCATGCTTCTGTCCGCTGGTTATGTCTATATCACGTTCTTTGAGAAGTTCCTGGGCCTCATCATCGCAAAGCAAGGAACCTTGCATATCCCAGGTTGGTGCTCGATACATTTCAGTTTGACTCTAAACTGACAGAAGCGGATTCAGAACACGTCACTAATAGCGAGTTTTGCCTGCTCTGTCCCACGGTGATCGCCGCCGCCATGCCAGCGCAGACACGGCAGGTCGACGCCCCGGCGCATCCGATCGTTCACCACCGTCAATCCCGATCGCGTCGGCCGGTACACCACAAAGCAGTACCAGCCGTCGTGCCGCCGGAGCTTCTCGTGATACGCTCGATAGAACTTGAAGTTCCCCGGCTGGCCGTCTGAGTGCTCGATCCGCGTGGATTTGATCTCGACGGGCGTGCCGTTCTGGAAGGTCGCGTCGTGCCAGCTCGATCGCTCCAGGTCGAATCGTCGTTTCGCGGCCATCCGCTTCTCGCAAGCGGTTCCGTAGTGGTTCGCGCGGTGGCTCGGCATCGCTACGCACGCCCGTCGCGCGTCTTTCTTTCTTCCTCCTCCGGCCGGCTCGCCCGCGACACGCGCCGCGATGGGCCGCGGGTATTGTCGACGAAGGAGAGCAACCCGCGTAGACTAAAGGGGGATCGCCTGCGCTTGACAGCTTGACATCGATTCGCCGTCATGCGATCGCAGCCTCCACGTTGTCAACCCAATCACGCTTCTCGCCGTCGTTGTCGTACTCCTTGAGCCAGTTTCGGACGGTCTCGTGGCTGTAGGGCACGAACTCGGCGGTTGCGCGGGGCGACATGCCCTGCTCGCGGCACTGGACCATAGTCCACATCGAGACCGGCTTGACGGCTTGTTCCTCGTCGAGGCCGTTTTCCTGGCCGGCACCGCTCGGCCGGGACCAGTGCCAGTCGCTCTCTTCCTTCGTGTTGTACCGCCAGTCAGTCGGCGGGACGCCCTCGATGGTGGTCTCGACGTCCTTCAGCTGGCCGCCGCTGATTCGATCCGCGACGACGGCCTTCTTCTTGCTCACCTTCTTGACGATCTTCCCGAGTCGCCACAGCATCGGGTGAATCGAGGACTCGTCGTGCCCGATATAGATGAGTGCGCCGCCGTACTTGCGGATCTTGAACACCGTCGGCCCCATCTTCTTGCGGACCTTCTGGCCCTGCTCGCCGCTCCCGCTGGCCGCACTCGAGAACTCGTCGCCGATGAACAGCTTCGGTCGCTGGCTGTGCTCCAGTGGACTGCCGTCCTGTTTGACCCACTCGACGAGCGTCGGGTGGTTGGGAATCCAGCCGTCCCGTACATCGCCGGTCTCGTCAACCCACTCGTTTGCCTCCTGGAGCGTCTGGATGTTCGTCCCGACGAGGCTCTGCTCATTCTGGAGCGCCCGCCAGCGTTGCGCGAGCAGGCAGGCGAAGTCGGTCTTTCCAGCGCCGGGCTCGCCGAGCACCACGATCACCGGCGCGGGGCCTTCGATCAACTCGTCGACGGCACCGATGGCCTTGATGCCGCTGATGTCGGGCTGGTGGCTGGTGTCGCCGACGAGGTGTTTCACCGACGGCGTATCGCCGTTCTCCATCGCCCGCCGAAAGGTCTCGGTGCCCTCGATCTTCCGAATCTCGCGGTGCTTTTGGAGGTCCTTCGACTCGCCAGGCATCGCGCCGGGCCGCTCCGCGTTGGTCGGATCGTAGTGAATCGCCCGAACGGCCAGCGCGCGGCTGATTTGCTCGTCGCGGATCACACCGCCGTGGTCGGCTATCTCGCGGTTCTCCCGCGCCGAGTAGCCTTCCTGGTGCTCGCGAGCCTCCGCGGTGACATGTAGCGCGTGCGGGTCCGTGCCGTCGCCGCTCATTGGTCGGTCCCTCCGTCGGTTGCCGCCGGCCGATCGCTCGGTTCGAGGGGCTCACCGCGCGGGTTCTCTACCGGGTCGTAGTCGAGTTCGTAGTCGCCGAGGTCTTTGATCTCGTCCGTGTCCCACTCCTGGGCTTCCTCCTCGGCAGCTTCGAACCGTTCCTTCACGGCGGTCTTCCGGCCCATCAGCCCACGCTCGTCGGCCTCGGCCTGGAAGTTCACCACGTCGCGCTCGATCTCCACGCCCATCCGGCTGATCCGGCCGCGGAGTTTGTTATAGGCGATCGCCGTCTCGATGAGCTGGCCGTGAATGTCCTCCAGCATCGCCTGCACCGTGATGAGCTTCGAGTCGGCGAGTTTGCTGAAGTACGCCCCCGTGACGATGAGTTCGTCCTGGTCGTCGTAGTAGTCGAATTCGCGCACCTCGAATGCATCGCCGTCGTTGACTCTGTAGGGCGACGGCCCCTCGACGGTCTTTTCGGCCCAGACTTCCGGCGATACTTTGTACTTCTCGCGGGTGTCGGTTACTCCGTTGATGTGGTGGACGGTGACCCAGTGGCGGGTTCGGAGCCAGCCGATGAACGACATGAAGAAGCCGAAGAGGATCGGCCCGATGAGGAGCGTCGCGGCGATCGCACCGTACACCCAACCGGGCACGCCGGGTAGCTTGGGCTGGAACCACAGCACCATGATCCCGAGCGAGATCAGGAGACCGGCGACGAGCAGCTGGGCCTCGGCGACGAGATACGTAAGGCGATCCCGCCAGCTCCCGAACGTGGGCGACAGGTCGCTCACGCTGCCACCTCCACACCATCATTTTCCCGCCAGAGCGTGACGAGCGCCGCGAGCAGTGCGAAGGCGCAGGCGAGCAGAATGCCGATGAACAGGCCCTGCGTCCCACCGAACGCGCCGAACGGATTGCTCGACTGCTGGCCGGTCGAGACAAACACGCCGCGGCCTTCCTGGAGGGATCGCGCCGTGGTGATCGAGACCGCGGCCTCGCCGCTCGGTCCGGTGTCGGCCGGCATCTCGACGGTCGTGGTACCGTTCTCGATGGTCCGTTGCTGCACCGAGTACGTCCCCGACTCGGCCTCTTTCTTGCTCACCACTTCGGAGATTGTCACCCGGACGGTGCGCTCGCTCTCGAAGGTGAGCAGAAAGCGGTTCTCGGAGCTGTCGTACCGCCAGTCGGTGAGTATGACCCACTCGTCGACGCGCTCCTCGTAGCCCTCTGGCGCGTCCTGTGCGGCCGTCTGATTCTGTGCCTGTGCGAGCGCCGGGCTCGGTACGGCAGCCGTCGCGAGTAGCGCGGCTAGCAGCAGACCGAGCACGAAAGAAGTGCGTTGCATGGGTCAGCCTGAGGTGACGAGGTTGATGCCGAACAGCGCGCCAATCACGACGATCGCGCCGCCGACGATCCGCCCAAGCCCACCGCCGAGGCCGCCGTTCCCGCCGAAGAGGGTGAACCCGCCGGAAGTCACGTTGATGTCCTGGCGGGCCTCCTCGGCGTCCTGTTCGGCGTCGTTCGTGTCGCGAAACTCGTCTTGTACGTCGGTCGGCGAGTCGCTGGTCTCGACGACACCGCGATGCTCGAAGCCGACTGTGGAACTCCCGGACTCGGTGGCGACGATGGTGAACTTCCCGCCGAGCGCGCCGTAGGTCGCGGCGGTCTCGCCGTTCTGGTCGGTGTAGTTGTACGCGATGTACAGCGTCCCGGGCAACTGGCCGGCGTCGTACTCGAGGCCGACCTCCAGCGAATCGGGCTGGTCCTGCCGCGCCCACGCGAGCTTGCTGTCGACCTCTCGGACGTTACCCTGAGAGTCCTGGAAGCGAATCACCGTCGCGGTGTCAGCGACGGCCCAGCCCATCGTGCGAAAGGCCAGTGCGACCTCGCGGAACGAATCCGCGTTCCGCGCTGCCTCCAGGAGTCCCTGGCTGGCGGTCATTTCGGGAAGGGAAATGTCGCCGTTCTTTGCAGCGTCGTAGTGGGTATCGACGAGCAGGTCCACCTCCTCCAGGACGTTCTGGCGGATCGTCTCGATCTCCTCGACGACCTCGACGAATTTCGTCTCGTGGAGGTATACCTGATGCCCGTCGAAGTCCGACGTATCGACTTCCGACTCGTTCACCGAGTCGTACTCGTCGGGGTTGGGTTCGCGAATCCGTGGATTCGTGAGCAGGTCGAAGTACTTCAGCGTCTGCGAGGAAGTGTCTTTCAGCACCGACGGATTGTTGTACGCCTGCACGGCGAGATGCTCGGGCCACGGCGTGAGCATCGTGGCAACGGCGTCCTTGTAATCGCCATCGAGCCAGACCTTCGAGTTGATGGACTTCTTGACGGGTGCGGAGACGGTATCGCCGTTCGGGAGGGTGATGTCGGAGTTGGCGAACCCGTCCGAGGACGGTGGAAAGATGTTGTTCTGGGAGCCGCCGGAGGTGCCCGACTCCGGCACGGAGTGGGTCGGCGTGACCCATCTATCGCCGGTGGATTCGTAGGCCTCGATCACCTTGCTTGCCTGGGTAGTGAAGTCGGAGCTGTTGATGAGCTGCATGTCACCTTCGAGCTCCGTGATGCGGCTCGTGTGGTGGTTCAGAACGCCCTTCAGCGTCTCCGTGAACGCCGCGTTGACGGCATCCTCGGCGGCCGTTCGCGATTGACTCTTGCTCGATCCACCGACCGCCTCGTTGTAGATCGCGAGGATTGCGTCCCGGCGTGCGAGGTTCGCCATGCCGTTGGCGTCGCGGCGGGCCTGCTCCAGCTGCGTCTTGTCGTGGGTGCCGATCTGGCGGGCCCGGTTGTAGAACGTGACCCAGTTCTCCCAGTCGGCCTCGGCCTGCTCGGCGCTCCGATCGGGCTCCGGAGCGGATTCGCGACCGAGCGCGTACCCGACCATGCCGGCTCCGACGATCGCCGCGCCGATACAGAGCGGACAGGCGCGGACGTTGCCGATCGCGCCGTACTCAGTAGCTGCGCCCATGCCCATCGCGCCGCCGGCCGCGACCGCACCGGAGCGGAGGAGTGTACGGCGCGAGACCGTGGGCTGTGGGCTCGCCTCGGTCATGCGTCCCTCACGTAGAGTGCACCCCCGACGAGGACGGCCAGCAGAATGATCCCGCCGAGGATGCCGGTGCTCCCGTCGTCGCTACCTGACACTGCGCCACCGCCGGCAGCGGCGTCGTCGGATATCTGGACGTCGTCGACGACGCTCGCATTCGTGGCAGTCACGTTCACGTCGAAGTGGTCGACGTCGACGGCGGGGGAGACGGTGGTCTGGTTGTACGTCCAGGTGCCCGGATCGGCCGGGACCGCGTCCGTGGTCGTCGCGTTCACCGTGCCGTCACTGGTGACGTGCTCGATGGCGACGCTCGCGGAGTCGTTCGCAGCGTCAGCGGATGCGTTCCAATGAATCTCGACGGTCACCGTCCGATTCTCGCCCGCATCGACGCCGGGCACCGTCGAGTTACCGACCTGTTCCTGCGCGCTCGCGGCCCCGACGACGATGAGGGAACCGACGAGCGCGACGGCCATGAGGAGGACCGCGAGCAGCTGGAGTGCCGCCGTGCGGTCCGGGTTGTTCAGTACCATTTGCTCTACTCCACGTAGCTGATGAGGACGGCGGCGGCCGAGATGCCGAGCGCGAGCAGCAGGCGGATCACGTCGGAGATGCCGACGAGATCGGCGAATACGGGGACGAAGACGTACATCGGCACGGAGAGGAACGCGAAGCCGATGAGTGCGAGCTCGTAGTCCTCGTAGTCGCTGCCGTCGAGTTCGTTCGTGCCGACGATCCAGCCGAGGCCGCCGAGATACAGCACCAGAGGAATGGTGATCGCCGAGGTTCCGGAGCCGACGATCGGCTGGCTCAGCGAGCCGATGCCGAAGACCGAAATGTTGAGAGCGAACACCCCGAGCACCATCGCGGCGGCGATCGGGACGATAGTCAGCGCGCCTACGTCGATCGTATCGACCTGGTTTCGTGCCATAACAGCGGCTTGGCCGGTTTCGGCGACCGACAAGATAGTGCGGAAAACCTGGGTACGGCCTTGGGGTTCCGGCGGTCCAACCCCGAGTTTTATCACGGGTACCGGGACGCAGGTAGAGCCATGGCATTGAACAAACTCCGCCAGCTCGATTCGGACACGATCGGCGTAACGATCCCGAAGGACGACCTCCGCCTCGATGGCCTCCTTGACGACGCGGGGGACCTGGAGGGCGAGCACCACGTCCACATCGATCGGCAGGATTCGGGCGAGTGGGAGCTGACGCTCGTCGAGGATTTATAGAAAGTGAATGTTCCAGTGCAACTTCCAGTTGCTGGCTCTTCCTACGAAGCGGCTTTGAGGATATGAGGTTAACAGCCGAATTGAAGGCTCTCAGCGAAGAATTTCTATCAGGAATGCAGCTGTTGCTACGATCAAACTTGCGCTAAACTTTGCTGTTTTCTCCACGCCCCGGAGTGCCCACCGAGTGAAGGAGGGCCGAGCATGCCAGAGATCGCTCGCAATCGCCCGGACAGCGTTGAATACGTGGGCCCCACCGTCCAGAATGATGGCGCATCCGATATTATAGAGGGCCGAACCTACGTTGTAGAGGATGATCACGAGGAATGCTGCTCCTGTAGAGATGTACTGTCGTTTGAAGGGGGTTACTGGATCATTCCCGTTCATCGGGTTACGAATCCAATTTTTCAATTTGACCGCTCCGCTCCAAAGTCGTTTGAAGGGGGCAATGGGGTTCATTACCTTGCTACCATTCTACAAGCCAATTTAACAAGAAGTTTTCCACTGTGTGTTCGAAGAACGAAACAGTAGAGAGTCTTATCCAGCCCTCTGACCGTACCTCACTTTCTCACAACCAGTCAACTTTCTCCCGTTCCCGTCGCTGTGCTTCCGGGGAGTACGTTCCGCGGTAGTGATCGAGGAAAGTCTCCAGGTCGTTCCATCCGCCCCAGTCACAGACCAATAGCGGATCCACGTCCGAGGCGGCAAGCGAAGTAGCCCACGTGCGCCGGAGATCGTGAAACGCGAGGTGATTCCAGCCGGCCTCTCCAGTGTTCTCGGCCAGCTCCTCAGCGGACGATCGGAGCCACCGCCGGAGTGATCGCGTGCTGGTGACGTTGAGGAGCGAGCTGCTCGCCGGCGCGTCGCGCACGTCGGCGACGGTCCGAATGGTCGTCGCGAGATCGCGCGGTACGGGCGTCTCACGGAATTGATCGCCCTTTCCGTGCCAGACTCGCAGGACAGTGCCGGCGTCGGTCTCGACGACGTGCTCGGGCGCTACGTCGAGGACCTCGTGGGATCGGAGTCCACAGCGCGAACCTAACGCGAATGCGAGGCGCTGGTGTGTGCCGTCGGCGCGATCGAGGAGCTCTGCAACGTCGGCCTGGCTGAGCCAGACCTTCATATCGTCTCGGTTGTCGTGCTCGCGGAGATTCATGTCCGGGTAGCCCGTTTCCCGGTCAGCTTCGGTCCCGTAGATAGGCGTTTGGGTGCGGTGGGCGGCGTGACCGGCCCGGAATCCGTCCGGCTTTGAGTGTTAGTCGGAAGAACCTGGCCCGTGGATTAATCGGCGCACTCAAAACCTTCCGCTTGATCAATGAGCGTCTGCTCAGAAAATTTCAGGGATACCCGGTTGACGTGCTCTGATGGAGATGTTGGTTCGTGTGTTCTGCTGTAACTTTACAACAATTTATTAGTCACATGGGCATCATCTTCCTGCATGGGAACTAATCAGCCCTATGAGAACGAGCCTGAGAGTGATGATGATTTCCTGGTGAAGGAAACGGTAGAGCTCGATCACAATCCGGGTGGGGATTCATACGATTCATGGAATATTGACTCCGACACTCACAGCCGGATCAAGGCCCGGGCAATCTCAAGGACTGGAGAACACATTCGCCTCGTTGTAGTAGAAGAAGATGAATTTGAATTCTTTGAGGAGGGGACGGATTATTGGTATGAAAGTCAAACAAGTTGGGGAACTAGCGTTAATTTGGAAGAGCGGTTTTCTACAGAAGGAAACCATGTTCTCGTAGTCTTAGCTAAGAATGTCGAAGGAAATAATGGAGCGGAGGTTACTGTTGAAGCTTGGGAATTTTAGGAAAATTGTCTTCGGTGCGGTTCTAGCGAAATGAGTGGTCAATCTGGAGTTATTCTGCCTCCGACTCCAGCTCTTCGGCATTCAGATTGCCAGCAAGGTATGATTCTCCGGCATCTGTAATGCGATAGAGGCCTCGGGCGGGTTTCTCCAGTAAACCGTACTCAGTCATCTTCGTGCATCGGGTTGTGAGGTAGTTGTTGTTGTAATCAAGGGTCTTTGCCAACGAGCTAGGTGTACCAGCACCTTCCTCGGCAAGCACCTCCAGAATCTGATCGTCGGCTGGAGTCATCCATTCAGCCCTTGATCTTCGCATATAGCCCGGAAGTTCGACGCTGGATTGATATACCTATCTGTCCCTTCACGTTTGAGATCTACAGCTTATGTTTGAGCAACAATTTCTCTAGAGCATATAAGCTAAGCTTAGATTTATATGGCAGCAGCTTCAGGGGAGTATCAACGGAGCCCACACGGGACCCGCCGCTGTTCGGCCGGGTTCCTCAGTAAGATGCGGACCCGGCGCTGGAACGCCGGCCCGCGTGGCCTCCGTGGATCAGGCACGAAGGCATGTACGAATCCGACGCCGCGGGGCAAAAGTGCCCCGCACGACGGCTGGCATCGAGCACGCGCACAGCGATGGTGCGTAGCAACACGTCCACTTTCACCGAGCTTCAGGATTTCCTACTCAACGGACCGCGCTTACTCTCCGAGCGGATGTATTCGACACACAACGACGCATCCCAGAGGTACAGCAGGCGGTTCACGCCGCGGTGGTCCCCGTGAGCGTGGCGGATCCCTTCGAGGCGGAGCGTGTCGCCGTGGGCTGTGGGCCCGAGGTGGCGCGATGACCTGCCCCGACTGTGGCGCGGCCCGCGTCCGCGAGTCCTCCAGCTGCCCGTACTGTCCCGAGTGCGGGTGGTCGAAGTGCTACGGTGGCACGGCGTGAGGGGGAAGCGGGACCTGGGTCCCCGCGAGGCGCGCGAGCGTTTCCTCGATCGCCGCCGCGCGGAGAACACGGAGCGGACCGTCCGGACCTACGACAACCGCCTCACAGCGTTCGTCGAGTTCTGTGAGGAGAACGGCATCGAGTCGATGAGCAGGCTGTCGGGTTGGGATCTCGACGAGTACCGGGCTGACCGGGAAGCGGACGAGATCTCCCCGACGACCCTCCGCGGTTCGCTCGTCGCAGTGAAGCAGCTCCTCGACTACTGCGAGGATCTCGGGATCGTCGAGGACGGTCTCGCCGAGAAGGTCAACCCGCCAACCCTGGATCGCTCCGAGGAGTCGAGCGACCAACAACTCGCGCACGAGGACGCCGAGGAGTTGATCGAGTTTTACCGGCGGGACCGAACCTGGAAGGGTCGACCGGAGCACGCGGTGCTCGAAGTCGCGTGGCACGTGGGCTGCCGAATGAGCGGCCTGCGAGCCCTCGATCTCCGCGACTACGACCCCGACGCGCAGACGCTCGAATTCCGTCACCGACCGCCGCACACTCGGCTGAAGAACAAGGAGGCCGGTGAGCGCGTCGTCGGGATCTCCGAGCAGGTGGTCGCCGCGCTGGAGACCTACATCGCCCGAGAGCGGGTGGACAAGCGCGACGACCAGGGGCGCGAGCCGCTGTTTTGCGCCCGGCAAGGCCGCCCGTCCGACTCCACGTTCCGCGCCTGGAGCTACATGGGAACGCAGCCGTGCCTGGTGGAGCAGTGCCCCCACGGGAACCGTCGGGAGACCTGCGACTACACCCGCCGGAACTTCTCGAGTAAGTGCCCGAGCAGCCGGGCTCTCCACGCGGTGCGGACTGGCAGCATCACCTGGCAGCTTCTCCAGGGCCTCGATATCGAGACCGTCGCCAAGCGTGTGAATGCGCAACCGGCGACGATCCGCCGGCACTACTACAAGGCCGGTTTGCACGAGGAGTTCGAGGAGCTGCGAGCGGACACGACACTGAAACTTGACATAGAGGACACCAATGAGTGATCAGATCCATTCAGATCGACAGCGTAGAGCCGTCAGCGTATCGCGCAGTCGGGGAGAGCCGTGCCCTCCGACCCCATCTTCTGGCGACGAACGGACGTGAGGAGACAGAAGTGAGCAGAGGAGGATTTGAACCAGAGTAGTCGCAGCCCGGCAGACCCGACGGGCCGAGCAGGACCGTCTACTCTGGTTCAAATCCCGGTATTTCTACTTGCAGGTAGTCCCATAGCGTTGAACAAACTCTGGCAGCTCGATTCGGACACAATCGGCGTGACGATCCCGAAGGTCGACCTGCGCCTCGACGGACTGCTCGACGACGCCGGCGACCTGGAGGGCGAGCACCACGTCCACATTGATCGGCAGGATTCCAGCGAGTGGGAGCTGACGTTGGAGGAGGATCTATAGAGAAGAGAATTTATTGTGTATTCAGGATCGCTCTGGCCCGTTTACGTACAGGTTCTACCCGGACCTCATCCATATCGAATTCACTCTCTTCGATCAGCAATTCCGCATCTACTGTAGAGGAGTTCAAATTGAACTTCTCGTGTTCAGCAAGCCACTCAGCAGCTGCTTTCTCGGTTTCTGGGTCTGCTCTAGCTTCTTCCTCTATCTCCTCTCGTTTCCGTAGCAAATTTTCAACCCGCAGTATCTCGCGGTTTTCCTCGAACCGGTAAATCTCGTCGTCTCCAAGGAGTTCGCGATAATTGTCTAATATCTCATCAGCGAGTTCGTCTATACGACGGTCCTCGTCGGACTGCGAATCCTCAATCTCGTCTTCGGGGAGCTCTGGTTCAACGTAATCGCCAGTGTGGTAGACGTGAGTTAGATCATTGACCCGCCATGCAATTCCTGGATAGCCCGCTTCTGGCTCCGTGCAATGGTATATCTCAGATGCTCCCGCTGATACCGCCTTTTCGATTACAGTGGCTAGATCGCCAGAATCGATTGCGACATGGTGGTTGGGTAGATTTTCCACATTCCAGATGATGATATCGCTTTCCTCAGGGAGCAACTGGTTGATGTCGTCCGCCATTGTTCCGGTTGTACATCCATGATTGTATAAGACTTTAATCGGCTTCAGAGGGGATGAGTTGATGCTATAACCAGTCTACTTTCTCTCGCTCACGTCGCTGAGCCTCCGGAGAGTACGTACCTCTGTAATGTCGAGGAAGGTTTCAAGATCGTTCCAGCCACCCCTATCACAGACCAGGAGCGGATCAACGTCCGATGCAGAGAGCGGCGTAGCCCACGTGCGGCGGAGATCGTGAAACGCGAGGGGGCTGCAGTCGGCCTCCCCAGTGTCATCGGCCAGTTCCTCGGTAGCCGATTAAAGCCACCGCCGGAGTGATCGAGTGCTGGTGACCGCGAGGAGCGAGCTGCTCGCAGGCGCATCACGCACGTCAGCGACGGTCCGGATTGTCGTCGCGAGATCGCGCGGAACGGGCGTCTCGCGGAACTGATCACCGTTCCCGTGTCAGACTCGCAAAACAGTGCCGGCGTCGGTGTCAACGACGTGCTCGGGCGCTACGTCAAGGACCTCGTGGGAGCGGAGCCCACAGCGCGCACCGAGCGCGAACGCAAGACGCTGTTGGGGCAGTCAGCGCGATCGAGGAGCTGTGCAACGTCGGCCTGGCTGAGCCAGACCTTCATGTCGTCACGGTTGTCGTGTTCTCGGAGATTCATGCTATCCGGGAAGCCCGTTTCCCGGTCAGCTTCGGTCCCGTAGATGGGCGTTTGGGTGTGATGGGCGGCGTGATCGAGGCGGATTCCGTCCGACTTCACGCCCTTACCGGTCAGGCATTCGAAGATGGTTCGAGTGGCGACACGTTTTCGATGCTACTGCTGTCTGCATGGATATGGGCACGAACGAAACGGCCACGCTCGTAACCGATCTATCAGCGCACGAGGTGGCTGCCAGTTGGCCGGCAGACAATCTAACGTGGATCGACCACGTCCGTCAAGCAAACTGTGCCGTATCCTTTCTGCTAACCGATCTGGTCGGCCCTGATGCGAGGGAATTGGCCGAGACGCTGCTCAATGCATTCCCAGCGGTTGAACGTGTAGCGTGGACTCAGCTGAACAACACCTCTGACAGTTGTTCGGCAGAGGTGTACGAACGAGGCCCACACCATTCCTCGCAATCCATAGAGCGAGTGCTCCGAGTTGAGGCTGGGATCAATTATTGGCGTCTTGCTCGGGACGCCGTTCGGGAGCAATGCGGAATCCCGGTGCAGACTTGGTATGAGATCACTGACGGGAAGCCCGATATTGAGACGTTCCCTCGCGACGAGACTCCTTATTGAGGATTTATTCGATTCGGTGATCGCCTTCTTCACGTCGTTTCTCTATCCATGTGTTGGATGAGTAACGTGCACCGTCGATGAGTAGCTCAGCTCCTCAGATTCGGACGACTCTCGGGCATTTGCGGACGGGATCACAGGGACCTTTCCCAGATGTCAACCAGCCAAAAGGGATTACTCGCCACCGATTCGACCACTGAATTAGATGATCGGGGAGTCGGACTTCTATAGAAGACATCCCCTCACGACGGCGATGTTCGTTCTCTGCCTGGCCCTCTACCCCTTCATTCTCCTCTCGATCGTGCTCTGGGGCATCGACACTGTCGCGTACTGGTTCATATTCTCCCCAGGGCTGACCCCGGAACCGTCCTGGATTCTCTCCCTCTTCGCCCACGTCTCGCCGGCGCATCTGTTCGTGAACGTGGGCGCGCTCCTCTTGCTGGGCTCGTATCTGGAGGAGCGAATCCCGAGAACGCATCTGTTCCTGGTCTTCATCGCCACTGGGTTGGGAAGCGGACTCCTGCACGCCAACCTCACAGGCACCACGGGCGCTGGCGCGAGCGGCGCGATCCTGGGCTGGGGCGGCCTCTACAGCGTGTATTTTCTCTCACGGGAGTGGACTGGTGAGGCGACGGATCGGTGGGAAGCATTCCGATTCGCGATTGCCGTCGCGCTTCCGTTCGCCGTCGCTGCGGAATTCGTGCTCGGATCGCTGACTGGGCTCACCACTGCGAATCACGCCCACCTGTGGGGAATGGTACTCGGCCTGCTGATCGGGTGGCCCTATCTTCGCTGGATCCAGTGACCGACTTCTCGTCCCCCGGGACTTCCCACGTGCTACACCGACTCTCGCCACCTCCCCTCCACGTGCCGCGCTAACAATTAACGTCCGTCGGCCCTTCTTTACTCCTAGCGCCCTCCACGACTCGCTGCCGTCAATCTGAGAGCCGCTGGCAACGGGTGCACACACCATGGCAACCACACAATCACCGACAGACAAGCACAAGCAACTCGCTCGCCGCGTTCCGGAGGACGTAGCGACAGAACACAAGCTCGACGTCATCGACGAGATCACGACCGAGGACGTCGTCGATCACACGCCGATGGGTGACGCCGAGGGCCGCGACGAGCTGAAAGCCGAGATCGCGGAGATGATCGAGGCGTTCCCGGACTTTTCGGCGACCGTCGAGGAGATCTTCGCCGAGGACGACCTCGTCTCGATGCGAGTGACCCTCCGCGGGACGCACGAAGGAGAGCTCTGGGGCATGGAACCGACCGGGAACACGTTCGAAGTCCCGAACAACGTCGTCACGCGGATCGAGGACGGGTTGATCGCGGAGCGATGGCTGGTGCTGGACACGATGGGCATGCTGCGGCAACTCGGCCTGGTCGACCTGCCGATGGAGTAGCGTCGGCCGCGACCGCTCGCCGCTCCCGTCGTCTCGCTTCCTCCGCTGCCGTCTTCCGCCGCCGCTTTCATTCGCCGCTTTCCGTCGGCGTTCGTTCGCCTTCAATCGCCGGTCCGATCCGATGCCGTCGAAACACGGTTCCGGTTGTCGCCCCTATTTCCGTCGATGCGATCGACCCTCCGGACGGGAACGACTGCGCTGACCACGGCCATCGCAATCTTCCTCGCGAGCACGCCGGTGGCCGCCCACGTTCGCTACACGGCGCCGAGCAACGGGTCCGTGTCGCCGGCCGAACTCTTCGTGAACGTCGTCACCGATCCCTTCAACGCGGCGCTCCTCGGCGGGGGCGCGCTGGCCGTCGGGATAGCGGCACTCGCCTACCTCCGATTCCTCCCGTTCCGGCGCGATATTTCGGTCTTCCGCGAGGCGGTCGCGGAGTACCGGGACCTCCTCCCCTGGCTGCTCCGATTGAGCTTCGGGCTGCCGCTGGTCGGCGCCGGGTTCGCGGGCTACTTCGTCAGCCCCGCTGTCGAACCGGCCGGATCGGTCCTCCCCGCGGCGGCCCGGCTGTTCCAGATCGGCCTCGGCTTCGCACTGCTGTTCGGACTCGGAACGCGCGTCGTCGCGGCGATCGGACTGGCGACCTACGCCGTCGCGACGGTCTTCGAGCCCCAGCTCCTGCTCGCTTTCGAGTACGTCCCCGGCTTCGTCGCGATCGTGCTCCTCGGGAGCGGCCGACCGAGTGCCGACGAAGTGCTGGAGGTCGTCGCCTCCGCGGAGGGAACCGTCTACGGCCGGATCGACCCCGTGCATCGGCTGACGGGATCCGTCCGCGCTCGCGTCGGTCCGTACCAGCGCTTCGTCCCGACGGTGATCCGGGTCGGTATCGGCCTCAACTTCGCCTACCTCGGCCTGATCGAGAAGCTGCTGACGCCCGGGCAGGCGCTCGCCGTCGTCGACAAGTACGACCTGACCGCCGTCGTGCCGGTCGATCCAGGCCTCTGGGTGGTCGGGGCCGGGCTCGTCGAGATCGCGCTGGGGATCGTGCTGATCGTCGGCGCGTTCACCCGGGCGGGCTCGCTGGTCGCACTCCTGATGTTCACGCTCACGCTGTTCGCACTGCCGGACGATCCGGTGCTCGCGCACATCTCGCTGTTCGGGCTCGCTTCGACCTTGCTCGTGACGGGTGCGGGACCGTACTCGCTGGACCGCTGGATCGGCGAGCGCTTCACGACGCCGTCGGCGGGTCGCGACGGGAGGATCCCGAAAGAGGACGCCGATCTAGCGGGCGATTGAGGGGCACAGCCTGCAGCGTCGCAGTTGGTCTCACAAACGCCATAGGCGCCTTCGCTGGCCACGGTCGAGCGTTCGAGTGCGTCCCGCCTCGCACGCTGCAGCGTCCTCCGGACGGTCGATCACCACTGCCGCGGCGACGTCCCCGAACGTCGATCGGCTACTGACAGGACATCCGCGTCTCCCGTTTCCGGTTTCTGATCAGCAGCCGTACGTTCGGCCCAGAGCAGCCGGCTACAATCGCGGTGCCAGCGGGAGTTCGACGGTGAAGATCGTTCCACGCGGGTCACGGTCCTCGACGCGAACGTCGCCGCCGAACTGGTCGACGAGCAGGTCCACGAGATAGAGCCCGATGCCGCTTCCCTGGCTCCCGACGTCCTTCCAACCCTTGTCGAACAGGGACGATCGCAGTTGGTCTGGAATGCCGGGGCCGTCGTCGGCGATGGCGATTGCGACCGTTTCCTCGTGCTCGACTGCGGTGACCTCGACCGACGGGGTGGCGCGATCGTTGTGCTGGACGGCGTTGTTCAACAGATTGCGAAAGACGGACTGCAACATCGCGTTTCCCGTCACCTCGACGTCGGGCACGTCGCCGACCGCGACCTCCGCGTCGGGGTAGGACTGCCGGCAGAGCGTCACTTCCCGTTCGAGCACTGGCTGCAACGCGGTGGCCGAGACGGGCAACTCCTCGTCCGAGGTCAGCGTCTCGATGTAGTCCCTGGCGATCTTGGTGAGTTCCACGACGTGGTCGCCGGAGGTCAGGATCTTCTCGAGGTGCTCCCGGCCGGCTGGATCGAGGTGTTCGTCGAGCATCTCCGCCCAGCCTAGCATGATGGCCATGTCGTTGCGGATGTCGTGTCGGACGACCCGATTGAGTGCCTCGAGCTGGCGCTCCCGCCGCTTCTGCTCGGTGATGTCCGTCGACGCGCCGACGACCTTCACGACGCCCTGCTCCTCGATCGGGAACAGCCTGCCCTGGACCCACCGCACCTCGTCGTCCGGTCGGACGACGCGGTGTTGCACTGTCATCTCCTCTAGCTCCGCATCCGGACTGTCGAGCAACTCGAGGAGCTGCTCCTGGTCGTCCTCGTGGATGTACTCGATCATGCGGAGGACGCTCGATTCCAGTTCTGCGGCCGGCACGCCCCAGATGTCCTCGATGCCAGCGCTGACGTACTCGAATTCCGGCGGTTCGGAGATGATCCAGATCGCCACCCCCTCGAGGTGGTCCAGGAGCGTCCGGAAGTTTTCGTCCTCGCTCAGCGCCTCTGCGGGCATGCCGTAGGGAAGTCACTGCTCGCGGATAACTGGCATGGGTGATTCGAAGCTGACTGCGTCCCACGGAGGTCGGGGCTGTTGCTGTGCCTGCAATCGTGCTGAAGGTCTTTATCCCGTCCCTACCACAGGTGATCCGTGACAGCCATTCGCGCCGAAACCGTGTCCAAGCGGTACGGTTCGGTCACGGCGCTCGATCGAGTCGATCTCACCGTCGAAGCGGGAGAGATATTCGGCTTCCTGGGGCAGAACGGCGCCGGGAAGTCGACGATGATCAATATCCTGCTCGACTTCGTCCGACCCACGCAGGGCCAGGTCGAAATCTTCGGCCACGATTGCCACCGAGAGAGCGTGTCTGCGCGACGCCGGATGGGCGTCTTGCCGGAGGGATACGACGTGTACGATCGACTCACCGCTCGCCAGCACATTCGCTTCGCGATGGAGTCGAAAGATGCTGATGGAGACCCGATGGAACTTCTCGATCGCGTCGGAATTGCAGACGCTGCGGACCGCCAGGCCGGCGGATTCTCGAAGGGGATGGCACAACGCCTGGTCCTGGGGATGGCGCTCGTCGGCGACCCGGACTTGCTGCTCCTCGACGAGCCAACGAGCGGTCTCGACCCGAACGGCGCGGTCACACTCCGTGAGATCATCCGCGAGGAGAACGAGCGCGGCACGACTGTGTTCTTCTCCAGTCACATTCTCGAGCAAGTCGAAGCAGTCTGTGACAGGGTCGGCATTCTCCACGAGGGAGCACTCGTCGCGATCGACACTGTCGAGGGGCTCCGATCGTCGGCAGGCGGCGGCACGAAGCTATCGATTACCGTCGCTGACCTCGATGTCGTGGACCTGGGCGTCGTCGAAGGGATCGAAGGCGTCGAATCTGCCTGGCTCGAGGCCGCCGAGGACCGCGTCGACGTGACCTGTTCGAACGACGCGAAGATGGACGTCCTCGTGGCGCTAGACGACGTCGGAGTCGACGTCGTCAACTTCGAGACGGAGGAACCGTCGCTCGAGGATCTCTTCGTCGAGTACACTGGTGGACACGATTGATGACCTGGCAGACGATCGCGAAGAAAGACGTTCGTGCGGTCGGTGACTCGCGACTGTTCCGCTACGTGCTCGGGTTCGTCGTCTTCGCCTACCTCGTCGGCGGGTACCTCGTGCCGACCGTGATCGATTCGCCGGCCACGGCCGATTTACCGAGGTACGTCTCGACAGCCGTGACCCTGCTCGTGCCCCTGACCGCTATACTCCTCGGATACAAGGCGATCGTCGACGAGCGAGCCTCGGGACGGCTCGTACTCCTGTTGAGTTTGCCGCATAGCCGCCGCGACGTCCTCGTTGGCACGTTCGTCGGCCGCGCTCTCGTGCTCGTCGGGACGCTGGTCGCGGGCGTCGCCGTCGCGACAGCGCTGGTCGCCTACCCCTTCGGATCGTTCCAGCCAGTGGACTTTCTGGTGTATCTCGGCGCGACGATCCTCCTCGGGTTGGCGTTTCTCAGTATCGCCCTGGCAATATCGGCGTTCACCGAATCGAGTTCGATCGCTACCGCCGTCGCCTTCGGGGTCTTCTTCCTCTTCGTCGTGGTCTGGTCGGAGCTGCGGATCCTCTTCCGACTCGGCCTCGACTCTCTCGGGATGGGGAGTGACGAACTCCCGGCCTGGGCACTGTTCGTACACGGTCTCGAGCCGAGTGCTTGCTACGAACGAGTCGTCGGTGGATTCGTCGAACACTCCACCACTGGGATGTACCTCCACCCCGACGCTCCATGGTATCTCGGCGAGGAGGTAGCGTTGGTCGCGCTCGTCGCGTGGGTGATTCTGCCCGTCACGATGGGGTACGTTCGTTTCCGGGGGTCCGACCTGTGAAGGGTCTATCGTGGCTCATGGCCCCGTGTTCGAGCCCGGCAGCGCTCTGGCTCCGGAGTCCCAGCGAGTGCTCGCTGGGAGCCTCTCGCGAAGACCGACGGGGTGACGGTCCGTGACCTGGATCGCGATCGCTCGGAAGGACGTCTTCGACGCCGCCCGATCGAAGAGCATCTGGATCCTGGCCGGCGTGTTCCTCGTCACGTTCGTTGGCGTTGCGTTTGCGATCCCCCGGCTCGGAGAGCCCGAATTCGAGGTGTTTCTCGAACTCAGTGCTAGTGTCGTCGTAGTACTCGTTCCGTTCGCGGGGATCGCCACGGGCTACAAAGCCATCGTCGGCGAACGGGAATCCGGGACCGTCGCACTCCTCCTGTCGCTGCCCCACGCCCGCCACGACGTGACGATCGGCAAAGTCGTCGGACGGAGTCTGGTCGTCGCCGGACCGATCGTGCTCGGTCTCGTCGCCGCTGCAGTGGTCGTGCTCGTCCGCTATCCGACCTTCGAACCGCTCCGGTACGCGCTCTTCGTGCTAGCAACGCTCGCTTACGGTGTCACCTTCCTCTCGATCGCGACCGGCCTCTCGATGACGACGAGGTCGTCGCGACGAGTGACAGGTGGCGCCTTCGGGGCGTACGTCCTCCTGGTCATGTTCTGGAATCAGGTCGTCGACCTCCTCGTCGTCGTCCTGTGGCGCTTCAGACCTCGCGCCCTCGCCGATCCACCCACGTGGGCGGAGTTTGCGACGTTCGCCAATCCGCGCGTCACGTACACCTACCTCGTCGGTGACGTACTCGGTGCCGGTGGCGGCCCACCTGCCACAGAGATCGGGACCGAGTGGTTCGTTTCCCCCGCTGGTGGGGTGATGGTGTTGCTCGCCTGGATCGTCGTTCCCCTGCTACTCGGGCACCGACGGTTCGTGCGCGCTGATCTGTGACGTCGCTGGGCGAGCGCGACCATCGGGGACGTCGTTACACGATGGATCTTCCCCGTCGAATGTGCAATCCCGTCGGCTTCGACGTTCCCGGGTGTAGCGACTACTGGATTCCTGCCGCGTCTTCGTCGGTGTCGTCGTTCGACGATCCTTCGGCGGCTACTCCAGCGAAGAAACGCCACCGAGCAGCGCAGGGACGACGAGCAACGACGCTGTCAGCACGACGGAGTCCCCGACCGGGTCGTAGCCTGCGAGTCAGACGCCCGTAGCGACGATTAACACGGTGTCGTAGTGGACCAGGACTGCTAACACGGCGAGGGTGATCAGCATTTATTCGAGATCGCCGGGGACGGGGGTCAGGGACGTCAGCTGCTGGCTTGCGGCCCGGTACGAATACTGCTGGGGGTCAATAGGGATCGATTTTATGGTGATTCCGAACATAGTTGGTAGGAACTTCATTATGGAGCATGCCCTCGAGTCCGTCCTCCTCGAGTACTCGCAGGACAAGGTCATCGTGGTGGACGAGGACGGGCGGCTCCGCTACGCGAACGAGGCTGCCGAACGTATCCTCGGATACGATCCGGACGTGCTCGTCGGGACCAACGCGTTCGACCTCGTTCACCCCGCCGACCTCGAGGAAACCCGCGAGATATTCGACAGTGTCATCGAGGCCCCGGAGCCGACGACGGAGACGCACCGCTACCGCGTCCGCGCTGCGGACGATTCGATCGTCTGGCTCGAGAGCCGCTTTTCGAACGTCACCGACGACGCCATCGGCGGGTACGTCATTAGCTCGCGTGACGTCACCGAACAGATCGAGACCGAACGCGAACGCAAGGCTGCCGAGGATCGACTCACCGAGATCGCCGGAACCGTTGGCGACGTCCTGTGGATGTTCGACGACGACTGGACGGAACTGCTCTTCGTCAACCCTGCGTACGAGGACGTCTACGGGGCGCCGACTGAAACGGTGATGAACGATCCCTCGACGTTCCTGAAGGCGATCCACCCCGAGGACCGGGATCGTGTTCGAGCGGCGATGGAACGGATGAGCGACGGTGAATCGGTCGAAATCGAGTACCGGGTCAACCGGGAGCGAGAGTACGATCGCTGGGTCTGGGTCCAGGGCGAGCCCATCCTGAAACACGGTGACGTCGTCAGGATCGTCGGCTTCGCTCGCGACGTGACGGATCGGCGCCGTCGGGAGCGCCAGCTAGCGGTCATGGACAATCTCCTGCGACACAATCTCCGCAACGACATGTCGGTGATCGTTGGTAACGCCGAGATGATATCGACGGAGGGTGACGATACCTCGGCCGAACGCGCGGAGATCATCCGCACGCAGGGCCGGGAACTCGTCGAAAGTGCGGAGAAGCAACGCGAGATCATCGAACTCCTCACGACCCCTGCCGTGCCCACGGCCCTCGACCTGGCGGAGACCGTAGCGGCTGGGACCGAACTCGTCGCGAAACGCCATCCGGGCGTGACGGTCGACGCCGACGTACCTGCGGGACTCGCAGTGGAGGCGCTCGGCGAGCTCCGGCTCGCCTTCGCCGAACTCGTCGAGAACGCCATCGAGCACGTCCCGAACGACGATCCCACGATCAGCGTGACGGCCGAGCGAACTGACGATGACGTCGTGGTCGTCGTCACGGACGAGTGCCCACCGATCCCGGAGGTCGAGTACCGCGTTCTCACGGGCGACTGGATCATGGACGACGTCTATCACACCTCGGGCCTGGGCCTCTGGCTCGTCTACTGGGTCGTCGACCTCTCCGACGGCGAGATCGAGTTCTCCCAGTGTGACTCCGGCGGAAACACGATCCAGATCCAGCTTCCGACGGCCGCCCCCGAGTCGGTCGATTGACTCCCTGGGTTGTCAAGTCGTGGGGTGGCATTCTGAGGGCAACTGAGGCCCGATTCGACACCGCCTTTTCGGGTACCCTCCAGCGGAGGTCGTCAGTCTTAGTACCTCATCGGTACAGCCGGCACACATGGCCGCGGAACCGACCTTGACGACGGTCGACCACGTTCACGAGGAGGGCTCCTTCCTGTTCACCGTCGCCGACGACTACGGCGTCACACAGGAGGTCATCCTCGTTCCCTGTGAGGACGGCGTGGAAGCCTGGCACAACCGCTGCACCCACGAGGACTTCAAACTCGACCGCGGGTTCGGCGTGATCTATCGCGAGGGGGAGATCGTCTGTGCGAAACACGGGTCGACGTTCGGCACGTGTTCGGGATTCTGCGACAACGGCGACGCGAAGGACACCACCCTTCCGAGCGTGGAGGTCGCGTGCGAGGACGGCGACGTCGTCCTGGTCGACGACGGGTACACGTTTCTGCACGAGGGCGCCGAGGACGATGACGACGGCGACGACGTGCCCGGGTCCACGTCAAACGTCGGCTTTTGAATTAACCGACGCGTTGCGACGCCGGTACGTCGGAACGCGGGCCAGCTAGTGACGACCCCGAGTCGCCGGCGCAGGACCCACCCGATCGTACGGACTTCGACCGGCGGCACTGGCCGGTGAGGATAGGTCGAGTAAAACCGGAAATTCGTTGCTAATAGTTTCAGATCGGCCGATTTCGGGTATTCTGCCACATCATTTATTATCATTCGGTTGGCTGGACAACAGGTATGGACCGGCTGGAGACCGAACGATCGGTGAGCGATCGCATCACGACGATGACGACCCTCCCGGTGATGCTGGAGAACACCGCCGACGAGTATTCGGATCGCCAGGCGCAGGGCTACAAGGGTGGGATCTACGACCGCTCGCTCGCACCAACCGCCATCTCTGCGCCGCCGCCCGACGACTACGAGACCCTGACCTACGACGAGATGCGACAGGTCGTCCGGCGACTCGCTGCAGGCTTTCGATCACTCGGACTTGCACCGGACGATCGCGTCGGCATCTTCGCCGATACGCGCCTGGAGTGGGCCCAGTCCGACTTCGCAATTCTCGCTGCGGGCGGCGTCGTCACGACTGTCTACGAGAGTTCGTCGCCGGACCAGGTCCGCTACCTCCTCGACGATCCCGGTGCATCCGGCGTCGTCGTCGAGAACCAGCAGCTCCTGGAGCGAGTCCTCGAGGTCGAGGACGACCTGGCCCTCGAGTGGATCGTATCGATGGACGAACTCGACGACCGGTACGACGAGCGAGACGACGTCTACGAACTCGTCGACGTGTTCGAGCGCTGTCGTGAGGCGTTCGACGAGGCCACCTACCAGTCCTGGCTCGACGAACGCGATCCTGACGACCTGGCGAGTCTCGTCTACACCTCGGGAACGACCGGGCAACCGAAGGGCGTCCGCCTTTCCCACCGGAACTTCCGGGCGAACGTGAACCAGGTCCACCGTCGGCAGGGCAAGCGATCGGACAAGCATTACTCGGTCCCGGTCATCGACCGGACGACGCGCACGGTTTCCTACCTCCCGCTTGCACACGTGTTCGAACGGCTCGCTGGGCACTTCGAAATCTTCGCCGTCGGGGGGACGGTCTGTTACGCCGAGAGCCCGGACACGCTGCGGGACGACTTTGGCCTCTTCGAGCCGACGACTGCGACGAGCGTGCCCCGCGTCTACGAGAAGATGTACGACGCGATCCGCGAGCAGGCCTCAGAGTCCGCGGCGAAGAAGCGGATTTTCGACTGGGCCACGGGCGTGGCCCGCGAGTATCACGAGGCCGATCGCCCGGGCCTCACCACTCGTGGCCGCTACTGGCTCGCGGACAAACTCGTCTTCTCCGACGTCCGTGACGCGCTCGGCGGCAACGTCGAGATGCTGGTCAGCGGTGGTGGCACGCTCTCCGAGGAACTCTGCACGCTCTATCACGGGATGGGGCTGCCGATCCTGGAGGGGTACGGGCTGACGGAGGCAGCACCGGTCGTCACCTCCAACCCGGCCGAAGAGGTCAAGATCGGGACGATCGGCCCACCACTCGTCGACGTCGACGTGAAGATCGACACGTCCGTCGTGCTCGACGCGGAGGTGACCGACGTCTTCGGCGAGACCGGGGAGTTGCTCATCAAGGGCCCGAACGTCACAGACGGTTACTGGAACATGCCCGATGCGACGGAGCGAGCGTTCACCGACGACGGGTACCTTCGGACGGGCGACATTGTCACCAAGCGACCGGACGACTACCTCACCTTCCACGAGCGGAGCAAGCAGTTGCTCGTGCTCCGCACCGGGAAGAACGTCGCTCCCGCACCGATCGAGGACGCGTTCGTCGACAGTCAGATCGTCGAGCAGGCGATGGTCGTCGGCGACGATCGCAAGTACGTCGGTGCGTTGCTGGTACCGAACCTCGACGCGATTCGAAGTTGGGCAGAGAGCAACGGAGAAGACCTCCCCGCCGACGATCAGGCACTCTGCCAGCACGACGTCGCCAGGGAGCGCGTGCAGGAGGAGGTGGATCGGATCAACGAGGGGTTCGAACCACACGAGCAGATCGGCGACTTCCGGCTCGTTCCGACGGAGTTCACCGAGGAGAACGGCCTCATGACGCCGACGCTGAAGAAGCGCCGGTCCACGATCCAGGAGCGGTTCGAGTCGCTGATCGAGGACATCTACGCGTCCGATACGACCGAAGCGAACGCACCGCGAACGGACTGACGTCGCTCTGCGACGCTCCTCGGGTTCCTGTTCCGGCGGATTGCTCGGGCCACGGCTTCAGCACGACGAGCACTGTTATCCGTTTGACGTGACTTTCCACAGTGGTTCCGTCACCGGTGGATGCTCCAGAGACGGAGGAACGCTTAGGTGACCGTCGACCGCACCTGTTCGCATGACGCTTCTATCAGACGACATCGCACGCTTCGTCCGCGCAACCGGTCCGGAGCCAGACGACGTGCTCGAGGAGATGGACGAGTACGCCGAGGAACACGGCTTTCCCCACGTCGGGTCGGCCCTGGGTGGGTGGCTCCAGTTCCTCGCCCGGATGGTCGACGCCGAGCACGTCTTCGAGTTCGGGTCCGGCTACGGCTACTCCGCGTACTGGTTCGCGCGAGCACTGCCCGACGACGGGCGGATCGTCTGCACCGAGATCGACGAGGACGAGATCGAGATGGGCCGGGAGTACCTCGCTCGCGGCGGCTTTGGAGACGTCGTTTCCTACGAGCACGGCGACGCCGTCGAGATCGTCGATCGCTACGACGGGCCCTTCGACGTCGTCCTCATCGACCACCAGAAGCACCGCTACGCCGAGGCGTTCGAGGCCGTCCGCGACAAGGTGGCTCCAGGCGGCATCGTCGTCGCCGACAACGTCATGACGGGCGGCACGATCGACTTCGACGCGCTGCTCGAGGCGTGGCACGGCGAGGAGCCGCTGGCGAGCGACGACGAGATGACGCGGGGCATCGACGAGTACCTGCACACCGTCCGCGACGATCCCGCCTTCGAGACCACGGTCCTGCCGCTCGGCGAGGGGCTCTCGGTGAGTCACCGCGAGCAGTAATCCCAATCCTCGCCTCGCTCGATCCGCGAGTAACTACACAGGGTCGATCCGGTCGGTCTGCCGCTCTCAGAGCAGATACTCGTCGAGTGCCTCCCGACAGGCGGGACAGAAGGACTCCGACGTCTCGTCGAGTTCCGACACGCTCGGGGTGTACTGATGCACGCAGTCGCTCCAGTCGGTCGGATCGCCGACACAGTGGTCCACGAGGTACATCGTCGCGACGAGGTGGAGTGCCTCTTTGCGGAGGCGCTCCCGGAATCGTTGCCGATCACGCGTCTCGAGGCGGTTCGTCGAGAGGACGAGCGTCGAGCCTGGCAGCCGATTGACGCCGAGGATGTGCTCGCGGCCGTCGGCGAGGAGGTCGGCGTCGGTGACGGCGACCGTGGGCCCGGCTGTCGCTACGTCGTCGATTTCGTCGAGCAGGCTCTCCACGTCGTACTGTTCGCGAATTCCACCAGCGTCCGCGACGGGGAGTTCCAGGGGCTGTCGCTGGGTCATGGTGAGGTCGAACGTCCGTTCGATCGCCTGCTGGACTTCCACGACCGCGAACGGCTCCACGTCGCCGACGGGGAGCACTTCGGGATCGCCGTCGCGTTCTGGTGGAGCCACGCGTACGTTGGTCGTGGACGCTCGCCGTCCTATGTGTTGTGGGCGAACTCACTCCGCCACCCGTCCTCTTCCGTGCACTTCTGCACCCTTCTGTTGCCCTGCCTCTCCGCGACGGACAGCCTTTTCTCGGCGACCGATCGACTCCCTCCCATGCCGCCCGCTATCGAAACCGAGCGCCTGGTAAAGCAGTACGGCGACCTCCGGGCGCTCGACGAAGTCTCTCTGCGCGTCGAGGACGGCGAGTTCTTCGGCTTGCTCGGCCCCAACGGCGCGGGGAAGACGACCTTTATCAGCATTCTCGTGGGCCTCGTCCGATTGAGCGGTGGGTCCGCTCGCGTGTTCGGGCACGACGTCGTCGACGACTATCGCGAGGCCAGGGACGCGATCGGAATCGCACCCCAGGAGTTCAACGTCGACCGGTTCTTTCCGATCAAGGAGGTGCTCATGCACAAGGCCGGCTACCACGGCATCCCGCACGACGCGGCCGAACGCCGTGCCGAGGAAGTGCTCCGGACCGTGGGCATCTACGAGAAGCGCGACCAGCGCTTCGACTGGCTCTCCGGTGGGATGAAGCGCCGCCTCCTCCTGGCTCGCGCGCTCGTCACCGATCCGGATCTGCTGATTCTCGACGAGCCGACGGCCGGCGTCGACGTCGAACTCCGCCACGACCTCTGGGAGATCGTGAGCGATCTCAACGACGCGGGGACCACCGTCCTGCTCACCACGCACTACATCGAGGAGGCCGAGCGCCTCTGCGATCGAGTCGCGATCCTGGACCACGGCTCCGTCGTGACGGTGGAGACGCCCGAGCAACTGATGGATCGCGGCACGGACACGATTTACGTCACGCTCGATGCCGAACCCGACGCGCCACCCGCACTCGACGGGTACGTGATCGACTCGTGGATCGACGCTGGCCGCCTCGCCGTGCAAGTGCGGGATGGCGGCGGCACGGCACCGCGGTTGCTCCGAGACTTGCACGCTGCGGGCCACGACGTGGTGGATCTCGAAATCGCCCGTACGTCTCTCGAAGACGTGTTCGTCGATCTCACGGAACGGACTGGAGGTGTCGCCTGATGGAGCTGCACGCTGGAGTGTGCACCGTCGGCTCCGGCGTCGGGGGTGATCGCTGATGTGGTCCGTCGGCGGTCGCACGCTGTTCAAGCGGGAGGTCCAGCGGTTCGTGCGCCGGCCCAAGAACACTTTCATGCCGCCGGCAATCACGAATGTGCTCTACTTCGCGGTGTTCGGGGTGGTACTCGGCGGTCGGATCGACGAGATCGCTGGCTTTCCCTACATCCAGTTCATCCTGCCAGGTCTGATCGTGCTCGGGGCCATCTCGAACGCCTTCGAGAACGCCTCCTTCTCGATCTTCCACGGCCGGTGGAACGAGTACATCGACGAGCCACTCACGTCGCCGCTGTCCTACACCGAAATCGTCGCGGCGTACGTCGGTGCGAGCGCGCTCCGCGGATTGCTCGTCGGCATCATCATTGCCGGCGTCGGTCGACTGTTCGCTCCGATCTCGGTACGCCACGGTGCGGTGCTCGTGGTGACCATGGTCGTCATCTGCGTGCTCTTCGCAGGCCTCGGGATGATCGGTGGGCTGTTCGCACGGGACTTCGACGACCTCACGGTCATGAACCAGTTCATTCTCCGGCCGCTCGTGTTCTTCGGGGCCGTCTTCTACTCGCTCGACGTGCTACCCGACCTCTGGCGAACGGTCTCGTTGCTCAACCCGATGGTCTACATGGTGGATACGATCCGGTACGGGCTGCTGGGCTACTCGGATCTCACGCCTGCCGTCTCCGTCGTCGTGCTGGTCGGCGTGACGAGCGCCGTACTGACTATCGACGTACTTCTCGTCAGGAGAGGCGTGGGTCTGACGGATTGACACCGGTCGATCAGTGCCGACCATGGCGTACGCTCACTGCCCCGGACTCACTGCGCACTGGATATTTGGCCGCTGCGCCCGTTAACTCCGTATGGACCTCCTCGAGGAGTCGATCGTCCCCGAGCACGCCCGCCCCGTCAAGCAGGAAGCGCGGAGCTTTGCCGAGGAACACGTCGAACCGAACGCCGAGGTGTGCTTTCGCGAGGCCGAGTACCCGTGGGACGTCCTCGAAGCCGCACGCGACGCGAACCTGATCGCACAGGATATTCCCGAGGAGTACGGCGGCCGGGGACTCTCGCTGACGGAGGTGCTCGCCATCGCGGAAGAGTTTTTCCGTGCCGACGCGGGAATCGCACTGACGCTCCAGCTCGCGAGCTTCGGCGCCGAACTCGTGATGGAGTACGGAAGTGAGGAGCAAAAGGAGACGTACCTCCGCCCCGTCGCGGAGGGCGACCAGCTAACGGGGCTCGCGGTGTCGGAGCCGGAGACCGGGAGCGACCTCGCCGGCATGCAGACCCGCGCAGAATTCGATGACGACGGAGCGGACGGCGAGGGCGAATGGGTGCTGAACGGTGAGAAGTACTGGATCGGCAACGGCGTCGAAGCGGATTGGCTCACCGTGTACGCACGCACAGGCGACGACGAGACGAATCGCTACGGCAACCACACCTGCTTCGTCGTCCCGACCGACGCCGACGGCTACCACGCCGAACACATTCCCGAGAAGATGGGGATGCGTGCCTCGAAGCAGGCCCACGTCGTCTTCGACGACTGCCGGATTCCCGCCGACAACGTGATCGGCACCGAGGGCGCTGGCTTCTGGATGCTCGCGGAGTTCTTCAATCACGGCCGGATCGTCGTTGCCGGCCACGGACTCGGCCTCGCGGCTGCAGCGATCGAGGAGGCGTGGTCGTTCACCCACGATCGCGAGGAGTTCGGCCGGTCGATCAGCGACTTCCAGTCGGTGCAGCACGGTCTGGCGGACATGCGAATGGACTTCGAGAGCGCTCGTGCACTCACGTGGCGTGCCGCTGCAAAGGTCGAGGCCGGGGAGCGGCCAGGGTTCTGGGCGGCGATGGCGAAGACCGTCGCCACGGAGGCGGCGACGAACTGTGCGGAGCGGGGGATGCAGTTCCACGGTGGCCGGTCGATCCTCTCGGATCGTCGCATCGCAAGGGTGTACCGGGACGTTCGCATTCCGGTCATCTACGAGGGTGCGAACGAGATCCAGCGCAATCTGGTCTACCGGCAGTCTGGCGAGTGAGGGCGATGGGATCGATCCGTCGATCGGCCGCCGGTGTTGCGTTCCACGATCGCCGTCCACACCGCCACTCGTTGGCAGGAAGCATTAAAGTTCGATGCGCTGTACTGTTTAGGAAGTGTACGGACTCCTGCTGTCAGCCGATCGTAGGGGGGTGACCCTGCCGTGACGAGTCGCGTCCTCTGTCTCAGTGACGACGCAGCCTTTGCTTCGCGGATCAGTGCGCCCCTGGAGTACTCCTATCCGGAGGTGAGCGTACTGAGCGTCGACGACGTCGCCGAAGGAGTGGAGGTCGTTCGAACCGAGCACGTCGACGCCGTCGTGACCGACGCAGCGACGATCGCCGCGGCGCCTGCCCTCCTGGAGGCAGTCCGCTCTCGTCGTCCGGAGCTTTCACTGCTGGTCCTCTCGACGTACGAGACCGGTGGGGAGCATCGTACTGCCGTCGCGGAAGTCGTCGACTTTCTGGACGGCGTCGGGTCGGCGGACGACGGCGCACTCGCCGACTGGGTCGCCAATTCCGTGGTCGACGACGGCGATGCACCCGTTCCGGGCGCAGCCTCGCAACTCGACACCGTCGTCGCCGGTATCAAGCGGGAACTCGTCGACGCTACTCGGCCAGGTGACGTCGAGAGTGCAGTCTGCGAGCGACTGGTCCTCGCGGACCAGTACGCGTTCGCGTGGATCGGCGAGTTCGATCGCGGCGAGGGACAGGTCGTCCCCTGGGGCACGGCTGCTGCCGACGGTGACTGGCCGCGGTCTCGGACCTTCCCCGCTGGCGACGACGTCGACGGCGTCGTCGCCGAGGTGTTGCGAACGCGTCGGCCGACCGTCGTCGACGACGTCGAGGGATACGGCCCGCCAGTTCCCTGGCGTGAAGCCTCACTCGAGCGGGACTGCGAGTCGCTCGTCTTCGTGCCGCTCCAGACCGAGGAAGAGCTATTCGGCGTGCTCGGCGTCTATTCTACCGATCCGGAGGGAGTTGACGTCCCGGAGCAAGAAGCACTCGTCGAGGTTGCAGACACGACCGCTCGCGTCCTCGAGGGGATGGCGATCCGTGGGCGGATCGACCAGCAGGAACGGATCCTCCGTCGGTACGAACGGCTGGTCGAGACGGTCGGTGACGGGATGTACGCGCTCGACGCCGAGGGCCACTTCATGACGGTCAACGACGCGCTGTGTGCCATGACCGGGTACGCACGTGAAGGACTCCTCGGCGAGCACATCGACACCATCCTCGACGCGGATGCCGCCCGATCCTGGAGTGAGGCAGTCGAGTCGCTGCAAGGGACGGCGGGTGAATCTCGATCGCTGGAACTCACAGTCGAGACCAAGCACTGCGATACCTTCCCCTGTGAGAACAAGGTGGGGTTGCTCCCGAGTGACGAGGACGGCGTACCGAGAGGGACGGTGGGGGTGCTCCGGGATATCACGGAGCGAAAAGAACGCGAACGGGCGCTCCATCGACAGAACGAACGACTCGACGCGTTCGCGTCGATCGTCTCGCACGACCTCCGGAATCCCCTGAGCGTCGCCCAGGGGTACCTCGAGCACGTCGCAGAATCGACAGCGGATCAGGAATCCGTCGCGCGCGTCGAGGAATCACTCGATCGGATGAACGAGTTGATCGACGACGTCCTCGCACTGGCACGCGGTGGCGAGACCGTGACCGATACGTCGCCCGTTCACCTCTCGACGGCCGTACGGTCCGCCTGGTCGAACGTCGACACGAGGGGCGCGTCCCTCGACGTCAGTGCCGACGTGAAAATCGAGGCCGCCGACTCCCGACTGTTACGCCTCTTCGAGAACCTGTTTCGAAACGCGATCGAACACGGGGGCGAGGACGTCACCGTGACGGTGGGTGTCCTCGAAACTACCGATCCGGACACTGTCGGTCTCTACGTCGAAGACAACGGTCCCGGAATTCCGCCCGACGTACGGGATCACGTCTTCGAGTCGCAGTTCACGACGTCCGAACGTGGCAATGGGATCGGACTGTGGGTCGTGAGCGAGGTTGCGGACGCACACGACTGGACCGCAACGGCGTGTGTCGGTTCGGAAGGCGGTGCACGCTTCGAGTTTGCGCAGATCGAACGTAGCAGTTGACGCTGCACCCTGGGGCAGTGCCGTGACGGTATTCTCGGTTAGATCTGATCCCAGTACTCCGGTTCGTTCCCGTCCCGCCACTTGATCGTGCACCCGCGCGAGGGCTGCCCGTCGACGTCTACAGGGTCGCCTCCCCGGACGGCGTCGATCGCTTCCCGGATGTGCACTCTCGTTGCTTCGTCGTCTGGATTCAGGGCGTCGTCGAGCTGGGCGTGGTACGCTAACTGGAACTCCCCGTCCCCGTTGTCGAACAGGAACGGATCCGGCGTACAGACCGCACCGTACGACGCTGCGACAGATTGGGACTCGTCGAAGAGGTAGGCGTCGTAGGCAACCTCTCCACTCTCGACGGCTTCCTGCATCGATTCGAACGAATCCTCGGGGTAGGCGTCGGGGTCGTTCGGGTTGATCCCGACCACGGACACGTCGTCGTACTCCGCTGCCAGGTCGTTCAGGAGTGGGTGCTTCGCCTGGGCGTACGGGCAGTGGTTACACGTGAATACGACGAGGACCGCCGTCGCGTCGTCGAAGGAATCGAGTGAATACGTCCTTCCGTCCGTTCCCGGCAGTTCGAAGGACGGTGCGCTGTCACCGGTCTCGAGTCGGTCGATCGATTCGCCTGCCATACCATCGTGTTTAGTCGGCCGGGGCAAAACGATTGGCGCCCCGGAGAGGTAGTACACCATCTCCTCTGCCCCGTGGCCCGTTCCCGCCAGGGGTTTCAGCGTGGACTTCGTCCAGAATACGACAATCGCAGTAGTTGAGACTGGTCGTCTCAATGCATAAGATTGGATTCGACGGTTGAACGCCAATCGTTTTCCCCGCTACCCCCTTCGACTGAATTGTATCGATCGCCGAGCACGTCGCTCCGGCTGTGTGTACAGATACAACGTATGCCACTCGCTCAACTCCTCGAACAATACGTTAGTCTGGGTATCTTCATCCTCGCTGCAGGCCTGAGTGTACTCAGCTTCCTCGCGTGGCGGCGGGAACGTGATCGTCGTATGTGGATCGTTACGCTCGGGTACGCGATGTTTGCCGTCTACGGACTCATCGTGTTTCTCGAGTACCCGCTGCTCCCGTACTTCCCGTACGCGACGCTGGAATTACTCGAACACGGGAGTGCAATCCTGATCCTCGGTGGCCTCCTAGCGTTTTTTGTCGCTTTGACGCGGGACTGAGCAATGGCGGATCCGGATCTCGAATTGGCCTCTCGGCGGGAAATCTACCAGCGGATAGCCGATACGCCCGGTATTCACTTTCGCGCGCTCCTCGCCGATCTTGAGTACGCACAAGGGACGCTCCAATACCAGCTCAGGTGGCTCGCCGATGAGGACCTGATCGACGTCTCGGACGACGGCAAGTACACGCGGTACTATCCGGCTGCCGAGTTTGACGAAGTCGATCGGACAGTGATGAACGCGCTGCGCCGGGAATACAGTCGCCGCATCCTCGCACATCTTCTCACGGACGGTCCGCTCTCGACAACCGAACTCAGCGACCGCCTCGACAAGGCACAATCGACCGTCTCGTGGCATCTTTCGAAGCTCGCCGAGGCCGACCTCGTCACGAAAGAACGCGACGGCCGAAGCGTGGTCTACGAGGTCAGCGATCCCGATCGCGTCAAGTACCTCTACACGCTTCACCGGCGCTCGTTCACAGACAAAGTCGTCGACCGTATCCTGGGCCTCTGGGACAGCTACTAACCCGGGGTCGCGTTCGACGGAATCTCTCGAAGCACCAACAGACGCAACAGGAGTACGTACACGAGAAACGCCACTGAGGGTCCCAGCAGAGGACGGATGAGTCCCGTCAGGTCAGTCCCGATCGCTGCAGCATGGATTGTCCCGAACGCGAACCCAGCATATGCGAATGAGTGGACGACGCGTGGGCCCCAAGGGCGCTGGAAGCGTTTTGCGTCAGTAAAGCCAAGCACCGCGACGACGAGCATGAGCAGTGCCCCCGCACCTACGGTGATGCCGCCGAGAAAGTACGGCATCGAGTATGCCGGCGCTGGAACCTGTCCGGTGACGACGAACCACGCATCAAGGACACCGAGTACCGCATGTAGCAACGTGACGATCATCGCGAACACGGATAGTTCGATATGGATTCGTTGAGCGGCCTCGTGGAGCATTCCAAACGACTCCGTGTTGTAGAGGATTCCCGTGAGAACTGCCAGATACAACGCCGGATACGTCACGAGTGCGGCACCTCGGTCGAGGAGCCAGACGAGCTGTGACATCACGATGCCCCCGTCGTTTCGACGACATCGGGACAGCCGTCCACGTCCCGGAACCCGTTGTTCGTTTCCGGTCGTGTCGGACACGTATCCGCAGTGTCGTTGATACCATCACCATCGTAATCGGTGGGGGCCTGTCGCGTCGAAACGGTCTGGTCGACGAGGTCGCTTTGTTTTTGTTCAGTCGCTTGGGCGGCACGCACGTCTCCGATCTGCCAAAGAGCAGGGACAGCCACCACTAAGACGACCATCGCCACGACGGTGACTCGTTGCTTATGTGTCCAAGACATGTGTCTCAAAGCCATCTGTCGTATGGAAGACGCCATCGTGGATAATGAGTGCCTCTAGACCCTCCCATTCCGATGCTAATTCGCGTGCCTTGACAAGTGGAAGTGCCGCGAGGGTCGTCGCCAGGGCGTCGGCTTCCATACAGTCTCGGCGCGCCAAGACGGTGACCGATTCATGACGAGAGCCGAGCGATTCGGTGGTCGGATCGTAGACGTGGTTAGTGCCGTTTCGCGACCGTCGGTATCCGCCGGATGTTGCGACGTACCAGTCCGTGTCGAGGATCTTCAGCGGTGTGTCGTCACCGTACGGGCTCTCGATGGCGACCGGTCCCGTCGGTGGAGACATATCCCCCCCACCACTGACGAACCCACATCGGCCGAGTCCCGTAAGCGTCTCGGCGGTTCGATCCACGATGTACCCCTTGGCGAGGCCATTCAGGTCGAGTTCGACATCGGTCGTGATGTGAGAGCCGCTGGTTTGGACAGTTCCAGTCTCAAACTCTGTTGGTAGTGTTTCACTGTCACCACGCAGGAATGTTTTGAGGGTGTGTTCGACGCGGCCCTGGTGAATATCGAACACACCACCGGTTCGGTCGTTGTATTCGATTCCACGGCGAACGATTCGGGCAACGTGTTCGTTCCTGACTTCTCCATCACGGTTGAGCTGGCTGACGGCACTCGCCGCATCGAAGGCGTTCAGCTGGGATTCGAGTGATTCAGCCGTTTTTCGGGCCGCAGTAGCCCCAGCCTCAGCCCGAACGCCCGTCGCCTGAATCCGAAACGCTGTGTCACAACACTCGAACTCGCGTTGGGTGTCCCCGAATCGTTCGTAGACCGATGCGAGCGATCCCATCATCTCGGTCACTCGTCCTCTTCGTGTTCTTCGTCCTCGTGTTCCTCTTCGTATTCTTCCTCGTCGTCCTCTTCATACTCCTCGTGTTCTTCTTCCTCGTAGCCGGACTGGGTCTGGACTGCCGGCGTGAAGTCCTGATTCGGCGTCGGCGCATCCGAAGCGGCCTGTTGTGATGCTTCCGACGCCGTTGAACCGGGTGAGTCAGGTTGCTCGCCAGCCTGTGCGAGGCCGCCGCCGGGCAGAGCAAGGGCCCCAGCGACACCAGCTGTGAGGAGCGCACCGATGAGAGTGAATGCGACGAGTTTGTTCTTCGGGACAGGAACGCGCATAATTAGCTACCCCTCGGTTCAGAACCACTATCTTCGACGTATCGGTCGTTGCGTTCTGCCATTGCAGATAGAGGGTTCAGACAGCCTTAGTAAGGCGTTCGCGTCCAACCATCGAATTTTCGTACAGCTATCGAATCGGTTCAGAGCGCGAGGTGGATTCTGAATATGGATGTGACTTCATTATCGAGCGGCTGGCACTACTGGCGATCCCCTGTTTGCTCTGCGTACGGAATGATTCGGCGGTTGTACGAGGATTCGATAGATGGACGCGAACGAACTTTTCGGCGTTGTGTCTACGTGTTTCTATGCAGACTCGTTTACAGCGAGCAAGTCTGGTCGTTGTACTCTTGCTAGTCGTTAGTGGAGTCGGCACTATTCAAGCGGGGGCATTGTCAGTAGGTGGTGATCATGCAGTTGTGAAAAATCTCGACGCAACAGAACAGTCACTCCCTCCTGTTGCGGACGTGGATGAATTGGATGGTGAGGAAGAGGAAGGTGAAGATGCAGAGGATTCGGACGAAGATGAGACAGGCGCTAGTCTGATTGGAGATTGGTGGGGCCTTGGTGGCGAAGTGAGTGAGGCCCCGTACATTGGTGTGGTTGAAGCGGGCATTGTCTTTCTCGTCGTCGGTGTCCTCGGGTACAGTCTTGCAAAGCGAAAGCGATTGCTGCCGGTGCAATACCGTCGATATCAGTTACAAACACACCAGTGGATCGTTCTCATCGGAACGGCACTCACGCTGCCACACTTCATTGCTGTCGAAGAGTGGGAAGGCCTCGGTCTCGCAGTTGCTGTCTTACTCGGTGTAGAGGTGGCGAGTGGCCTGTACGGTCGATATCTACATCGACACGTCGTCCAGCTTGGACGAGGAGATGAGACACCGTCAGTCGTTGGCCGTGTGCTGACCGTCACCAAAGAGACTCTCTTTTCACGATGGCGACGAGTACACGTCTTGCTGACTGTTGTCACTGCTATCGTCCTCGTCCTCCACATTATCACCGCAATCGGTGACTGACCTTCCCGTGGTCTCGACTCAGCCTGATAGTAGAGGAATGACGGCAAAGTTGGAATTGGCCCGTTCCGGACAGTGCCGCACATCTTTCGATGGAGATGAGTCCGTACACGAGTCAGGGGTATGGAGTTCTAGTCGTCCCGACTAACACTTCCCGCCGTGATGTCTTTCGACGAATCGCTCAACGCCCACACGTCGATTGGCCGGCCTACGACTCGACGTCACTGTACGACCAAAGTTCACTGACAGCGCTCACAGAGGATATCGGACCGTCTCGGGGATCTGGTTCGAACACAGCGCCCACAACTCGGTTGAGGGGTTCGTCTGTCAGTATCCACTATCCTACGTGGAGTTCAATCCCCACGACCAGTACTCTGGTCCGACTCGATACGAGATGCCACAGCTCTTCAGGGCGTTCGTGCTGAAAGAGATACACGGCTGGAGCCACGATACCGCGCTTGTCGAGTATCTCCGGCAGCACCCAGGACCCCGTCACTCGCTCGGGTTCGACTCCGTGCCCGACCAGTCGACACTCTGGCGCAGTTGGAACCAGCGCTTCAGTGCTGACCTCCGTGAGACCACTCGAGAGGACGGCGCGGACGATTCTCATCAACGCACAGAATTCCGGTGTTGCGATTCCTCGTGAACCGGAACCGAAGCTCCAGTACCACAACGACGAGTCTAGTGCGACCGATCCGGACGAACAGACTGTTTTGGAAGAAACAGCGAAGATCACTGACCACGTCAGCCGTGTCGTCTTTCCGGCGTTCTCGCTGGACCGTGGCGAGGGCTGTGAGATCCACGAGAACGCCTACTGGGACTTACAGACGTATCTCGGACTCCGTGAGAGACTGGCTGCGAACGAAGGGGCTCGCAGTTTCGTACATGAATCCACTCGGGATCGGACCCCACTGGGACACGCCCCTCGCAAACACATCCGTGATCTCTCGATTGACCAAGTGCGAGAGATGTACCGACAGGCCATCACTCGGCTCCTGAACGAAGTTGCGGAGACAGAGCAGTTCTTTCGAGCAGGGATCGTTGCAATCGACATTACCGAAGCTGACCCGTTCACCGGCGATAGAACGGGCTACGAAGACGAGATTATCGGGACGAAATAGAAGACCGACGAATACGCCTATCAGTGGGCGACGGTACAGTTGGTCGGTAACGCTGTCCCATTCGTGCTCGACGCTCGCCCCGTGCGGAAAGGCGAGTCGCGAAAAGAGGTCGTCGAGGACTTGGTCGATTCGGCTGAAGGTCTCGTTCGCGTCGATGACGTGCTGATGGATCGGGAGTTCGACAGCCAGCACATTCTAAAGATGATCAGCCAGCGTGGGCTCTCCTACGTCGTTCCCAAGCGGATTCAGACCAGCGAGAAAGCGCAGGCGAACCGGTTGCTCCAGTGTGTGATCAGGAGCGGTGTGAAACCGACCGGAAGCTCCACCTCGGGAACAACGAGTGGCACGAGACGACGCTCATCTATCGTCGGAAGGAGAACTCCGAACACACCGATCATCAGCAGTATTCGGTGTTCATGACGAATCGGGGGAGTGGACACCTCACGGAGTACGGGTATCGGTGGGAGATCGAGAGCGGCTACAAGTCGATCAAGCGGTTTATGGCCGCCACAACGTCGAAGCACTTCGGCCTGCGGTTCTTCTATTTCGCGTTCGCGAGTCTGCTGTACTCGGTCTGGCGGGCGGTCGATTTACTCGTGGAGGTACAGTTGACCGGTGAATACGAACACTCGCCGATCGTAACAGCCGACAATACGCTGACACTGGTGAAGAAGGACACCGGAATCGGATAGTAACGAGACTCTCTCCGCGATAGCGCGGCGTCTGAGTGGCAACACTATCCAGAGTCTCGGAAATCCGCTGGAATAGTTGCCTACAGAAAAAGAGCAGCTGTTCAGAAAGCGATCTGACGCAGATTCCGCTTATCGATTCGGGCGATGCCGCGCATTACAGGCCCGCTATACCCGCTGTAGTCTCAACTTCCGGACGATCTGGTTCTGTATAGCGATATGTGATATACGAGTCCTGCGTTCGCCGAATACTATATATCCTGATGTGACCGATGACTGGTATGATTCGCCACCATTCGTCCGTCTGAACGATCACGCGACGCGACGCGTCGAAGTGGAACGCCGCGCCGATCACCGTACAGCACCGGATGGGGGCGAGAGCCTGACGGCGCCCGAGCACAGGGATTATACCGAATCCACTCGCAGTTCAGGCATGGTCGAGAACGTCCTCTGGCCTGCCTACTTCGACGCCGATCTCTCGCGTTCCGACGGGCGACGGGTCCCTTCCGATCTCGCGGTGGAGGACCCGACCGTCGAAGAGATCGCCGAAGCCGTCGGGCAGGTCGGCTACGACGCCACCGTCGAGCGAGACGTCGCCTACCCGCGGGAACACTACCAGAAGCGCGGACGGATCGTCGTCCACGACGCGACTGACACCGGGAAAGCAGACCTGATTCAGGCCGTCGGTGCCTACGTGACTGCGCTTCGAAACTGAGCGATTCAGATGGAACGACTCGGAACGACCCACCGGATCGCACAGGGCCTCGCGATCGTGAAAGTCGACGACGTCCCCGACATCGGAACGGAGGTCGTCGACGACCAGCTCGACGAGGTCGGGAGCGTCGTCGACGTCTTCGGTCCCGTCAGCGAGCCGTACGCCGCCGTCTCGCCGCGCTCTGATCGATCCCTGGCACCGCTCATCGGGCAGCCCCTGTATCTCCGGTGACCGCAGGACGACGGTTGGTTGTACCGGAAACCATCGACTCGACAAGTAGCTGCTTCGCTCACGATCGTACGTCGTCTCACATGGACACCTCCTGGGTCACTGCGTCCGAAGCGTAACCGGGAAGGCCGGACCCCCCGAGGCTGTCACCATGGACGACCGGACGCGATCGATGGTAGCGGTCGCAGGGACGATCGGGCTCTTTCTGTGCGTCCAGCTCGGCGCGCTCGCACTGCTCGATCCCTACGTCGCCGCTGACGCCCAGCCTGTCGACGATCCGTCCAACGCATCCAACGTCGCGTACTTCTTCGGTGTGATACTGGTCGCTACGGCCGGCATGCTGGCTGCGATCAAGTTCGGCCTCGAGCGACTGATCCGGGGGTTCGTACTGTTGTCCTGCGGGTGGATTAGCTGGATCGTACTGGATACGATCCTGGCGTCGCTTGGGGCTGATTCGGTGGGGACGGGCACTGCGAGCACGGCAATCGAAGCGCTCGCGTTCATCGTACCGTTCGCAGTGGCTGCGACGCTCGTCGTGGCCCTCTTCGTACACCCGGAGTGGTACGTCATCGACGTCGCAGGCGTGTTGCTCGGCGCCGGCGCAGCGGGTCTGTTCGGACTCGCGTTCACCCCGCAACTCACCATCGTCTTTCTGGTCTTGCTGGCTGTCTACGACGCCATCAGCGTGTACGGTACGGAACACATGCTGACCCTCGCAGAGGGCGTCTCCGACCTGAACGTGCCCGTCATGCTGGTCGTGCCGACGACGGGATCGTTCTCGTTGCTCACCGATACTGGCCCGTCGTCACTCGACGGGGACGAGACTGCGACTGGTGAGTCTGCCACCGAATCCACGGGAGCAGAACCGGCGGAAACGACCGTCGAAGCCCCGCAGGGCGGAGACGGCCCAGGGGTCGAGCAGGCTGCTAGCGAGGACGATTATCCCGCTGCGAACGACGGCGGCGGTCGAAACGCGATCTACATCGGCCTCGGTGACGCCGTCATGCCGACGATTCTCGTCGTGAGCGCCGCGTACTTCCTGCGTGACTCGGCCCCGCTGTACGACGTTCCGATCCTCGCGATCAATCTCCCTGCCCTTACGGCGTTGCTCGGGACGCTCGTCGGCCTCGGTGCGCTGCTTGCGATGGTTCTGAAGGGCAGGCCCCACGCTGGGCTACCGATGCTCAACGGGGGAGCGATCGCAGGCTATCTGATCGGGGCGCTCGCGAGCGGTATCGGCGTCGTCGAGGCCCTCGGCCTCCCGCTCTGAAAGCGTTCGAGGTCGCTGCGTTCGCCCGCTCAGTGCCCCGTGAGCGCCTCGCTCGCGGCGGAGAGCTCCAGTTCTGTGCCCAGCCCTCGTTCGATCGCTCGCTCGTAGAGCAAGTGTGCGGCGGCGACGGTCTCGATGCCTGTCCCACCGCTGTCGAACACGGTGATTTGCTCATCGCTCGTTCGACCGGGTGCAGTTCCGGCGACGACGTCGCCGAGTTCAGCGTGGACGTGTGATTCGTCGACGACGCCGGCTTCGAGCGCGTCCAGAAAGGAGCCCGCGTCCTGTTCGACGCGGTCGCGAAGGTCGGGAACGTACCTGGAACGCTGGATCGTTGGGTGGTCGAGTTCCCGCTTCTCGGGGTGGTACTGGCCCATCGCGGTGACGTGTGTCCCTGGATCGAGTTGCTCCCCGTCGAAGACCGGTTCGCTGGCGTTCGTGGCTGTGACGACGACGTCGGCCCCGTCGATGGCACTCGCACTGTCCGGAACCGCCCTTACCGCCGCCTCCAACCGTTCGTCGAACTCCGATGCGAACGATTCGCGATGGGCCGTCGTCGGCGAGTAGACCCGAACCTCGGAGAGGTCGCGAACCGTGGCGATTGCCCTGAGTTGACCGCGCGCCTGTGGTCCGGATCCAATGACAGCGACGGTATTGGCGTCGTGTCGTGCCAGCGCATCGACCGCAACGGCGCCTGCAGCACCCGTCTTGAACGGGTTCATCCAGGCGCCGTCGAGGATGGCGAGTGGTTCGCCGGACTCGGCGTCGAACAGCGGCGTGACGAACCAGGCGTCACCTGCTTCGAACCCGGCCGAGTACGTGTACCCGCCCATCGCACCCGTCTCGGGCAGTATGGCGGTGTAGCCGGTGAGCATTCCTGGCGGATCGGACGACCCGAGCGTCGTCCGTGGCTTCGCGGGAGCGCCGTTGCCACGTTGTCGGTATCCGCTCCGGACGGCGTCGACGAAGGCTACTGGCTCTGCGAGTCCACGGAGGTCGTCACTGGCGAGGAAGACTGGCTGCATAGGAAGGAGGAAGCGTCGGAGACGGGAAAGTTCTGTTCAGTCGGCCTGGATTGCAGTGCTGCCCGAGGACTGCGTCTGCGACGTGGAGGCTGCGGTGGAGGCGGCCGTCTCGACTGGGCCGTTGACGAAGATAGCGTGACCCATCATACCGAATGCAGTGGTTCCCGCGAGCGATACGGCGACGGACTGTGGGACGCCGGCGACGAGGAGCGCACCCCCGATCCCGAGGAGCGCAATCGGGATGAGTGCCAGAATGAGGTCGTAGTATCCAGTCATAATATACTCTATGATAGTACTGGGTATATCATAAGTGTTCCGCCGGTATGCGAGTAGTATATCATCAGTCAATCCTCTAAAGGCCAAGCATAGAATCGGTATAACTTATGAGTACTATTACTCGGTGCCTGCTTGCGATTATATCGGTGTGTTAGCCAAACCCTACGTAGGCTGACCGTCTCGATGCTAAGGGCGCTGGAATCACAGCAGTAGCGTCATTTCGTCGTTTGCCGTCGTCGAACTGCGCGACCCCTCCGGTGAGTCACAGGCGTCAGATCGAGAGCTCGGGAATCGCGAGGCTCGAATCGATGAGATCGAGAATACTCGGGCGGCGCTGATCAAACGGCAAACGGGCTGCATCCTCGAGGAAGTCGGTCGTGGGTTGGACGTGAGGTACTTTACTGGACCGTTGGCTACCCCAGTTTCTGATCCCTCCAGCATATATTGGGTCGTGGATTGTGGACACACTGGAAAGAATTGTCAATCAGCCAATTAGTATGCCCCGTATTCGGCCCAAAATCCGGGAAAATACGGGACTACAATCGACGATAAGAGTCCTTATCCAGTGATGTACGGATAGATTGATGTGGCGGCCACTCGATGGCCAGGTATGACCGAACAGGATCCCGAACGCACCAGCGTTCGCACCTACGTCCCAGCCTACCAGAAGGAGGAGTGGGCGACGCGTGCAAACGAACTCGAGATGAGCCTCAGCGAGTTCGTTCGGACGATGGTCCAGGCGGGGAAGCGTGGATTCGAGGGGGGCCAGCCAGCGGCCGAATCTCGCGATCGCGAGAAAGGTGGTTCTGGCGACGCTACCCCTGGGGGTCAGGACCTGGAAACCACCGTCCTCGATGCCCTGGAAAATGGGCCGCTCGAATTCGACGAATTGGTCGACGTCGTGGCCGAGGATTTCCGGCGAGACGTCGACGAAGCGCTCGGGCGCCTCGAGGAGGAGGATCGCGTCGAGCACGATCGGCTCGACGGCGGCTACCGGGTGACCGACGATGGCTAAGACGGTCACCCCCGAAGCCGCAACGGACGATCCGATCGCGCACTTCCTCGAAGAGCAGCGGTACCACGGCAAGAGTCAACGAACGCTCGACGCCTACGAACGTGTGCTTCGTCGCTTCGAGGCGTTCCTCGCTGATCCGGAACGGGTCCCGACGGCTCCGACCACTCCAGCCGAGGCGACGCGCAGAGAGTGCATGGCGTGGATCCACGAACTTCGCGGGGAGTACGCCCGGAGCACCATCGCGTCGTACGCAGCCTACGTCCACCGATTCTACGGGTACATGGTCCGCGTCGAGGAGTTCGATTCGAATCCGATGGCCCTGGTCCGCGAGGAAATGGACGAGCGCATCGAGAAGAATCCGACGCGCCGGGACCTCAGCGTCGCGGACATGCGAGCCTTCGTCGGTTCGATCGAGCATCCGCTCCACCGTGCGCTGGTGGTCACGCTACTCAAGACCGGGATGCGGGTCGGGGAACTCTGTAATCTGGATCTCCGCGACGTGGCGATCCACCACGAACTCCGGGCGGAGTCAGCAACGCCGACGCGGGCCGCGCTCGACGGCCGTCCGAATGCCATCTACGTGGCTGCTGGCACGGAACTCGACGGCGACCGGTCTGCTGCGAACAAACGACAGCGATCGACGATCGTCCCCGTCGACGACGAATTGCAGTCCACGCTCGTTCGTTGGCTTGCGATCAGACCCGATGCCAGGAGCGATCCCGCCCCGCTATTTTCGCCGACGGACGGCGACTGGGGAGACCGCATCGAACCACACGCCGTCCGTCGCATCGTTCGCCAGTACGCCGAGCAGTGGGGATGGTACGAATCCGGCGCAGGTGCCGGCGAGAACGTCACTCCTCACTACTTTCGGCACTTCTTCACCACCCACCTCCGGGACAGAATCGGGGATCGGGGCGTCGTCAAGTATCTTCGAGGGGACGTCGCCGAGGACATCATCGACACGTACACCCACAACTGGGGCGGTCGGGTGCGGGGAGTGTACGAAGCGAACGTCTACTCCCTGGTGTAGGCCAGTTCGAGGTTCGACGACCGAGCTCCTCCCCGGAGGTCTACGAAGTTGACCTCACTCGCACCCCTGTTTCGTGGTTGTCCGATTTCGCGACTCTGCGCAACCTATCGAATATTAGCTATGTATTGCTACCTGATACTGCATGGTCCAGGCCGAACGAATATATCATATATCGCTATACTCAACGGTTCGGACGATCCCGCAGTACGAATGCCGCTATAGCGCGCCGCAATACGCCGATTTGGCGGGGTTGGCAGGACTCGCCCGTGCCTTCACTCGCCACGGATGCCCTCCGGGTAGTGACATCCTGGAACGTCCAGAGACTGCTCACCGACGCTCGGGAATCGGTCGGATCACCGTCGGTGCCGATCTGACTGCTCGGCAGACGGATCCGTTGCCTGGCGGACAGCCACGCGTACCGGCCGACACCCGAGCACTGCCGTAGCCTTGCCGGTTGGCGAATCCGCTTGTCACTCCTCGATGTTCCCCCGAGCATGGCTTCGCAGCAGGTCACCGTCTGGAATGAGTTCGTCCACGAGCGCGAGAACGACGCGGTCGCCGAGGTGTACCCCGACGGAATCCACGACGCGATCGCCACTGGGCTCGAGGACCGCGGATACGAGACGCGAACCGCGACGCTCCAGGAGCCCGAACACGGACTGACCGAAGCAGTCCTTGAGGAGACCGACGTCCTCACCTGGTGGGGGCACACCGCCCACGACGAGGTCGAGGAGGAGGTCGTGGAGCGGATAACCGAGCGAGTGCGCGACGGGATGGGACTGATCGTGCTCCACTCGGGGCACTACTCCAAACCGTTCAAGCGGCTGATGGGGACCTCCTGCTCGTTGAAGTGGCGGGAAGCAGACGACCGCGAGCGAATCTGGGTGATCGAGCCTGGCCACCCGATCGCACAGGGCGTCGACGATTGCATCGAAATCGACGCGGCCGAGACGTACGGCGAGCGCTTCGACGTACCGGCCCCCGACGAACTCGTATTCACGTCCTGGTTCCAGGGCGGTGAGGTGTTCCGCTCGGGCTGTTGCTACCGCCGCGGGAACGGTCGGATCTTCTACTTCCGTCCCGGCCACGAGACCTACCCGATCTATCACCGTGAAGACGTGCGCGACGTGCTCGCGAACGCCGTAGAGTGGGCTGCGCCCGTCGCGAACCCGGGGACGTCTCTTCAGGGGAACCAGGAGCCCCGGGAGGACGTCGACATCGAGTCCGACAGCACCGTTCACTGATCGGACGTCGGTGCCGACGGGACGGTCGAGGGCCGATCCCGCGTTCGTCGCGTACGGGTTCGTCGCGTGCGAAAATCACAGGCGCTATGTCCCTCTCTGTACGAGAAGGGGCATAGAATGGCACGAGCTAGCGTTATCGGCTGCGGTAACATGGGCAGTGCCCTCGTGCGGGGCCTCGCCCAGTCCGGCGATCACACGGTGATCGCCTACGACGTCGACGAGGAGGCACTCGCGTCGGTGTCGGAGTACAGCACGGAGACGACGACCGACCTCGACGTCGCGACGGCATCCGACATCGTCTTCGTCGTGGTCAAGCCGGACATCGCCCCTGGCGTCGTCGAGGAACTCGATCTCGATGCTGACCAGACCCTGGTCTCCTTCGCCGCCGGTGTCTCGACGGACGTCATCGAACCGCTCACCGACGCGACGGTGCTCCGCGTCATGCCGAATCTCGCTGCTGCGACGGGGAACATGGCCGCCGCCGTCACCGGGGGCGAGCTAACTCCCGAAATCGAGGCGCTGCTCGAAGAGGCCGGCGTGTTCGTCGAGGTCGACGAGGAGTACATGGACATCGCGACGGCGGTCAACGGCAGCGGCCCGGCCTTCGTCTTCTATCTCATCCAGGCGATGCAGCAGGCCGGCGAGGATGCGGGGCTCGACACCGAGGACGCACAGGTACTCGCCGCACAGACGTTCAAGGGCGCCGCGGAGACGGTCCTGCGGTCCGACGAACCAATCGAGGACCTCATCGACGCGGTCTGTTCGCCGAACGGAACCACGATCGAGGGGATGGACGTCCTCTGGAACAGCGACGTGGACGAGGAACTCGCCGCGGCAGTCGCCGCCGCAGAGCGCCGTTCCAGGGAACTGGCCGCCGAGTCCAGCGATGCCTGATTCAATGAGCGACACAGTCGGAACCGACGACGAGGTCGAGTCCGTGAGTGCCGAAACGGCAGACGCTGCCCGCAAACTCGCCGCCGACGCAGAGCGCGTGGTCGTCAAGGCCGGGACGAACACGCTGACCGACGACGAGTCGAACCTCGACGTCGAGAAGGTGGCCAAACTCGTCGACGACGTCAACGACCTGCTCGAACGCGACAGAGAGGTGCTGCTCGTGTCCTCGGGCGCGGTCGGCGCAGGCAAGGGCCGCGTCGACTACCCCAACGACACGGTGGAGGAGTCTCAGGCGCTCTCGACGGTCGGCCAGTCACAGTTGATGGCAGAGTACTCCGACAGCTTCGACCGCTACGACCGGACGGTCGCACAGATTCTCCTCACCGAGAACGACCTCGAGGACACCGAGCGGTTCACGAATTTCACGAACACCGTCGAGACGCTCCTCGAGTGGGACGTCGTTCCGATCATCAACGAGAACGACGCCGTGGCCACCGAGGAGATCCGGATCGGCGACAACGACATGCTCTCCTCCTCGGTCGCGATCGGGGTCGGAGCGGATCTGCTCGTGACGCTGACCGACGTTGGCGGGGTCTACACCGCCAATCCGAAGGAGGACGACGCCGCCGAGCGAATCGAGGTCGTCGGCAACAACTACGCCGAGGTCCAACAGCTCGTCGACCGGAGTTCCTCGGCGACGTTCGGCGGCATCCAGACGAAAGTCCACGGCGCACGCGAGGTGAGCGAGCACGAGATCCCTGCGATCATCGCGAAGTCGACGGAGCCCGACGTCCTCGAACAGATCGTGACAGGCAAACCCGTGGGCACCCTGTTCGTTCCCACGAACGGTGAGACCGATGAGTGAGCAACTGGAAAAACCGACGGCGGAGAAGGTCGCCGACGCGGAGCGCGCGGCGCTCTCGCTCGCGAAGTGTTCCGATCGGATGCGATCGGCAGCCCTCCACGAAATTGCCGACGCCATCGCGGCGAATCACGACGAGATCCTGGCGGCGAACGAGCGCGACGTCGCCGAGGCCGAGGAACTCCTGGAGGCCGGCGAGTACACGCAGGCGCTGGTCGACCGGCTGAAACTCTCGGAGTCCAAACTTGAGAGCATCGAGGAGATGGTCCGGAGCGTCGCGGGGCAGGACGACCCCCTCGGCGACACGCAGACCGCGCGAGCGCTCGACGACGGACTTGAGCTCTATCGCGTCTCCGTGCCGATCGGCGTCGTCGGCACCATCTTCGAGTCCCGACCCGACGCCCTCGTCCAGATCGCCGCGCTCTGCCTTCGCTCCGGGAACGCCGTGATCCTGAAAGGCGGTAGCGAGGCGAGCCATTCGAATCGCGTCCTCTACGAACTCATCGAGGACGCGACCGCCGGATTCGCGGTCGACGGCGACGAAGAAACCGGCGACGAGGATGCCGGTGCTCACGCCGCCGAGGAGGATGCCGGTGATGACGACGCCGCTGACGACGATACCGCTGAAGACGACGCCGGTGATCGCCACGAAGCCGACGACGAACTGCCCGACGGCTGGGCCCAACTCATCGAGGCTCGCGCGGACGTGGACACCGTCCTCGAGATGGACGACGCGATCGACCTCGTGATGCCCCGGGGGAGTTCCGAGTTCGTCGAGTACATCCAGCAGAACACGCACATCCCCGTCCTCGGCCACACCGAGGGCGTCTGTCACGTCTACGTCGACGACGCCGCGGACCTCTCGATGGCGAGCGACATCGCGTTCGACGCCAAGGTCCAGTATCCGGCGGTCTGCAACGCCGTCGAGACGGTCCTCGTCCACGAGGCGGTCGCCGACGAATTCCTGCCCGAGATCGCGGAGCGCTACCGGGAGGCTGACGTCGAGATCCGTGGCGACGAGCAGACGCGAGCGATCGTCGACGTGGCTGCTGCGAGCGAGGAAGACTGGGACACCGAGTACGGCGACCTGATCGTCGCGATCCGGGTCGTCGACTCCATCGACGACGCCGTCGATCACGTTGCGACGTACGGATCGAAGCACACGGATTCGATCGTGACGGAGGACACCGGCCACGCGCGCTTCTTCATGCGGAGTCTCGACTCCGCGAGCGTGTTTCACAACGCGTCGACGCGCTTCGCAGACGGGTTCCGGTACGGACTCGGTGCAGAGGTGGGTATCAGCACCGGGAAGATCCACGCACGGGGCCCAGTCGGTCTCGAGGGGCTGACGACGTACCAGTACTACCTCGAGGGCGACGGGCAAATCGTGGGCACATACGCGGGCGCGGACGCGAAACCATTCCGCCACGAGGACTTCGACGGCGAGTGGAGGCCCGGCCAGCTCTCATCAGACAGGTCTGGCTAAGGCGGCTCTGGGAGCCGCACTCGCGCCGCGTCGTGCCCCATCGACTGTTCACGCGTAGCCCGCGACGGTAACAGCCAGTTTGGTTACGTATATATGCGACATTCTGTCCACCAGGGACCACTATTGTCGCACCCGTACCTCTCCCGCTATCGTTTATCTACGCGGGTGGTAAATTTACCACTACAAATTTTCTGCATTAACCATGAACTATTAGGTGACCTCCCACATCGAATCCCACATGGCGGACGACAACTGGTTCGATCGGCGGACGTTCCTCAAGCACGGATCCGTGGCAGGTGCATCGATCGCGGGAATATCGCTCGCTGGATGTACGAGCGACGGTGACGGTGACGACGACGGGGACGGGGACGGGGGCGACGACAGTGGCACCGATAGCGGTGGCGGTGACACCGACGGCGACGATACCGACGGCGGTGGAGGTGACGACGTCCCTGAAGGTATCATGCAGGACGACTACTGGCAGGACCTCGAGGAGCCCTCGAGTCGCGAAGGGTACCTGCAGCGAGCGAATCTCGCGGCCCACCAGGAGGCGCCCTGGATCTTCCTGAACCGACAGTACAGTAACTACGGGAAGGTAACGAGCCTCGAGTGGACCGCGCGGAGCGACGAACTGATCTGGGCGTACCCGATGAGCCCGGACGGGAACTCGGTTACGGTCACCCAGGGCCAGATGGACACCGGGCTCGACCCGCACGCTCACCGCGAGACGCCGACTGACAACATCGTCACGCAGGCGTACGATCGCCTGCTCATGCGAACGCCCGACGACGAAATCGAAGGCGCGCTCGCGTCGGACTGGGAGCGCATCGAGGAGGGGCACGTTCGGTTCCAGATTCGCGAGGGCGTCACGTTCCACAACGGCGACGAACTGACGCCGGACGACGTTGCGTTCAGCATCAACCGGGTCGTCGATCCCGAAGTGAGCCTGGAGAGCCCACAGAACGACCAGCTTGCTGGGGTCACCGGGGCCGAGGTCGTCGACGGGGAGCGCGCAGTGGACGTCTTCTCCGATGGCATCAACCCCGTGATCTTCTCGCTGTTCGCGTCCTACTGTAACATCGTCCAGCGCGACTGGATCGAGTCCAGGGACACCTCCGAGATCAACTCGGACATGAACGGCACGGGAGCGTTCCAGCTTTCGTCCTACGAATCGGGGGAGAGCGTGGTGTACGAAGCCTTCGACGATCACTGGCGCGGAGCGCCAGAGTTCGACACGCTCGAGTTCAGGGCTGCATCGGAAGACAGCACTCGGGTCAACCAGCTCCTCCAGGGAGAGACCGACATTGTCGTCAACGTCCCGCCCCAGGAGGTCTCCCGCGTCCAGGACGAGTCCTCGACGGAGATGGCTCCCGTTCCCAGTACGCGGATCATCTACAACGGGATGAAGTACAACGCAGAACCCTTCGACGACCCGCTATTCCGTCGCGCGATGAACTACGCCATCGACCTGGAGTCGATCGTGCAGAACGTGCTCCAGACCTTCGCCGACCAGACGGCACAACCGACGCTCGAGGGCTTCGTCGGCTACAACCCGGACCTGGATCCGTACCCGTACGATCCCGAGATGGCCGAGCAACTCGTCGAGGCGTCGGGGTACGCCGGTGTGGAACTCGAACTCCACACCCCGGTCGGCCGGTACTTGAAGGACCTCGAAATCGCACAGGCGACCGCGGGCTACGTCGACGAACTCAGCAACGTCAGTGCGAGCGTCAACCAGCGCGAGTTCGCTTCGCTCGCGGGTGAACTCACCGACGGCGATCTCTCCACGAGTCCGGACTGGTACCTGATCGGGTGGGGGAACGCGGTCTTCGACGCCAGCCAGACGATCATCCCGCTGCTCACCAGTGACGGGGCCCTGACCTCGTGGCAGAACGAGGACTTCGACACCCTCGTCGACGAGGCGCAGAGCCTGCCCGGTAGTCAGTAATCGCCCAGCGATCGATGTCGTTGGGACGGTTCCTCGTCAGACGAACGTTGCAGGGCCTGCTGGTGGTCTGGGGAGTGATTACTGTGGTCTTCCTCCTTCGATTTCTCTCCCCAGGCGACCCAGTGACGTTTATCGCTCCACTGGACGCGAGTCCCGAACTCAAGGAGCGGATCGCCGCAGATCTCGGGCTCGACCAGCCGATTCACGTCCAGTACGCCGACTACATCGTTGGCGTCCTACAGGCCGATTTCGGTTACTCGTTCCAGCGAGGCCTCCCTGCGAGCGAGGTGGTCTGGCTCCGGGTACCGGCGACCGTCGAACTGGCAATCGCCGCGAGCGTCGTCGCGTTCGTGCTCTCGATTCCACTCGGCGTCGTCGCCGCCACTCGACGACACAGCCCGGCCGACTACGGAGCGACGCTGTTCTCGCTTCTCGGAATCTCGACGCCGAACTTCTGGCTCGGGATCATGCTCATCCTCGTCCTATCGGTCCAGCTCGACCTGTTTCCGACGAGCCAGCGACCGATCGGCTTCCTCGAGGCCTGGAGTAACCTGATCGTGATCCACACCGGCGATCCGTCGGTATCGTTCCCGATGAAGCTCGGTTCGTTCGGCGACGATCTGGGGACGTGGCTCTGGCACATCGCACTTCCGGCGATCACCCTGGGCACGTACTTCACCGCGCTCATCACGCGATTGACCCGGAGTGGAATGCTCGACGAACTTGGGAAGGAGTACGTGACTGCCTCGCGAGCGAAGGGGCTCCCGGAGACGCTGGTGCGCTACCGGCACGCCCTCAGGAACACCCTCATTCCGATCATCACGGTTCTCGGGCTGCAGCTCGGGACGCTCATCGGCGGCGCGGTCATCACCGAACAGGTCTTCGCCTGGCCCGGGCTGGGATCGCTCCTGATCGACGCGATCAACGATCGTGACTGGCCGGTGATCCAGGCGTCGCTGATCGTCATCGGCGTGAGCTTCGTCATCATCAACATCGTCGTCGATGCGCTGTACGGCTACCTGAACCCGAAGGTGGGATTCGAATAATGGTCTCAGATCGAACCTGGCGAAACCTGCGAGCGGAGTTGCGTCGGAGTCACCTCGCGAAGCTCGGCGTCCTGCTGGTCCTCTTCATCGTCACGGCGGCGATCCTCGCGCCCGTCCTCGCGCCGCACGACCCGACCAAAACGAATCCAGAGGACAGCAATCTCCCGCCACTCGGCTTCAGTGAGACGAAGAACCAGTCGACGTCGCAGATGGTCGACGGAGAGATTCAGATCGTCGAGGAGAAGGTCGAGGTCAACGCGAAGAGCGAGCATCCACTCGGGACCGACCACGTCGGCCGGGACGTGCTCTCTCGAGTCCTCTTCGGCGCGCGGACGTCCCTCGTCGTCGGCATCATCGGCACAGCGCTCGCCGCACTGTTCGGCGTGAGCGTCGGCCTCGTGTCCGGCTACTACGGCGGACGGGTCGACGACGGCTTCATGCGGGCGGCCGACATCATGCTGGCGTTCCCATCGCTCGTGCTCGCGATCGCGCTCGTCGGCATCTGGGGACAGCAGTCCTACGAGATACCCGACCCGTTCCACGCGCTCGGAATCACTCCGGACATGCCGGAAGCGACCGTGGTACCGGGCACTGTCATCATCGTGGTCGCCCTCGTCAACTGGGTGTGGTTCGCGCGCGTCGCGCGCGGTGAGGCACTGCGGGTTCGCAACGAGGAGTACATCAAGGCGGCGCGAGCCAGCGGAATGCGGGACGTCGAGATCGGCTCCGTCTACGTCTTCGGTCGACGACTCCCGTTCCCGAGAGGAATCGTCATCCAGCACGTCCTCCCCAACAGCGTCACGCCGATCATCGTTCTCGCGACGATCCAGGTCGCCGCGATCATCCTCCTCGAGAGCGCGCTGTCGTTCCTCGGGTTCTCCGGGGCCAACCTCTCGTGGGGGATCGACATATCGCAGGGGCGGAACTACCTCTCGTCCTCGTGGTGGATCGCGACCGTGCCGGGCGTCGCCATCGTGATCGCCGTCGTGGGGATCAACTTGCTCGGCGATTGGCTCCGCGACGCACTCGACCCTGGCATCGACCAGGGGGAGGGCGGTGTCTGATGCCCGAGGACCTCCTCCGCGTCCGCGGACTGACGACCCGCTTCTTCACGCAAGAGGGGCAGGTCAACGCCGTCGAGGACGTCTCCTTCGACGTCCGCGAAGGCGAGGTGCTGGGCATCGTCGGTGAATCGGGCTCTGGCAAGAGCGTCACGGCACTCTCTCTGGTCGACCTGATCGACGACCCGGGTCGCGTCACCGACGGTGAGATCTGGTATCGCAACGAGGCGCTCGCGGACGCCGCTCGCGACCGCGGTGACGCGGCCGTCGACGGCGACTTCGTCGACGTGCGTCAGTTGGCGCTCCGACACCGCCGTGCGCTTCGAGGGCCCGACTTCGCGTCGATCTTCCAGGATCCAGCGAGCAGCCTCAACCCGTCACTGCCGGTCGGCGAGCAGATCGCGGAGGCCGTCGAGGTGCAGCGCCGCGCGAGCGCGAACCCCCGATCGACCCGCTCCCGGACCCAGTCCTACGGACTCGGCAAGTTCCTCGTCGGCGCGGCTGTCCCCGGCCGCGGGTATCTCAGCGAGGAGAGCAAGGCCCGGGCGATCGAACTCCTCGAGATGGTCGGGATTCCCGATCCGGCGGAGCGCGCCGAGGCGCTTCCCCACGAGTACTCCGGCGGGATGCTCCAGCGGGCGATGATCGCGCAGGCCCTGGCTGGCGAACCGAACGTGTTGATCGCCGACGAACCGACGACCGCGCTCGACGTCACGATCCAGGCACAGATCCTCGACCTCCTCCGGGACCTGCAGGAGGAAACCGGGATGACCATCCTGCTCATCACGCACAACCTCGGCGTCATCGCGCGGATGTGCGATCGCGTCGGCGTGATGTACGCCGGCGAAATCGTCGAACGGGGCACCCTCGAGGACGTGTTCGACGATCCCATCCATCCCTACACGCGGGGCTTGCTGGGATCGATCCCCGACCTCGAATCCGCCGGCGGACGGCTCCAGCCCATCGAGGGCAACGTCCCGAGTCTCCTCGACCACGAGATGGAGGACCGCTGTTACTTCGCGGACCGGTGTCCGAAAGCGATGGAGGAATGTCTGGAGAAACCCCCCGAATTCGACGGGCCCGGCACCGCGAATCACCGCGCGAAGTGCTACCTCGCGGACCATCCCTACGAACCGGAGCAGGCGTTGCCGGAAGGGTACTTCGAGGACGGAGATGGAGCGACGGGCAGTGATGGCGACGGCGGAGACGGAACGCGCGCCTCCGAAGTTCGCGCAGACGAGGTGGGAGCCGATGACTGAACCACTGCTCGAAGTTCGCGACCTCGAGAAGTACTTCTTCGAGCGCGACACCTACGTCGACCGTATCATGGGGTCGGATCCGGTGTCGATCAAAGCAGTCGACGGGATCAGCTTCGACGTCCACGAGGGCGAAACGCTCGGTCTCGTCGGCGAATCGGGCTGTGGCAAGTCCACGACCGGCGAGACGCTGCTCGGGCTTCAGGAGCCCACCGGCGGCACCGTGCGATTCGACGGGGACGACGTGTTCTCGCTCTCTCGGAGCGGGATGCGGACGTTCCGCCGAAACGCGCAGGTGGTGTTCCAGGATCCGTTCTCGAGTCTGGATCCACGGATGACCGTCGGTGCGATCGTCCGGCAACCGCTGGAGGTCCACGGCGTTGGAACGCTGGCCGAGCAACGTGAGCGAGTCCACGACCTGCTCGAGCGCGTCGGCCTGAGCGCCGACCAGTACGACCGCTACCCCCACGAGTTCTCCGGTGGCCAGCGCCAGCGGATCGGAATCGCGCGAGCACTCGCGCTCGAACCGGAGTTCCTCGTGCTCGACGAGCCGACGAGTGCGCTGGACGTCTCGGTACAGGCCCAGATCCTCAACTTGCTCTCGGACCTGCAGGACGAGTTCGACCTCACCTATCTGCTGATCTCCCACGACCTCTCCGTTATTCGCCACATCTGCGATCGCGTCGCGGTGATGTATCTCGGCGAACTTGTGGAGGTCGGTCCGGTCGGTGAGATCTTCGAGTCGCCACGACACCCCTACACGCAGGCGCTGCTGGAGAGCGTGCCGCGGGCCTCGACGGACGAGCGAGATCGCGACGTCGAAACGCTATCCGGCGACGTCCCGTCACCGCGCAATCCGCCCAGCGGCTGCCGGTTCAGGACGCGGTGTCCCGACGTCATCCCACCCGACGCGCTCGACGTCGAACAGGCGGAGTACCGACAGATCATGGACGTCCGGGAGCGCATCGAATCCGAGGACGTCGACCTGGATTCGGTCTGGGACTACGTCGCGGATGGGCCCCCGTCGTCGTTCGGATCGATCAGGTCGTACCTCGACAGGTCCGGCGACGGGACGGACGACTATCGCGACCAGCACGTGGACGCGTTCGTCGACCGCCTGGAAACGCGACTCGTGGACGTCGATCTGTCCGCACCGCACGACCGTACGGTGCGTGAGGCGTTCCGCGAACTCTGCTACGGCGACTGGGACGAGGCTGCGGCGGTGCTCGCTGACGACTACGAGAGCATCTGTGAGACCGTCACGCCGGTGTTGCAGGACGGCGCCGATCACCCCGTCGCGTGTCACCTCTACGACCAGCCACCGGTCGAGGACGGCCGATCGACGGGCGCGAGACCCGATGTCGGATCTGCCGATTCGGTTGACGCGGAGAACGCCAGTTCGGATTGAGCAGGGCTACGCGGTCGTCGATCGATTTCGTCATGGCGGGCACTCACGTCGGTTTCGACCGGCCGTTGCGCAGGTTTATGCCGCTTGTTACCGTATAGCTATTCGTGTTCGCCGATCGCAGGATCTTCGTCCTTCTCACAGCCGCGCTGCTCGTGCTCGTCCCGGTCGTCGGCGCCGTCGGCGTCGTCACCGGTCAGGACACGACGCGCGTCGACGAGGGGGGCACCTACTCCGGCGGGACCGTCGTCATCGAGGGTCCGATCGACGGCGACGTGCGGGTGTTCGCGGGGACGGTCATCATCCAGGGAGACGTCGACGGCGACGTGCAGGCGTTCGCTGGTACGGTGCAGGTCCAGGGGACGATTTCGGGCAATCTGCAGGCGGCTGCCGGCACTGTGGTCGTCGACGGCTCGGTTCGCGGCGACGTCTCCGTCGCCGCAGGGACGCTGGCGATCGACGGGAGCGTCGGGGGCAACGTCCGTTCGGCCTCCGGGACGACCCAGCTCGGCGAGCGATCCGTCGTCCTCGGCGATCTGGAGTACACGGGCGATCTGGAGCGACTCGAGGGGTCGCGCGTGCTCGGATCGGTCGACCAGCGGGTCGCCCTCCAGATCGGCCCAGTGCTCGTGCCCCCGCTCTGGGGCTGGTTCGTGACGGTCTTCGCGATGCTCGCCCACGCAGCACTCGGCGCGGTGTTGCTCCTGGCGTTCCCGGAGTACAGCAGGTCCGTGGTGGATCGGATCGAATCCGACCCACTCGTCACCGGGGCTGCTGGGCTGGGTGTGTTCGTTGGCGTCCCGATCGTGCTCGTGCTCCTGTTGCTCACGATCGTGGGGATCCCCGTCTCGATTGCGGGGCTGGTCATCTTCGGGATCGTCTGCTGGATCGGACTCGTGTACGGCCGGTTCGCGGTCGGGTACGTGCTCGTCAGGCGGGCCGGCCGCGACTCGCCGTGGCTCGGCCTGGGCGTGGGACTTGTCGGCGTCGGGGTGCTCACGCAACTGCCCTACGTCGGTGGACTCGTTCAGTTCGTGACCTTGTTACTCGGGCTGGGAGCACTCGGCGTGAGCGGTGCTCGCGAACTGCGACGGCGACGCGGGGAAATCGACTCAGATGCAGAGCCCACCGCTGCCGACGAAACCGCGTCGTAGAACACCGCAATCCGACCGTCAGTCAGCGAGTCGCCGTGCTATCTCTTGGAGCAGTATTCTCTTAGAAACGGTCTCCGTCCGTCCGAAGTCGGGCGTGGCGGATTCCGCCTCAGCCCGCGATTGCGCCTTCCGCCTCGAGCAGCTCGTGGTACCGGTTCCGGATCGTGACCTCGGAGATGTTCGCGACCCGGCTAACCTCGTTCTGGGTGACCTTCTCGTTGGTGAGCAACGATGCAGCGTAGACGGCCGCCGCGGCGAGGCCGACCGGCGACTTGCCGCTGTGGATGCCCTCGCTCTTGGCCGTCTTCAGGAGCTTCCTGGCACGGCGTTCGACCTCTTCTGAGAGGCCGAGTTCCGAAACGAATCGCGGGACGTACTGCTCCGGGTCGGCGGGTTTGATCTCTAGACCAAGTTCGCGGACGACGTAGCGGTACGTTCGTGCGATCTCGTCCTTCTCGACGCGGGAGACCGCCGTGATTTCGTCGAGGCTGCGGGGAGTCCCGGCCTGTCGTGCAGCGGCGTACAGGCTCGCGGTCGCGACGCCCTCGATCGACCGACCTGGAAGGAGGTCCTCGGCGAGCGCACGCCGGTAGATCACACTCGCGGTCTCGCGGACGTTCTCGGGGAGACCGAGCGCGGACGCCATCCGGTCGATCTCGCCGAGCGCCTGCTTGAGATTGCGCTCCTTCGAGTCACGCGTGCGGAAGCGCTCGTTCCAGGTGCGCAGGCGCTGCATCTTTTCGCGCTGCCGGCTGGAGAGCTGGCGCCCGTAGGCGTCCTTGTCCTGCCAGCCGATGTTCGTCGAGAGCCCCTCGTCGTGCATCATCTTCGTCGTGGGGGCGCCGACGCGGCTCTTCTCGTCCTTCTCGCGGGAGTCGAACGCGCGCCACTCCGGGCCGCGGTCGATCTCGTCAGTTTCGACGACCAGTCCGCAATCCTGACAGACGGTTTCGCCGTGTTCCTCGTCGTTGACGAGCTTGCCGCCACACTCCGGACACTGGACCGTCTCGTCGACGGATTCTGTTTCGGACTCGGTCTCGTCACGCTCCCGTTCGCGGGTTCTACGTCCGTCTGACATTATTGTGGGACTCCCTTTCGGGAAAACCGCTCCTATATGTCTTGCGCAGGACAGACCTTAAGGTCTTTGCCCAATTTCGACCCAATTCCGGCAGCAAGCGCCGATACGTCGGTTCTCGCTGCCGTTTAGCGGTTCGAGCGCTGGGACGCAACCGAGGCGACCGCTCGAGGGGCTACCGGTCGGTCCATTGACGGGAATCGACGCGTTTTCTCGGCCTGGTTGTATCGCGGCGAGCGCCGGAGCTGCCAGTCGAGTGACCGGACCGCCATTCGAAACGCTTACTCCCGGTCCGCAAGTGGATTCGGCCATGAGCGAGCAACGCGTCGACGAAGACGAGGTCGAGCACGTGGCGAGTCTCGCCCGCGTGGATCTCGACGAGGGGGACGCCGAGCGGTTCGTCGAGCAGTTCGCCGACATTCTCGAGGCCTTCGATGCGCTCGACGAGGTCCCCGCGGTCGACCGCGACGCAGATCTCACGAACGTGATGCGACCGGACGAGGAACGCGACTCTCTCGACCAGGAGGAAGCGCTCGCGAACGCTCCCGAATCGGAGGACGGCTTCTTCAAGGGGCCGAACGTCTCATAGATGGCCCACGACGCGTTCATCACCGAGATGGAGATCGCCGGGGCCGACGATGGCCCACTCGCCGGCGCCACCGTCGCCGTCAAGGACAACATCTCCACGCAGGGCGTGCCGACGACCTGTGGCTCCGCGATGCTCGCGGAGTACGAACCGCCCTACGACGCCACCGTCGTCGAGTCGATCCTCGACGCCGGTGCGACCGTCGTGGGCAAGACGAACATGGACGAGTTCGGCATGGGCACGACGACCGAGACCTCCGCCTTCGGCGTGACGGACAACCCGGCGGCACCGGGCCACGTTCCAGGTGGCTCCTCCGGCGGGTCGGCGGCCGCCGTCGCAGACGGTGAGGCCGACCTCGCGCTCGGCACGGACACCGGCGGCTCCGTTCGCTGTCCGGCGGCCTTCTGTGGCGTCGTCGGCATCAAGCCGACCTACGGTCTCGTCTCCCGGTACGGGCTGGTCGCCTACGCCAACAGCCTCGAACAGATCGGCCCCATCGCGCCGACCGTCGAAGAAGCGGCAGCCCTCCTCGACGTGATCGCAGGCCCCGACCCCAACGACGCGACGACGCGCGAGAAGGGTGCGGACAGCGACTACGTCGATGCCGCGGACGGCGACGTCGAGGGGCTCGACGTCGGCATCCCGACCGAACTGCTCGACGGCGCGGACGACGGCGTCGTGGAGACCTTCTGGGACGCGATCGACGACCTCGAGGCCCAGGGCGCGTCGACTCACGAGGTCTCCCTGCCCTCCCTCGAGCACGCCGTCGAGGCCTACTACGTGATCGCCATGTCCGAGGCCTCCTCGAATCTCGCGCGCTTCGACGGCGTCCGCTACGGACACTCCGGCGGCTACGACGGCAACTGGAACGAGACCTTCGCGAAAGCGCGACGCGAAGGCTTCGGCGACGAGGTCGTCCGCCGCATTCTGCTCGGAACGTACGCGCTCTCGGCGGGCTACCACGAGAAGTACTACGACCAGGCCCAGAACGCCCGGGCGTGGGTCAAACAGGACTTCGACGAGGCGCTCGATGACGCCGACGTGCTGGCATCCCCGACAATGCCGATCCCGCCATTCGAACTCGGCGAATCGCTCGACGATCCGCTGACGATGTACCTCGCCGACGCGAACACGACGCCAGTCAACCTCGCCGACCTTCCGGCGATCTCGGTGCCTGCGGGCGAGACGGACGGCCTCCCGGTCGGCATCCAGTTCGTGGGTCCAGCTTTCGGTGAGGAGACGATCGTTCGGGCCGGGAGTGCACTCGCCTGAGAGCGGTTCGCACCAGCCTCACCGCGGCGGGCGAGGGGCCCGCTCGTAGCGCAGGATCCGATCCGGTTTCTCCAGTTTGGCGTAGCTCTCCTGGAGCGCACGCTGTCGCTCGGGGGTGAGTCGGCGGTCGAGGACGTGCGAACCGAAGTCGGTAGTCGCGAAGAAGCGATCGGGTAGCTTCGGCGACGGCGCGCCGTCCTCGAACGTGACCTCTTCGACGAGTCCCTGTTCGACGAGTCGGTTGAGGCGTCGCTTGACCAGGTCGCGACCGTGCTCCCCGGCCGCCCAGCAGAGTTCCGGGAGCGTGGGCATTCGGTACGGGTGACCGACGATCCCCGTGAGGATCGCGACGTCTGCCTCGGTCAGGTAGACCTGGGCCGAGTCGTCCGGATCGTCGATCGACACGAGCGGCGATTCGCACCAGGGTGACTTACCGATTTGGGAGCCTCCGATCGAACCCGCTCGTCACGACCGAGCCACGTCGCTGGTTCCCCTTCTCGGCGGTGCTCCCTTGTTAGCACGGCACACCCCTTGCTGGCGGTGATCCTCCCTTTTTGGCGGTGGCCCTCTCGTTGCTGGCGATGGTCCTCCCTGTCCCGGCGGTGCCTTTTGGCTGATTGGGCCGGACTGTGCACGGGAAGCGGGGACTGCAATTCAGTCCCACCATGACCGACATCGGCTACACGCTCTCGAGCGAGGAGCACAGTCCCACGGATCTGGTCGAGCAGGCCAGCACGGCCGAGGCAGCGGGCTTCGACTTTCTCTCCATCTCCGATCACTACCACCCCTGGACCACCGCCCAGGGTCACTCGCCGTTCGTCTGGTCGACGCTCGGTGGCGTCTCGGCGGCGACCGAATCGATCGACGTCGGCGTTGGCGTCTCGGCGCCGATCCAGCGCATCCACCCGGCGATCTACGCGCAAGCCGCGGCGACGACGGCGGCGATGTTCGACGGTCGGCAGTTCTACGCGGGCGTCGGTACCGGCGAGAACCTCAACGAACACGTCGTCGGCGAGCACTGGCCAGAACACGCCGTGCGATTGGAGATGCTCGAGGAGGCCGTCGAGGTCGTCGACGCGCTCTGGACGGGCGAGGAAGTCAGCCACTACGGCGAACACTACACCGTCGAGAACGCCCAACTCTTCACGCTCCCAGCAGAGCGGCCACCCATCTGCGTCTCTGCCTACGGCGAGCGAGCGGCCCGGGCAGCGGCGGAGTTCGGCGACGGGTCTGGTCGGTCGGGCCCCAGGACGTCGTCGAGACGTGGGAGGAAGCAGGCGGTGACGGGCCGAGAGTCTGCCAGCTACAGGCCTGCGTCGCGGAAACGGAGGCCGAGGCCGTCGAGACGGCCTACGAGCAGTGGCCGATCACGGGCCTCGAAGGGGAACTCAACTCGATCCTACCGACACCAAGACACGTCGAGCAGGCGACCCAGATGGTTTCGAGAGCGGACGTCGCCGAGAGTTCGATCCTGACCGGGCCGGATCTCGACGCGCACGTCGAGCAGATCCAGACGGCGATCGACGCCGGCTACGACCACGTCTACGTCCACCAGATCGGAGACGACCAGGCGGCACTCGTCGACGCGTACCGCGACGAAGTGCTGCCGTCGTTCTAATGCCGGTCTGGCGCTCGATCGCAGGTCGGCCAATCGAGGCGACGATGGAGGCTCCCCGGACTCAGACCGGACTGATCTCGTCGTTGTCGTCCGTGATCAGGTCCTCGATCTCGGATTCGCGGTCGGACTTTTGCTCCGAGATGCTGTCCCGGGCGTCGAGGGCCTGCGACTGGAGTTCGTCGACGCGATCGACGTCGGTCACGTTCGAGAGGATGACGACGGCAGACACCGTGTCTGCGGAGGGGATGGGTGCGTCGCCCGCGAGGACCTCCATGCTGTTCGTCTGGTCTTCGACCCATCGCCGCGCACTCTCGAGGCCCTTTCTCGAGAACTCCTCGGGCGGGCCGGCGATCACGATGAGCGATCGCTCCGCGGACTCGACGTTCACCGGGAGCGTCAGCCGCGACTGGACGGCCTGCCGGACGAGGCCGCTGATCTTCTTCGCCTTGTCCGAGTCCTCCTGGGTGCCGTTCTTGCGGAACCGGTTCAGGAAGCTACGAGATTCGAAAGTCGACCGGTCGATCCCGGTCTCGGCGTACGCGATCGTGCTGATGCCGCCGGTCGCGAGTGTCCGACGGACGTCGCTCGCGTCCATCGCGTTCTCGGAGACCTCTTCACCGACGTTCCCGGCCGAGAGCAGGGTTTCGATGCGCTTGGCGATCTCGCGGTTCGTCCGTTCGTACCCACCGCCGATCGAGTCGGCGTTGCCGCGCCAGGCGTCGTTGTCGAAGACGATCAGGTTCTCTGTGGCCTCGACGAACGAGGGGAACGCCCGGGCCGCATTGTAGGACGGCCGTCCGCCTTCCTCGGTACTCGGGAGGACGCCGAGGCCGAACACGGGTTCCTCGTAGGTCTCGTTGAGCATCTCGCCGAGCACCGGCGCCCCTCCGCTCCCCGTCCCGCCGCCGAGCCCCGCCACGACGATGAACGCGTCGACGTCGTAAATCGGGACCTCCGAGAGCGCTCGTTCGACCTCGTGGAGGTCCTCCTCGATCACGGTTGCACCGAGGTCCGGGTCGGCACCGACGCCGTGGCCCTTGACCTGCCCGTTCGTCTGGCCGAGGAGCAGCCGATCCTCCTCCGGAATCGTGTCCAGTTTCGCGAGATCGGTGCCGGCCGTGTTGACGGCCATGACGGCTCGACAGAGGTCACGACCACTCTCGTTTTGATATCGGAATAGCTCGTCGGCGATCTTGCCACCGGCGTTGCCCACACCGATGAGCGCGATTTTCATGGTACGATTTCAGTAGAATTGACGTGTAGTTTGTAATGGAGCAGTTATCCCCGTCTGGGACAGTATCCGGGGCTCTACGCGGAGGCGGGGTGTTACCACTCGACACGCTGCCGAAGCGCTGCAAGCACAGATTAGGCCCGTCATTCCACAGAGTGCCGGAACGTAGCGGCAGTGAGTCGGCATCGATCGTCCGACGTGTGCCAGCACGCCGGAGGTAGCAGAGCTAAATCACCTCCTGTCAAGCGGCTACGGGCGGCCAGCTGCTGTCTGTCAAACTGCTGTCCGGGTAACTGCGGGCTGGCCAGTCGCTGTCCGGGCAACTGCGCGCCGGCCAGTCACTGTCAGGGTAACGGCGGGCCGGCCAGTCGCTGTCCGGGCAACTGCAGCGCGGCTCCTGAACGAGTAAGAACAAGCGCGATAATCGCGACGGCCAGGAATCTCGTTCCCTCGAACGTGATCTTCGGAGCCCCATCGGGACATGACGTGGTCGGCCTCCTTGAAATCCGTTCTCGAACGTATCCCCATCGCGATCGGCGTCGTTCGAACCGGCCCGAGACGGTGCCCGTCACGTCGCACGGACGATCGGTCTCGCCGATTTTGGACCACTCGTTCTCGATTCCGATACGTGTGGGCACGTGAGGGGCAACGATGACCAATGTTCCTATATTAGGTAGATTATTTGGCTGAAAGCGGGACTTGACTTCCGAATCAGACAATCTTATCACGTGAAAGCGATAATCAACTGCTGATGAACGGGTCCGATCAGGACTGGTGGCCGAATCAGTTGAAGGTAGCTATTCTCGACCAGAACGCTCGCGACGTCGATCCCTGGGGCGACGAGTTCGACTACGCAGAGGCGTTCGAGTCCCTCGACCTCGACGCCGTCAAAGCCGACATCGAGGACGTGATGACGACCTCGCAGGACTGGTGGCCGGCCGACTACGGTCACTACGGGCCGCTCTTTATTCGGATGGCCTGGCACAGTGCAGGGACCTACCGGACCACGGACGGTCGCGGCGGAGCCTCCGAGGGCGCACAGCGCTTCGCGCCACTCAACAGCTGGCCCGACAACGCGAACCTCGACAAGGCACGCCGACTGCTCCAGCCGGTCAAGCAGAAGTACGGACGGAAGCTCTCCTGGGCCGACCTGCTGATCCTGGCCGGGAACGTCGCCATCGAGTCGATGGGCGGCGAGACGTTCGGCTTCGCCGGCGGCCGCGAGGACGCGTTCGCGCCGGACGAGGCAGTCTACTGGGGCCCCGAAAACGAGATGGAGGCCTCCGATCGCTTCACCGACGACGGGGAGCTGGAGGAGCCCCTCGGCGCGACCGTCATGGGCCTCATTTACGTGAATCCGGAGGGCCCCGACGGGCAGCCTGATCCCGAAGCGTCCGCGGAGAACATTCGGGAGTCCTTCGACCGCATGGCGATGAACGACGAGGAGACGGTCGCCCTTATTGCCGGCGGGCACACGTTCGGGAAGGTCCACGGTGCCGATTCGTCCGAGCACCTCGGCCCCGAACCCGAGGCCGCGCCGATCGAAGAGCAGGGCCTCGGCTGGAAGAACGAGTACGGCTCGGGCAAGGGCGGTGATACGATCACGAGCGGGATCGAAGGTCCGTGGACCCAGGCGCCTATCGAGTGGGACCTGGGGTACCTCGACAATCTGCTCGACTACGAGTGGGAGCCCCACGAGGGCCCCGGCGGCGCGTGGCAGTGGAAGCCGGTCGACGAGGAACTGGAGGACTCTGTCCCGGACGCGCACGACGAGTCGGAGCAGACGACTCCGATGATGCTCACGACGGACATCGCCCTGAAGAAGGATCCCGACTACCGGGAGATCGTCGAGCGCTTCCAGGACAACCCGATGGAGTTCGGCATCAACTTCGCGAAGGCCTGGTACAAGCTGACCCACCGCGACATGGGGCCGCCGTCGCGGTTCCACGGCCCGGAGGTTCCCGAGGAGGAGATGATCTGGCAGGACCCCCTTCCCGTCGCGGACTACGACCTGATCGACGACGCAGCGGCCGCCGACCTGAAGGGGCAACTGCTCGAGTCCGATCTCTCCATCTCACAGCTCGTCAAGACTGCCTGGGCGTCCGCCTCCACCTTCCGCAGCAGCGACAAGCGCGGTGGCGCAAACGGCGCTCGCATCCGGCTCGAACCCCAGCGGAGCTGGGCGGTCAACGAACCGGAGGAGCTGGACGCCGTCCTGGAGACCTACGAGGAGATCCAGGCCTCGTTCAACGAGTCACGATCCGACGACACGCGCGTCTCCCTCGCAGATCTGATCGTGCTCGGCGGTCACGCGGCCGTCGAACAGGCCGCCGCGAACGCCGGCCACGACGTCACCGTTCCGTTCGAGCCCGGACGTACCGACGCCACCCAGGACCAGACCGACGTCGAATCCTTCGAGGCTCTCGAACCGAAGGCGGACGGGTTCCGGAACTACCTCGGCGAGGAGACCGACCGACCCGCAGAGGAACACCTGATCGACAAGGCAGATCTGCTGGACCTGACGCCAGCCGAAATGACGGTGCTCGTGGGCGGCATGCGGGCGCTGAACGCGAACTACCAGGGATCCGAACTCGGCGTCTTCACCGAGCAGCCCGAGGCGCTGACCAACGACTTCTTCGTAAACCTGCTCGACATGAGCGTCGAGTGGGAGCCGGTTTCGGACGACGAGAACGTGTTCGAGGGCCGGGACCGCGAAACGGGCGAACGCGAGTGGAAGGGGAGCCGCGTCGACCTGATCTTCGGATCGCACTCCCGGCTCCGAGCGATCGCGGACGTCTACGCGAGCGACGACGCGGAGGAGAAGTTCGTGGAGGACTTCGTCGACGCGTGGACGAAGGTGATGACGGCCGATCGGTTCGACCTCGAGTGAACTGAGCGGCGGTTCTCGACGCCAGCGGTTTTCGCCTCTCGCCCCCGTCGTCACTCGAAGGCGGTCATGCGTCGGATCGCAATCTGGAGCAGGGACGGCGTTACCAGCACCGAGACGAGCACGAGCAAGACGAACGCCGAGAACAGCTGCCTCGTTACGTATCCCTCCGTGAGTGCGGTACCGACAATCGCCAGGCCGACTCCCGCTTTGGGTACCATACCGACGCCGATGGCCACCGACTCGCCGACGTCACCGCCCGCGATGGCGTTGCCAACGAGTCCGCCGACGAACTTCGACACTACCCCGAGGGTTACGACGGCGATGAGGAACGCGTCGAGGGTGCTCAGGACCCGAAGGTCGATTCGGGCGCCCACGCCAGCGAAGAATATCGGTATGAACACGCCGTACCCGATGCCGACGATGCCCTCCCGGACCTCCAGTCGCGAGAAGCGCTCATTTTCACCGACGAGCAGCCCCACGACGAGCGCTCCGATGGTGACGTCGAGACCGGCCGCTTCTGCACCGTAACTGCCGAGAAACACCGCGCTGAGGAGTGCCAGGACGTCCACCCCGATCTGACGTGATCGTGCGAGGAGCGAGGAGAGCCACGCGACGATTCCGAATCGTGCCACCGCGACGGCGGCGAAGAACACGATCACCTTTCCAAGCGTCGTCACGGCCGCCTGGAACCCCTCTCCGGAGACGGTAGTCAACAGCAGGGCGAACGCGAGCAGTCCCAGTACGTCGTCCACGACTGCCGCGCCGACGATGCGGTGTCCGATCCGCGACTCGAGTCGCTCGAGGTCCACCAGCGTTCGTGCGGTGACCGCGATTGAGGTAACCGAGAGCGCGAGCGCCAGGAACGCCGTCTCGACCGCACCGTAGCCGAATGCGAGCCCCAGTGCCACGCCGGTGGCTGCGGGCACCACCATCCCGCAGAGGCCGATGCTGATCGCTGCTGGACCGACCGCGAGAAGTTCCGTGAGGTCGAGGTGCTCGTAGCCGACGTCGAAGAAGAGCAGCATCGCACCGATGGTTGCGAACACGGCGAAGGTGCCGTCGTAGTCGATGAGACCGACGACGGACGGCCCGAGGACGAGGCCCGCCACGATCTCACCGACGAGTGCAGGTTCCCCCAGGCGCTCGAGAACCTCGCCGAAAACGAGCGCGACGGCCAAGGTCGCGCCGACGACGAGCAGGACGTCCGCCATCGGGACCACGTTGTGCTCGCATTCACCTGTCTCTTGCTCCAACGGAGAGGACGACTGCACCGATCGCGTCGTTTGCCGGGGACACGAGAAGAGAAATCGATTTCGTCCGGCCGTCCAGCCGAGTTTTCGCTTCGGTACCGATCACGCGGTACCAATCAGGTAATTGATGGTATGGAAATCGAAAGCGCGACTTTGGTGGTGGTGAGCGAAGTTCGAGGTGGGATACCATGTCAACGACAGCCGAGGAGAACAAGCGCATCGTTCGTCGGATCCGTGACGAAGTCGAGGAGCAGGGTGATCTCGAGTCAGTTGACGAGATTTTCGCCGCGGACGTCGTGGTACACACGCCGATGGGAGAGTTCCGTGGTCGTGAGGCGATCAAAGAGATGTACCAGAGCGACAACGAGGCATTTTCGGACTCCACGGAGACGATTCACGACGTCGTCGCGGATGATGACACCGTCGCCATCCGAATGACGGAGCGTGGCACCCACGACGGCGAGTTCTTGGGGATGGAACCAACCGGCAGAGAATACGAGATACAGACCACGGCCTTCCTCCACCTGGACGACGGGAAGGTCACTGAATGGTGGATACAACCGGATACGCTCGGATTCTTTCGACAACTCGGCGTTGATCCCGAAGAGATCAGTGAGGCGGTACCGGCCGCCGACGACTGACTTCCGTCACGCACCCCTCAGATGCCAGATTGGGTTTCGACCTTCGGCGCGAAGTCGGATCGGACGGTCGTCCTGCTCCATCCAGCCGGGTGGACGCGCCACGCGTGGACGCCCCACGCAGAGCGGCTGGCCGACAGGTACTGCGTCGTGACAATCGACTTGCCGGGACACGGCGTCCATCCCGCTCCCGAATTCTCGATGGAGCGGGCCGTCGCCGACGTCGATCGCGTCCTCGACTCGTTCGGTACTGCAGCCCTCGTCGGCCATTCGCTGGGGGGATACGTTGCGATTCGTGCTGCGGCTGGCGATCCCGAACGAGTGGATGGACTGCTCCTGGCAGGCGCCGCCTACAACTGGTATTGGCGGTCGCCCGTGGGACTGGCGCTGAGTGTCGCCCAACGTCTTCAGTCCTCTCTCTTCGAGGGACTCTCGCACTTCCCCCGACTGGCTCGGCGGTTCAAGCACGTCCCCGACGACGAGACGCAGTTGCCGCCCCCGCACGAGGACACGCACCCGTACTGGACGGGCTTCGTCAGCGCCATCCGGGATATCACCTTTCGACAGTCCTGGCAGGACGTCGAAGCCTACGGCGGGCCGACGCTGATTATCCACGGCGATACGGAACTGCTTGCAGGGCAGGCGGGTGCCCTCGCCGCGAGGGCCAAGGCGAATTTGCGATGGATCGAGGGCGACCACTACGCCCCGATGGACGATGCAGAGACGTTCACGGCGGAGGTGGCACGGTTCCTCGACGACGTCTACGCCGTGCAGATGGAGGCGAGTGCATCTGAGAACAGGAGCCACCGAGTTCGGGACCTGCTCCGAGTTGGGGGGTGATCCCCCTACGGCTGTAACGCGGGAATCCCGACAGGACCACCGACGACGTAGCCTTCCAGAACGCCCCGGAGTACGTGGCCCTTTCCTCGGAGACGACCCTGTCGAGATCCGAGCGGCGACAGCGGACGTCGACGGATCAGCCGTCACCACTGTCGAGCGCTCCTCGAAGGCCGGTCGCCGTACTCTGCGGTGGCCGTCGGCAACCTGCATCTCGACGTGGCGTCGGTCGACACACTATTCGAAGCCCCTTCGTCGGATAATGCCTCCGAGAGCGTTCGGTTGCATCGCACCACCAGACGCACGGTGAGAACTAAACGGATCATGGTCGGAGATAGGGGAAGAACCCCTCACGGTAACGTCTTCTTCAGTAGTCACCGATACGCGTGCCGTGGTTCGTTTGCCGACTCCAAACTCTGGAGTCACCGAATATACTGTCTCCACCGCACCCGATTCCAGGTGGAACACGGACGCGTAAGCAGCGTCGTCGCGATTGAGAGGGGTATCGGGAGGGATCACTCCTCCGCCAGCAGTCCAGTGAGTGCACTGGCCGCGTCTTCGAAGGCATTGACGTCCATGCTATCGGTGGTGAACAGAACGCCCGCATCACCTCGAAGGATTCGGACGACGAAACCGTCCTCGTGGAATCTCACGGTAAACTCGTAGGCACCGATGTCCGTGCCATCTTCGCGCTGGGCAAGCATCGTACGCACTGGGCCCTCGGCGAACCCGGTTCGTTCGAACTCGACAAGTTGCGACTTGGCCTCTCTCACAGTATGGGTCGATTCGTAGAGTCCCTGCCTCGTATAGAGGACGTCGAAATTCGATGGGGTGAAATACACGACGCTCCGGAGCGTATCCCCGAGACTCGTTCGGACGGCGCTGACGATGCTCTCGCTCATCTCTTCAGTGAGGGCTGTCTGGAGGGTCATCACTCCACCAGATTGAATTGGTGTTCCGCGGTGACAACGATTGCGGTGGGGAAGCTACGTGGCGTCCGTCCAGTAACTGACTGGAAATTGAACCGTTCGGCGTGATAGACTGGACGACCGTCGACGAATTGTGAACGCCTGACGGAAGCAGATGCGCCTCGGCACGGGTTGCAATCACGAATCAGGGCACTGAAGCGATAGATACCCCTTCTGTCGTCCCGTACCCTCGACCGTGAAGTGTGGTCGTGGGCGCTGCAGGCGTTGAACCGGAGCCAGAGGTTCCTGCTCACTTCCACTGCGCGGGCTGCCTCTGGCCGGGTTCGAACCGTTGGACCAAGCGCTGCTCGTCACGACGTTCCTCGCAGGAGCATGGGCGCTGCAGGCTCCGGTTCGACTGTCAAACGGAGATCTTTGCGACGCCGGGACTGGATTCGGGTGTGTCCGAGGTGGCAACATTAGATAGTTCTACACGCGTATTCGATCCCGTACTGAATCGAATCCACGTATCTGGCACGGGGTTCTGCCACTCGTCTCGACAACAGGAGTGCTGCCACTGGATACGGGAGTCATCGAATCGAGAGTTGGATGGCTCCATAGAATGGAGCGTCAGCAGTCAAAGCTCCGTCGACTGAGAGAACTCACGCGGATCCCACCGAGCAACTCCGCACCCTTCTCAGTCCGGCCCTGGATCATCCACCGCACGATCGTGGACCCGAATCGTCGAAATTCGAGTCCCCTCGACGCCCGTCACCTCGAGGACGTGCCGGTCAATCTCGACGCGATCGCCACGTTCCGGGGCACGGTCGAGTTGTTCGAGTACAAGTCCGCCGATCGTTTCGACCTCTTCGCTCGTGAGGTCTCCCTCGATCACGTCGTTGATTGTTGACAGCGGGACGCCGCCATCGACGTCGTACCCGTCGTCGTCACGCTGGCGAATCGAGGGCTCACGCTCGTCCACGTCAAACTCATCCCGGAGGTCTCCGACGAGCGCCTCGACGACGTCTTCGACCGTTGCAATCCCCTCTAGTGCCCCCCACTCGTCGATCACTGCGGCCATCTGCTGTTGGTCTTCCCTGAACTGTCGCAACAGATCGCTTAGCGCCATCGTCTCGGGGGCGATGATGATCTCGCGTGCGATGTCGCCGACCACTTCGGCGTTCTCGCCTCCCACCTCCGCGCGTAGCACGTCCTTGACGTCAACGAATCCGACCACCTGGTCGCCGTCGTCGGCCTGGAGCACTGGATAGCGCGTATGCCCCTCCTCGAGGACGATCGAATGAAGGTCGGAGAGCGAGCTATCAGCCGGAACGCTCACCACGTCCGGTCGTGGAACCATCACCTCCCGCACCACGATATCGTCGAGATCAAAGACCCGCTCGATCATGGTCACTTCCGCGACGTCGATGTCACCCCCCTCACCCGATCGAGTGAGCACCCGCAAAAGCTCCCGTTCGCCGAGCGTCTCGTCCGTTTCGGAAGCGGGTGGGACGCCGAGTGATCGCGTGAATGCGTTGGCGGCACCGTTGAACACGACGATCCCCGGATAGAGCAAGAAATAGAAGATCTTCATTGGCGGGGCGAGGAACAGGGAGAGTCGCTCTGTCTGGGCGATTGCGAGCGTCTTCGGCGCGAGTTCACCGAAGACGACGTGAAGGAACGTGATGATACTGAAACCGATTGCGAACGCGACGAGATGGATGAGGCTCGCCGGGAGAACCGATTCCAGTACGGGCTCGATGAGTGCCGCCACTGCTGGTTCGCCGACCCATCCCAATCCGAGTGAAGCGATGGTGATACCGAGTTGCGTCGTGGCGAGATAGTCGTCGAGATTCTCCATCACCTCCTGGAACGTCCCCGCACCGGTGCGCCCCTCCTCTGCAAGTTGTTCGACCGATGTCCCTCGTATCCGCACGAAGGCGAACTCTGCAGCGACGAAGAAGCCGTTGAGTACCACGAGCACCAGCGCAACGACGACCTGCGCCAGTGAGAGTGCGAGGTTTACCATTGGTGGGGCTGGAGGCTTCGGCTGTTCGATTCTCGTGTGACCATAGTCGTGCATCTCGTTCCACCTACAAAAATCGTTTAAAAGATGCTCGCAGCGATCCGACTGTCGTGATCATCGAACGAACGCAGCGGACCGGCCTGTTCGGCCGGAAATGGCCGCGCTAGCTGGCGATCATATCAAGACGCACCTCTGGGCGTTGCAGGGTTGTGAAGTACGCCCAGACGTGCTCGTTTCGATGCGCGCGTTTGGTCTCGTTCAAATCCTTCGCGCTACACTTCTCGCTCCTCAGATCCGTCCACCGAAGCGGCGAAGCCGCTTTGAGCAGTCGCTCACTGCGTTCGCGACAACTTCCCAAGGGAGTGGGCGCTGCAGGCTCTGGTTCGATGATCGAACGAATCGACCTTTGCGGCGTGAGGCTGCTTTATTCGGGCATTTGAGAAGTGGTGAATGTCTGGTTCTGAGCATGTATCCAAACCATGCTGAATAGAACGTGCGTATTGACCACCGCAGTTTAGACAGTTCAAAGAGATGTTTCGATAGCTGTGCGAGATACAGGGCGCGAATGTTGCACAAACTGAGAACCAATCTGTGATGTGTAGTGACCGATCAGTAGCAGCCAAGTAAACGAAGACATATCAGCTATCAAACTGTCAGTGTAGTTATATTTGTAGCTGTTGCAGTATGAGCGGAACACTGCACGCAGTGTTCAGCTCAACTATGGATCGACGTGAATTATTACAAGCGGGGGCGGGCGCGCTGGCGCTCACCCAGGTGCCGATAGCACTTGCACAGGACGACGAGGATTTCGACGCTGCCGCATTGTTTAGTGCCGGTTCGATGACCGGCGATCAACAGAATCCGCCGCTCGAAAGTGACGGTGTCGGCGCTGCGGTCTTCAGTCTGTCACAGGATGCATCCGAACTTCACTACGTATTACTCAATACGGAACTTGAGGGAGTTACTCAAGCACATATTCACGCCGGAGAGCGCGAAGAGACCGGTGATGTCGTCGCGTTTCTGTTTGGCCAGCGAGATGAGGACGGTGTCTACACAGGGGAAATTGAGGGGGGAGTTACCTTCAACGGCGTTCACGCAACCGGTACGATCACGGAGGACGATCTTCTCGGGCCGTTCGAGGGTGAATCGTTCCAGATACTCGTAGACGCCATGCAAAATGAGGAAACGTATGTGAACGTTCACACAGTCGAACATCCTGAGGGTGAAATCCGGGGACAATTGATGGAAGTTCAAGACATCGACATCAAGTTCACCGAGATGGACGACATCTGGCATGAGGGTGGACAGCTCCACATGCAACCCGACTCTCGATTGCTGATCCGCGAAAACGACGAGATTATTCACCACCACGATAACACCCGAGGACGCCAACGACATCACGATCCAGAGACCGATGGGGATGATGAGCGTGGTCGAGAGCCAGATGATGACGGTCGTGGTCGAGGGCCAGATCACGGGCCCGACGACGCCCGGGGGCGTGGACGAGGCGATCATCATCGACGCCGAAGAGATGACGACGATGAGTAGTTGATTACGGTAACCGTCTCCGTTGTTCAGGGGGAGCCATAATACATTTGTCAATTCCAGACCGGCCGTGTTCTGTTCGCACGTGAAGTGTACGTATAATCCACATATTTCTGTGCGAAAGAAATAAGGTCATCGTACTGCACTTAACCTCTGTATTCAGCACGGAATTCCTGACAAAACCTGGGATGATTCTGACCCGAGTTCTCCGATTCGGCGCAAGCACGATTGCTCATCAATCGGCGATTGATTTTCCGAATTGCCACCAGTTTGGCTGTACGCGAATCCCTGTGGAAATCACTCGCTGTTCGACCATCGAATGAAAGCAACGGCGCTGCGTTCGGTTGGCGGGCCACCTCGACGCTGCCGTGCGATTATATCTCGGGAAAATATGGGCGCTGCAGGATTTGAACCCGCGACAACTTGGTCCGAAGCCAAGCACTCTATCCAGACTGAGCTAAGCGCCCTGCGCTGACGTATCGCTGGATTGCGTTTAAGTCCGACGATTCACCGTGGCGGGTAGTATTATCTGGCTCGAACGAGTCGCGAGTTAGCATGAGCCACCGTCCCGGCATCGTTGGCCTCATCGCAACCGAGGACGGGGGTGTTGCCGAGATCGAAACCGCCCTCACCGAGCGAGGGCACGAGGTACGGGCGGCGACCGAGGTGGAATCCGCGCGCAAACTCGCGAACGAACGTGCCGTCGATTGCCTCGTGGTTGCAGGGGGCGACGGGGTCGACGTCGTTGCGGTCCTGTCTGTGATCAACGAGGCGGATGCGCTGCTACCGACGGTCTGCTATCCTTACGCCGGCTCCGAAGCACTGGCGGCACGGACCATCGAACTCGACGTCGATACGTACGTCCCCCGATCGGCTGGCCTCGAGTCGCTCGTGGCGGCGGTGGACGACGCCTGCGCCGCCGGGGACGATCCGCTGCGGGACGCCGAGGGGATGCTCCGTACCTTGACGGACGCGGTGCCGGTCTCACTGTCGATCTACTTCAAGGACGCGATGGGCCGGCACCTGCACGTCTCCGAACACTTCCCGAAACTGATCGGGCCTCCGTACATGGAGACGCCTGACGAGAAGATCATCCACCATCCGGCGGACGCGCTCGGGATGACCGATTTCGATCTCTATGGCCCGGAACTCGGCGTGGAGACTGCAGCGGACGAAGAGCGAATCATGAAGACCGGTGAACCGATCGTCGACAAACTCGAAGATGCCTCCGAGTCCGGTGACGAGGACTACTACGTCTCGACCACGAAAGCGCCGTGGTACGATTCGACCGGCCGACTCCGCGGGATCGTCGGCGTCACGATCGACGTTTCCGAGCGCGAACGAAACCGACGTACGCTCGCCCGTCAGAACGAGCGACTCGAACGATTCGCGAGCACACTGAGTCACGACCTGCGCAATCCGCTGGCGATCGCGCAGGGACGACTCCGAGAACTCGAGGGCGACTCGGAAGCGGTGGCGGACGTCGAGTGGGCCCTCGATCGGATGGACCAACTGATCAGTGAGATGCTCGAACTTGCTCGCCAGGGATCGGTCGTGGACGATCCCGAGCCAGTCGATCTCGCACTGCCGGCCCGGCACGCCTGGGATACCGTCGCTGCTGGTGGCACACTCACCGTCGGCGATCTTCGCACGGTGGAGGGCGATCCAGAGCGGATCAGGACCCTCTTCGAGAATCTCTTTCGCAACGCCGTCGAGCACGGCGGCGACGACGTCGCGATCGCGGTTCAGGATACCGCTGACGGGTTCGCGGTGACGGACGACGGGCCGGGGATCCCAGGCGACGATCCCAGTGAGATATTCGAGCACGGGTTCACGACGAGAGCCGATGGGACCGGATTCGGTCTCTCGATCGTCCGTGAGATTGCCGACGCTCACGGATGGACGATCGACGCCACGAACGGGGCCGCCGGGGGCGCTCGATTCGACGTTCGCGTCGTTCACCCACCGGATGGAGGCGGTGACGAGTGAGCTACTCACTGGAGATGTACCGGCCCCGAGTATCCCGATAACGACGCCTACCACGATGAGTCACGACCCTGTGGGATAGCCGGTGCTATGCCTCCGACGATCGCCGGATCACCTCGGGGCGGTCTGATTAGCCCGGGACGGCGATCGACGACTGTCGACGATCCGCGCCATTTATCCGCTGGCCATCGCAGGAATCGGGCATGGACGTGGGAACGGCCCTTCGGGGGTACTTCGATCTGACGCGGGCCGGGAACGCGATCACGTCGGGCGTCCTGACCTTCGTCGGAGCGTACGTGACTGGCGGTGCGTTCGAGGAGCCACTGGCGGCGACCGCTGCAGTCGTCGCCACGATCTTCGGCGTCGCTGCGGGGAACTCGATCAACGACTACTTCGACCGCGACATCGACGCGATCAATGCACCAGATCGGCCGCTACCGCGAGGAGCGGTGTCACCGAGGGGTGCACTCCTCTTCAGCGGTGGGCTGTTCGCTGGAGCAGTGGTACTCGCATTGACGTTGCCTCCGCTGGCCATCGCGATCGCGCTCGTCAACCTCGTGGCGCTCGTCGCGTACACCAAACTGTTCAAAGGCCTTCCCGGGGCCGGGAACGTGGTGGTCGCGTACCTGGGTGGGAGTACGTTCCTGTTCGGGGCAGCGGCCGTCGCGACGCCCGACGCTGCCGCGCTCGTGCTGTTCGTGCTGGCCGCGCTCTCGACACTGGCGCGGGAGGTCGTCAAAGACGTCGAGGACGTCGAGGGGGACCGCTCGGAAGGACTCAACACGCTCCCGATCGCGATCGGCGAACGTCGCTCACTCCAGTTCGCCGTGCTGCTCGTACTCGTCGCCGTCCTCGTCAGCCCAGCACCCTACCTGGTTGATGCCCTCGGTGTGAGCTACCTGATCGTCGTGGTTCCCGCACTCGCGATCCTCGTCTACGCAAGCTATCGTAGCTTCGAGGACCCTACCAGGGGCCAGTCGTTCCTGAAGTACGGGATGTTGGTAGCCACCCTGGCGTTCGTCGTCGGACGCGCGGTACCGCTCTCCTGAGCCGGGACGAGCGACTGATTGCGGCGGCTGAACGAGGGAACCGCAGCCGTTTTCGCCGGGTCTGCTCCTCGTTCGACACCACTCGATTCACCGGAGGAACGCCGGAAAGCGGGGGGTACCAATCACAAGTACTATATGGGTATCCACTCATTTTCCGGTAGCACTGGACTCCGTCGAGCAGTGAGTCTCGATATAGCATGTACGATCTGGACGACGTCTTGCCTGACGCCGAGATCGGCCCCGGAACGAACCTTTTGATCTCCGGGCCACCAATGACTGGCAAGCGACGCGTTGCGTTTCAGATACTGGCTCGGGGCACCGATCATGGCGAGGGCGTGATCGTCGTCTCGACGAAGGACGGCGCCGAGAAGGTGTTCGACGAGTACGGCCGTTTCGCCAGCGGTCTCGAGGACTCCCCGGTCGGCGTCGTCGACTGCGTCACGAAGCAACAGGGCGCAGGCGACGTCGAGGATTCTGCACGGGTCAAATACGCTTCCTCTCCCGTCGACATGACCGGTATCGGGATCAAACTCTCCGAGTTCCTCGAGGAGTTCTACGACGGGCGTGGCGTCCAGCGAAATCGCATCTTGCTTCATTCGATCTCCACGCTGTTGATGTACTCGAACCTCCAGACGGTGTTTCGATTCCTCCACGTGTTCACCGGCCGAATCCAGAGCGCCGACGCGCTCGGTCTTTACGTCATCGACTCGACGGCCCACGACGACCAGACGATGAACACTCTCAAACAGCTCTTCGACGGCGTGATCGAGGTCGACGAGGACGACGCCGGCGAGCAGTCGATCTCGACGGCCGGCATTCAGTCGGCGTAACTGTCGTTCGGTAGCACGTTCTCGATGCTTCTCGCTCGTACGTAGCAAGTGCTGCAGCCGCTGTCCAACTCGCTTATTGCCCCGCCCCTCCTGACTTCGACCATGCCGCCGACCGACGCCCAGCTCCGGGAAGTGCTTTCCCTCGATCGGATCGCCGTGGTCGGATGCTCGACGTCCCCAGGAAAGGCCGCCCACGACATTCCGAAGTACCTCCTGGAACACGGCTACGACGTCGTGCCAGTCAACCCGTTCGCCGAAGAAATCTTCGAACGAGAAGCGTACGACTCCCTCGCAGACGTCCCCGGCCCGATCGACGTGGTGGACGTATTCCGACCGAGTGAGGAGGTCGGGGACATCGTCGACGCGGCGATCGAACGGGACGACGTCGACGTAATCTGGACGCAACTGGGTATCTCCGATCACGACGCCGCGGGACGGGCCCGCGACGCAGGGATGATCGTGGTGCAGGATCGCTGCATGAAGGTCGAACACCAGGAGCTTATGACAGCGTAACCCCCGATCGATGCCGACAGCAGCAGGCTGAGCAGCCTACCCCTGCCACTCCTCGAACGACCGATAGACGCCCTTCGAGAGATAGCGCTCGCTCGAGTCGGGGAACACCGTGACGACGGTGTCGTATGGCGCGTCGATCGTTCCGTCGGCGATTCCCTCCGCGACGTGCTGGGCGGCGAGACTGTTCGCTGCTGCGCTGGAGGCGACGAGGTGTCCCTCCTCCGTCGCGAGGCGACGCATCTCGGCGTGGATCGAGCGATCGTCGATCGTCAGGAGGTCGTCGACGAGGTCGGGCTCGAACAGGTCGTTCGTCGCGACGTCGTGCGTGCCGATGCCCTCCGTCTTGTACTCGTCTTCGTCCGGATCGCGACCGAACAGCTCCCCGAACGTCGAGCCCTCGGGTTCGACGGCGACTACGTGTACGTCGGGGATCTCCTCGCGGACCGCCTTCGTGATCCCCATGAGGGTCCCTCCGGTTCCACAGCCAGCCACGATCGCGCCGACCTCCTCGTCGAGTGCCTGCATGATCTCCGGTCCAGTCGTCGCTGCGTGGGCCTGAGCGTTGAGCGGATTGGAGAACTGCTGGGGAACGACCGCGTCCTCGAGTTCCTCGGCGAGCTGGTGGGCACGATCGATCGCTCCCTGCATTCCGTCCTCGGTAGGCGTGTTCACCACGGTCGCGCCGAGTGCGTCCATCAACTGCTGTTTCTCGACGCTGAACCGCTCGGGAACGACGAACACGGCGTCGAGTTCGAGTTCGCCGGCCGCGACCGCGAAGCCGATGCCGGTGTTGCCGGCCGTCGGCTCCACGACGGTGCCTCCCGGTGCGACGTCTCCTCGCTCGAGCATCGCCTCGAGCATGTACTTCCCGATCCGGTCTTTCACGCTCGCGCCCGGATTGAACGACTCCAGTTTGGCGTAGATCGGCACGTCGTCCGGCGCGGCGTGGACGGCCACGAGCGGCGTCTCTCCGACCGTGTCGAGGACCGAGTCGAGTGGCTCCCCGTGCGTCGTCATCGTCTGCAGGCTTCGGGCACCGGGAGTAAAGTGCTGTCCCGAACAGGGGTGTCCACCGTCGGACGACGATATGCACTGACGCCGGTGGTGTGACTATCGAAAGCGATCCGGCAGGAGCGCGTTCGGAGCGCCACCGAACTCGGCGAGCGCATCGGCTTCCATGGCGTGCAGATCGCCGGGAACGACGAGGAGGTGCAACGGCTCGCCGAACGTCCGATCTGCAAGCGACTCGATCGAATCCGCGACGACCAGGGGCTCCGGACTCCCGGCGCGAGCGACGACGACGCCGAGCAGGTCTCCGTAGGCGGCTGCGAGGAGGGCTGCCGCCCGGTCCGCCGTCATGAACCGATCTTGCGCAGCCTTGATGTCGAGAAAGACGAGCGTGTGGAGTCCCCGGTCGCGATTGTCCTCGATGGTGTCCGTGACGCTCGCCGGGAGGCCGTCCGCTCCGTGGGAGTCGGGGAACGGAAGCGTCGTCGCTGGTCCGAACCGGTAGTTCTGCAACCCGGTCAACGAACTCGCAGCGGACTGTGCCGTCACGCCGTGGACGACCCGGGTCTCGATGCCGCGGGATGCCGCCCGCAGCCGCAGATCCACGTGCGTCGTCGCGATCATCGTATCTCCAGCGGTGAGGAAGACGGCGTCACCGCTCTCGGCCGCCTCCAGGATCGGTTCTGGATCCTGCTCGACGCCGGCCCGATCGCGGACGTCGATGTCGACGTCGTGGTGGGATTCGAGGTCCTCGACCGTCGCCCCGAGCAGTTTGCTGGTGTAGAACTCCGCGAAGACGGCGTCGGCGTCGGCGATCGCCGCTTCCCCCGCACGCGTGATCGAGTCCTCGTCGTAGAGTCCCAGGCCGACGAAGGTGAGCATGGCCGTTGCTGGGGTGGCCTGTGGCTTAAGGCGTGTGCACGCCGGCCGTCCCCCCGATATTTATCAAGTGGCGAGTGAGAGGACGGCTATGACCGAGAACGGTCGCCTCGCGCTGGTCTTCGACGATGGGTACCGATCGGATTTCGCGCAGCTTCGTCCAGTGCTCGACGCCCGGGATGCGCCGGCGTCGTTCGCCATCGTGAGCGAGTGGGTGGCCCGCGACGGCCACCTCGACGTCGACCAGCTTCGGGACCTCGTCGACCTCGGCGGGGAGGTGCTCGCCCACGGTCGATATCACCGAGTGCTTCGACCGCACCACCTGGCCGACGACGTGGCTGCGGACGCTCGCCGGATCCCGATCGAGAGCCACGTCTTCCCGGAGAACGAATCCGGCGTGCACGTCGGTGACGAGTACGAACTCGTCGACGCGGATCGACGCCAAACAGTGACGGTCGCTGGAAAGGGATCCGACGAGGCTGCACCGTACGTCGAACTCGCCGAGCCTGTGGCCGACTCGTGGTCGGCCTCGGAGACGGTCTTTCGGCTGCCCGACCGGCTCCTCGACGCCGAAATTCGGGGATCGGGCGCCGACCTTCGAGACCACGGCTTCGAGCCGGCGGGATTCGTGTTCCCGTACGACGCGGCGGACGTTCGGGCCCATCGCATCGCACGTTCGGAGTACGGCGTGATCCCCAACGCGGCCGTCCGATCGCTCCCGAATCCGTCCGGGACGCCGGCCTGGAATCTCCGCAGGTACTACCTCGAGACGGACGCGCTGACCCGCGTCGAGATCGCTGACTACCTCGACGCCGTGGCGAGGGACGGTGGGTTCGGTATCCTCGCTGGCCACAGCGACTGGGACACCGTCCCCGCCGAGCGCGTTCGGTTCGTGATCGAGGCCGCGCGAGACAGGGGGATCGAACTCACGACGTTCTCCGAGTGCGTCGGCACTGCGGACAGAACGCGCTGAACGCGTCTGGCCATCCGACGGCGAGGGGAGTCGTTCGCAGAACGCGAGGGTCAGTCGCCGCGGAGTTCCTCGGCGTGGTCGACCCGCGACTGGACGAGGTCCGCCTTCCCGATGTCGTGGCGAACGCGGAGACCCTCGGTACCAGCCCGCTCGAGTGCGGCCTCGGCGATCTCTTCGGCTTCGGCGATGGTGTCGGCGATGCCGACGACGGCGTAGGACCGTGAGGTCGTCGTGTAGATGCCGTCGTCGCGGTCGTCGACGCTCGCGTAGAAGAGGAGCGCCTCGCCGTCGTACGCGTCGCTGACGTCGGCGACGACCTCGTCGTCGATCGTGACGGTCGCGCCGTCCTCGGGGTCGGTCGGATAGCCTTCGGGAACGGCGTACTTGACGACGGTTGCCTTCTCCGCGAAGGAGATTTCCGGCATCGGCTGGCGATCCCGCGCTGCCTGGAGGATCTCGACGAAGTCCGTCTCGAGTGCGGGCAGAGTGTTCATCGCCTCGGGATCGCCGAAGCGGGCGTTGAACTCGACGACCTTCAGGCCGTCCTCGGTGAGCATGAACTGCCCGTAGAGGATCCCCTTGTAGGCCGGGAGCTCGTCGATCACGGCCTTGAGGATCGTGAGCGCTTCCGCGGAGTCGACCTCGGTCATGAAGGGTAGCTGGAACGAGGCGTCGGTGTAGGAGCCCATTCCGCCGGTGTTCGGTCCCTCGTCGCCCTCGTAGGCGCGCTTGTGGTCCTGGACTGCTGGCGTGATGAGCACCGATCCGTTCGCGACGAACGCCTGGACTGTCAACTCCTCGCCGACGAGGCGCTCTTCGAGGACGAACTCCTCGTAGTCGCTTTCGAGGATGTACTCGACGCCCTCCTCCGTGGTGAGCTGGTCGCCGGTGACGCGAACGCCCTTCCCGCCGGTGAGCCCACGCGGTTTGATCGCCATGTCGCCCTCGTACCGGCGGAGCGTTTCGGCTGCTTCCTCCGCGTCGTCGAAGACCTGGAAGTCCGGCGTACCCGGGATGTCGTTCTCGCGCATGAACTCCCGCTGGTAGGCCTTGTCCGTCTCGATGCGGGCCTCCGCCTCGCGGGGGCCGAACGCGTATATCCCGGCGTCGTCGAGTGCGTCCACGACGCCAGCCTCTAGAGCGCTCTCCGGACCGATCACCGCGAGCGTCGCGCCGACGGACGTCGCGTAGTCGACGATCGCGTCGGCGTCGGTCTCGTCGACCGTGACGAATCCCGACGAAAGCTCGGCGATGCCGGGGTTCTTGTTCGAAGCTGCTGCGTACAGTTCCACGTCCTCGTCGCTGTCGGCGACTGCCCGCGCGATCGCGTGTTCGCGCCCGCCGCCGCCCACCAGCAGCACGGTTTCGCTCATGGCTGAACGCGGGCGTGCAGTCTGTGTAAAGGTTGCCGTTCTTCCCGGCGCACTCCACCGATGGAAAGGCCGTTCAGGGAGGTGATTCCCCGGGCTGGGAGGGGATTACGAATCGAAAACCCTCGCCGGGCCGCAGAGAAAGGCATTTCACTGCACACCCGTTTGCTCGGGTATGAGCGAGCCGCCACAGGAGTTCTACTCCGAGGATCGTTGGCAGAACTGGATCGACCGTCTCTCGAACGAGGACATCGACCCCGAGGACGAGGACTCCGCACGCCTCCTTCTGAATCTCCAGGACGACGCTGCGCTCGCGGTCGCGAAGATAGTCACCGCGTACGAGGACGAACAGCTCGGCGAGGACGAGGCCATGGAGGAGATCGCCGACATCCGCGACGTCGTGCTCGACGATCCCGGTCTCGACGACGAGGAGACCGCGATTCTCGTCGACGGCGTCCAGACCAGTCTGATGTGCGTCTTCTACGCGTCCGAGGAGTACATCGTCGGCGGCCCCGCCGAGGACGCAGACGTCGCAGAGTACCTCCGCGCCGCGGCCGACGCCGAAGCCGAGGAAGACCTCGACGCCGCGCTCGGCTTCGCGGCCCAGGCTGGTACGCTCGTCATCGACGGCGAGGAACTCGACATGAGCGTCGCGGAGGACCTCGAGTACGGCCTCGTCACCGAGTGGATCAACGGCCTCGACAGCCTCCAGAGCGCGATGAGCGATCCCGAGGTCGTCGAGGAAGACGACGAGGACTGAGGACGACCAGTCGCTAATTTTCCGTCGCACGCAGCCAGCCTGTCGGTAGAATCGACCCGTGAGCGACGCATCTACCACGGTCCTGCCAGAGTGGTGCGGGGCCCAAACTACTGCGCTTTCCGTACCAGTATGATTGGCCTACCCCGGAGCCTGGTGGGGCAACAAGGGTTTTACGTCGATCACGACTATCTCCCGTAAAATGCGGCTCCTCGACGACGAACGTGGCCAGTCCGTGCAGGTCGGGGCAGCCATTCTGCTGGGGTTCGTCGTCATTGCGATTACGATCTACCAAGTAGAAGTGGTCGCGGACCAGAACGCCGAGGTCGAGTTCAATCACAATGAGGAGGTCCGACAGGACCTGACGGAGCTTCGAAATGCGATATCGAACGCGGGCTCACAGGGAGTCTCCGAATCCGTGTCTGTGAAGCTCGGAACACAGTATCCGCCCCGGACGATTTTCGTGAATCCGCCGCCAGTCCACGGTCAAATCGTGACGAGGCCGGTGGGGAACCTTTCCTTCGGTAACGCGCAGGTCGAGGGCAGCTACGACGGGAATGCGGCAGGCCTCGTGAACGGGAACCACTCTACAAGCCGTATCGTCTATGTTCCCAGGTACTTCGAACTGGACGACGGCGGAACGACGATCCTTGAGCACTCGCTCGCGTTCAATGTCTTCCAGAACAACGCGACGAACGCGATGACGGGCCAGGGGATCGTCAGTGGTGATCGGTTGACGCTGACAGTCCTCCAGGGGAACTACGCAGAACAGGGAACTGGGTCCGTATCACTCGATCCGACGACTGTGAGTGGCCCCACCGATCCCATCACGATCACGAACGCTTCCTCCGGGCCGATCGAACTGTACCTCCCGACGCGAACGCCGGGCGTCTGGAATGAGACGCTCGGGACGACGTTCGGTGACGACGATGCACGCGTCGCGGGTTACGACGGGCAGCGAATTACGGTGCAGCTTGACCGAAAGGAGTACCAGCTACGGATGGCGCTCGTAGGGGTCGGCAGTGGCGTTAATGGAACTGACCGGTACGCTATACACTCTCCATCCTCCAATGGTTCCGATTCTAGAGATTCGCGCTATTCGTTAAACTGGAGGGACCCATCCGGACAGACTGGAACGCAGGAACCATGTGACGCGGACGCCTGCACGTGGAACGTTTCTGCCGACACTGATTCTCAATTAAACATCACGGCGGAGACGGTTCCGTCCCTCGACGGTGTGGACGTGGATTTCGCTGTCAACGAATCGGCTATTGCGAACGTGTCTGGAGACGGGGAAACCACCAGCGGCACCAATACTGCTACGTTGTCTGCACAAGGGATGAATGGGACCGTCGGAGTCTATGCGATATCTGGAGATGGAAGCGATCTGATTAACATCAGCATTCGCTATGCCGGTAGTAACACGCCGGCGAACACTGGCCCCAGCGCCGACTTTACGTGGAGTTGCACTGGCAGCAGCTGCTCGTTCGATGGGAGTTCGTCGAACGACCCCGACGGTTCCATCGTCTCGTATGATTGGAACTTTGGGGACAGTTCGACCGGTACTGGCTCGTCGACGAGTCATTCCTACAGTCCACCAGGGACATACAACGTGTCTTTGACCGTCACTGACGATGATGGGGCGACGGACACGGTGAACAAGACCATATCCTCAGGTGGTGGAATCTCATTTGGCCAAACCAGCACGTGGTCGACGTACGAATCGGTCGTCCAACAGGATCTTTCCAGTATTCGCAACGATGAGGTGACGATCGTATCTGTAAAAGTCAACGATACGCCAAATCGTGTTAGCCAACTTGACGGGACCCGGCTCGGCTATCCCGAAGTCGAGTTGTACGACAATAACGGCCAGGTCGGTTTCGCCGATGCACCGAGTGGATACACGCTTCCTGCGGATATGAGCCTCGCCGCGGATGGTTCAACCGCGCCATTCCCGAGTAGCAGCTCACTCACTCTCTACCTCACGGAATTCCAGAACAATGGCGGCAACCCCAGAAACATGCAGGGCGAATCGATCACCATCACCCTTACTTACAGGGTCAACGGATTAACCTATACGAGTACACAAACGGTCACAGTCGCCTGAATATCATCGAAATCGACGCCTGAACATCGACGATCGTCGAACCCGACGATCGACAAGCCCTTATCCCGCGCCGACTGCCTACCAGATAGTATGACAGCCGTCGGGATCGACGCCATGGAGATCTGGGTGGGGAACCTCGAACTCGACCTGCCGGGCACGTTCGCGCCGGCGCAGGGAGAGGACCCGGGCAAGTACACCAAGGGTCTGGGGCTCCACTCGAGTTCCTTCCCGGACAGCTACGAAGACATCGTGACGATGGGCGCGAACGCGGCTCATCGGCTGATGGACCGCAAGGGACTCGAACCCGAGGACATCGGCCGCATCGACGTGGCGACGGAGAGTGCCTTCGACAACTCCAAGCCAGTCTCGACGTACATCGCGGGCTGCCTGGAGCAAGTCTACGAGGGGGACTTCCACCACGCGAACAAGGGCGAGCGGAAGTTCGCGTGCATCTCGGGTACCCAGAGCGTCAACGACGCGTTCAACTGGATCAAGTCGGGGCGGAGCCGCGGCCGCTCAGCACTCGTTATCGCGACGGACACTGCACTCTACGCTCGCGACGATCCCGGCGAGGCGACGCAGGGCGCTGGGGCAGTAGCGATGTTGATCTCGGAGGATCCGTCACTCGTCGAACTCTCCACCGAGCAGGGGTTCGGGAGCGCCGACGAGACGGACTTCCTCAAACCCCAGCAGCAGTTCCCGAGCGTCGACGGAAAGCGCTCGATGCAGGTGTATCTCGCCCGGATGCGGGAGGCCCTGGAGGACTACGAGGCGATCGCCGAGGACATTCACCCCGACTCCTTCGCGTACATCCCCTTCCACACCCCGTTCCCGGGGATGGTGCGCAAGGCCGCACTGCTCGCCTATCGACACACCTCGCGTGACACCGACGTCGAAGACTCGCTCGCGGAGGAAATCGGTCGGCAGCCCCGCGAGTCCGAGTTCGAGGACCGCGAGAGCTACGAAGACGCCGTTCGGGAGTACACCGACGCCCTTGCGGAAACGGAGACCTACCAGTCGTGGTACGAGGCCGTCGTCGAACCCACGCTATCGATCTCTCGGGAGGTCGGCAACTGGTACACCGGCTCCGTCCACATCGCACGAGCGAGTGCGCTTCGACACGCCTACCAGAACGACGTCGACCTCGAGGGCAAGACCCTCGGCGTCGGATCGTATGGCAGCGGCGCGCAGGCGGAGGTTCACGCCGAATACGTCCAGTCGGGCTGGAGAGAGGAAATCGAGGCGATGAACGTCGAGGAACAACTCGACTCGCGCTACGACCTCACCTTCGAGGAGTACGAGACGATCCACGACGCCCACAACCACGACCTCGACACCGACATCGAGGCCCTCACCACGCCGGAGAACGAGTTCGTCTTCGACGGCTGGGGCCGGATGGGTGAACGGCAGTACAGCTACGTCGAGTAACAGCCGGCGACGTTCTTGTTTTTCCCTGACGGGCGGGGGACGTGGCGCGCCTTCGTTCAGGGAAGCGACTCGAGCCCGTCGAGCACCGTCTCCAGCGGCGTCGTGCAGGTAGCGAGGGCGAACCCGTCGACGCGTGCCAGATCGGGTGCGTGCTCCCAGAGCTCGTCTTCGTCGATGCCGTGCAGCACGACGGCGTTGGGCGTCGGTGACACGACGCGCTGGGCGACCAGCGGCGATTCGCCCCGCGTGAGGCCAGTGAAGATCAGCACTCGGCTCGTGGACTGCCCGTAGAGATTGAATATCTCCTCGCTGGAGAGCCGCTGGATCGCTTCGACGCTGTCGATGACGGTGTGTCCCGTGATGCGATCGCGTTCGCCGTCGACGAGCCCCTCGGCGCCGATCTCGTCGAACACCGAGTCGATCGAGATCGCGGCCGAGTACTCTCTGAGATCCAGCACGACGTCGCTCTCGAAGCCTGCTGAGAGCACGCGGCCGTACTGTCGAATACGGTCACCGCCCCGACGCTCGTCGATGTCGAGTAGCCCGGTCACGATGCGGCGGACGACCGCGATGCCGGGACTGTCCCGGCGACCGCTCTCGTAGTCGCTGATGACCGACGACGAGATGTCGAGTATCTCCGCGAGTTCGGTCTGTGTCACGTCGAAGTCTGTACGCCACTTTCGTAAGGTCGCACCAGGATCGTCGCTGAGCGCGACTTCGCCGGCGATCTTCTCGGCAAGCTCGCCGCGCGGCCCCTCTCCCATAGCCCCGATGTTACGTGGCCGATAGTTAGCGCTTACGGCAGATTCGGGTGCCTCCATCGGGAATCGGAAATCACTGGATGGCTCTACCGCGAGGAGAAAAGTTCCGACCGCCTCAAATGCGTGGAGGAAAGATGGTGGGACGCACAACGTGAGATCGGGCAAGAGCGCCCCATGCGCGAAGCACATGCGCCTCGTTGCTGTGTGCCACTCCTACACGCACAATCCTTTTGCGAGTATTCCCTGTATGAACGCATAGCATGGGCCGGGACACGCGGATCGTCGGCGAACGAGGACAGATCACGATTCCGAAAGATCTACGCGAGCAGTTCGGGATCCGCGGCGGCGACGAGGTCGTCGTCCGCGCCGAAGAGGACAAGATCGTCATCGCACAGCGGACCGTCGACGACAGGCTAGCCGAGGGCTACCGCGAGTGGAACGATCGCGACCGGACCGTCGCACGCACAACGTCGGCCGACGCGACCGACCGCGACGACCCGGACGACGTTCCCGAGTGGTGATCCCGGATGGACGTCAATCGCGGTGACGTGGTGCTGGTTGCGTTCGGGCGTAGCGAAACGGGCGACTCGCGGCCGACTCGACCCTGCGTCGTCGTCCAGAACGACGTGGGGAACGAACACGCCTCGACGACGGTCGTCGTCCCCCTGACGACCGCGTTCGGGAACGAACGCTATCCGCACGAGGTCCTCGTTCGTGCTGGAGACGCGGGACTGTCCGAACACGCGGTCGCGCTGTGTAGCCAGCCGAACACCGTCGACGTGAAGCGGGACGTCGTGGAGACGCTCGGTCGGCTTCCCGAGGACGTGCTGTTAGACGTCGACCGCGCACTGGAGTACAGTCTGGATCTCGGCGGCCCGCTGGAGTGAGCGGCTTCGGCTGCGTCCGTTGCCATCGCACCGCCGCTCCGCAAGTCCTAACCCCCGACCCTGCCAACTGAATTTCGATGGAATGGACGGAGAAGTACCGCCCGAGTACGCTCACCGAGGTGCGAGGTAACGACGCTGCCCGGGATGAGCTACGCGAGTGGGCGGAGTCCTGGGAGGACCATCGCGAAGCGGCGATCGTCCACGGTCGCCCCGGCGTCGGGAAGACGTCCGCAGCCCACGCGCTGGCGAACGACCTCGGCTGGGACGTGATGGAACTCAACGCCAGCGACGATCGCACTCGCGACGTGGTCGAGCGGATCGCCGGCGAGGCCTCGAAGTCGGCGACGCTGACCGGCGGAACGCGGCGCCTGGTCGTCCTCGACGAGGCCGACAACTTCCACGGCAACGCCGACTACGGCGGCTCTCGCGCGGTGACGGACGTCGTCAAGGACGCCAACCAGCCGATCGTCCTCGTCGCCAACGAGTTCTACGACATGTCTCGCGGCTTGCGGAACGCCTGCCAGGAGATCGAGTTCCGCGACGTTTCGGCACGGTCGATCGTGCCGGTGCTCCGCGACATCTGCCGCAAGGAAGGGGTCGAATTCGAGGACGCTGCGCTCGAGGCGGTCGCCGAACGGACGAGCGGCGACCTCCGATCCGCGATCAACGACCTCCAGGCGATCGCGGAGGGCCGCGACAGACTCACCGAAGCCGACGTGTCCACTGGCGAACGCGACGGATCCGTCGGCATCTTCGACTTTCTCGACCTGGTCATCAAAGAGCAGGGTGCCGAGGACGCGCTGAAGAGTTCCTACGACGTCGAGGAGACGCCCGACGACCTGATCCAGTGGATCGAGGACAACGTCCCGAAAGACTACGAGGGCGCCGAACTCGCCGACGCCTACGACCACCTCTCCAACGCGGACCGCTGGCTCGGGCGCGTTCGAGCCACCCAGAACTACACGTACTGGCGCTACGCGAGCGACGCGATGGTCGCCGGCGTCGCCGCATCCCGTCGGGAGCCGAAAGGCGGGTGGACTCGCTACGGACCACCGAGTTTCCGGTCCAAACTCGGCCGATCGAAAGGAACGCGGAACACGCGAGACGGCATCGCCCAGCGCATCGCCGAACGCGAAGGCTGTTCGCTCGGCACGGCGCGTCGACGCGTCGTCCCGTATCTCGCCGCGATGACCCACCACTGCAAACCCCGGGATCTCACCGTCAGCGTCGCAGCCGCATACGACCTCGACGCCGGCGAACTGTCCTTCCTCACCGGGAGCGGCGAGGATACCAACAAGGTCCAGTCGATCGTCGAGGACGCGGCATCGCTCAAAGAGTCCGCTGCCGTCGACGCGTCACAGGGCGCGTTCGAGGGAGCGACTCGCGACGACGGAACGACCGACGGCTCCGACGAGGACGGGGTATCCGGACAGGCGGAGAGCAATACGGCTGCCCAGTCGGACGGCCAGTCCACCCTGGCAGACTCCGGGACGAACGACGACGGGACCGATTCGGCTGAGGAGGATTCGGCAGGGAACTCGTCAGAACCTGACGCGGACGCTAACGGAGCGGACGATCAAGAGGATCAATCCGGCCTCGACGAATTCTTCTGATAGTCGTCGTATCACTACGACGAGGGACGAACGATTGAATACCGTTCGTGGAGTATCTATCGGCGACACAGGATGGTCCCCTCAACTTCCCTCCAGTGCCCATGGTGTGAGCACGAGACAGACGAAGCCGACGGCTTTCGGACCCATCTGATGGTCCAGCATCGCAAGAGCGACCTCGCGACGTACGTCCTCCACGGCGTCGACAACGAACAGGAACCCGAGCAACCCCTCCGACCCTGACGTAGCTATGCTCGGCGGTCGCGGTCCGTCGCATCTTTTTCGATTTCGGACCCCTGTCCCCAATACGTGCGCAGCCATGGAAAACTCAACTCCATAGTGATATCATTCCGACAACACGATCTTTCATATATCTCAGCTCCAACGCCCGATCGTACTGCCAGCAGACTACCCGTGTCCCGTCTGCAGGGCCCCGGCGACCGATTCAGACCTACGAGACCACCTGACACCCGGGCATCGCGAGAGGGGACCTCAGGGACCTCCTCGTCGATTCCAGCGACGGCGCTCGGGAGGACCGCCACTCCGCCTGACCGGTCACTATCGCGAGTGATTCCCCGGGCGCGGCTGGCGACGGACCCTCCCAGAGCGCACTTCCGATGGGTACGATCGCCTGTACGAGGTACCAAGCAGTGAGATTCCCTGCTGACGCCGGCCAAACTCACTCTCCAGCGTCGCCGTCCTGTCCTCCCGATCCAGCGAGGGCCGATCGAACTGCGGGTACGATCGCCGCGGGATCGCTCGCCTCGAAGGTCGGAACCGTGGCGATCGGCACGTCGAGCATCCGCCGAAGTTCTGCTGGATTCGTCCGTTCGGCGACGGTCGCCCCATCGTACTCGTTGAGCACGACGAACGGAACTGCCACGCCGCGATCCCGGAGTGCGTCGACGGTCAGCGCGGTGTGATTGAGCGTCCCGAGACCGGAACGAGCGACGACGAGTGTCGGGAGACCAAGGTCGACGATCAGGTCGATCACCTCGCGGTCGTCCGTGAGTGGGACTCGGAGGCCACCGATCCCCTCGACGACGGGGAATCCCGAGGCGTCGACGGCGGCCTCGCAGTCGTCGCGGATGACGTCGTAGGAGAGGTCGACGTTCTCGCGCTCGGCAGCCACGCGTGGGGCGAGTGCCGGGTCGAGTCGCTCGAGACAGGTACTCGCGGCAGGATCGTCGCAGGCGTTCGCGACGAGTGCAGCGTCGTCATCCGCCGGGGCTCCGGTCTGGGCCGGTTTGATCGCGGTTGCTTCGACGCCCCGCTCGCGAAGCACGCCGGTGAGTCCCGCGGTAACGATCGTCTTCCCGACGCCCGTGTCGGTTCCTGCCACGAAGATCCCTGGGCCATCGAGCAACTCTTCGAGACGGCCGCCCAGGATATCGGGGCGTTCGTTCTCGATGCTGTCAGCCCCAGGTTCGTCCGTCGACGGCACTCAGATCACCCCGACTTCGTCCGCTGCGACCGCGAACGCGTCGATGCAGGTTTCCAGTTCGGCGGCGGAGTGCGTCGCCATCGGCGCGACGCGGATCCGACTCGTCCCCTCCGGAACGGTCGGGGGGCGGATCGCGGGTGCGATGACGTCGCGGTCGCGGAGCGCCGCGGCGAGTGCGAGTGCGTCCTCGCGATCACCGACGTGGACCGGAAGAATCTGCGTCTCGCCGCCCACGTCGAGGCCGACGTCCTCGAGGCCGTCGCGTAGCTTGTCGACGTTTCGCCAGAGGCGGGCGCGCCGATCGGTCGTCCTGGCGAGGTGGAGCGCTTCGCCCGCCGCTGCCGCAGCCGGCGGTGCTAGCCCAGTCGAGTAGACGAAGGACCTCGCCTCGTTGACGAGGAACTCGATCAAGTCACTGGACCCGGCGACGTACCCACCCTGACTCCCGAGGGCCTTTGAGAGCGTACCGAGTTGAATCTGGACGCGATCCTCGAGCCCCGCCCGCTGGACGATCCCGCCACCGTCGACGAAGCAGCCGGTCGCGTGCGCCTCGTCGGCGAGCAACCACGCTCCGAACTCCTCGGCCAGGTCTGCGAGGGCTTCGAACGGTGCGATGGTTCCGTCCATGCTGAAGACGGAGTCGGTCACGACGAGCCAGGACTCGTCGGCACCGCCGTTGGGAACTGCCACGTCGCCGGCAGCGACCGGCTCGGCCCGGCGTTCGCTCATCCGCTCACGGAGGTCGGACGGGTCGCAGTGATCGTAGACGACCACGTCGGCGTCGGCCAGCCGACAGCCGTCCACGATGCTCGCGTGATTCAGTTCGTCGGAGAAGACGACGTCCGGATCGAGTGCCGCGATCGTCCCGACGTTTGCAGCATAGCCCGAGGAGAAGGCGAGCGCCCGCTCGGTGCCCTTCGCATCCGCGATGCGGGACTCGAGGTCGCGGTGAACCAGGGTGTCCCCAGTGACGAGACGGCTCGCACCGGCGCCGGTGCCGACGACGTCCGCAGCGTTCTGAGCGGCTTCGACGACGCGTTCGTCGCCGGCGAGTCCGAGGTAGTTGTTCGCCGCGAAGACGAGCTGGTGGTCCGGCTCGATGACCGGCAGGTCCGCACCCGGATCGGGTGCGAAACGAGCACTGTGCCCCACGGCGTCTGCAGGCTGGAGGTCACGGTAGAGCGTGCGAGATCGTCGCTCCCGGAGACGGTCGTCGAGATCGAACCCTCGCTCACACATTGTATTCGCGCTCGCCGGCGGGGGATTTAGGAACCGCGGTTTCCATTGCTGTCAATCGATCCTCTCACAGTCGGTGAATCGGAAACGACCTCCTCGTTCAGAAGCCGGGCATCAGCTCTGCAGGTCCGTAGACGCCGTAATCGCCGGCGCGGTTGCGCTCGACTGCGCGCTGGAGGTAGCCCAGCGCCGGCCCGTTGACGTTCGCAGCCATCGAGGTGTCGTCGTCGAGTTCGAAGGTGTTCGTCCCGGTCTCGCCGTCGAACGTCGTGCCGGTCACCTCGACCGTCGTGGTCGTGGGCTTCTCGTCGTTCCGGAGGTCGAGAACGCCGCCGACGCTGACGTCCTCGGCGTCACAGATCCCTGCACGCTCTAAAAGCACGTCGTCGGCGTGCTCCATGTCGTGGAATTCGAGGACGCCGTTGTGGTCGTCGACGATCTCCTCGATTTCCTCCTCGGAGAGGTCTCGCGCCGTCTCCACGTCGTACCCGTCGAGGTGGGCGATGTCCTCGCGGACGGTGCCACGGTTGTCCTCGTAGCCGGACTTGAGACCGACGCCCCACCAGATGTCGACGCTCTCGACCTCGACGAAGGACTGTGCAGCGAGGGCTGCCGCGCCGGTCAGGAAGCCGGGCGTCGCACCGGCCCCACAGACGAACGTAATGCCGGAATCCTCGAAGCGATCCGCTCGGACGTCGAGCATGTCGATCACGCGAGAGCGTTTGAGCACGTCGATGAGGACGCCCTCGTAGTTCGCGTCGGCGAAGCGATCCGCGATGCGCGGAATGAAGTCGTGTTCGAGGTTGGGGAGCGCGATGAGGACGGCGTCGAACGCGTCGGAGGCTGCGACGACGTCGTCGATCGGCGCGTCGGTCGGCTCGGCCTGCTTGGACGCAACGACGCCCGCGTCCTCGCCGTGCTGTTTGACGTCGGATGCGCTCGCAGCCGTTTCGTCGTCGTGCCGAACGCCTCCATCGGTCAGCGGCTCGCTATCCGTATCGCCGCGGCCGTCGCCCGCGATGTTCCCCTCGGTGGCGTCGAGCAACTCCTCGACGTCGAGGCCGTCGTGGTCGATCGCGACGCCGTGGCGATCGCACGCCGCGACGGCGTCGAGTCCATCCTTGTGCTGGCTCACTTCCAGGGTTCGTCGTCCGATACCGCCCGTGCCGAGTACCGCGAAGTCGATGGATTCCATGAGTCGTAGTGTGTCGTCGATCTGGGATCAGTCGCTCGCGTTGGTCGCTTCACCGCGGTCGTTTCGAGGGTCCCCGGCCTTGCTCGTCGCCGTGCCGACGGCAGTGTCGGGCTCGAGTGCCTCGTCGTCGCCGTCGGTTTCGTCGCTGCGCTCGTCCGAACGCGCACGCGTACGAACTTCGTCCGGGTCGAACTCGTTCGCGTCCATGTTGGGCTCCATCCCGGCTCGCTCGATCACGTCGAGATCGTCAGCGGCGTCGTTGCCGTGCGTCGTCAGGTAGTCGCCGGTGAGGATGCCGTCCGCTCCTGCCTCGAACGGGAGGTGTTGCTCGTCTACGTCCAGATTGACTTCGCGCCCGCCAGTGAGGCGGACCCGCGCGTCTGGGTGGAGGAACCGATAGACGGCGATGGTCTTGACGATTTCCTCCGTCGAGATGTCGGCGGTGTCACCGAGTTTCTCGCCCAGCTCGGTGCCCGCGACTGGATTCAGTACGTTGACCGGGACCGACGAGACGCCGACGTCATGGAGCGCGATCGCGGCGTCGACGCGATCGGTCGGCGACTCGCCCATGCCGAGGATGACGCCGGCACAGAGGTCCATGCCAGCCTCCTTGGCGATCTCGAGCGTCCGAACGCGATCCTCGAAGCTGTGGGTGTCCACGATCTCCGGGAAGAAGTTCGGGGACGTCTCGATGTTGTGATTGTAGTGATTGAGCCCCTCCTCGACGAGTATCTCGGCCTCCTCCTCGGTGAGGATGCCGAGCGAGCCGTCGACCTCGACGTCGGTCTCGTCGCGCACGAGGCGGATGGCCTCGAGGACACGATCCCACTCCTCGGGCCGTGCCTCCCTGTCGATGCCTTTCTCCGCGACGACGATACCGAACCGCTGTGCGCCGTCGCGCTCGGCGCGTTTCGCTGCAGCGAGGATCTCCTCCGGGTCGAGGAGGCCGTAGGTGTCGATGCCCGTGTCGAAGTGGACCGACTGGGCGCAGAAGCCACAGTCCTCCGCGCAGTTGCCCGCTTTCGCGTTGACGATGGAGCAGGCGTCGACGGTGTCGTCGCCGAACTCCGAGCGGACGTAGTCCGCCGCCGGCGCGAGGTCCTCGACGGGCTGGGCGATCAACGCGAGGCCGTCGCGCCGGGAGAGTTGCTCCCCGGCGAGCACGCGCTCGGTCGCCTCGTCGACCGTCGTGTTGCCGGTGCTGTAAACCACGTTCTCGGTGTCGGTTGACGAGTCCTTAATTGTGGGGGTCGGCTGAATGTTGGCGTTTCCGCATGTCGTTGTTGCGTCAACGAAAACGCCCCGGAAGCCCCCTCCCGCTCGTCGACCCAAACTCGCTGCGCCCTTCCCTCGCTCCCTTCGGTCGCTCGGTCCAGTGCTTACGTCGTTACGATCGACGAGCGATCGGCCCCTTCCATTCCCACCCAGTGGCGGTAAACGAAGTCGCGAGAGACCCCTGCAGACTGTGAAAGCTCGCGGTTGGCGGTGGGCGGCGGCTGCTACTGTACCAGTGGGAGGTTGTAGCCCGCTTCGCGCTCGCAGACGGCCTCCCAGGTGGCTTCGCACTCGCACTCGATCTGGTCGAAGACGGACGGATCCTGGCGCAGGTCGAAGTCCTTTATCGCGCGCTGGACGCGATCGTCGCACTCCTTGCAATTGTGCGGGCCCCGATCCGAGCCGTGGCCAACTGGATCGGAGATGACGATGGCGTCAGCGTCGGCCGTCGATTCGAGGACGTCCGCGACGCTCCAGAGCCACGGGGGTCGATACCCGCCCTGGAAGTACAGTTCGTCGACCATCGTGTAGCGCTGGACGTTGCAGGGGTTCATCGAGACGGTGTGACAGCCCTCGGTCTCGGCGCAGTCGTAGACCGAGGAAATCATGTCGTCGATGGCCTCCTGCTCGGAGAGGAACGGGGGCTTCATGAGGAGGTAGGCTTTCACGCCGACGTCCGGATCCGAGTCATCGGTCCCGGCTGCTTCGTCAGCGGCCCTCGCTTCCGCGCACGCCTCCTCGAAGTCCGAGAACGCGAAGTACTTGTTCACGCAATCGCGACGGATCCGATCGCTCGTCGTCTCGAGGCCGATCGCGACGTCGGTGTCGAGACCGCGATCGGTGAAATCCGCGAGCGTCTCGCGGTCGACGAAGTCCGGGAGCGACTCGACGACGATCCGTTCGCGGTCGGCGAAGGTGTCGGCGATGGCCCGACGCGACTCGGCCGAGACCTCGCGCTCGTCGAGAAAGGATCCGGAGGTGTAGATCTTGACGAGATCGCAGAGGCCGTCGGCGTTGGCCTCCTCGTGCTCGAGCACGCTGTCGACCTGGGCCATGAGGGCGTCGTGGCTGACCTCGCCGCCCTCGACTGATTCGGCGACGTACCCACACATCGTGCAGCCGCCGGCGCGCGCCCAGCGACAGCCGCCGGTGTTGAGGACGATCGTGAGGGATTCGCGGACGCCGTTCGGGGTGTTGTCCTCGTCGATCCAGACGCGCGTGGGCTCCCGAGGGTCGTACTCGGCCTCCTTCTCCGCGCGGATCGAACGCATCACCTGGTTGTGTGCGTCCATCCCGCGGCCCTCCTCGTAGACCTCCGGGCTTGGTTCACTCATTGCACCGTCGTACCCGTCGCGTCGACAAAAGGGGCGCGGGTGCGGCTGCGCAGGCGCATCGAACCGGTTTCAGCGTCCGACCCGGAGACGTTCGCCGATCCGCTCGGGGAGGCCCGCGTCGTTCACTGCTTCAATCACGCGCTCCACGTCGTACTCGACGCGGCGCAGTTCGACGGCCATCGCGTCGAGGTCGAGAATCGCGTACGCAGCGGCCGGATCGCGGTCGCGTGGCTGCCCGACGCTCCCGGGGTTGAGGACGATGCCGTCGTCGAACTGTTCGACGTGCTGGACGTGGGTGTGGCCCAGGACGAGTACGTCCTCCTCTCCCAGCATCGACGCGGCGAAATCCTCGGGATAGGTGTACCGATCGGGGTCGTCGGGATGCCCGTGGACGACGCGAACGCGTCCGTCGAAACGGGACAGCGCTTCGGGGAGCGACGCGAGCCACTCGAACTGCGCCTCGTCTAGCTGCCTGCTGGCGTAGTCCACGCCGGCGGCAGCCATCTCGTTGAACCGGAACGTCGTCTGCTCGACGACGGCCCGATCGTGATTTCCTCGAACTGTCGGAACCTCCCGTGTGCGCATTTCCTCGACGCACGCTGCCGGCCAGGGGTTGTACCCGACGACGTCGCCGGCGTTGAGGATCGCGTCGACGTGTCCGATGTCGCGGAGGACCGCCTCCAGTGCCGGGAGGTTAGCGTGTACGTCCGAGATGACGCCGACGCGCATACCCGTTGCTGGGGCTCCCGAACACTTCACCCCTTGCAGTGTCAGTGAAGGCAACGCCGGGACCGAGCGGACGTGCAGCGCCCGCAGTTTCAGTCACCGGCGTCTCGTCGGCCCGCCACGTCGGACCGGCACTTTTCTTGTCAACACGCGATGCGCGACGCGCTTCGGGTAATGGATATGATCTCCAATGATCCTCGACTTTCGATACTGAAATCACCCGGATTGCGGTGGTTACTATCTGGGATTTGACTATACGCGAGGTCCGGTGGTGGCGTTTTCTCATCCGACCGATCGTCCGATAACTACCGAACACTAGCCCTTCACGGGCGAGGTGGGGTTGTCAGCAAAACGGGTAATGCAAGACAAACCTCGGGAAAATGATCAGTAACAGAACAATGATGGGGATGGGGGTGAAACTCGTTGGCAATGACAGACGACTCACCTGACAACGTCCTCTTTGAGTGGTACGAGCGATTCATCGGCGAACCGGAGGCGGAGACGGACGTCTACCTCGGCTTTGGTCTCTTCTTCACTGCGATCGGCCTGGCGCTGCTCGCACTCGTCCTCTTCGTCGTGGGCGTTGCGGCGTACGGCATTCGTGAAGACGGCTACTTCGCGGTCGCTCGCGTGGCCTACGCCAGCGGGATGCTCTCGGTTCCCCTCGCGATGTTCTCCATCGTCGTCTTGCTGCCAGTGAAACAGCGCGCGACGATGGCCGCCGGGGCTGGCGTCGCCGTGACGGTCGCGGCCGTCGTCGGCTTCGCTGTCGTCTATCCCGACAACTGGTTCGACTACGGGGGAACGCAGACGCTCTACATCGTCAGCGGCTACGCGGTGGGCCTGATGGTCGTGACGGCGGCGACCGGTGCAGCGCTCGTCGCCCATCACCTCCAGCGCACCAAGGCACCTGCGCCGTCCGAGATCAAAGCCCAGGAAGAAGAGGAAGACGAAGAGACGTACACCACCGAAGAGATCGAGCGTGACATCGAAGAGGCAATGGCCGACGTCGAGATGACGTGGGGCGGCGTCGAGAAGTCCGAGAACCGACGCCTCAAGCTAAACACTGACTTCGCCGACGCAGAACTGCAGGCTGGCGGCCTCGGCCTCGAGGGGAACAAGACGGTCGAGTCCGGCGGCGTCGACGACCAGGTGCAGGGACTCCGGAACCTCAAGGGCGGTGAGACGAAGACCGCTACCTCCGAATCTACGGTCGACAACCAGACAGCTGCCCTCAACGAGCTGAAGCAGCAGAAGAAGGAAGATCAGGTCCCGACGAACGCACCGACCGCAAGTAGCAGTTTCTTAGGCCGTTTGCTGGACCGACTTGGGCTAAGTTAAAGGGGTACTTACACCCCGTCGCCGTCTTATTAATTGTCTATCGCAATGTCCGAAATTATTTCACATAGTTTTATTACCGCCGGGTACGGTGTGTCACGATATGGCGAAAGGCCTAGACGTCGGCACCATGAACATCCTGTCGGCACAGCAGGATGGTAACGACACGGTATTCGTTCAGCAGCGCAACTCCTTCGTGGAGATCGACTACTCGGACATGGCCGAGCAGATGCTCTCGCGAAGCGAAGTGCTCCACATCCGCAAGGACGACAAGGTGTACGTCGTCGGCGACGACGCCCTGAACTTCGCGAACATCTTCAACCGAGAGACGCGCCGCCCGATGCAGGCGGGCATCCTCTCCTCGGACGAGAAGTCCGCGATTCCGATGATGAAGCTCATCATCGAGCAGGTCATCGGCGAACCCGACCGCCCCGGCGAGAAACTGTACTTCTCGACACCGGCCGACCCGATCGACACGGACCTCTCGACGCTGTATCACCAGAAGACGATCGAGTCGTTCCTCGGCGACATGGGGTACGACGCCGAGCCGATCAACGAGGGGATGTCCGTCATCTACAGCGAACTCGCGGACAATTCCTTCACCGGTCTAGGGATCAGCTTCGGGGCCGGCATGACGAACGTCTGCCTGTCCTACTACGCAGTGCCCGTCATGAAGTTCTCCGTCGCCCGTGGTGGCGACTGGATCGACGAGCAGGCCGCACAGGCGACCGGTACGCCCGTCGACAAGGTCACTTCCATCAAGGAGGAGGACTTCGAACTCGACTTCGAGACGGACGTCGGCGGCGTCGAAGGAGCGCTCTCGATCTACTACGAGAACCTCCTCGACTACGTGATCGACCTCATCGTGGAGGAAGTCGACGAGGAGGACGTCGAGGAAGGCCTCGACGTGCCCGTTGTCGTCACCGGCGGCACCTCGAGCCCCGACGGCTTCGAGGCCCTGTTCCGTGACCACCTCGAGGACGCGAACATTCCGTTCTCGATCAGCGGCGTCTCCCACGCCGACGAGCCGCTGTACTCCGTCGCACGGGGTGCACTCGTCGCAGCCCGCTCCGACGAGCAGGAAACCGAAGGCAGTGCGGACGCAGAGGCAGAGGGCGAAGCCGCGGCTGCAGACGAGTAACCCTTCCCCGATTCTTCCGTTTTTGAGACCTCCCAGCCGCCGCACCATCGAATCGGAGACTATCGATCGCCGACAGCAACGGCTATCGAACGCACAGCAGGAAACGCCGGACAGTCTTCAGGCCGATTGCTCCTCGTAGAACCGCTCGAGGGCGTCAGTCCAGGATTCGAACTCTTCCGGCTCGCTCTGGTGTTCGACGGCGACGCCGACGTAGCCACAGCTTTCGCAGATATCGGCGTCGTGACCGGCCAGCGAGTACGTCTCGATCTCGCCGCCACAACGTGGACACTCCATGTACGAATCCTCACGCGGCTGGACCTTAATGATTGCCCACGCCCAAATCGGTCCAAGTGCCTCGTTGACGGTCACTCCGGCCAGAATCACCGACGGTCACGTGAGAAAAGAACGCGTCTGGATCGATCGAGATATTACTATGGGGCATTCAACAAGGCTTTTGTATTAGCCAAGTGTATCCCCGAACAGCATGAGCACCACACAGCGGCAGGCCGTCGACCACGAACCAGTCCAGGACGTCACTGCAGTCCGCCTCGATGCCGAATCGCTGGAGTCGACGTCGCCGGAGTACCTCCGTGACTGTCGAGCGGGACTCGTCGGCGAGGGCCTCGCTCCCGTCGAACTCGCCGTCGAGGCGCGTTTCGACGCCGACTCTTCGCTCGATACGGAAGCCGAAGCCGATCGAATTCGCGGCCTGATTCGAGCCGCGACGTTCCTCGGTGCGAATCGGGTCGTCGTCAGGATCGACGCGGCGTCCGTGCCAGACGCTGCGGACACTGCACTGCGGGCCTGTGCCGAGCGAGCGAGGAGGGAGGGCGTCGGATTCGAGATCGAGGGACCGGTTACGATCGACGACTGATGAGCACGCGCCGATCGCTCGCGCAGCGGCTGGGCGTGGTCGCGGGCTTCGACGACCCGCGGGTCGACCTCGAGCAGTATCCGACGCCACCGGAGCTGGCGGCCTACCTCGTTCACGTCGCAGACCTGCAGGGTGACCTCGCTGATCGGACCGTCGTCGACCTCGGTGCAGGCACCGGGATGCTCGCCCTCGCGGCGGCCCTCCGTGGTGCAGGGCTCGTCGTCGGCGTCGAGCTAGACCGCGATCCGCTGGAGACGGCCGTCCAGAACGAACGAAAAGTCGCGACCACGACCGATATCGATTGGGTGCAGGGTGACGCGACCCGTTCCCCGCTCGCTACGGATCGGTCCCGGACGACCGTGCTGATGAATCCGCCATTCGGCGCACAGCACGGGAACCGTGGGGCCGACAAGGCGTTTCTCGAGACGGCTCGCTCGATCGCTTCGGTTTCCTATTCCGTGCACAACGAAGGGAGTCAGGAGTTCGTGGAGGCGTTTGCAGCGGACGTCGGGGGCGAGGTGACCCACGCATATGAGGCCGAGTTCGAACTCGACAATCAGTTCGTCTTTCACGAGGACGAGCAGCGAATCCTCGACGCCGAAGTGTTCCGCATCGAGTGGGAGTAGGCGCTTCCGTGCCCGTTCAGATCTGTCGATAGGTCTCCCGCTGGGCGATCTGCACGCGCGTTCCGTCTGCAATCGCGAAGATTGTCACGAGGTCGTTGGACTGGCCGGTGCTGAACGTGATGGGCCCGACCTGCGTGTCGTTGCCGATCGCTGGAATCGGGGACCGACCGACGGTCGAGTTGTTCTGGTAGACGCGGAGTTCGAAGCGATCGCGCGCCGGGACGAGGCCGACCGTGTGGTTCTCGATCACCGGCTGTGCGCGTTGCTCCGGACTCGAGTACGCGCGGATCGATTCGTTGCCGTGGCTGAGGTCGATCGCGTACGCAGTGTCGTTCCCGGTGACGGTCCAGCCGATCCGGTCTGCGTGGACCGTCTCCCGCCAGCCCACACCCCCGACGGTGACCGATCCGTCTCCTTCACTGGCGAGGTACTGCTTGGAGAGCGCCGTCGTCCAGATGTGGCGCTCCTCGTTGACGACGATGACGCCACTCGTGGGGACGGCGGTTTCGTTCGCGACGGCCGGTAGCTCGATCGCGGGGATCATCTGATTTCGTACGTCCTCGGCGTAGGTGATCGAGTACCCGTCGACCTCGATCGACTGGTCGCTGGGAACGGGGTCGTCACCGACGGTCACGAGATTCGGGATCGTTGCCGGAATCGCGACGAGGACCAATACGACGACGAGTACGGTGAACGTCGACTGGAAGCCGGTCGGTGCTGCGTCGAACGTGACCGGTGCGAGCACGGCGACCGCAGGGACTGCGAGGACCAGTGCGAACAAACCGACGACCACCAGCACGACGAAGGATTTGCCCGCGACGATCGAGTACCCGCCGGTAGCTGTGACCGCCAGGGCGAGGAGGGCGAGGAACCCGATAGCGACCTGGCTCGGCGTCGGTGACCTCGGCAGCCTCGCAAGTGTGGCCGTAACGGGCCGATCGCTAGACGTTACGGCGAGTGCCACGAGGACGGCGAGTCCGACGACGAGACTGACGCCGAGGCCTCGATAGAGGACGTACACGCCGTTCCCCTCGAACCAGTAGACCGCCCAGAGTCCCTCGCTCATCCCGTAGACGAGCATCGCGAGGAAGACGCGGTTCACGTTCGGGGCGACGCTTCGGTGGTGCATCAGCGCGAGACCGAGAACGACGCCGAGGAGGATCCCGAGCGCGTGGCCCTGCACAGCGATCGTCGCCCACCAGGGAACGCTCGGCGCGCTGCCGGAGATTTCGGCGTACACCACCGGATACTGGATGGCGTAGTATGTCGTCGAGAGCACGCCGGAGAGCAGGATCGCGACCAGCGTCGCGATCGGGTACCGGACGAGGGCGAAGGCGGCGAACGCGAACACGACGCCCGAGAAGCCGATCACGGGCCCGACCGCGAAGAGGGCCGTGAGGAGACCGAGTGCGAGGACCGCGCCTGGGAAGCAAACGAAGGCACGTACCCAGGGGATCGTGGTCCAGGTCTGCAGTCGTTCGCGGAGCCGTGGCGTGCCGTCAAGTCGATCAGTAGCCTGGTCCGTCGATCGATCGCTCGTCGTGGATCGGCTACCGCCCGGGTAGTGACCCCAGGCGTACTCCGCGATCGGTGCGAGCGCGATCGTTCCCATCAGATTGCCGACGAGGTGTCCCGACGAACTGTGGGCGAACCCCGCGGTGAGGAGTCCGACTGGGTACAGGTAGGACCAGGCACGGAAGGGGATCACCGTCGGATCGTGCCAGTGTTCGATACCGCCCTGCACGAAGAGGTAGACGGCGAGGACGAACGCGATAGAGACGAGCGTCCCCCAGGGGACGCCGTACCAGAACCGATCGGTGAGCCGCTTCCGCCACCGATCTCCGTCGCCGAGATACCACGCGATCGCGAGTGCGACGGCGTAGGTGGCGACGATGAGTACGGCGTACGGCGACGGGAGCATCAGTGGATCCGTAGCACTCACTTCGTATAGGTCGTGTGGTCTCTGGCACTCGCAGCGTAGCCTCGATCGATCGCTCTCGATCGACCGCTCTCGATCGACCGCAGTAGCACGTACCTACGCGCTCGACGCTACGTCTTCACGTTTGACGCCAGGTCTTCACTTACGACGCTCCGTCCTACGCGTACGTCTCTTCGGTCGCGACGAGCGCCCGGCTATCGTCGGTCTCCATGTAGACGTGCTGGACGCCGTCCTCCGTTTCAGAGGTGATCGTGATCCCGCCGAGCGTGGTGGATCCGTTCCCGTCGGGGATCGCGACGGTTTCGGCCGTGCCGTCGGCGTTCGAGACGCGCAGTTCGAAGGCGTCTCGGGTGGGAACGACGGTGACTGCGTGGCCGTCGATTCGCGCACCGGCAGTCAGGGGATCGGAGGTGAACGACCGAACGGTCTCGTCGTCGTGGTGAAGGTCCACGACGAACGCCGTCTCGTTCCCCGCGACGTTCCACCCGGTGCGCTGGGCCCGAACGGTCTCCCGCCAACCGGGCCCACCGACGACGACCGTCTCGTTCCCCGAGTGCGCGAGGGCGTCCGGTCGAACGACCCTCGTCCAGATCTCCCGATCCTCGCTAATGAGCACCACGCCGGAGACTTCGTTCGCGAAGATCTCTTCCGTCCCTTCGCCGAGGTCGACGCCGGGGACGTGCCCGCTGGTGGTGTTGTTGGCGTACGCGACCGTGTAGTCCTGGATCTCGATCGCCTGGGACTGCTCGATGCCAGCGTCGTCTACGGCGACGATCCCGAACAGGACGGTGGGCAAGGCGAGGAGGACGGTTAGCAGGACCAGCGCACCGATCGCTCCCTTCCGCTTCGTGAGCCACGAGGAGGACCGCGTGCTCGTCGCCGCGACGGTGACGAGTCCAGTGACGACAAGAAGGGCAACGACGCCTGCCCCGCGATAGAGGTAGAAGACGTCGTCGCCGCCCGGCCACACGACGAGCCAGAGCGACATCGCGAGGCCGATACCGACGAGGCCGAAGAACACGCGCTGCGTCGAGGGAATCCGGTTTCGCTTCGTCAACAGTGCGAGTGCGGCGAAGGCGCCCAGGAGGAAGCCCAGCGCGTGGGCCTGGAACCCGATCCCGGCCCAGGACGGCGGCGACGGCGGCCCGGACGAGACGGTGCCCCGGACGATCGGATTCGCGAGCGCGTTCCAGACGACGCCCAGTGCGCTCGCAGCGACCACGCCGACCACAGTCCTGAGGGGGTAGTAGACGACTGCGAATCCGATGATGCCGTAGACTGCACCGGAAAATCCGAGACCCGGGCCGAGCGAGTAGACGGAGGTCAGGAGTGCAATCGCGAACAGCGCCCCAGGGAAGAGCACCAGTGCTCGGACGAGCGGTCGTTCGACGAAGGATCTGGCAGCGCTCCCGGTTGGTTGATCCGGGAGCAGTTCGTCGTCGGTATCCCAGGGCTCGTCGTCACCCCCGTCGGTTTCGGCGTCTGCCCCGCCAGACTGTGGGTCGCCATCGGAATCGTACGTGGATCGGGGATAGTGACTCCAGGCGTACTCGGCGATTGGCGCGAGGGCCAGCGTGCCAGTCATGTTCCCGATCAGGTGCGCCGGAGAGCCGTGAGAGAACCCGGCGGTGACGAGCCCCAGTGGGTAGAAGTACGACCAGGAGACGAACGCGTAGACCACCGGATCGCTCCAGTGGGTGAGGCCGCTCTGGGCGAAGAGGTAGAACGCGACGACGGACCCGACGACGAGCACGGTTCCCCACGGGACGCCGAGGACGAACCTGTCCTCGAGTCTGGCCCGCCACCGGCCACGTCCTTCGTAGAACCAGATGCCCGCGGTGACCACCAGTAACGCGAGTGCGACGACGATCTGCGTCGGGGAGGGTTCCATTGGGGAAAGCCACGACCACCGGCCTTGTGAGCTATTCGGTCGCCTGCTGGCCGCGCAACGCTTCGAAAGCTACAAACGCGCCTCGCAAGTATCACATCGCATGGACCTGCGGGTCATCGACCTATCGGACGAGGAGCTCTCTATCGAGATCGCCGGGGAGGATCACACGTTCATGAACGTGCTCAAGGGCACGCTGCTGGAGACCGACGGCGTCGAGGCAGCGACCTACGACATGAACCCCGAGCAGTCCGGCGGCCAGACCGACCCGATCCTCACCGTCAAGACAGACGGCGTCGATCCGCTGGAGGCCCTGGAGGACGCTGCTGGTCAGGTGAAGGAGAAGACGACGGCGCTGAGCGACGCGGTGAAGGCGGCGTAATTTCTCGATAGTAGGCGTTCGCTCCGACAGAACTCGTTGCACAGCGATCGGAGCCGGTTACAATCGAACTGGAACGCCCCGCTCGTCGAGGTACTCCTTCACCTCGCGAATCGAGTACTCGTCGAAGTGGAAGATGGACGCGGCGAGCGCGGCGTCCGCGTCTGCCTCCGTGAAGACTTCGTAGGCGTCCTCGGGACCGCCACAGCCGGAGGAGGCGATGACGGGTGTACTGACAGCGTCGCAGACTGCGTTCATCAGCGGAATGTCGTAGCCGTCCTTCGTTCCGTCGGCGTCGATGGAGTTGACGAATAGCTCGCCCGCGCCACGCGATTCCGCCTCCTTCGACCACTCGACGACGTCCTGGCCGGTCCCTTCGCGACCACCTTTGACGGTGCACTCGAACCAGCAGGACTCGCCGTCGACCTCGGCGTAGTACTCGCCCTGTTCGTCGAAGCGCCGGCGGGCGTCGACGGAGATGACGATGCACTGGGAGCCGAAGGCGGCGGCGCCCTCCTCGATGAGTTCGGGCCGCTCCAGCGCGCCGGTGTTGATCGAGCACTTGTCCGCACCTGCCCGGAGCGTCTCCTTGACGTCCGCCTTGGTCCGGATCCCGCCGCCGACGGTCAGCGGGATGAACACCTCGTCGGCGACGGCGGAGACGGTCTCGAGCATCGTCTCCCGGCCATCGGCAGAGGCGGTGATGTCGAGGAAGACGAACTCGTCGGCGCCCGACTCGTTGTACCGTTTCGCCATCTCGACGGGGTCGCCGGTGTACTCGAGGTCCTCGAAGTTGACGCCCGTGTAGACCGCGGCGTTCCCCTCGTCGTCGACGTCGACGTCGATACAGGGGATGATCCGCTTCGTGAGTCCCATTCGTGTAGTGGTTGCCGCGGACGGGGCAAAAACCGTGCGTTCGATCGCAGTATTCGCCGCGGCGCCACCGGGGACGTGAACCGGACCGTCCCCGACCGCGCGGGATAGCTGCGTTTAAGGAGAGAGCGACGCGAGATGCGTCCATGAGCGACGACGAGAAGGAGTCCGACTCCGTGGGTCCGGACATCGACCTCGAGAAGATCGCAGCGGACGGCGACGGCTCGCACGGCGACGCCGCCGCTGGCGACGCTGACACCGGTCACCACGGGAGCGACGAGGAGCACAGTCACGGGCCGGACACGCACGACCACGACGACGCGACGACCGGTCGATCGACCGCGCCCCAGAGCGAGTTCACGACGCGGCAAGCGATGATCGGCGCGCTGGTGACGGCCGTCGGCATCGTCGTCGCCTACGCCGTTCCCGGACTCCTCGGATAATCACGTGGACTCTCTCCTCGAACGATCCACTGTCGCACTCGAACTGTACTGTCGTTAGACCAATTTGACGAGAACGACCGCGAGACCGACCCCGAACAGCGACGCGAGCAGGGTTCCGAGAGCGAACGTCCCCGCTGCCAGTGGCCGGTCCTCGCGCCAGAGCGTCACCGTACGAACCGAGAAGGTCGAGAACGTCGTCAGCGACCCACAGAACCCGACGCTCGCGACGAGAACCGCGTCACGACCAGGTGCGAGCAGGACGAGGAGCGTCGCGAGAAACGTGCCGATGGCGTTGACCACCATCACCGAGATCGGAAAGTGGTCGAGGCCGACGAGTTCCCCGATTCCGAATCGCGTCAGCGCACCCGCTGCCCCACCGACGCCAACGAGCAGCGCTGGCGAGAGGCCGCCCGACAGCACTGAGTGCGAGTACGCGGCCTCGATCACCACCGTCCACCTCCACGCTCGGCTATCGCGAGGCCGAGGCCGGCGCACGTAAAGCCGACGGCGTACGTGGCAACCACGTAGCCGATTGCAACCGGCGGGTCACTCTGGATCGTTCCGACGACGAACGCGCTGTAGGTCGTAAACGACGAGAGGAACCCGGTCGCAGCGAATCGCCGGAGCCGATCGCTGCCCCCGTGATCGAGCCAGCCGGCGAGGACCAGCGCGAGAGCGACGCTCCCGATAGCGTTCACGAGGAGCGTCGACTCGAGCGAGGCGCCGACGAGAACGTCGACGCCGTAGCGGACGATGGCGCCGGCGAAGCCACCGCTCGCGACGAGCGGGCCAGGACCGAATCGGTGCAGCGGCTCCGTCATGGGTCGTCTTGCCAACTGCTGCACGAACGAGAGACAGCAACGGACCGCAGGAACTGCGGGGATCGATGGGCGGTGAGGCGAACGATGCGTGTGGACGCCACGACGCCGATCAGAAGACGTACTCGTCGTCGTGGCCCATCATGCCGTCGTCCTCCAGGCCACCGGGTTCGTTCTCGTCGTCCATGGGACCGCTCGTCTTGTAGGCCTTGAGTCCGGTCGAGAGGAGTTCCTCGATGGCCTCCTCCCGGTTGACGAACTCTCCTTTCTCGACGAGCTGGGCGATCTGCATCTCGAGGTGCTCCGGGACCGTTATCTCGACTTTCGGCATCGGACGTGCGGCGGTTCGGCAGAGGGCCATTTAAGTTTGACGGGGAGGTGTGCAACCGGTGCGACAGCAAAACCGACAGATGGAAGCGTCGTCGTGCCCCGTCCGCTCTCTGACCCTGCTGGAGCCGCGTTCAAAGCGACCCCTGACCCCGCGATTCCCGTCGATTCGTCGGCCTGGGTCTCGTGACGGGCCGATTCATCGAATGGGATAGCCTGAAGGGACCACGGCACTGAGACCACGTCAATGGACGGGAGCGGAGCCGTGTCGGTCGTTGCAGGGGATGGCGCCCTCGTTTCCCACACGCGGACGATTCCGGACGTGGCACTCCGGGCCGTACTCGAGGCGTTCGGACCGCCGACGGTCTGCTGGCGCACGCCGGACGAGCCGTCGCTGGTCGGCTGCGGATCGGCTGCGACGCTGACGGCCACTGGTGCCGATCGGTTCGCCGAGATCCGTTCCCAGGCCGACGACCTCTTCGGATCGTTCGAGGAGAGCACGCCACGCGCCGCTCGTCCGCGACTGTTCGGCGGGTTCGCGTTTCACGGCGACCACGAACCCGGCCACCCGTGGACGGGCTTCCCCGGTGCGTACTTCGTGCTTCCCGAGATTCTCGTCGTGCGCGACGGCGAGGAGACGCGGCTGACCGTCACGCTCACCGACGTCGACGAAGGCGCAGCCAGCGAACGCGCCGACGAGGTCGCCGAGCAACTCGAACGGCTCCCGGATCCCGGACCGCCAGCGTCGCCCCCAGGCTTCGAGCATCGACGTCGCGATCCGTCACGCGAACAGTGGAACGAGCAGGTACTGGCAGCGATCGACCGGATCGAAGACGGATCGCTCCGGAAGGTCGTCCTCGCACAGTCCACGGAACTCTCCCTCAGCGGGCCGTTGTCGCCTTCGGACGCGCTGACGCGCCTCGCGGAGCCGTATCCGGACTGCACCAGGTTCGCCCTCAGTCCGACTGCCGAAGCGACGCTGTTCGGTGCGACGCCAGAACGACTCGTCTCGCTGTCCGGACGGTCCGTCGAGACCTGGGCGCTGGCGGGTTCGACAGGTCGTGGCGACACCGAGGAGGAAGACGAGTGGCTCGCCCGAGAGCTCCAGAAGAGCCAGAAGGACCAGCACGAACACGCTCTCGTCGTCGATGCGATCCGTGACCAGCTGGATCCCGTGGCCGCGTCGGTCACGACCGGGCAGCGTCGCATTCGAACGCTCTCGACCGTGCAGCACCTCGAAACGCCGATCGCTGCCGAACTCGCCGACGCGGAACACGTCCTCTCGATCGTCGAGGCGCTCCATCCCACGCCTGCGGTCGGTGGATTGCCGCCGGAGGCCGCTCTGGAGACGATTCGCTCGACGGAGACCTTCGACCGTGGGTGGTACGCCGCACCCGTCGGCTGGTTCGACGCGGCCGGCGACGGGACCTTCGAGGTCGCCATCCGGTCGGCCGTCGCGAACGGTTCCTCCGCATCCCTCTTCGCCGGCGCCGGCATCGTGGCGGACAGCGAGCCGGATCGCGAGTGGGACGAGGTGCAGCTCAAGTACGGACCGATGCTGGAGGCGCTGTCGGAATGACTGCGCCGAACCGGAACACCCGCTGGGCCGAGATCCTGATCGACGAACTGTACGAGGGCGGACTCGAGTCGGTCTGCATCTCCCCCGGGAGTCGCTCAACGCCCCTGACCGTCGCCGCGTACGAGCACGACGACCTCACCGTCTTCTCCCACCTCGACGAACGTTCGGGGAGCTACTTCGCGCTCGGTCGGGCGCGGCGAACCGCCGAACCCGTCGGCCTGATCTGCACTTCCGGGACTGCCGCGGCGAACTTCCACCCCGCCGTCGTCGAAGCGAACCAGGCCAGGGTGCCCCTCGTGGTGCTCACTGCGGATCGACCGCCGGAACTCCGGGACAGCGGTGCTAACCAGACGATCGACCAGGAGAAGCTCTACGGCGACGCCGTTCGCTGGTACCGCGACCTCCCGGAACCGGATACGAGCGATCGAACGCTCCGACGCCTGCGGGTCGACGCGGCGAGAGCGGTCGCCAGTGCGACCGACGCGCCCGCCGGTCCGGTCCACCTCAACGTGCCGTTTCGGAAACCCCTCGAGCCGGTCGAAGTGCCCGAGGACCAGCCAACGAATCCAGACGGCCTCGGCGTCACCGGTCGGGACGGGTCGTTCGTCGACGCAACTGATGCCGTGCTCGCGCCCTCGCCCGACGCCATCGACGAACTGGCCGAACGCGTCGCCGACGTGGATCGCGTGCTGCTCGTCGCCGGACCGGCCGATCCTGGGCTCGGCGCCGGTGCCGAAGCCCGTTCGCTCGCGAGTACAACAGGCGCACCCCTGCTCGCCGATCCGCTCTCGGACGCTCGATTCGGATCGTCGCGGTCGGAAACCGGAGATTCGGTGTTGATATGCGGCGGGTACGACGCGTACGTCGGTACCGAACCGGTGGCGTCGTGGCCCGAGCCGGAGGTCGTCGTTCGGTTTGGGGCCTCGCCCACCTCGAAGCCGCTTCGAAAGTATCTCGCCGGGACGGACGCCTGGCAGGTCCTGATCGACCCGACGACGGACTGGCGGGAAGCGGAGTTCACGGCAGCGGCAACGATTCGTGCCGACCCCCCACGCGCGCTCGAGGCGTTGACGAGTGCGCTCCGCGAACGAGGGGTCGATCCCCTGGCTCCCGAGCGAGTTGCCTATCGCGAGCGGTTCGCAAGTGCCGAATCCGAGCACTGGTCGCTAGTGGACGACGCCCGGGACGAGACACCCTTCGAGGGTGCAGTCGTGCCGAGCGTCCTGGGTGCGCTCCCGGAGCGAACGAGCGTCTTCGCGTCGAACAGCATGCCCGTGCGGGACCTCGATCGGTTCGCAGAGCCGGACGATCGCTCCATTTCGGCCTTCGCGAACCGCGGTGCGAGTGGTATCGACGGCATCCTGTCCACGGCCCTCGGCGTCGCGAGCGCCGGGGAGGAGCCACTGGTCGCTATCGTCGGCGACCTCGCCTTCTACCACGACATGAACGGACTGCTCGCCGCCCAGCGCTGTGGCGTCGACGCCACGATCGTCGTCGTCAACAACGACGGCGGCGGCATCTTTCACGCGCTGCCGATCGAGTCGTTCGACCCGCCGTTCACGGAGGCCTTCAAGACGCCACACGGGCTGGACTTCGAGCCGACTGGCGACCTCTACGACCTGCAGTACGACCGCGTGGCGTCGGTCGACGCGCTCGCTGCGGCATGTGCCCGGTCAGTCGGGACCGACGGCGTGGACGTCGTCGAGTGTCGATTCGATGCCGAGACGAGTCACCGCACGCGAGAGTCCCTCCAGGAGCGCCTCGCGCAGCGGCTCTCGGAACGGGCAGCGGACTGACGAGCCTGGCGCCGTCAGTTTTGAATCTGCACTGGCTCAGCGCACGAGTACCATCGCGACTGCTATCGAGTAGACGAGCGGCAGCCAGACGCCGCCGAGCGTGACCAGGCCGGCCGCCGACAGCGGCGAGATACCGAATCCGAGGAGCAGTGCGGGCACGAGGATACTCCAGGAGCCAAACACCGGCAGCCCGAACGACGGGCGCGGCAGGAGAAATGCCACCAGTGCGATCGTACAGATGCCGATCGCAACCCGCGCGACCATGGGGAACGCTGGCGTCACGGTGAGAAAGAGCAGAATCGGATAGAGGAGGAGCGACGAGAGGAGGAGGACGACGTCGTCCTGAGTCCAGCTCGGGCGTGGGTTTCCGATCGTCCGTTCCGCTGGTCCCCACTCGTGGACGGCGTGAGCGCCAGCGTCTGGGTCCGTGTCTCCCCACCCATCCGGAGCCGTGTGCGAAGCCACGTGCGCCGAGGCGTGTGCAGTGGCAGTACTCGATCCGCCAGGTGCCGACCCAGGGTCTCCGGATGGGCCGGCACTGTTTGCGGACGATTCACGGCGCGATGAACGGCCGTCGAACGGATTGTCGTTCGATTCGCGATCCGAATCGTCGTTCCAGAACCACTCGGCACGCCCCGAGGCATGGGCCCGAGATTCCCGATCGCGCCAGCCGGCACTGCGACCACCGCCAGCGTCGTGTTCGCCCTGGGCTGCCTTCGCTGCTGCCCAGTGAACCTCGTTCTCGGTCGGCTGGTTCGGCGCAGGGTCGTCGCCGTCGACGTAGGCGTCGTGACCGAGGCGATCGTACGTCGAGCGTTCCTCGGGATCGGCTAGGACGATTTCGGCTCGTTTGACCCGCTTGAACCGTTCCTCGGCGTCGGGGTGGTCGGACACGTCCGGGTGGTACTCCTTGACCTTCTCCCGGTACGCGTCCCGAATCTCGTCCTGTGTGGCGTCGGACTCGATCCCGAGCACGTCGTAGTACGTCGTAGGCATGGAGGGCAGCGGACTGTGCTGAGTGTGGACCCGCAGTACCAAAAATCACACCGCCGGAGCGGGCGTGTTCGGGTGGTCGCCCTACGACGTGGCATCCCGTCGGGAAAGTGCTTTCACCCGCCCGGCCCCACCCGGGAGCATGCCCTCGGCGATCATGGACGACTCGCGCTGGGAAGCGATCGAGGAACTCGATCTGCAGGACGTGACCTACCATCGAGCGACGGACGTCGGCGCGGTTCGGATCGCGTTCGATCGCCCGGACGTTCGAAACGCGTTCCGGCCACGGACGGTGGACGAACTGTCCGCGGCGCTCGATCACGCGAAACGCCAGACGGACGTCGGGTGCGTGCTCCTGACCGGCAACGGCCCGTCGTCGAAAGACGGCGGCTGGGCATTCTCCTCCGGCGGCGACCAGCGGATTCGGGGTGCGGACGGGTACGAATATCGGGAGGACGAAGACGACGCGGCCAACGGAGCGGAATCGCCGTCCGATACGTCGGCCGAGCCTCCCGAGGGCGCAGATGTCGGCCGGCTTCACATCCTGGAGGTCCAGCGTCAGATCCGCCACATCCCGAAGCCAGTCGTCGCAGTGGTTCCCGGGTGGGCAGTCGGCGGCGGCCACTCCCTGCACGTCGTCTGCGATCTGACGATCGCCAGCGACGAGCATGCGAAATTCAAGCAAACCGATCCCGACGTCGCGAGCTTCGACGGCGGCTTCGGCTCGGCGTATCTCGCACGGCAGGTCGGACAGAAGAAGGCGCGCGAGATTTTCTTCCTCGGCAAGACGTACGACGCGGCCGAAGCGGCCGAGATGGGGATGGTGAACGAGGTGGTCCCGCACGAGGAACTCGAAGCCCGCGCCCTCGAGTGGGCCGAGGAAATGACCTCGAAGAGTCCGACGGCGATGCGGATGCTCAAGTACGCGTTCAATCTCGACTCCGACGGCCTCGTCGGCCAGCAGGTCTTCGCGGGCGAGGCGACGCGACTCGGCTACATGACCGACGAGGCGCAGGAAGGTCGGGACGCGTTCGTCGAGGGGCGAGAGCCGGACTTCGACGAGTATCCCTGGCGGTACTGATCGGTCGGTTCAGGGATCGCGTTCGATGGAATCGGCGTCGGCGCGCTCGATTTCTGCCGCCTGTCGCTGGACGTCCCCGAGCGCTTCTTCCTGTTCACCACGCGTCACGCCGCCCGATTCGACGTGGCGCCCATCGTACTGCCAGCCTGGGATGAGTTCTCAGACGGAGTTCGAGCCCGTCGAATCGGGGACGCGATCACGATCGCCGTCGGTCGTCTGCTCGGAACCGCTGGAATCGTCACCACGGAACGTCGAGAGCAGGGACCGGATCATACTCGGATATCCTCCCCCAGACGATGTATATCCACCGACGAGATGCCAAGCTTAAGGCCATCCCGCACCCCACAACCGCCAATGAGCGGCGAGCCGTCGCGTGCGAAAGCGTGGCTACTGGCGACGCGTCCACAGACGCTGCCTGCGGGTGCCGCACCAGTGATCGTCGGAACAGCGGTCGCGATCCAGGCGGAGCTCTTCGCTCCACTGCCCGCGCTCGCGGCGCTCGTCGGCGCGCTCCTGATCCAGATCGGGACGAACTTCGCGAACGATTACTACGACGCCGTCTCCGGGGTCGATTCCGAGGACCGCGAGGGATTCACCCGCGCGACGAACGCCGGCCTGATCCCGCCACGACAGGTCAAGCTAGCGGCGTTCGGAACATTCAGCCTCGCGATCGTGCTCGGCGTCTACCTCGTCTACGTCGGCGGACTCCCCATCGTGATCGTCGGCCTCGCCAGCGTCGCCAGCGGGTACGCGTACGCCGGTGGCCCAGCCCTCGGCTCGAAGGGGCTCGGCGACCTGTTCGTCTTCGTCTTCTTCGGGCTCGTCGCCGTTACCGGCACGACGTACGTACAAGCGGCTGCCGAACTCGCGGAGCCACCGATCGTCGCACCGCCGTCAGGTGCGATCGTCCCGGCTGCCGTCGTCGCGAGTCTCGCGATGGCCGGCCTCTCGACTGCGATCCTGGTGGTCAACAACGTCCGGGATCTGGAGACCGATCGTGCGGCTGGAAAGCGAACCCTCGCCGTGCTGATCGGCTATCGGTGGAGCCGGGTCGAGTTCGCTGGCCTGCTCGCACTCGCCTACTTCGTGCCGATCGCCCTCTTCGTCGGATTCGACTACTCCGTCGGCGTTCTCCTCCCCCTGCTAACCCTCCCGCTCGGGATCGCCGTCACCCGAACCGTCTGGACGCACACGGACGGTGAGGCGCTCAACCCTGCTCTCGAGCGGACCGGTCAGCTGCTCTTCGCGTACGCCGTCGCGTTCGCGATCGGGGTGATCGCGTGAGGGTGATTACGTGACACCGATACCGACGCGCACGGGCCGCGATTCTGGGGCCGCATCCGGAGTGGAGGGCGACTGATGGATCTCGATCTACAGCCCTTCGAACTGGACCTCGTCGAGCCGTTGCGAACGGCGGATCGCACGATCGAGTCGCGACGGGGCTTCCTCGTTCGCGTCCGGACCGAGGACCGTCGAGGACTGGGGGAGGCGACGCCGCTCCCCGGGTGGACCGAATCCTACGACGCCTGTGAGGATGCGCTCGAACGGGCAGCGGACCGCCTCTCGGTCCGCGGTCCCGACGCCACGCTGGACGAACTCGCCGACGCTCCTGCCGCTCGTCACGGGCTCTCACTCGCGATCGCCGATCTCAGAGCACGGCGCATCGACGTTCCTCTCCTCCGGGAGCTCGGTGGGGGCTCCCGATCCCGCCACCTGCGGGTCAACGCGACGATCGGCGACGCGTCCGTCTCGGACACCGTCGAAGCGGCCGAGCATGCGGTCGCGGACGGCTTCGACTGCCTGAAGCTCAAGGTCGGTGCCCGATCGCTCGACGAGGACGCCGAGCGTCTCGAAGCGGTGCGATCGGCCGTGGGAGCGGACGTGACGCTGCGCGCCGACGCGAACGAGGCCTGGGATCGGGCGACCGCCGAAGCCGCCTTCGAGCGCTTCGCGGACGCGTCCGTCTCCTACGTCGAACAACCGCTGAACGCGGACGACCTGATCGGGCACGCGAAGCTTCGCGGTGGGTCCGTCGACGTCGCGCTGGACGAGACGCTCGCGGTCGCAAATCACGATCGGGTCCTCGACGTGGACGCTGCCGACGTCATCGTCTGCAAACCGATGGTCCTCGGCGGACCGGACAGGACGATCGGGCTGGCACGGCGGGGGCGTCGAGCGGGCGTACGACCGGTCGTCTCGACGACGATCGATGGCGTCGTCGCGAGACTCGGCGCGCTGCACGTGGCTGGCGCACTCGCGCCGATCGACGCCTGTGGCCTCGCGACTGGGGATCGACTCGCCAACGATCTCGGTCCCGATCCCGCACCGGTCGAGGACGGGACGATGACGATTCCACGCGGGGCCGGGACGGGGCTACGGCTGGCCGATGATTGAAAGACCGTCGGAGAGCGGGAAACGAGACGCAGCGAGCCTCAGGCGTCGTTGCTGCCCGGGAGATCCTGGAAGGCGCCGACGAAGTCGTCGTGATCGCTGAGCTGGCCGACCGAGTGGTCGACCTTGTCCTCGAGTTGCTCCACGCGCTCGACGAGCTCCTGATACTCGGCGTTGTCTTCGAGTTCGCGCTCGGACTTCTCGGATTCGAGCAACGACTTCTTCGATACCAGCGAGTAGTACTCCTGAATGTCGGCCTCGTAGGTCGAGCGGGTCTGAATCCGCTCGACGATGTCGACGAGGTCGTCCTTGGAGACCGGCTTGACCAGGTAGTCGTCGAAGCCCATCTCGATGATGTCGAAGTCGGGATCGACTGCGGTGACCATCACCACCCGGCTATCGTAGCCATCCTCGCGAATACGCTGTAGCACTTCGTCGCCGGAGAGGCCCGGCATCCTGCGGTCGAGGAGGACGATCTCGACGGAGTCGCCCATTTTCTCGAGGGCCTCCTCGCCGTCGTAGGCCGTGTCCACGCTCCAGTCTGCTTGCAGCCACGCGGCGAAGAGATCTGCTAGCCGCGCCTCGTCGTCCACGACCAGAATCTCGGGTGCGTCTTCAGACATGTGATCCCGGGAAGTCCCTACCCAGTGTTCGTCGTACGGTCTCATAAAGCCGGTGGCCTATCCGCGTTCACGCTGACTCGTCTCGTGGTGGAAATCTAGTGATGCAGAAAACCACCACAATATATGTGTCATAATCACATAATAATTTAATGTCGTTCATAACTAATGCCGTATCGGGATGGTACTCCGCCATCTCGAATGGGTGAACATTCGATGGGACGTACGCTCGGTCTGTTCGCCGTGCTGCTCGGGACGTCGGTGGTCCTCGTTTCGCACGCCGGGGTTGTAGAGGGGAGTTTCGCGCACGAAGCGGGGTGGCAGCGGTTCATCGGCGCCATCGGAGGCACGTTGGTAGGGATCGGGATCATCACGTGGGGCGGTACGAAATACGCTGGCGTCGGGGCACGGATCTGATCGTCGATGCTGACATCGGCCATTGACGGGTGGATCGATCTCGAGGCTATCGCGACCCCGGGACGGTCGCGTTCGATCAATGATACGCGTCGACGAGATGGGTGAGAATCCAGTCCACGACGTCCGGATCGTACGTCCAGAACCCGTAAAATCCGTCAGAGCGCTCCTCGGCTAGCAGTGCGCACTCCTGGCTCGGTTCACCGCCGCCGTCGAATGCGACGAACCAGTGGGTGGCGATTTCCGCCGAATCCGTTGCACGAACTGTCACCGGGGATAGTCCGTCCACGTCCCGGTCTGGTGTCGCGTACACCGTCACGTCGAGGCCGCGCTTCCCGAGCTCGACGTACCGTTCCTGCTCGATCAGCAGCCGATCGACTGTCTGGAACCCCGCTCTTAGATCACCCTCTCCGATCCGGAACGCCCGATCCTCGATTTCGCGGGTCGCCTGGAGCATTCGCTCTCGATCGAAGGACGTGAACGTCGCTTCCTGCAGGTGCCGCAGCACGTCCGCGGAATCGTCGGTCCCCACGCCGAGTCCGGTCACCGACGACGACGGTTCCGCGAGACGTTCGTGGAGTTCGTCGACGTCGAACGTCGCGAGCACGACGCCGTCCATCTCGAGGACGCTGAAATTGACGGGGCGTCCCGAGGTCGTCGTCGTGCTCTGGACCGTCACGTTACGATCCACGAGGAGTTCGGAGAGTTCGTCGACGAATCCGGAATCCGCCCGGGTGGTGGCGCCCGATCCACCGGCCTCGGTGTCGCCGTCCCGGACCTCCTCCCTCGGATTGAACACGGTGAGCGTCCGCTCACTCCGTTCGACCGACGCGATCACGTCGTCGAGCGACATCTGGGCTGTATTGGGGCCGCTCGTTCAAAAACGTAGGTGAGCAGGCACCGCTCCACCTCAGCGCGATCGAGGGGCGCTCGCTCGATTCTGGGGACGACGCTCGGAGATCTCACATCGCCCACGAGTGCTCGCGTAGAACGTGTGCCACTCGACCACGCTCCGCTCCCGCGATAGGTAAGTAAAAATCGGGTACAGCGGGCGACAGCTTATTCGCCAGTGAACTCCGGTTCGCGATCCTCCTGGAACGCCGCGAGGCCCTCCCACATGTCGTCGGTCGTGAAGAGGTGGCCGAAGGCGAAGTTCTCGACCTCGAGGCCGGCGTCGGTGTCGTCTCGGCCAGCGTGCATCGCGAACTTCGTGAACTTCTGGGCGATCGGCGGGCCGCTCGCGAGATCGCGGGCGAGCTCCCACGCCCGGTCCTCGAACTCGTCGGGTGCGACGACCTCGTTGACGAAGTCGTAGTCGTACATCGTATCCGGCGAGTAATCGTCCCTGGCGGTGAAGATGATCTCCTTCGCACGCCCCTCGCCGACGATCTCGCGAAGCCGTTGCGTGCCGCCCCAGCCAGGAAGCAGGCCGAGGTTATGCTCTGGCTGGCCGAACTGTGCGCCCTCGCTGGCGATTCGCAGGTCCGCACCGGTCGCGAGTTCCATGCCGCCGCCGAGACAGTAGCCGTCGATCGCGGCGAGGACGGGCATCGGCGACTCCTCGAAGCGGCCGAAGGCCTGCTGGCCCTTTCTGGACATTTCCTGGGCCTGGATTCCACTGCCTGCTGCAGCGGTCGAGGCGTCGAATCCGGCGGAGAACGCGCGGTCACCGGCACCGGTGATGAGTACTGCTCGCACGTCTTCGTGGGTCTCCAGCTCGCTCATCGCCGCGTCGATCTCGTCGAGCATGTCGACGGTGATCGTGTTCATGCGGTGCGGACGGTCGATCTCGATGTGGCCAACGGCGTCCTCGACCGACACGGCGATCGTCTCGTACTCCATCGCGTCGTCGTTACTGTCGTCCCCGCCGTAGAACCCACCGTCTTCGGCGATCTCACGGAGTGGATCTGCTGCCTCGTATCGCGGGTGGTCGTAGCGATCGTGCCACTCGTCGAGTGCATCGACCAGTTCGTCGACACCGTACTCGTCTGCGAGCTTCGCGGGCCCGTTCGGCCACCCGAGCCCGAGCATCACGGCCTCGTCGATTTCGGCGGGGTCGGCGACGTCCTCGCCGACCAGCTTCGCGGCCTCGTTGGCGGCCACGGCGAGGAGGATTGCTTCGAGGTCCTCGCGGCCCTCGTCGCGGGGGATCTGCACGCCGTCCCCGTCCTCGTAGTCGTAGAACCCCTTCCCGGTCTTCTGGCCGAGTTCGCCCGCCTCGACCTTCTCCTCGAGGATCGGGCACGGTTCGTACGCTTTCCCGAGCTCCCCGTTGACGTACTCGAGGACGTCGAAGGACACGTCGAGCCCGACCATGTCCGATAGTTCGAACGCACCCATCGGAAGCCCGACGTCGTGCTTCGTCGTCGAGTCGACCTCGGCGATGGTCGCCTCGCCCTCGTGGACGAGCCAGGCCGCCTCGTTCATCTGCGGCACGGCGATCCGGTTGACGATGAACCCTGGCGAGTCCTTGCGGACGCGGACCGGCGTCTTGCCGAAGTCTTCGGCGAGTTCCTCGATCGTATCGAGCGTCTCGCCGCTCGTGTGCGCGCCGGAGATGACCTCGACGAGCTGCATCCGCACCGGCGGATTGAAGAAGTGCATCCCGCAGAACTGCTCGGGGCGGTCGGTTACTTCTGAAAGCTCCGTGATCGACAGCGATGAGGTATTCGTCGCGAAGATGGCGTCGGCGGGCGCGTGCGCCTCGACCTCGTCGTAGACCTCCTTCTTGATGTCCATGACCTCGGGCACCGCCTCGATGACGACGTCCACGTCGCCGACGGCCTCACCGAGGTCGACGACCGGCGTCACGCGGTCGAGGGCGGCGTCGGCCTCTTCCTGTGTGAGCTGGTCCTTCTCGGCGAGCTTGTTCAGCGACCACTCGATGCTGTCGTAGCCGTCCTGGACGAGGTCCTCCTCGATGTCACGCATGGTGACCTCGTAGCCAGCCATCGCGGCGACCTCGGCGATGCCGTGGCCCATGTTCCCTGCTCCGAGAACGGCGATACTGTTGATTTCCTCGAACTCCATATCCAATCGTTCTGCACCCGGTCGCTTCAACGTTGCCCCTGTCCAAGTTTCAAAACTCTTGAGGAGTTCATTACCGAGTAAAAACGTCTTGGGTATCCAGCCCCATGAACGACCATGGACTTCGCACTGTCTGAGGAGCAGAAGGCGATCCGCGACGAGGTTCGCAAGTTCGCAGAGAACGAGATCGAACCTGTCGCGACCGAACTCGACGAGGCCGAGAAGTACCCCCACGACGTGATGGACGAGGCCGCGAAGATGGGCCTCACGGGCGCCCATATCCCCGTCGAATACGGTGGTGCAGGCTACACACCCTTCGAGATGGCCCTCATCACCGAGGAGCTATTCGCGGTCGACCCCGGCACCGGCCTGTCGATCACGAGCGCCGCATTCGGTGCCGACTCGATCATGGCGAACGGGACGGAAGACCAGAAAGAGCGCTACCTCGAACCGATCGCAGCGGGCGACGCGGTCATGGGCGCCGCGATCAGCGAGCCCGACGTCGGCTCCGACGTCTCGTCCGTTTCGACGACCGCCGAGAAGGACGGCGACGAGTGGGTGATCAACGGCAACAAGATGTGGATCACCAACGGGAGCGTTGGCGATTACTTCGTCGTGATGTGCAAGACCGACGAGACGGACGATCGCTACTCCGGCTTCTCCCAGATCGTCGTCGAGTCGGACCGCGACGGGTTCACCGCGGAGAAGATCACCGGCAAACTGGGCATCCGGGCCTCCGACACGGCCGAACTCATCTTCGACGACGTGCGGGTCCCCGAGGAGAATCTCATCGGCACCGAGGGTGCTGGCTTCCTCCAGCTGATGCAGTTCTTCGACGAGACGCGGACGATGGTCGCCGCTCAGGGTGTCGGCATCGCCAAAGGTGCCTGCGAGCGTGCCCTGGAGTACGCTCAGGAGCGCGAGCAGTTCGACCGTCCCATCAGCGAGTTCCAGGCGATCCAGCACAAGCTCTCCGAGATGCACACCCGGACTGAAGCCGCCCGTCAGCTCACCTACAAGTCTGCCTGGAGTGTCGAGAACGAGGGCCAGCAGCTGACCGCGCTCGCCTCCATGGCGAAAGAGTTCGCCTCCGCAACCGCAGTCGAAGTCGCCGACGAGGCCGTCCAGATCCACGGTGGCGCCGGCTACGTCAACGACTTCGACGTCGAGCGACTCTACCGCGATGCGAAGATCACCCAGATCTACGAGGGCACGACCGAGATCCAGAAGAACATCATCGCCCGAGAACTGCTGGGCAAGGGGCTCTAAACCACCTTTTTTCTCGTCGGGTGTCCTCGGCCGCTCGGAGAGCGGCCTGCGGGCACCGCTCCTCGAAAAATCTGGACCAAAAAAGACCGCGCCTCGCCTGCACCGAGAGACTCGCACTGCTCCTCTCTCGAGCCCTCGTTCGCTTCGCTCACGAGGACTCCGCTCGCTCGGCACGGGTGCATCGGGTCATGCAAGCTCCAGCTCTCGCCACCACCTGCCCTCAGAGGAATGACACGGCGAGCGCCGCCGTAACGCCGCTGATCGCGAACCAGCCCACGTAGTTCCACCACGGCACTTCGCCGTGTCGGGGGCCGGGGACGTCGTCTGTGTACGTCCAGTGGCCGTTCTCGACGCCGACGTTGTCTGTTAGCACGTCGTAGCTCGTCGCGATTGCGGCTGTGAGCACGATGGCACCGACTCCACTCGTCGCGAGGAGCGCAATCCTGAGCGCGACGTAAATCACCGCCGTCCAACCGGCCAGAACGTAGAGCGGCACTCCCGCAAACTGTGGCCAAACGTGGTGGTCTAACCAGCCGAGGGAGACGACGAGGGCCTCGGCGACGAACGCGATTAGGGCACCGCCGAGGAAGAGCGCCGCCGTAACTTCCCAGGGCCAGGTGAAGAGGGCGTGTCCGAGTGCAGCCCCGCCGAGAAGGACGGTCGACGCTGCGAATATTCGTCCGCTCGCCACGTGACTGGAATCGGCGCAGTCGATGAAAAAGCCAACCGTTCGGGACGATTGTCACCCGTTCGGGAGGATTGGCGCCGTCCACGTCGTGAGCCGGTGCCGAAGGCTGTCCGTCATTCAGCCGCCCTCCAGGCCAGGACTGCAGCGGCGAGCGCGACGATTCCCGCTGCAAGGAGCAACGGATCGAATCCGACGAGATCCGTCTCCGCCAGTCCCACGAACGTGATCGGCCCGGCGGCTCGTCCGAAGAAGGTCGCACTGTTGCGGACGCTGAACGCCCCAGCACGATGCGCGCTGTCGATTCTGGCACCGATCGCCGCGTCGACGGTCGGCAGCAGTAGGCCGAGTCCAGCGCCGACGACGAGGAGGGCCATGGCGACGAAGAGCGGCGCCGGTGCGGCCCAGATCCCGAAGAATCCGAGCGCGTAGCACGCGAAGCCGAGAGCGATGATGTGCAGGTTCGCGAGGCCGCGCGCGAGACGACCGCTCCCAGCGGCGACGAGCGTCGCGACCGTTTCCGCGCCGAAGAGCGTCACGCCGATCCAGACCGGAGAGATCGAGCGAGCGAGGACGATGGGCACCGTCGTGAACACGACGCCGAAGGCGAGAAACTCGGTGAGGATCGTCGCCCCGAACAGGGAAAGCACGACTGGCTCTACGACGACGTCGATCGCGGATCGTACGTACTCGAGTCCCCGGTCCGGGGCCGATCGGACCGGTTCGTCGACGCCGATCAGGACGAACGCTGCAACTGGAAACGCCGCGGCGTAGGCCAGGAATGGGGCGTTCCAGGCCAGTTCGACCAGCAGTCCACCGATCACCGGAAAGATCGCAGCAGCGGCGGAGAGCACGGCGACGTTGACGCCCAGCACTGTGTTCCGCTGGGCATCTTCGAACGTGTCTGTGATGATCGTGACCGTCGAGATGAAGATCGTCGCCGCGCCAGTTCCCTGGAGGACGCGCAACGCGAGCACGACGTCGAAGGACGGTGCGAACGCCATCGCAGTTCCGAACGCGCCGAACGTGGTGAGGCCTGCCGCGAGCATCCGCCGGCGACCGATCCGATCGATGAGCAGACCGATGAACGGCGAGAGCACGATCCCGACGACGAAGTAGGCGCTGATCAGCAGGCTCGCACGAGCGTTACTGATCGCGAACTCGTCTCGGATCGGTGCGATGCCAGGCGCGATCAACGGCACCCCGAGCGGAGCGAGCGCGGTGCTCGCGAGCACTGCCCGAACAGTTCGCGTGTTCCAGGGTACGCCTCGCTCGCGTGGATCGGGCTCGCTCATTGAGAGAAGCGCTCGAAGCGTTCCAACGGTCGATCTGCAGAAAAGTACGACCCGATTACCGGAAGTCACGCCAGCGCGTGATCCGGATCGCGGCCCCCAGGAAGACGACGGTCAGGAGGCCGAGGCTGCCGACGGCCAGCGGGACGCCCTCCGTTGCGCCGACGACCATCAGCTGTCGAAGCGCACGGTGGAGGTGATACAGCGGCAGTAGCTCCGCAACCTGCTGGAGGTACTCAGGCATCAATTCGACGTCCCAGAAGACGCCGGAGAGGAAGAGTACCGGGAAGGCGATCGCGTTCCCCAGACTCGTCGCCGCGTCCTGGTCGCTCACCAGCCCGCCGAGCGTGAGCCCGATCGCCGAGAAGGCCATAGCGGCCAGCAGGATCAGCGCCATGGACGCCACGCCGGGGATCACCGTCACGTCGAAGACCAGGTGCGCGACCCCGACCATCAATGCCGTAATGACGATCGCCAGCAACGCCTGGAGCAGGAGGTGGCCGACGATCCACTCCCACCGACGGAGCGGCGTCGAGGCCAGTCGTTTCAGGGTTCCGTCGGTGTTGTACCGGGCGACCGATCCCGTCAGCGTGATGACGCCATTGATCAGCATGACGGCGGCGATCAGCGCCGGGAGGAAGTAGTCGACCGCCCCGAGCGACTCGTCCCCGATCTCCCCGGACCGGATCGTCGTCGGCGATTGTTCGACGCCGACGGCGCGCTCGTTGAACGCGGCGACGTAACTCCCGACGATCCCGCGAATAGCCGCGGCAGTGTTGTCGTCGGGCGCGGTCAGTAGGGTCAGGTTCGCGGGTGGCGTTCCGGCGCCCGCCGTCGACCCGTTCCGGAGCGCCTCGGTGACCGACTGCTGGGTCCCGTCGGGGAGGCCGGGTCCAAGGCGTTCGAGCGTCGCCATCGTCACGTCGGCCTGTGCCCGGCCGGCACTGGCTCTGACCCGCTCAGCGAAGCCGTCGTGTATCACCAGCACTCTCGATGGCCCGTCGGCGTCACTACTCTCGCTCCACTCGTCCAGGTCGCGGTCGGCGTCGATGGTTCGCACCCGCAGGGCGTCCGATTCCTCGAGCGACTCCACGAACGCCGCGGAGAGGTTCGTGGCCGTGCCGTCCTCGACGTCGTTGTTCTGGAGGTAGACGGTGAACTCCGCCGACCCGCCGCCAGCGAAGACGGAACTGAAGATGAGCAGGAGGACGATCGGGAACACCAGCGAGAAGAAGACGGCCTCGCGACTCCGAAGCCAGTTCTTCCCGAGGGCGACGACGATCGCACCGACCCGTCTCATCGGTCGTCACCTCCGGTCGCGGTGCCGTCACCGACGACCTCGACCGGCGCTCCGGCCAGCCGCAGGAACACGTCGTCCATGCCCGCCGTCGTCAGATCGATCGATCGCTCCCCGTTGACGTCCAGCACGTCCCCGAACGCAGTCTGGGCGACCGCGCGATCCTCGTAGAGCGCGACGAAGTCGTCGGTCTCGTTTCGATAGACTTCGGTCGCAGTAGACTCGAGGATCGATTCGATCGCTGCGTCCTCGCCGGCGCCGGCGCCGACGACCAGTTTGACGTCGCCACCGTAGGTCGCGATCAGGTTCTGGACGGTGTCGACAGCCTCGATGGTGCCGTCCAGTAGCAGCGCCGCGCGATCGGCGAGTTCCTCGACCTCTTCCATGTAGTGCGTCGTGAGAACGACCGTCGTCCCGGCCGCTGCAAGGGATTCGATCTGTCGCCACGTCGAGCGGCGCGCGGCGGGATCGAGTCCCGTCGTGGGTTCGTCGAGGAAGAGCACCTCCGGGTCGCTCACGAGCGCCATCGCGATTCCGGTGCGGCGCTGGTACCCACCGGAGAGCGATTCGAAGCGCGTGTCGGCGTAGTCGTCCAGGTCGAGTTCGTCGAGTACGTCGTCGACGTCGCGGCCGTCGTCGTACATGCGTCGCGTCAGCGCGACGTTCTCTCGGACGGAGAGGCGATCGAACGTGTGGAAGGACTGCGGGACGACGCCGATCGCGTCCTTGATCGCCTGCGTGTCGCTGCGCACGTCGTGTCCGAGAACGGTCGCGGTGCCGGCGGTGGGCGTCCGGAGACACTCGAGGATCTCCACGATCGTCGTCTTGCCGGCGCCGTTCGGCCCCACCAGTGCGAACACTTCGTCGGCCTGGATCGCGAAGCTCACGTCGTCGACGGCCGTGAGGTCCCCGTAGCGTTTCTGCAGGTCCTCGACCTCGATGACGGGTGCGGTCGCTCCGCTCATCGCTCGTCGGTTCCCACCGTCGACGTTTGAACCGCGCGTTCGGTCCACCAGGTCACTCTCCGCCGATTCGATCTGTGGTCGCTCGCCGCGTCCATGGGCATCGACTTTACGTGATCGTGGGACCGACGTAACGATTATCCCAACATGTTGGCGTCTGCCCGAGCGCGAACGCGAGGTGCCCTCGATCCGTGGTGACTGCCCAGATCCGCGTCGAGATTCCACCGGGGACCTGGATGGAGGAGCTATCGACGCGCTATCCCAATGTTCGATTTCGACTCCTGGCCGGCGTCGAGGTCGACGGCGGCGAGGCGGTCGAACTCGGGGAGGTCAACGGCGAACTCGCAGTCGAAGCCGCTGCCGCCGTCGGCGATCACGTTGCGATCGGCGAGTACGAGACGTTGTACGCCAGCGACGAGCGCGTGCTCTCCCGGTACCGGACGGGGGATCTGACGCTCTACGACTTTCTTCGCAGCATCTCGGTGCCCCCGGAGTTCCCCCTCGTCGTCGAAGACGGCTGGCTCGAGTGCTCGATCACGGCGTCGCGCGACCGGATCGACGAACTCGATCGAACGCTGACGGCGGCTCCCGTCTCGTACGAACTACGATCGCTCGTCGCCGAACCGGACTCCGAACGGCTCCTGACCGACCGACAGCGGGAGCTGCTGCGGGCGGCGTTCGAGAACGGCTACTACGACGTTCCCCGGGAACAGACGCTGACCGACCTCGCGGCGACCCTCGACGTCGATCCCTCGACTGCCAGCGGCGTACTCCGGCGGGCGGAGCGCCAGGTCGTCGCGTGGTTCCTGTCGAGCGAGGTACACACGGTGCCCGGCTGACGGTTCGGGCGGTCGAATCGGGGTCAAAAAGGGTCTGCGGACGGAATCAGGCGAATAGCTGACGAGCGTCGTCGATGGCGTCGACGAGCGCGTCGACCTCCTCGCGGGTGTTGTAGACGTAGAACGACGCCCGGGCGGTCGCCGGAACGCCGAGCTTCTGGTGGAGCGGCTGCGTGCAGTGGTGGCCGGCACGGATCGCCACAGCGTGGTCGTTCATGATCGAGGCGACGTCGTGGGCGTGGACGTCGTCGAGCGCGAAGGCGACGAGGCCCGCCCGGTCGGGGCCTGGATCCGGTCCGAACAGCGTAACGTCGTCGAACTCGTCGAGGCGATCGTAGGCGTACTCGGCGATCAACTCCTCGTGCTCGCGTACGTTCTCCATCCCCAGGTCGTCGAGGTAGTCGATCGCTGCGTCGAGGCCGATGCCCTGGGCGATCCGGGGCGTCCCCGCCTCGAACTTCCACGGGAGGTCGTTCCAGGTCGCGTCCTCGAACGTGACCTTCGTGATCATCTCGCCACCGAACAGGAACGGATCCATCTCCTCGAGGAGGTGCTTCTTGCCGTAGAGGACGCCGATCCCGGTCGGGCCCAGGAGTTTGTGCCCGGAGAAGGCGTAGAAGTCGGCGTCGATGGCCTCCACGTCGACCGGGCGCGTCGGCACCGCCTGAGCGCCGTCCACGAAGATCAGCGCGTCCTGCTCGTGGGCCAGGTCCGCGAGCGTCGAGACTGGGTTGATCGTCCCGAGCGTGTTCGAGACGTGGACGATCGAGACCATCGCGGTGTCGGGGCCGATGAGTTCCTTCGCGTGCTCCATGTCGAGCCGGCCGTCGCCGCCGACGCGAATGTACCGGACGGTCGCGCCGGTCTTCTTCGCGATCTGCTGCCAGGTGACCAGCGAGGAGTGGTGCTCCATCTCCGAGAGCACGATCTCGTCACCCGGCCCCAGTTCGTCGAGTCCCCAGGCGTACGCGACGAGGTTCTCCGCCTCCGTAGTGTTGCTCGTGAAGACGATCTCTTCTCGCTCGCCGGAGGCGCCAATGAACTCCGCGACGCGGTCGTGGGCGAGTTCGTACGCGATCGAGGCTTCCTGACTCAGGTGGTGGAGGCCCCGGTGGACGTTTGCGTTGTACCGCGTGTAGTACTCGCTGATGGCGTCGACGACCGACTGGGGTTTCTGGGTCGTCGCCGCGTTGTCGAGGTAGACGATCTGCTGGCCGTCGGGATCGTCCTTGCCGATCGTGCCGGGCGTGACCTCGCTGCCGACGCGTCGCTCGAGGATCGGGAAATCTTCCCGAATCGCGGCGACGTCGAGGGGCTGCGATTCCTGCGCTTCCATTGTTCAGAGGGAGGCACCGAAGCGGGAACATTCTGTCGGTCCAGTGGTGGGAACCCACACGGTCGAGCACGATCGATCGTCCGGTAGAAGTCGTCCCCAGCCCTGGGGGACGGTCCGGGCCTCTGCCGACGGCACGCCGGCGATCCATCAGGGTTTAATAGCGGTCGTCCACTCGCCTCGCACATGGTCGAGGCTTCACTCGCCGCGAGCGCGGTCCTGACTGGACTTGCCGTCCTCGGGATCCTCGCGGTGCTGACGCTGACGCGACGCCGTCACCCATCGATGCTCGGGCAGGAGGCAGCCGGGAGTGGGTTCATCTCGCAACGACAGCAGACCAAGAGCTGGGCGGCGAGCACCGATGCGCTGTTCGCAGCGTTCGCGTTGCTCACGATCGGGGCGTTCGGCACCGTGATCTTCTACGTCAACGGCAACGGGTTCGAAGATCCGTACATGCTGCTCTCCGTGGTCGCTCTGGGAATCGGCGTCCTGCTCGGGAGCTACTCACTGGGGGAGAACGCTGGCATCGGTAGCGCCGGTGCGACGTTCGTCACTGCACTCGTGATCGCCGTCATCCTCGTCGCGGTCGTCGCGATGAACCTCATCACCGGCGCCTGATCGCAGCTTCTCGTCGACGCCATTCCTTACCGTCGTTCGGTTCGGAGTTCACTGAGCCACGACTACTCGAAGTCGACGAAACGCGAAACGGGAAGCCATCGAGAGTCGATTGCTGGAACCCGTGCTGATCCACCGAGGCTACGATACTTTCCGGCGGTCCGTACCGGCAGCTCGTCTGCGATCAACACGATTCGAACAGTAGCGTCCGGTTCGGAAGGCGTGTAGCAAGTATTCACCGCCAGTTGGGACGCGTGAATCGAGTATTTCCTCGTGTTCGGAACGCGTGTATCGAGTCGAACGGCGACGTGACTGTTGTGACTCGGCACGGGCGATCCGTGGACTGTCGATGGCGTCGTTCGTGCACGCGATTCCTAGCTACTCCAGGGAGCAGGCTCGCCGGGGGGCTCGATTTCCCTCTCGTGAATCCGATCCCGGTACGTTCGCCGACCTCCGGACGTTGTCGTGCGTGCAGGAGCGTCCGAGCAGTGCCGAGTGAGAGGAACGGGCAGCCGACCGGCTATCGAGAAGGTCCGAAGCGAGGAACGGTCGGAGCGAGGAACGATCGTCGATCCAGTCGAACTTCCGATCAGAGGATCGAGAACGCGGCAGCGAACGTCACGAGGAGGACGCCTGCCACGCCCATCGTCATGAGGTAGGACAGGGATCGAGGCTCGAACCTGAGGTGCTGGTAGTAGCCCGCGATCACGAGTGCCTCGGCGACGGCCGATAGCATCGTCAGCGCGAGCGCCACGTCGTAGGAAAGCGTCTCGAAGAAGACGATCTTCATCGACACGAGTGCGACCAGCAGGACGTAGATCCCGGCATAGAAGCGGACGCTCGTCATCTACCCAGGTGTCCCGTCCGGCTGCACTTAACCCTTTACTTCGACGCCGCCAGATCGCGTGGCGCCAGCGCCCTCGCCGTGGCTGTGGAGGCTCCCCGCCCCCATCATACTGGGGTTGGGGAGAGAACGAAAAGATCGGAGAACGACAGGTAGTAGGGCCCACCATGGGTACGCACTGACGATGAAACGGCACCTGCGCCGTGCGCTCCTTTCGGCTGGGGTGGCGGTCGCGTTGCTCGCGTCGATCGACGTCGTCGCGGCAAGCAACGTCTCCGCGGGGCTCGGGAGTCGCGGCGACGTGTCCGTGCCGACGTGGCTCTACGCGATCACCGGCGGTGGCGTGATTGGTGCGTCGGGCCTCATGTCGATGCTCGTCACGGATCGCGAACTCCTGGACTCGCTCCACGGCAAGCGCGTGGAGTTCGGCGTTCCGAACGGACTCGGTGCCCTCGTCTCCCTTGCGGGAGGTGTGATCGGCGTGCTGGCCCTGATCGGCATCGTCGTCGTCGGTTTCCAGGGCCCACAGATCGGCCAGGTCAACGCCGGGGTGCTCCTCGTCTTCGTGGGCGGTCGCGCTGGGCTGACGATCGTCGCGTATCTCGTCGGGAACCCGTGGCCCGCGATCGACCCGTGGCGACACATCGCGAGCGTCCTGCCGACCGGGTATCGCGAGTACCCGGAGCGCTTCGGTACCTGGCCAGCCGTCGGCGTCCTGCTCGTCCTCATCTGGCTCGAGGTCGTGCTTCCCGTGACGAGCGAACCGGCACTCCTCGCGTCGCTCGTGCTCGGATACACGGCGTTCACGCTCGCCGGTGCTGTCGCGTTCGGAGAGACCGACTGGTTCCGCCACGCTGACCCGATTTCCGTCTGGTACCGATACTACGGTGCCGTCGCACCGCTCCAGCGAACGGCCGACGGCGTCGCGCTCCGTCCGTACGGTGCCCGCCTTCGCGACGGTGACGTCTTCGAGGACCGTTCCGGCGTCGGCTTCGCGATCCTCCTCGTCGCGGAACTGACCTTCAGCGGCGTCATCGCGACCGAACCTGGTTCCGACGTCGTCCAGTCGATCGTCGACGCCGGGATCCCCTCTGCGATCGTCTACGCACTTTTCCTTCCAGGCCTCTTCGGGCTGTTCTTCGGCGCGTACCTGCTCGCGGCCCGTGACTCGCGCGAGCGCGCCCAGACCTTCCTCTCGACCCGATACCTCGGCTACCGCTTCGCCGGACCGTTGCTCGCGATCGCCGCTGGGTATCACTTCGCACACTACGGCGGCTTCTTGCTCTCCCTCTTCCCGACGCTCACCACCGTCGCGCAGGCACCGTTCTCGACGCTGAATCCGTCCCAGATCGTCCTGCCGTCGTGGTTCGGCCACGTCGAAGCCCTGGCCATCCTGGTCGGGCACGTCCTCGCCGTCTGGCTCGCTCACGGCACGGCGATCGACACGTTCCCCGGTCGCGTGCAGGCGATCCGGAGCCAGTACCCGTTCATCCTCGTCATGGTCGCGTTCACCATCGCGAGTCTCTGGATCATCTCGCTCCCGACGATTTCGCCGGTCTGAGTTTCGTGATTCGGCAGCGGACCTCGACCGCTTCGACCGCCGTAACATGAGGGGAGCGGGGATCCAGAAAACGCAATCCCTAATCACGCTCCGGTGGCTAGCGACGACGATGAATCGTCGGAGCGTGCTCCGCGGTGTGGGCGCCGGCCTGAGCGCAGCCGTCGCCGGCTGCTTCGGATACTTCGAGACGGAGTCGGTCTGGAGCGGCGCGCCGCTCGTCGAGGACCGTCCCGACGCCGTCTACCTCCCGGCCTCCGTCGAGGAGATGGCCAGCTACGGAACGCGGGACCTCGCCGACGGTTCGCGGTGTTCGCTCCACTTCACCTTCCCACACCGCTTCTGGACGGTCACGGGTTCGACGAAGACTCGCGTGGAAGTTGCTGAGAGTGACTCGATGCACCTGATGGTCTCCGTCTGGGATCCCGTTACCGGCGTCGTTCTGCCGCGCCAGCCCGCTGGGACGCTCCTCTCGGACGGCGACCCCGTCGAGAGCTACCAGCTCTGGTCGATGCTCGCTCAGCGGATGGGCTATCACTTCGGGAACAACGTCTCGCTCCCGGGCGAGGGCGAGTACGAGGTGCGCGTCGATTTCGATCCGATCGGCGTTCGAACCGCTGGAGCCTTCGCGGGACGCTATCAGCAGGCCGAATCCGCGTCCTTCCAGATCGACTTCGACAGCAGCGACGTGCTCGACCTGTCCATCGACGAGATCCCAGCGGACCGGCGCGGCACGAGAGCCGCAACCGAGCCCATGACCGGAATGGGACCGCCGCCGGGCCAGGTCCCGCCCGCCAGTGACCTTCCCGGGACGCCCCTTGGGACCGGGTCGTCCGCCGACGCGTCGATCGTCGGCCGGTTGCTCGACGAGCCGCCGGCCGGAATCGAAGGAACTGGGGAGTACCTCGCCGTCTCGATGCGGACGCCATACAACCGCATCGCGCTCGCGAGTAGCTCGCTCGCCGCACGGATCGATGGTTCCAGCGTCGACCTCGTCGAGACCATCGACGATGGGCTCGGTCACCACTACGGCGTCGTGCTCTCGGACTCCCTGCAGAGTGCGCCGACGATCGAGGTCGCAACTCCGCCACAGCTCGCCCGCCACGACGGTTACGAGACTGCTTTCTTCGACATGCCTTCCGTCGACCTGGAGGAACCCTGAGACGTCGGATCGCGAAACCGACCGCTCGTAGAAAGCTGGTGAGTTCGCCGCTCGTGCGTCGCTGGTACCCGCGACCGCCGGCCTGAAGAGTTCCCTCGCCCAACTCGCCAGCGATGGCAGACTCAGGACTCGTCCTCTACGAACTGGAGGGCTGCCCGTTTTGTGCGAAAGTCACGACCAAACTCGACGAACTCGGGCTGGACTACGAGTCGCGACAGGTGCCTCGATCGCACGGCCAGCGAACGGAGGTCCAGGAGATCAGTGGTCAGACGGGCGTCCCGGTGCTCGTCGACCCCGAGCACGGCGTCGAGGGAATGCCCGAGAGCGACGACATCGTAGCCTATCTGGAGAAGACCTACGGCGAGGCGGCCTGAGACGCTCGCCGCTGCTCGCTAGCCTGTCGAGCCGAATTGCTATGCCGTCGAGCCGATTCGCAATACTATCGAGCCGATATCTGACCGCCGGGACGAAGATCAGGCCGCCTCCGCGTCCGACCGCTCGCGAATCAGGTCCCGAAGCCGGTCGGCGTCCTCGATGTCCTCGGCTTCCTCGCGCTCGATGAGCGCGGTCGCGCCGACGGACTCGCGCTTCGTCGAGTCGACGAAGTAGACCGACTGCGTCTCCGCGACCTCGCCGACGGAGGCCATAATACGGGCGCGCTTCTCTGCGGATTGCGTGAACTCGGAGTGGCCAGTGAGGATGATTTCGGTCTCACCGTCGTCGTCCTCGTTCACGGCCTTGAACGGTGCGCGAATCGTCGGGTGGACGCGGTACCCCGTGCGGTGCATGACGGCGACCATCGGCTGGTCGTCGGGATCTGCATCGGGGGCGTCTGGCGTGGGCTCGGCGTCGCGGATCTGCTCGGCACCGCCCATGACGTCGACGGCGCTGGTGAGCCCGCCGCCGAAGAGCTCCTCGAGCTGGGCCGCGACCTCGATGGACGCGTCCATTCCGTCCTCGTACTTGGACACCGTGCGTCGGGAGACGCCGAGTTCGTTCGCGAGGCGACCGAGCGACCAGCCGCGCTCTTCGCGCTCGTCGGCCAGCACGTCGCTGTCGATGCTAACGTAGAGACCACCGGGTGCGGCGTAGATCAGCGGCGGCACGCCCTCGACGAACAGGTCGAGAGCGGTGTCGGGCGAGAGTACCGGGACGCCGTGGCGAAGGTAGACGACCTCGGGTTTGAGCGGCTCGTCGCGCGTTCGGAGGCCGATGACGAGCGAGGTCGCGTCGAGCCACGAGCCGATCCGGCGCATCTCTTCGCCGGTCGCGGCGTCGAAAGCATCGACGTTCCGGAGCACCTTCACGAGCAGCAGTTCCTCTCCCCGGCGGGCCGCGAGATCGAAGCTCCGCGGCCGAATCGCACACCGGTCGCTCACCGCGAAGCCCGCGTCCTCGAGCATCGCGATCACGTTTCCGACCAGTGCGGACCGTGACATAGGGGACTATACGGGATTCGCGGCTTAAGAGTGTTGTGGCAGGGGAACGGGACCACGTCGGGCGAATGGCAGGATTGTCCCTGGGGAACGCTTTTATACTGGTTGAACTTGCGCTCGGCCCTGGGACCTCGTCCTCGTGGATGGTGCGATCCCAACGGCTTATGCCCAGCGACGGCTACCACCGATCGATGCCAGTCGTCGGCCTCGACGACACGGACTCGCGGGAACGCGGGATGTGCACGACGTACGTCGCCGTCCGGATCGGCGAGCGACTCGCAGCGGCGGGCTTCGACGTCCAGCGCCATCTTCTGGTTCGGTGTAACCCCGCGGTCGAGCACAAGACTCGGGGAAACGCTGCCCTCGCGCTGCACGTCCGGGGCGCCGAGGAAACTCCGGATTCGGCTGCCCGACAGCGCTGTTTCGACGTCGCGAGGGAGACGATTTCCGAACTCGCCGCGACGGCAGATACCGACGCCAATCCCGGACTGATCGTCGCAGACACTTCCCCGGAGGCCGTACCAGACGAGGTCGCCGCGTTCGCAGAGACCGCCGTCCAGGGCCACCACGCGATCGAGGACGCCGTCGCTCTCGCCGATCGGTTCGAGTATCGCCACGCGGGCTGGGGCGATGGTCGTGGACGAATCGGTGCCCTCGCTGCCGTCGGCGCCTGGCGTGCGAACGAGGACTGGACCTACGAACGAATCGCGTACCGGGAATCCGCTCGCTGGGGGTCCGAACGCGAGGTGGACCGGGAATCGGTCTTCGAGGCCGCGGCGAGCGGCCGTACCGACGTCTGGGACACGGTCGATCGGGGCACGAACACGGCCGTTTGCGTCCCCCGAACGCCCTGTCCCGTGCTGTTTGGAATTCGGGGCGACGATCCGGCCGCCGTCGAGGCCGTCGCCAAATCCATCGACAGTGAACCGATCGATCGAGCGGTCACGTTCGTCACGAACCAGGGAACCGACGCACACTTGCAGAACGATCCAGACGGAACGCTCGAAGACGATCGGGCCTATCGCGTGCCTGCAACCGTGACGTCGTCGCCAGAGACTCGTGAGGGCGGCCACGTGTTCGTGAGCGTCCGAACCAGTAGGAACGGATCGCCGACACCCGACGAGGGCATCGAACTGCCCTGCGTCGCGTTCGAACCGACCAAGCGATTCCGGGAGCACGTCCGCAACCTGCGGCCCGGTGACGAACTCACGGTCTGTGGCGAGGTGAGCGACGGAACGCTCAAACTGGAGAAGTTCGCGGTTCGCGACCTCGTCGAGACGGAGACGGCGACGCCCGTCTGTCCCGACTGCGAGCGGACGATGGAGAGCGCCGGTGCGAACCAGGGCTATCGGTGCCGAGACTGTGGCACGGATGCACCCGGCCCGGTCGAGCGACCGATCGACCGCGACCTGGACCTGGGCTGGTACGAGGTGCCGCCGGTTGCCCGACGGCACGTGGCCAAACCGCTGATTCGCGGTGGGTTCGACGCTCCCACGCATCCCGAGCACTGACAGAACCCCTCCTGCCAGTCTGGACTGCACTCTGGTCGTCCGGCCGTCGGGTCAGTATCCTCGCTACCGGCCTCCCAGAACCCCGCTCCCCGCCTGGATCGCAACCACGATAGGGACGGCTCCGCGAGTTGTGGACGTGACATCCGATCCCGCCGAGCGCCTCGCCGTCGCTCGCGAGGCTGCGACTGCCGGTGGCGAGCGTGCGCTACAGGACTTTCGGGGAGACGTCGCCGTCGAGACGAAGTCGGGGCCGACCGACTACGTGACCGAGGCCGACAGGGCCGCACAGCGAACGGTCGTCGAGACGATCCGCGACTCCTTCCCCGACGATCCGATCGTGGGCGAGGAAGACGAGACGCCGAACAGCGTCCCCGAGTCCGGACCTGCCTGGGTGATCGACCCCATCGACGGCACGGCAAACTACGTCCGGGGAATGCACTGCTGGACGACGGCGGTTGCCGCAGTCGAGGACGGCGAACCCGTCGCGGCCGTCATTGCAGCCCCCGCACTGGGTGACCTCTATGCCGCTGGTGAAGACGGCGCGACGCGGAACGGTGATCGGATCTCGGTCGCCAGCCGGTCGGACCCACAGGAGGCTGCAGTCTGCCCGACGCTCTGGTGGTCGCGCGACCGCCGCGAGGAGTTCGGGGCGGTCGCAGACGCGGTCGTCCGGTCCTTCGGCGACTGCCGTCGAATCGGCTCCGCGCAGTACGAACTCGCGCTCGTGGCGGACGGGGCGCTCGACGCGACGATCGCGAACGTCTTCGCGTCGCCGTGGGACACGATCGCCGGTGCGCACGTCGTTCGACAGGCCGGGGGACGGGTAACCGACGTCGAGGGGGAGCGGTGGCGCCACGACGCACGAGGAATCGTGGCTTCGAGTGGGGAGATCCACGACGAGGCACTCGAAGCGACGCAAGCTGGCGATGGAGCACGGCAGTGACGGCCAGGCGACGGTCGGCAACGTCGCGATCCGCTACGCCGAGTTCCCGTTTCAGAGCGTCTTGAGACCGCTGCCAGTGAGCGCCACGACGACGTCGGCGTCGTCGGCGAGGATGCCTTCGTCTCTGAACGCACGGAGCGCAGCGGGTCCGACGGCGCACGTCGGTTCGACGTAGAAACCGGACCGGTGTAATCGATCGAGTGCGATCTCGAGCTGGTTTTCGCCGATTTCGATCGCGGCGCCGTCTGTTTCCTGGACGGCCGCGACGATCTGGTCCTTGCGGGGTGGGTCGCGGATCTGGATGCCGTCGGCCAACTCGTTGTCCGGGAGCCGGTCGTCGTCACCGTCGTCGCCGATGGAGACGCCGAGTCCACCGCTCGTCGTCGGAACGTCGGGGACGTCGTCCGGTTCCTCGGTGATTGGATCGGGTTCGACGCCGTCGAGAGCGTCGACGATCGGTGCGTAGCCGCTAGCCTGTGCAACCATGATTCGCGGGACGTCGTCGATCATCCCGGCGTCCTCGAGCGCTTTGAAACCGCGGTACGCCCCGAGCGAGAGCGTGCCGTTCCCGGTCGGTAGCACGACGGCGTCGGGGATCGACCAGTCGCGCTGGGCAGCGACCTCCAGCGCGAACGTCATCGTTCCCGCGAGGAATGCCGGGTTCCACGCGTGGCTCGCGTACCACGCGTCGCCGTCTTCGACTGCCTCGATGCAGGCCTCGCTCACGTCTTCCCGCGAGCCGTCGATCCGAACGGGCCGAGCTCCGGCACGCTGAATCGCCATGAGCTTCGACTGCGGGAGTTCGCCGGGAACGTATATCTCGGCGTCGACGTTTGCTCGGGCAGCGTAGGTCGCGATCGAGGCGCCGGCGTTGCCGGAGGAGTCCTCGACGATCGTGTCGACGCCGAGTTCCGCCGCCCGGGAGAGCGTCGTCGTCGCGCCCCGGTCTTTGAAGCTCCCCGTGGGGAAGACGTACTCGAGTTTGAACTGCGCGTTCCACTCGGGCGCGCCGACGAGCGGCGTGAACCCTTCGCCGAGCGTCACCTGCTGCGTGACCGGGAGGAACTCGAAGAAGGCCCAGAGGCCACGGCGGGTGTCGAGCCGGGAAAACGGCGGCGGCGAACCCTGTGGAACCGGGTTCTCCGCGAAATCGAGCGGGGAGCCACACGAACACCGCCATGGCTCGTCCGGGCCGGCCTCGTACGTCGCCCCACACGCTGAACACTGGAGATCAGTGGGGGTCGGGTCGTCGACCGCCATCAGTACGTGTCGACCTCCGTTCCGATGGAGCAGACGTACTCGCCGGTCGCGACCTGCGGGAGCCGACGGGTTCGCCAGCAGATCCCGTCCTCGTTCGCGGTCACGGTCTCTTTCGTCTGTCCGAACACGTCGGTGATCGTGAACAGGGTGTCGCCCTGTGAGACGTGATCGCCGAGGTCGACCGCCATCGAGACGAGGCCGCCGCATGGGGCTCCGTACTGCTCGAAGCTGTTCGCACGCGTTTGCTGTGCTGGCTGGACGGATCCCTCGAGGAAGTCGTAGTATCGCAGGACGTTGAAGACGCCGTCGACGCCGGCCTGGATCGACTGCTCGTCCCAGCCGACGCAGCCGCCGAGTTCGGGATCGACCGTCGGAACCCCGGCGTCAGGCCCTTCTCGTGCGAGTTGTCCGTCCGGGCCTTTCTGATCGAGCACGTAACCACAGCCAAAGGCCTTGGCGAGTTCCAGACACTGGTCGTGGAGCCGGTGGCGAGTACCACACCTGACCCGGACCTCGTCGATCATCCGACTCGTCGAGCCCTGGTGGAGGTCGAGGACGAGGTCGGCCGAACTGGCGACGTCGAAGGTGGCGGCCGCGATGCGCTCGCTGGAGGTGCCTTCTGCGTCGCCCGGATACGTCCGGTTCATCTTCGTGTCGTCGATGGGGTTCCGGTGTTCGGCGACCTGGAAGGCGTGGTAGTTGACGATTCCGACGATCAGGATCGTTCCCCGTAGCTCCGCCGGATCGATCCGCGGGACGACGCGCTGGAGGACGCCGACGCCGTTGAGTTCGTCGCCGTCACTGGCCGCCTGCAGGTAGAGCGTGTCCCCGTCCTCGGCACCGTTGATCACTGCCACCGGGAGGCCGAACTCGCTACCGTCACGCGTCTCACCGACGACGAGGCGCCCGGTATCCAGCTCTCCGGGGGCGGCCGTCGCCGACCCGAGGGACGTCATTGTCCAAGGTGGACACCGCTACCCCCTTGAGCGATTCGGTTCAAGCGGTGCGCGCCGTTTGGGGTTGCCACGAATTCGCCGTCGGGGCAACACCTTAGTCCCGACCCCGAGCAAGCACCACCATGGCCTCCGACACGGCCGAGGCAGCAGGACCGATCGACGCTTTCCGATCGTTCTTCGCACTCGAACGGGACGTCCTCGTGCTCTCGCTGGCGATGTTCGCCTTCAGCCTCGGCTTCCAGATGACCAGCCGGTTCCTCCCCGAGTATCTGGTTGCGCTCGGAGCGAGCGGCTTCGTGGTCGGCCTCTTCGGCACCGTCGGGAACGTCATCTCCGCCGTCTATCCCTATCCAGGCGGCGCACTCTCGGATCGGATCGGTTCCCGCTACTCGCTGACGCTCTTCGGCTTGCTCTCGACGTTCGGGTTCGCCGTCTGGCTGATCGCACCGGGACTCGAACCGATCACCATCGACGGCGTCGCGATCGAACCGTGGCTCTGGATCTTCGTGGGGCTGCTCCTCGCACAGGCCTGGAAGTCGTTCGGACTCGGGGCGACGTTCGCTGTCGTCAAGCAGGCTACCGATCCAGAGCGACTCGCCGCCGGGTTCGCGAGTACCGAGACTTTCCGGCGGACGGCGTTTCTGATCGGGCCCGTGTTGGCGGCGGTGCTCATCGGACTCGACGACACCTTCACCGTCAGTTTCCAGTACGTCCTCGCTGTCGCCGTCGCCTTCGGCGCGATCGGTACGATCGCCCAGCACGTCCTCTACGATGCGAGCGAGGACACGATAGGCGACTCCTTCGAGGGGATCCAGCAAATCCGCGAGGATCTCGCGAACATGCCGGCGCCCCTCCGCCCGCTCCTCGTCGGCGATACGCTGGTTCGCTTCGCCAACGGGATGGTGTACGTCTTCTTCGTGCTCGTCGTCACGGACTTCCTCGCCGTCGGCGTCGACGCCATCTCGATCGGCGGCGCGACGCTGAACGTCGACCTCTCCCCCGCGGCCTTCTTCGGTTACCTGCTCGGCGTCGAGATGCTGGTCGCGCTGCTCGTGATGGCACCGGCGGCGAAACTCGCAGAATGCGTCGGCTTGAAACCCGTCGTGGCGACCGGGTTCGCCGTCTACGCAATCTTCCCGATCGTCCTGATCTTCGCCCCAGCGAACCCGGAGGCGCTCGTCGCGGTCTTTGCCTTCTCGGGGCTCCGGTTCGCCGGACTTCCCTCACACAAGGCACTGATCGTCGGGCCCGCTCAGGCAGACGCTGGCGGACGAGTGACCGGCGCCTACTACCTCCTCAGGAACACCATCGTGATTCCGAGCGCCGCCATCGGCGGCGCGCTCTGGGACTTCGTGAGCCCGGAGGTCGCGTTCACGGTCGCCGCGGTGATCGGCCTGCTCGGCACCGGGTACTTCCTCGTCTTCGGCGAGGAGTTCGAAGCCTACGAGTGAACGATCGTCGGGCTATCTCTCCAACCGGCTATTCGCACCCAGTGCGCCGAGCCGTACCGGCCATTTCCTGCAGAATGCGGTATCGTGGCTGCCGACTCACGCTCAGTACTCCGACTCGTACCAGTCCAGCGTGCGCTCGATCCCTTCGCGGTATGCCGTCGGTTCGACGTCGAACTTCGCGGCGAACTTCTCGTGGGAGACCTCGAACGGTTCTGTGATCTGATACCGAGTCTCCTCGAGTTCGGCGAGTGGCCGAATCGCGAGGCCGGCAAGGCGCAGTATCCAGCCGGGCAGTTCGCGTACGGTCGGCTCGGTTCCCACAATCTCGCCGGCGACCTCGACGAACTCACGGGTCGTGATCGGTTCGTCGCTCGGAACGTGCCAGGCCTCGCCGAGCGCAGCGTCGCTGGCACCGAGCGTCACGAGGGCCCTCGCGAAGTCCTCGATGTACGTGTAGCTGTGTGGAACGTCGGGATCGCCGGGGAACCAGACCGTCGATCCATCGAGTACGTTCGGGAACACCCGATCGCCGACGATCGATCCGGTGACTCCTGGGCCGTAGAAGTCGCTCGCACGCCCGATCGTGGCGCGGACGCGGCCGCTCTCGTGGGCGTCGAGGACGGTTTCGGCCATCTCGGCACGGACCTCGCCCTTCGAGCCCGCTGCAGCGTAGGGCAGGTCCTCGTGGATCGGTCCCTCGACGGGACCGTACATGTAGAGATCGTCAGCCATGACGAACGTCGCATCCGCAGCGTCCGCGGCGTCGAGTGTTGCGCGCACGAGTGGCGGAAACAGCTCTGGCCATCTGTGATAGGGTGGCTGCACGCAGAAGTAGACCACCGCGGCGTCTGCACAGGCCTCGCGAGCCTGGTCGGGGACGGAGAGATCAGCAGCCTGCACCGAGACCTCGTCCGCGATCGCATCCGGTGCGGCGCCGGACCGGTTGACGACCTGGACGTCGGCGTCTGCGTCGACGAGTTGCGCCGCGACGTGCTGCCCGACCTGCCCGGTGCCCAGCACGACGTGGCGGCCGGTCGCTGGCGTCGGTCTCACGGTCCACCCCCGCTACGTAGAACGCGTTGGCGGAGCCGATCGTGGACAGTGGGTGATCGGTCCTGCATGGCTCTCGCTAGCTTTGTTCTCACTCGGTCATGGTGTAGTTTGGTGTCTCGCGAAGCTACCGCCGGTCTCACCGACGGTCCTCTCACTCACGGTTCGCGTCGAGTTCGCGGCGCATCTCCACTGCTGGGCCCTCGACGCCGTCGCCGAAGTCGAAGCGTCGCTCACTGATGGCCTCGTAGCCGTGTCGTTCGTAGAATCCGCGGGCGTTGACCGAGGCGAGGAACCCCAGCGAGTCCAGCCCCTCGTCACGGGCCTCGACTTCGAGCCGCCGCAGGAGGGCCGATCCCACGCCCTCGCCCGCGTGGTCTGGATCGACGTACACTGCCCGGATCCCGCCATCGGCCGGTTCGTCCAGATACTCCGGCGGTTCGAATCGAACGTCCCCGAAACCGGCGATCATCCGCGCGCCTGCTCCGTCGTCCGCTGGCACTTCCGCCACGAATAACCGCCCATCGTCGGGCTGCACGCCGACCGAATCGTCGGCGTGGGTGTCACTTTCGTCGGCTGCGTCGTCAGCACCGTCAGTTTCGTCGGTATCTTCGCCTTCGTCGTCAACATCGTCGGCTTGATCGTCAGTATCTCCGGAATCGTCGTCCGGCAGGGTGACCCAGGCCTCGACGACGGCATCGTCGTAGGCGTCGGCAGCGAGCTGACGAACCGATCGCTCGTGCACCGACCCGATGACGTCCCCGTCGCCTGCCGCTGCTTCGCGAATCCGCATGCGATCGAATTCGGGACAGGAGCCAATAAAGGCGATCCGGGGTCGTGAACGGTTGGCACAGCCGGGGAGGAACGCTCCCCGGCCCGAAGTGCCGCAGCCCCAGTCGTTAGGAACCCCTCGTTCGTGGTAGCAAACGATGACGACGCCAACGACGACGCTACGAGGCGGCGACGAGTTACCGATGGTCGGGCTCGGCACCTGGAACATCGAGGGCGAGGACCTCCGGAACTCGCTTCGAGCGGGCCTCGACGCGGGGTACACCCACGTCGACACCGCGGAAGGGTACCGCAACGAAGCCACGATCGGGGAGGTGCTCGCGGAGGAATCCGTCGACCGGGAGGACCTCTTTCTGACTTCGAAGGTGCTCCCGAAGAATCTCGGCTACGAGTCCGTGATCCAGTCTTGCAAGGAGAGCCTCGAGAAGCTCGGAACCGACTACCTCGACCTCTACCTGATCCACTGGCCGAACCCCGCGATTTCCGTCCGCGAGACCCTCTCGGCGATGGCGCACCTGAAACGGGAAGGACTCGTGCGCAACGTCGGCGTCTCGAACTTCGACACCTACCAGCTCTCCGCGGCGCTGCACGTCTCCCCGGTGGACATCTCGGTCAACCAGATCGAGTTCCATCCGTGGCTGCAGCGACCGGACCTCGTCGATTTCTGTCGTGAACACGACGTGGCCGTCGAGGCTGCCGCGCCGCTGGGTCGAACTGAGCTGTTCGCGGACGAGGTCCTCCAGGAACTCGCGGACGACTACGGCCGATCCGTCCCACAGATCGCGCTCAGGTGGGCCGTCGAGCGCGGCGTTACGGTGCTCCCGAAGTCGACCAGTCCCGAGCACGTCCGGGCGAACCTCGACCTCTTCGAGTGGTCGATCGACGAGGCGGATCTCGAACGGATCGACGCGCTCGATCGCGGCGAGGCAGTCTACGACGACCGGGTGCGGGGCTGGGAGGGCGACGTCTACGGGATCTCGGAATAATCCGGCGTCACTCCGCGCCTTCCGTCGACCGCCCGGGGCCCTCGACGTCGAGCACGTTCATCGATTCGTCGACCGTGACCACGAGTTCCTCTCCATCGGCCTCGAAGGTGACCGTCACGCGATACGGATCCGAAGCCTCGATCGACGTGTCCTCGTCGTCGAACGCGGCGAACTGCCAGAGCGACCGTTCGCGGACGTCGACGCCTCTGTCGTGGAAAAACGAGACGATCGTGGGATCCGCCAGCAGCGGCGTACCGACGTCGGTCGTCAGTTCGCCCGCACACCGCGTACAGTCGTAGCGCACGAGGGGAATTGACTGTAGCTCCTCAATGCCATCTGATGGTTCTTCGACGACGACGATCCGCGATTCGGTTTCTCCCTCGCAGTACGGGCAGACGTCGTTGCGAAGCTGTTCGAGGAGCGTTCGAAGATAGCGCTCGGTTCGGGCGGGCATCTCCGCATGCGCGACGCCGACGAAGGTCCCTGGCGGTACGGGATACTGGATGGCCATCGAACAGGACTCACACTCCATGCGGGCGAACTCGTCCTCGTAGCGGAACTGCCAGCGACCGTCACAGCTCGGACAGGGTTCGTCGAGTTCGACGGGATCCATCGAGCCAGCCATCGTGTAGGCGCCACCGAGGATCGCGCCGACGACGCGGATACCAGCGGCTGTCAGCTTGTAGCCGTCCTCGGTCTTCCGGACGAACTGGTCGGTGAGCTTGCCGAGGTGGTAGTTGAACTGGCCAGAGTCCGCGACGTCGACGGAGTCGTGGAGGTCGGAGAAGGACGCGCTGTACTCGTCGAGTTCCCAGAGCGCTCGGAGGATCGCGATGCGGTTGTCGTCGGAGAGCACGGCGAAGGCTTCGTCGGGATCGACGGCCTCCTCGAACGACGACTGGTCCATAGTCGATGCTCGGGCGACGCGCTGCTTAGAACTGACGGCGATACGGTAGCGTCCCGCAGGATCACCGCTGGTTACAGGCCGGCGACGTCCTCAATGGCGTCGGTGAGCGCTCTGATGCTCTCGACGTCGTGCTCGCCCATGTGGCCGATGCGGAACGTCTTCTCGCCGAGCGCGGAGCCGTAGCCGTTCGAGAAGGCCATGTCGTACTCCTCGGAGACGGCGTCGATCGTCGCCGCGACGTCGATCCCCTGGGTGTTCTCGATGCAAGAGACGGTCTGGGAGCGGTAGCCTTCCTCGGCGAAGAGGTCGAAGTGCTCCCTGGCCCACTCGTGGGTGTACTCGGTCATTTCCGCGTGACGCTCGGAGCGCTCCTGGTGGCCCTCTTCGAGCATGTACTTCATCTGCTTCCGGTAGGCCAGCATGACCGGAATCGCTGGCGTGGAGTGGGTCTGGCCCTTCCGATCGTAGTAGTCGAGACAGCGCTGGAAGCCGCCGTACCAGGAGGCGGAGTCCTTCTCGAGTTCGCGGTCGTAGGCCTCGTCGCTGACGACGCAGACCGCGAGCCCCGGCGGCATCGCGAACGCCTTCTGGGTCGAGGCGAAGATGACGTCGATCCCGTGCTCGTCGATGTCGACGTAATCGCCGCCGAGCGCTGAGACGGCGTCGACGACGAAGTACGTGTCCGGGTACTCAGCGACCACGTCGCCGATCTCCTCGATGGGGTTCCGGACGCCGGTCGAGGACTCGTTCATCACGGTCGCGACGACGTCGTAGTGCTTCTCGCTGGATTCGAGTTCTGCGCGGATGTCCTCGGGCTTGATCGCCTGGCCCCAGTCGTACTCGAGACGGTCGACGTTCTTTCCGAGCCGTTCGGCGACGTTGGCGTGGCGTTCACTGAAACTCCCGCAGGTCGGGACGAGGATGTTCTCGTCGACGAGGTTGAGCGTCGAGGCCTCCCAGAACTCGGTGCCGGAGGCGGTCAGAATGATGACCTCGTTGTCCGTGCCGAGGAACTCCTTCGTGTCCTCGACGATCGTTGTGTAGAGATCAGTCATCCGGTCCATCCGGTGGCCGAACATCGGCTGAGCCATTTCCTCGATGACGTCCTCGCGGACCTCCGTCGGGCCCGGAATGTACAGCGTCTTGTCGTCGTAGTCGCCGGTGTACTCCTGTTTCTTCGTCACGGGAATCCCTGTTGCCAGAAGGGTCACGGCCGAGGGATATGCAGGTTTTGGTCTCGCTTCGATTGTGACTGAAAAAGCGTCTGTGCACCGTTGCGCGACCACACTCCGTATCTCACTCTCGCGGCGTACCACCAACCTGTCCAACTGGCTGCCTCCCCGTGCCGTCGGGAAGGTGAGCTTTATCCACGATCGGGGGGCAAGGACGGATAATGGCCGACGCGGACAATCCGTATCTCGAGGACCCGCCGACCGACTTCGAACCCACCGATGACCTCTCCGAAGATCGGGCCAGCGAGCAGGCTGCACTGCTCCGCGAGGCGATTCGTGAACACGATCGACGATACTACGTCGAGCACGACCCTGTGATCGCGGATCGGACCTACGACGCGCTCTTCGATCGCCTCGTCGACCTCGAGGAAGCCTTCGACCTCGAGACGGCGGATAGCCCGACGAACCGCGTCGGCGGCGAACCCGTCGACGAGTTCCCGACGGTCGAGCACGTCGCGCCGATGCTCTCGATCGATCAGAGCGGCGAGGAATCCGAGGTTCGAGCCTTCGACGATCGGGTCCGGCGCGAAGTCGGCGAGGTCACCTACGTCTGCGAGCCGAAGTTCGACGGCGTGTCCCTGGAGGTCGTCTACCAGGACGGGCACCTCCAGCGGGTCGTCACGCGCGGCGACGGCGTGGAAGGGGACGGCGTGACGAACAACGCCCGGACCGTCCCCTCGATTCCGCAGCGCCTCTCCGGCGACCCGCCGTCCGATCTCACCGTTCGCGGGGAACTCTACATGCCCCGTGACGACTTCCAGGCCTACAACCGGGAACTGGTCGAGCGCGGTGAGGAGCCCTTCGCCAACCCCAGGAACGCGACCGCCGGGACGATCCGCCAGCAAGACCCCTCCGTCGTCGCCGAACGGCCGCTCGCGTTCGTCGCGTTCGGGGTTCTGGACACGTCCGATCCCTGGCCGAGCCGGTGGGCGGAACACACCGCCCTTCCAGAACTGGGGTTGCCAGTGAGCGATCGCGTCGAGCGACACGACTCAATCGACGGGGTCATCGCGTATCGAGACGAACTGGTCGCAACGCGCGACGACCTCGACTTCGAGGTCGACGGCGCGGTCGTCAAGGTGAACGATCGGGAGCAACAGGAGACCCTCGGCACGACGAGTCGGCACCCCCGCTGGGCGTTCGCGTACAAGTTCCCGCCGCGCTCGGAGGAGACGACGGTTCGGGACGTCGTGCTCCAGGTGGGCCGAACGGGCCGAGCGACGCCCGTCGCGCTCATGGATCCCGTCGACGTCGGCGGCGTCACCGTCTCCCGCGCGAGCCTACACAACCCCGAACAGATCGCAGAACTCGGCGTGAGCATCGGCGACCGGGTCCGCGTCGAACGAGCGGGCGACGTGATCCCCCAGGTCGTCGAGGTGCTCGACGGCGCGAACGAGGACGTTCACTTCAAGTACCCGGACGAGTGCCCAGCCTGCGGGACCGAACTCGAACGTGACGGGCCGATCGCGCGCTGTCCAGCCGGACTCGAGTGTCCCGCCCAGCGCCGTCGATCCATCCAGCATTACGCGAGCCGTGGCGCACTCGACATCGAGGGACTCGGTGAGGAGACCGTGGACCTGCTCGTCGACGAAGGACTTGTCGAGACGCCGGCCGACCTCTACGAACTCACCGTGGAGGACCTCGCCGACCTCGAAGGGTTCGGGGAGCGTGCGGCGACCAGGCTCGTCGACGCGATCCAGGACGCCCGCGAGCCGGACCTCTCGGACTTCGTCACTGCGCTCGGCATTCCGGAGGTCGGTGGGACGACCGCACGGACCCTCGCTCGAACCTTCGGGAGTCTCGACGCGCTCCGAAACGCGACGACTGACGAACTGGAGGCCGTCGACGACGTCGGTCCGATCGTCGCAGAACGTATCCGGGACTTCTTCGAGGCGGATGCCAACCAGCGGGTGCTCGACGACCTGCTCGAACACGTTGATCCACAGGCCCCGGACGTGGAGATCGGTGGTGGCCCCTTCGAGGGCGAGACGATCGTCTTCACGGGGTCGCTGCCGTCGATGACCCGCCAGGAAGCGACCGAGCAGGTCGAACGCCAGGGCGGTAACGTCACGTCGAGCGTCTCCTCGAACACTGACTTCCTGGTCGTCGGGGAGAACCCCGGGACGACGAAACGAGCGGACGCGGACGCGAACGACGTGGCAGAACTCGACGGCGAGGCCTTCGAAGAACGGCTCACGAGCGGTGACTGAGCGCCGTTACGGCTGCCGATTGGCACCGACCGCCAGTTACAACGTTTCGTCGGGGTCGTGCCGCTCGCGCACCTTCGAAGCCTCCTCCGCGTATCGCTCTCGGTCCGCTTCGGGCGTGGGCTCGAGGTCTTCTCGGTCGAACTCCTTCGCCGCCGTGACGTCGAGCCCGAACACGAGATTGGCGGCGAGCTGCCGCTGGTGGAACAGTTCGCCGTCCGGTGTGGCGTAGACGAGCGTCACGACGTCCTCGTCCCAGTAATCGCGCTCGACCAGCCAGCACCGAACCGACTCCTCGCTCATGGTCGAGCCAGGACGACCGTCGCAAAGAAGGTGGCGCGACCGTCCGACCGATCGGACTGCCCAAAGACGCTATTGTGGGGGCCGCTGAATCTTCGCCCGATGGTCGACTGGAGCGAGCGGGTCGAGCAGCTCCTGTTCGAGGGCGAGCACGTCGAAACGACGGTCCAGGTCGGTGCGGGAACGGTCGTCGTGACTGGACAGCGCGTGCTAGTCTTTACGCCGGAGGGTGACGGGAAGCAGTTCCGGGCGATCGATCGGCCGAACGTCCTCGGCGTCGAGCGCCGCGGCGTCTCACCGCTCGAACTCGTGCCGACGGCCGGGAAACTCGGCGTCGCGGGCGGGTTGCTGGTTCTGGTCGGCGTCGTTCTCGATCCCGCGGCCCTCTTCCCCAGACCCGACCTCTCGTCGGCCCAGGCTGCCGGCGGAATCCTCGGCCCGGTGAACTCGATGCTCGATCTGTTCTACGCGATCGACACGGTCGCGATTGCGCTGGGCGCGCTACTCGCGATTCTCGGAACGGCGCTCGTCGGCGTCCAGGTAGCAACGCGACAAGATCGGCTCGCGATCGAAGTGGCCGGCGAAGACGACGTGCTCCTCTCCCTGGGAGCGGACGACGCGAGACTCGCCGATCTTCGGCAGGCAATCGACGCCCCTGCGCCCCAGTAGTCTGCAAGGTTCTGATGGATTACGTCCACATACCGACTGCTTCCGAGGACCCGGTTCCGAGTCGACAGGGAAACCCACATCAACGCCCGACGGCGTAGCCATTCCCGATGGACGCTGCCGGGGTCCGCGAACTCGCTGCCGACCTGCCCCGACAGCCCGGCGTCTACCAGTTCCGTGCGACCGGCTCTCGCGAGCCCACAGCCGATGAAGTGGCTGGAAACGGCGGCACCGGACCCGAGCGAGTCCTCTACGTCGGCAAGGCCGTCGACCTGCGCGATCGAGTCCGGTCATACGCCGACCCGCGTGGCCAGCGCATCGCGAACATGGTCGCGGCGGCCGACGACGTCGAGATTGCGGTCACGGACACGGAGACGCAGGCACTCCTGCTCGAGGCGAACCTGATCAAGCGCCACCAGCCGCGGTACAACGTTCGCCTGACGGACGACAAGTCCTACCCGCTGGTGCAGTTCACGGAGCACGAGATGCCGCGGATCGAGATCACTCGCGATCCCGACGAGGGAGCGACGGTGTACGGTCCGTTCACCGACCGGGGCGAACTCGAGACGATCGTCAAGGCGATCCGCGAACTCTACGGGCTGCGCGGCTGCTCGGATCACAAGTACAGCGGACGGGATCGCCCCTGTCTCGACTACGAGATCGGATTGTGTACGGCTCCGTGCACGGGCGAGATATCCCCCGAGGCCTACGGGGAAGACGTCCTTGCGGCGAGACGGTTCTTCGAAGGCGAGACCGGCGCGCTCGCCGACCCGCTCCGCCAGCGAATGGGTGCGGCGGCACAGGAACGAGCCTTCGAGCGCGCCGCCTCGCTCCGCGATCGGCTCGAAACCGTCGAAGGATTCCACGGCGCGGGCGAGGACGTCGTGTCCCACGCCGGCCAGCAATCCGGCGATCACGGCGTCCGGACTCACGTCCTCGGCGCTGCAGTCGAGGGACGGGAACCGACCGTCGCCGTTCTCGAGAGCGAAGGCGGCAAACTCGTCGATAGACACCGGCCACCGCTCGCCGTGCCGGAATCCGCACGTGATGATCCCGCGTCGCTGCTGGCCGCGTTCGTGCCACAGTACTACGCCGATCGGCGGCTTCCGGACGTGCTCTTGCTCCCGGAGGATCCCGCCGACGCCGAGGTCAGGGCGTGGCTCGAAGACAGAGACGTCGACGTCCGGGTCCCCGGGGCTGGACGCGAGGCGCGCCTCGTCGACCTCGCCCTGAAGAACGCCCGTCGGGCAGGCCCGGGACGGGACCCGTGCGTCGCGCTGGCCGACGCGCTCGGGATCGATTCCGCGAACCGCGTCGAGGGGTTCGACGTGAGCCACGCCGGCGGCAAGGCGACCGTCGGGAGCAACGTCCTGGCCGTCGACGGCGCGGAGCACACGGACGGCTACCGCCGCAAGAAACTCCCCGAAGGCAACGACGATCCCGGAAGCATGTACGAACTGTTGCGGTGGCGTGCAGAGCGCGCCGTCGCGGGGCGAGACGACCGACCCGATCCGGACCTGCTGCTGATCGACGGCGGCGACGATCAACTCGACGCAGCGACGCGAGCGATCGGGGAGGCGGGCTGGGACGTTCCCCTCGTCGCAATCGCCAAGGGAGAACGCGGCGACCGCGACGCCGACGGCGACCGCATCCTCGGAGCCGACGGTCCGATCGACGTGCCCGACGAAGCGATGCGCCTCTGCCAGCGCGTCCGCGACGAGGCCCACAGATTCGCGGTGCAGTACCACCAGACCGTCCGCGACGACGTTACGACGGCACTGGACGCCATCGACGGCGTCGGCCCGACGACGCGCGAGGCGCTGCTCGGACGATTCGGGAGCATCGAGTCGGTTCGCGACGCCTCCGAATCCGAGTTGCTCGACGTCGAGGGCGTCGGACCGACGACGGCGAGCACCCTCCAGGAACGCCTCTGATCCAGCAGTGAGAGCGACCAGCGCCGAGACCGGCGGTCGGCGTGACGCTCGAGCGGTCCCGAACGAACGGCACTTGGTTCCGGGGTTCGAGGAGCGAGCATGCGCGACATTCTCGACGCAGTCGCTTCGGGCGACCTCTCGCCCGCCGAGGCGGAGGCCGAACTGACTGGCTACGCTTCCGTCGACGCCGGTCGGTTCGACGCCGCACGCGAGCAACGCCGCGGCGTCCCGGAGGCGATCCTCGCCGACGGCAAGACGGCCGCCGAGATTGCCGAACTGGCAACGACCGCCGTCGCCACTGCAGGCAGGGCGATCGTGACGCGTATCGACGACCCTGCAGCCAACGCAGTCGCGGCGATCCTCTCGGAAGAGGCACCCGAGGCGACTGTCCGCTGGAACGATCGTGCCAAGATGCTGGTCGCCCACGCCCCGTCGTACGAACCACCTCGCTTCGACGCGACCGTCGGCATCGTGACTGGTGGCACTTCCGACGCCGAGCCTGCGGGCGAGGCTGCGATGATCGCGGGCGAGATGGGGGCGCGCGTCGATCTGATCGAGGACGTCGGCGTAGCTGGGATCGCGCGGGTCCTCGATCGACTCGAACGCCTCCGCGAATCGGACGTGCTGGTCGTGGCAGCGGGGCGCGAGGGCGCGCTGCCGACGGTCGTCGCTGGACTCGTCCACGTTCCCGTCATCGGGTTGCCTGTCTCGAGTGGCTACGGATTCGGCGGCGAGGGTGAAGCGGCGCTCGCGGGGATGCTCCAGTCCTGCACCGTCATCTCGGCCGTGAACGTGGACGCCGGCTTCGTCGCCGGTGCGCAGGCGGGGCTGATCGCCAGGGCCGTGGCTGGAGCGTGGGAGTAGTTCGGTAGCAGCCGAGAGCAACCGGGAACCAGTACAGGCACCATTTGCCGATTGTCACACGTTCCCAACATCTGTCTTGCGCTTCCGGTTATTCGACCCTTTGTAGACAACAGTATTGGCTTCGAACGTCTAGAGGGGCTACCGCTCACGCGAGCGGCCCACCAACCGATGCCATCGTGTGACCACTGCAACGGCCACGTGTCCGAACGCTTCGCCCGCGTCTTCGAGACCGACGACGGATCGATCGAAGCGTGCCCGAACTGTTCGGCGAACGCCGGGATCGCCGAACAGTCGCGACGGCGACACGCGACAGAGTAACTCCCGGCCATGCCCCGATCTTCGCGGTGAACGGATCGAACCGTAAGCTTCCTCGCCCCGGGAGACACGTCTCCGCCGTGGCCGACCACTACGTCTACGTACTGCGGTGTTCCGACGACAGTCTCTACACCGGCTACACCACGGATCCGGAGCGACGCGTCGCGGAACACGACGCTGGCGACGGCGCGAAGTACACGCAGTCCCGCACGCCCGTGGAACTCGTCTACGTCGAGGAACACGCCTCTCGATCGGCGGCGCTCTCCCGCGAGCACGAGATCAAATCGCTGTCGAAGCGGGAGAAGGAGCGGCTGGTCGGGGGCGAGTGAACGGCTGGTCCGTTGGGTCCGCTCGGAGAGGAAGACACTGAAGGGACCCCCATCCTATGAACCTGTATGGACTTTCGTTTGAATCAGGAGCAACGCCAGATCCGTGACGCCGTCGCGGAGTTCGTCGACGAGGAAGTCGTTCCGCGAGCGAGCGAGATCGATTCCGAGGACGAGTTCCCGGCCGATCTCGTCGACCAGATCGGCGACCTGGGCATCATGGGCGCGCCGTTCCCCGAGGAGTACGGCGGCGCAGGACTCGACTATCACTCGTATGCGATCGCACTCGAAGAGATCTCTCGGGGAAGTGGCGGCCTCGGAACGGTCGTCGCCGCGCACGTGTCGCTGGCCGGCAACATGCTCTACGAGTTCGGCGACGAGGAACAGAAACAGGAGTACCTCGTCCCGCTCGCGGAAGGGGGCGACGTCGGTGCTTTCGCCCTCTCGGAGCCGGGTGCGGGGAGCGACGTTCCAGCCATGGAGACGACCGCAACGTACGACGAGGCCGCTGGAGAGTACGTCGTCGACGGCGGAAAACTCTGGATCTCGAACGGCTCGGTCGCCGACACCGTGACCGTCTTCGCGAAGACGGACGCCGACGCCGGGCGGAACGGCATCTCGTCGTTCGTCGTCCGTCCCGACGAAGACGACGGGTTCCACGTCGAGGGGACCGAGGACAAACTCGGTGACAAGGGCTGCCCGACAGCTGAACTTCGCTTCGACGACCTCCGGATTCCGGAGGACCGCAGACTCGGCGAGGAAGGCGATGGGTTCGTCCAGGCGCTCAAGACGCTCAACGGGGGCCGGATCACGATCGCCGCGCGTGGGGTCGGCATCGCTCGAGCGGCACTCGACGCAGCGAGCGAGTACGCGACGGAGCGCGAGCAGTTCGACCAGCCGATCGGCGAGTTCCAGTCGATCAAGCACAAACTCGCGGACATGGATACGAAGGTCCAGGCGGCGAAGCTCCTGATGCACAAGGCTGCCGACCGGAAGATCCGGGGCGAGAGCTACGTCAAGGAGGCTGCCCAGGCGAAACTCTACGCGTCCGAGATCTCCCGGGAAGTCGCCAACGAGGGCATTCAGATCCACGGCGGATACGGCTACGTCAAGGACTTTCCCGCCGAGCGGTTCTACCGTGACGCGAAGCTCAACGAGATCTACGAGGGGACCAGCGAGATCCTCCGCAACACGATCGGTGATCGCGTGATGGAGTGACGGGCCCGCGGCGCAAGATCGCCGAACCCTGCTACTGCGTACCACGGCGCCGAATCGTTGACGTGACTGCTCGAAGAACGCCAGATCGATGGACGGGTCAGCCACTTCCGCTGGCACGGACGACGAGTCGCTCGCGACCGGCCAGCGTTCGCTGAAGGATCGATCCATCGAGTACCCGCTGTGGCCACCACAGACGGGCGGCTGTCCCGAGACCAGTGACGAGGCAGTCCAGTATCCCGTCGAGGTCACCTACGAGTACGAGGCCGTGCCCGACGGACTGTTCGAGGGGCCGATCGAGCACGGGATCGACCAGTGGCAGCCACTGCTCCCGCCACTCGCCGAGGGTACGTCGCTTGGGGAAGGGAACACGCCGCTGCTGGCCGCCCCCGACGTCGCGGACTGGGCCGGCGCAGGTGCTGGAACCGAGGTGTACGTCAAGGACGAGAGCCGGAATCCGACGTGGAGCCAGAAGGACCGTCTCGCCAGGCTCACCGTCAGCGCGTCCGTCGGCGTCGACGCGCCCGGAATCGTCGTCTCCTCGTCGGGGAATCACGGCGCTGCGACGGCAGCCTACGGCGCTCGGGCGGGACTGTCGGTCGTCGTCTTCACGTCGCCCGATACGCCTGCCGCGGTCCAGCAGTTCGTCGGTGCCTACGACACGGCGATCCTCCAGATTCCAGACTGGCACGCGCGACAGGAGGCAGTCGATCGGCTCGCAGCGACGGCCGGATACCACCCGGTGAGTAGCCGCACAGCGGTACCGACGGGCCACCCCTGGGGGCCGGAAGGGTACAAGACGATCGCCTACGAGTTGTTTCTCCAGCTCGATCGTCGAGTCCCGGGGACGGTCTTCGTTCCGACGGCCCACGCCGAGGTGCTCTACGGCGTCTGGAAGGGGTTCCGGGAACTCGAATCACTCGGCGTCACCGCCGAGACGCCACGAATGATAGCGTGCGAACCCGCCGCTCGTGCGCCGCACGTCGCAGCGCTCGAGTCGGAAGCCGCGCTCCCGAGCGTCGCGCCAGGCGACACCGACGCCCACTCGATCCAGGCGACACAGGCGACCTACCACGGCGTCACTGCAATCGATGAGAGCGACGGCGACGCGACCGGCGTGACCGACGACGCGATCGCTGAAGCACAGGCGCTACTCGCAGCCCGGGGCTGCTGGCAGGAATTCTCCGGAGCGGCCGGCGTCGCAGGACTCCGCGAGGCCGCCGCCGACTTCGACGGGTCACTCGACGGTCCGATCGTCTGTCTCGCGACCTCGAGTGGGTTCAAGGACGGGGAGACGCTCGATGCCCCGACCGTCGATGGATCGTGGGAATCGATACGGAACGCGCTTCGAACGGAGTACGGGCTGCTGGAGTGAGGTGGCGGCCACTGGCGACCGCCCGATCCGTCGCTCACATTTAATCCGATTCCGTGCGTCGGCCGAGGCATGGACGTCACGGACGTCATCCAGACGGCGATTTCCGTCCGCGAGTTCACGGACGAACCAGTCGATACGGAGACCAAACGAGCGATTCTCGACGCCGGCCACCTCTCCCAGAGTGGCCACAACAGTCAGCACTGGCGACCGATCCTCGTCGACGACGCCGACGATCTGGCTCGGCTAGCCGAACTCAGTACCTCTGGTTCGTGGGTCGCCGACGCCGATTTTGCCGTGGTGATCGTCACGAATCCGGAGCGACACTACCACGAGATCGACGCGGGGCGAACGATCACGCACATGCAGTTCGCCGCCTGGGACCGTGGCATCGGCTCCTGCATCTACACGGGGTTTCACGAGGCCGGCACTCGCGAGTGTCTCGACGTCCCCGAGGATCTCGAGGTAACCGCAGTCATCGGATTCGGCCACCCCACGTTCGACGTGGAAAGCCTTCGCGGACGGAAAGACAGGGAACCACTGGACGAAATCGTCTCCCACGGACGGTACGGGAATCCGCTCGCGCTTTCCGACTGAGGTTCGGTTTCTGCTCCGGCGAACCGGGAGGAGGCGAGCGGCGATTCTCGCCACGTTCGGAGAGCGTCGGTGCCTTCCAGCGAGCCTCAGGATTCGACGTGCGATCGCATCCACGCGAACTGCTCCTCGACCATCGATCGTCCAGCATCGGTCAGCGCGTAGGCGTCGTGGAGGCCGTCCTCGTGAACCTCGAGGTGACCCGTCTCGACGAGGGCCTCGAGGGCGCCGTAGAACGTCGACGGGTCGATTCGCTCGTCGTAGTGCGCTGCGATCCGCGCTTTGAGTTGCTGGCCGTGGAGTTCGCCCTCCCCAGCGAGGACGATGCAGACGTCTCGGCGAAGCCCGCTCTGGAGCCACTTGGTCACGGGCGGCCCTCCGTATCGGACCCACTGGATACTTGCGATCCTGCATCCGCCGCTGGAGAGTCCTGAACGGTCGGCACGAACCGGAAGCTACGTGGGATCCCGACCCCCAGAACGGACAATGACAGAGGCCTCCGTGACCGAGGGGTCGATCACCGCAACGTACCGCGAGACGCCGGCCGAGCGACTTCTCGAGTTCGAGCGGGACGGGCGCACTGCCGCAATCGCACAGAACGTCGAGGGCTACGCCATGCTCAAAGTGCGCCCAAGTGCCGACGGCGACGAACTCGAACGGTACTACGGGTTCGACATGGCGCTGGATCACGCCGCGGAGTTGCTCGGCGTCGCCCCCGCGGAGCTCCCGGTCCCGGAGCAGGCTGCGGACATGGGAATGTGATCGCTTCGAGGTGCGACCTGATTACACGAGATGCGACCCCGATCACAGGCCCTCGATGCTGGGGGTTCGGTGCGAATCCCGCGAGGAATCAACAATCGGAATCGTGGTGAAGCGCCGAGACTAAATACGAACAGGCAAAGGTTCTCTCAACAGCCGTGACTGCCGAGACCACCCCAGAGGACGACTCCTTCGCGACGTTACTTGCCGTGACGGCGATCGGCGCGTACCTCCTCGTGATTCTCGGCGCGACCAACGCCGTCTCCGAGGCAGCCACGACCTGCTCCACGTGGCCGGTCTGCGACGGCGCGCTGGGCGCACTCGAGGAGCCCGAAGTGGCGATCGCCCTCGGCCATCGGACCGCAGCGCTCCTCGTCGGCGGTCTCGTCCTCGCCGCCACAGCGCTCGCCCTCCGACGGCCCACCAGTCGCCGCGTTCGGGCGTCCTTGCTCCTCGCACTCGGTCTCTATCCAGTCCAGGTCGGTCTCGGTGCAGTCGCTGCGACATCTGGCGGGGCCGCCGGGTTCCTCGGCGTGCTCCACCTCGGATTCGGCCTCGCGATCTTCGGCGGTATCCTCGCTGCACTCGCCTGGTCGCTCGACGCACAGACCGCGAGCGCGGCAGATCGCGAGCCCCTGGAGGCCCCCGAACCGGTGACCGCCGACGCTGACGCCCAGCCACGAGATATTCCCGCCAGTGGCCTCGGCCGTGCAAAACTCGTCGCACTCGCCTACTTCCGTATGACGAAGCCACGGCTGATGTGGCTGCTCTGTCTCGTGGCGGCAGCCGGGATGGCCCTCGCTGCGGGCGCTGGCGTCTCCCCGCGGGTCTTCGCGCTGACGATGCTCGGCGGCGTCCTCGCCATCGGTGCGAGTGGCACGTTCAACAACGTCCTCGAACGGGACGTCGACCGACGGATGAACCGGACTTCCGACCGGCCGCTCGCGGTGGATCTCGTTCCGGTCAGGAACGCGATCCTCTTCGGCCTCATGCTCGCCGCAGGTTCGCTGGCCGCCTTCCTCGCGATCAATCGTCTCGCGGCGATCCTGGGGCTCACCGCGATCGCGTACTACAGCGTGATCTACACCGTCGTACTGAAGCCCAACACCGTCCAGAACACCGTGATCGGCGGTGGCGCCGGGGCCCTCCCGGCGCTCATCGGCTGGGCAGCTGTGACCAACGAGATCGGACTTCCGGCGCTCGCGCTGGCCGGCGTGATCTTCCTGTGGACGCCCGCACACTTCTACAACCTCGCGCTGGCGTACAAGGAGGACTACGCCCGTGGTGGATTCCCCATGCTACCGGTCGTCCGTGGCGAGGCGACCGCTCGTCGTCACGTGATCTGGTACCTCGGAGCGACGCTCGCCGCGGCGGCGGTCCTGAGCACCGTCTCGTCGCTCGGACCGCTGTTCGCGCTGACGAGCGTCCTCGCGGGCGGTGCGTTCCTCTGGGCCGCCATCCGCCTCCACAGGGAGCAGACCGAGTCCGCCGCGCTTCGATCCTTCCACGCCTCGAACGCGTATCTCGGCCTGGTGCTGCTCGCCATCATCGTGGACACCGTCGCCCTGTAATCCCGTCATGCACGAAGCCGTGTCGACGCTCGACGCGCGGGTACCGCGGCCTCGAAAGAGCACGATCGTCTGGGGCGTCGTCCTCGTGAACGTCGAGGCGCTGTTCGTCCTCACGTACCTCGCGATCACCCAGCGGTCCTACGACCTCGCGTTCTTGCTCTTCCCGTTCGTGTGGATCAACGTCGGCCTCTGGGCACTGGTACGGACCGAGCCACCGTCGGCGTCGACCTCGCGGAGACGCGTCGCTGCGGGCCTCTCAGTGCTGTACTTCCTCGCGCTGGGTTTCATGGGGAACATGCTCGCGCTCGGGCCGGCCTTCGGCAGCGACACGCCAGCAACGGGATTCGACTTCGTGATGTACGGCATCCAGCCTCCAGGGTGGACGCCGTACCTCCTCTTCAACAGCGAGTTCCTCCACGTCTCGCTGATCCCGCCGTACGTGATCGGGTTCGCCGCGCTGACCTACCTCGTCTACGCGACGGTGCTCGACGCTGCCAGCCTCGCTGGCGTCGGCATCGTCGGCCTCTTCTCGTGTATTAGCTGTACGATGCCGCTCGTCGCTGCAGTCGTTACGGGCGCGATCGGTGCGTCGAGCGGGGCCTTGCTCTCTGCCGTGGCGCCGATCGCCTACGAGGGCGGAATGGTGCTCTACGTCGTGACCGTCGCGCTGTTGTACTACCGTCCGGTGATGGGGGACGGTCCTCACTCGTAGCGTCGAACCGTCCCTCGTTTCGACCGTATCGCAGGATTGGACCTCCCAGTTGCGACGCCGCTCGTGTGGTTCAGCGGCGCCGTGCTGCCGAATCGAACCCGGAACGCCCTTCCCGATCCCGCGCCGACGGACGGATATGTGTCCGGTGCTCGCCGCCGAGGACGTGCGGAAGACCTACGGCGAAACCATCGCACTCGACGGGGTCTCGCTGGCTGCCGAGGAGGGAGCGGTCGTCGCGCTCGTCGGCCCGAACGGGGCCGGCAAGACGACGCTCGTGCGATCGCTCACCGGCACGATTACGCCCGACAGCGGCACGATCCGCGTGCTGGGGACGGTGCCGGAGGACGTCGATCGTAACCCCCTCGGCGTCCTTCCCCAGTCGTTCGAACCTCCGGGTCGACTCAGTGCGATCGAACTCCTCCGGTACTACGCTGGCCTCTACGACGACGCTCGGGACCCGCACGAGGTCCTCGAGACGGTCGGGGTGGCCGACGCCGCGAACACGCGCTACGAGAACCTCTCCGGTGGCCAGCAGCGCCGCGTCTGTCTCGGAGCGGCGCTCGTCAACGATCCCGCAGTGCTGATACTCGACGAGCCAACGACCGGTATCGACCCGGAAGGCCGTCGCACCGTTCGCGACCAGATCGCATCACTGGCCGACGGTGGTGCGACCATCCTCGTGACCACCCACGACATGGACGAAGCCGAGCGGATCGCGGACCGGGTCGTCCTCCTGGCCGATGGTCGCGTTAGCGCGACTGGCTCTCCGTCGGAACTGATCGAGGAACACGGCGGAGCGCCTCGCGTGATCGTCGAATTCGCCGACGAAGCGTCGATCGACGCGGCGGTTGCTGCGCTCGAACGGGACGGACTCGACGTCGAGCGAGAGCGGGACCGCGTCGTCGTCCGCGACGTTCGTCCCGAGTCGATCGAGTCGGTTGTCGAGGTCCTCGGATCGGCCGGCGTCGACTACGAAGGACTCGAGTGGCGCCGGCCCGCCCTCGAGGACGCGTATCTGGCAGTTGCTGGCGAGGCGTCACGCATTGCAGCCACTGCAACTGCGGGCCAGCAATCCAGCCCGACCGTCGGAGGTGATCGCAGATGACCCGATTCGGACGCCTCGACGCGGAGTTCGGCGTCGCCCTGCGCTCTTTCCTGCGTCGTCGGACGGCCGTGTTCTTCACGTTCCTGTTCCCGACGATTCTCGTCGTGATCTTCGGAGCGCTCGTCCAGACGGATCCGGGCAGCGGTGGCCTCTTCGCAGAATCTCCCGCCTACTACGTCCCTGGTTACGTCGCGGTCGTGGTCCTCTTCACGCCGTTGTCCCGGATGTCCAGCGAGGTCGCTCGCCACCGGGAGGGCAACCGCTTCGAGAAGCTCGCGACGACGCCGCTCCAGCGCTCGGAGTGGCTCGCCGCACACGTCGCGGTCAACGTCGCCATCGTCGGGCTCGCAGCGGCGTTGATCCTCGGACTCGTCGTCGCGTTGACCGGAGCCCCGCTGGGCGACGTCTGGCTCCTTCCCCTGTTTCTCGTCCCCGGAATCGTCGGATTCTGTGGCATCGGGACGATCCTCGGTCGCGTGACCGACTCCAGGGACGGTGCCGTCGCAGCGAGCAACACGATCGGTCTTCCGCTCCTCTTTCTGTCGAACACCTTCGTCCCGCCGTCACAGCTCCCGGGGTGGTTCGGTCCGATCGTGAACCTCTCTCCACTGACGTACTTCGCCCGGGGCGCTCGGAGCGCGATGTACGGTGGCGGGTCTCCCTGGTTCGATCTCGCGGTGCTATCGGGCTTTGCCGTCCTCGCGTTCGCGGTCGCTGCAGTCGCTATCCCGCAGACGGATTGAACTGACGGCTTTCGTTCCGATACCTTCCTCTTGGCCGCCGAGTGCTACCAGTCGCCCTGAAACATGACGCGAAGCCCCGCCGCGGTCGCGAGTTCCTCGATGCAGGACCGGGCCATCGCTGGTTCCCGTATCGGCCGAACGTACACAGCGTTGCCCGCGTCGTTATCCAGTGCGATCCAGTTGGGACCACCGGGCGACTCCGCGAGGACGACCGTCCCGTCGTCTGTCCGCCAGGGGAGCGTCGTCGAGCCCAGGAGGCCGTGATTTTCGAGCAGGTACCGAACCGTACCCACCGTCGTCCCACGTGGCGTCTCGGTTCCGACCGCACCGACCGAACTCGTCCCGCCGAAAAAGCGGACGACGTACTCACCGTCGCCGCCAGCGTCCTGCGAGTCGATCTCGGGTTCGGATTCGGGCGACGCGCCAGACTCGACGGCAGTCACCTCATCACGTTCTGTGTTTGCGTCGGGGTGTTCAGTTCGAGTATCCGGAGTCGAATGCTCCGGTGGCGGTGTCGTTACCGAGGAGGTCGCGTCGGATTCCCGCGATGGCCCGTCGGTGGTTCCATCGGCGCTCCCAGGCGACTCGAGCGACTCGGCGAGCGAATCGACGAACGATTCGGCCGCCGCTGCGACGGTGGGTTCGACGGCGTCACCGGTCACGTCGAGGATCGACTGGGTCACGGACGTGACGACGGCGTCCCGTTCTGCTGCGAGCCGTCGCGCTGCTTCACGTTCGCCGGATTGCGCGGCCGAAATCGAGCGCTCCACGACGCTTCGATGATACTGCCCCAGCGCGTCGGCGTGTTCCTGAAGCGCATCGAACGGAAGGGATCGGCGGTGGACGCCGTCGTCGCCATCGACGAGAAGCACGATCGACTCGCCGTCGGTGACGATCCCCCGATCGACGGTGTCGTCGTCGATGACACGAGCGAGGGCCGTCGTGGATTCGCGCACGTCCGTCCCCGGGGGGACGGTCTCTACAACCAACGCGGGCGTCGAGTCGATCGCCAGGAGGTAGTCGACCGAGACCGCGTCGACGGAAGCGTCGGGGACGACCTCTCTGCCACGGACATCCCATCCGAGCGTTTCGAGCAGGGGTTCGACGGCTCGAAGTTGGACCGCTCGCTCCGATTCCAGCGACCCGTCCCCCCTCGCACGATCCACGCGATCGGCGAGAGCGGACAACGAAGCGAGCGGATCCGACATGCACTCGGTCGTACGTCGCCTGTCCAGTAAAGCCACCGGAGCTTTTGCAGAGAGGCCGCGGGGATCGGGGCTGGTTCGAGACGTCGCCAGAGTCTGCGGTCGACGGGGCCAGAACGATTATGTGGTTAGTTGAGTTAGGAGTTCCAAAATTTACTCAAAGTGAAGGCACATTAAATATAATTCTTTTGGCCACACAGTGGCAGTTCTCTGAATATTATGCAGGATATCACGAGAATATTGAGCACACTTTGGAGGTTAATACGCTAGCTAGATAAACTAATGAAGATGCTGTCGGTCGATATATAGTAATTATATGATGGGTAGGCGTGTACAAATTGTCTATGACTCGGCGGGCCGTTACCCCAGTGATCGGACTCGTGTTACTACTGGGTATCGTAGCGATCGCGTCGATGGCACTGTTTCTCGCTGGGATGACGCTCGCCGAGAGCACGCAATCGAGCGCGGTGGATCAGCAAGCCGAGCAGTCGATGGCACAGCTCGCGGCGTCCGCCGACGACATTGCGTCCGGCGAGGCCGAGAGCTCGGCGTTTGCGATTCGAGGTGCAGACACGGCACAGGTTCGTGGGATCCCCGACGCGGGCCAGATCAACGTCACTGTGACCAATCGGTCGACGGGCAAGCAGATTTTCACGATCGAAGAACCGCTCGGTGCGGTCGTCTACGAGACCCGGGACGGGACAGAAATCGCGTACCAGGGTGGCGGCGTGTGGCGACGTTCACCCAACGGGTACTCACAGCTGGTCCGCGCTCCAGAATTCCACTACCGTGAGCGTCCCGACCCGACGATCACCTTCCCGATCACGCTGATGCGCAGCGAGTTCTCCCAGTCGGGGGACGTCGACGGCCAGTTGCGAGCACGGGAATCGATTCGCCGGTACCCCGACCAGCCGAACCACTTCAATCCGCTCCAGGACGGGAGCGTCCTCATCACGATCGATAGCAGGTACTGTAGCGGGTGGGAGAACTACTTCGATCACTACACCGATGGCTCGCCAGCCGAAGGGTGTGACGACGGTACCGAGGACCAGCTCGTGATCCAGTTCAGCGTACCCTTCCAGTTAGATGGACTCGGAAGCGGTGCGATGCTTGACGGAGGATCCGGGGATCCCTCCAACTTCGGCGGGATCAACGACTCGAGTGAGTTCGGTGATTCTGACGACGCACCGAGTGCGACGCCGATGGTCGAGTCGAAGCTCGAAGAGGCGCGCTCGAGCGGGCAGGTGCTCCCCGACGACGCGGTGATCGACGATGCCGGGCTATACTACGCCGACGGCAATCTATCCAGTGGCGACGTCACCTTCGATACCACAGACGGTGACATCGAGGTCGCGTCGGACCAGTACCCGGTCGTCGACGGCAACGTTTCGATCGAGGGAGATGGGAACGTCACGCTCTACATCAGCCGCAATCTCGTCGATAAAGGTGGCGGCAACGAGCAAATCGGTGATCCGGAGAATACTTCCCAGCTCCGCGTGTTCGTGCATTCCGAGGTCGACCAGGTCGGCCACAAGGGCCAGAACTCCGACTTCCACGGACTCCTGTACGCTCCGAACTCCGAAGTGCTCCTCTTCCGAGGAAACAACAACGCCAGCGGGGCGCTGGTCGCGGAGGACGTCGATTTCGGAAGCACCGTCTTCGATCTCGACCCCGAACTCGCGAATATGAGCTTCTACGAAGAACTCGGCGACGCACCGTTCTACTACCTTCACATCTCCGAGACCACGATCGAGGTGGAAAATTGACCCTCGGGGTCACCTGCATCGATATTTCACTATTCCGTCCTTGGACTTACGTCAGGTTGGCCCCAAACGATTTATCCATTATGGCTAAACAGACGTCTTTATCTGGAAATTATTGGGTGCCGAGATGTATTATTAAGTAATATCCGGCTATTAATCCATGAAAGAGATGAACTATCCGAGGTTGTATTCGATAGCATATGATAAATATATGATAAGGAACCTCGTTACAATCACCTATGAACAGCCGGGGACTGACCCCCATTATCGGTCTCGTGCTGCTCCTCGGCATCACGGCTATTGCGTCGATGGGGCTCTTCGTCGTCGGCGTCTCGCTGGCCGACACCACGCAATCGTCCGCAGAGCACGAACAGGCCGAACAGTCGATGGCCCAGCTCGCCGAATCCGGGAACGGTATCGCTGCCGGTGAGAGTCGCCGTTCGTCGTTCAGCATCGAGGGCTCCACGGAAGGACAGCTGCGCGCAGATAGCAGCCTCGGCACCATCAACATCACCGTCACGAATCGCTCCACGAATACGCAGCTTCTGTCGATGGAGCGGTCGTTCGGGGCCGTCATTTACGAGGCATCAGACGGGACTGAAATCGCCTACCAGGGTGGTGGCGTCTGGCGGCAAGACCCAGACGGTGGGTCGTCGCTGGTACGGTCTCCAGAGTTCCACTACCGCGAAGATCCAGATCCGACGATTACTTTCCCCGTCGTGCTGGTGAGGGACGACTTCTCTACGTCGGGAAGCACTGTCGGCGAGATGGTCGCCCACACCTCCGAACGGCACTATCCCGACCGACCGAGCCACTACAATCCCCTCCAGGATGGGAGCGTTCTGATCACAATCGACAGTGAGTACTGCCAGGGATGGGAGCAGTACTTCGAAGAACGGACCGACGGCTCTGCAGCCGAGGACTGTGACGACGGCGAGGAGGGTGAACTCGTGATCCAGTTCAGCGTGCCGTTCGACCTCGGCAGCCTCGAGAACGGCGTCATGATCGGCGGTGGAAATGGTAGGACCAACGATTTCGACGGGATCGACAATTCGAGCGATTTCGGTAACTCTGACGAGGCACCGAGTGCGACGCCACTGGTAGAGGCGTACTTGGAAGACGCGAGAAACAACGGCGAGATACTTCCTGCCGACACCGAGATCGATGCTGGCCTCTATTACGACGACGGCAACCTTTCGAACGGCAACTTGGACTTCAATACGACAGGGGGCGATATCATCATCGCCACCGAGCAGAGTCCCTCGTTTGACGAAGGCGCGGATTACGATATCATCGGTAATAATAACGTCACGGTGTACTCGACGGGCGACCTCGTCGGCAACGGCGGTGGAGGCGGACAACTGGGTGAGCCCGGGAAGGAAGACCAACTGCGGATTTTCTTCCACTCCGATGTGGATCAGATCGGCCACAAAGGTCAGAACACGGACGTCCACGCGTTGATCTACGCCCCGAACGCAGAGGTGTTACTCGGAAGGGGGAACGACCATAGCCTGAGCGGCGCCCTCGTCGCCGAAGATTACGACTTCGGAACCAAGTTCGATGTCGTGCCCCAGCTAATGAACATCTCCATCTACGAGCAACTCGGTGACGCTCCGTTCTACTACCTCCATATCTCCGAAACCGAGATTCACGTCGAGCGAGACTGAACGCCGATCGTGGCGCCTCGAATGCAGGACAGCAACTCCCGCACGAACCTCCTGAGCTCGTGGGATTCCGCGACGAAGGGCTGGCGGCCGATTACAATCGAAACTCCGGCCCCTCGTCCGTGTCCTGTACTTCGACACCGATCGACTCGAGGTCGGCCCGTAGTTCGTCTGCCTGCTCGTAGTTGCCCGCAGCACGTTGTTGTTCGCGGACTTCGAGCACGAGTTCGACTAGCTCCTCGGCAATCGTGACGTCGCCAGCCTCCGTGGCTCCGAACCGGAGCCCCAGCACACCACCCCCAAGTTTGTCGTACGCTTCGATGGCGGAACGGAGGCCCTGGTAATCTGCGTCGTCGTACGAATCGAGGTGCTCGTGAACGGCGCTCGTGAGTTCGAGGAGCGCCGCGAACGCCTCCCTGGTGTTCAGGTCGTCGTCCATCGCCCGTCCGAACTCCTCACGTGCGGTGGCGACGGCGCTTCGGAGCGAGTCGTCCCTGACCTTCGTCTTCGAATCCGGTGAGTCAGCGACTGCGACGGCCCGTTCGTATCCGCGTTCGAGGCGCTCGAAGCGCTCCTGGGCCTCCTCGATCGCAGCTTCGGAGTAGGCCTGTTTCTCCGAATACGTCGCCGAGAGGAGGAAGGTCCTGACGACGTCCGCACCGAACTTCTCGATTCCTTCCTCGACGGTGTAGAAGTTCCCGAGACTGGAGGACATCTTCTCGTCGCCAGTCTCGAGGAGTCCCACGTGGAGCCAGTGGTTCGTGAGCGGCTGCCCCGTCGCCGCTTCGGCCTGGGCGATCTCGTTTTCGTTGTGGGGGAAGACCAGGTCCTCGCCAGCGACGTGGATATCGAAGGTATTGGCGAGGTGCGTGGTGGACATCGCCGAGCACTCGATGTGCCAGCCGGGGCGGCCTTCGCCCCACGGAGAGTCCCAGGTGAGCGCCGTCTCGCATGCGTCCTCGGGATCGGCTGCTTCCTCGTGCTGGTGCTCGACGATCTCCTCGGGCCCGACGCCGTCGGCCTTCCAGAGCGCGAAGTCGGCCGGATGTCGCTTCTCGGATCGCTCATCTTCGGGCCCCTGGGCCTCGAGTTCGTCGATCTGCTGCCCCGATAGCTTGCCGTAGTCCTCGAAACTGGTGACGTCGAAGTACACCGAGCCGTTGGATTCGTATGCGTACCCTTTCTCGAGGAGGGTTTCGACCATCGCGACTACCTCCTCGACGTGCTCGGTGACGCGGGGGTAGACGGTCGCCCGCTTCAATCGGAGCGAGCGCATATCGTCGAGGAATTCGGCGACGTAGTGGCGACCGACATCGGCCTCGCTGTCGCCGACCTCCCCGACCCGCGCGAGGACCTTCTCGTTGACGTCGGTGAAGTTCTCGACGTGGCGGACCTCATACCCGGAGTACTCGAGCCAGCGGTGGAGGACGTCCGTGTGGAGCCAGACGCGGGCGTGGCCGAGGTGGGCGGGATCAGAGGTCGTCAGACCACAGAGATAGAGGGTGACGGCGTCGCCGATCGGCTCGAAATCGGTCGTCTCACCCGAGAGCGTGTCGTGAAGCCGCAGCGTCATGGAACTTCGTTCAGCGGGCCGGCGTTTCAACGCTCCGATCTCTGAAACGGGCCGTTCGGTCGACTATCTGGACTCCAGGGCTCGTTCGACGACGCGAAGGGCCTCTGGCCCCGTGCGCGGTTCGACGCCGACCACGAGCGCGTCATCGTTGAAACCCCCGGCGGTGACGGCGACGCCGGCGGTTCGAAGTGAACCGAGGACTCGTTCGAAGGCCCGGGCATCCACGTCGCCAGTGACCTGAATCGCGGTCGCGTCTCCATCGGCCTCGAGATCGACGCCGCCGAACGCATCCTCGTCGAGTGCGACCCCACGATGGAGCCGGACGCTGACGCGGCGATCCGACTGCTCACCCGTTGGGAGCTCCTCGGCGTACCGTCTGAGTGCCGTCGCGATCGACTCCACGTCGCCGTCGACCGCCAACGACCTCGCAGCCGCACTGTAGTTGACGACGCCGGCCCGGAGCGCGTCGTAGAGTGCTGGATCTGCACGAACCGCCTCCCGCGTTCGCTCGGCGACCGACATACGAGAGCGATCGGCTGGGCGCCTTCGAAAATGTTCCGACACCGCGCCGACCGAAGGGAGGCGCGGAAGTCATCGTCTAGTCCTGCGGCGTCGGCGC